>NZ_JASHDL010000001.1:0-333552 GCF_047463635.1 Streptococcus infantis
GATAGAGAATATCCCTTTTTATTTTGTTCTAAATTCGATTTTTGAATGGAATATCAGATGATGAGACAACATATTTTTGAAAACAGAAAAAGACAAACACCAAAAATGACGTTTGTCTTCGTTCTGAATCAGTCCTAGTGACTGATTTTTTATAAGTAAAATTTTCAGAAAATTACAAATAATACTTGAATTTTTAGGAGAATAGTGTAGAATAGAACACAGAGCTTGATTAGAATAAAGGAGATTGTCATGACAGTTACGATTGATTGGGAAAATCTCGGTTTTTCCTATATGAAACTACCTTATCGTTATATCGCTAATTTTAAAAATGGACAATGGTCTCAAGGAGAATTAACAGAAGATGCAACCTTGCATATTTCAGAATCATCTCCAAGCCTTCACTATGGACAGCAAGCATTTGAAGGATTGAAAGCCTATCGTACAAAGGATGGCAGTATTCAACTCTTCCGTCCAGATGAAAATGCTAAACGACTCCAACGTACCTGTGATCGTCTCTTGATGCCACAAGTTCCAACAGAAATGTTTGTAGAGGCTTGTAAAGCCGTTGTTCGTGCAAATGAAGAATATGTACCCCCTTATGGAACTGGTGGAACTCTTTACCTTCGTCCGCTCTTGATTGGTGTTGGAGATATCATTGGGGTAAAACCAGCTGAGGAGTATATTTTTACCATCTTTGCTATGCCAGTTGGAAATTACTTTAAGGGTGGATTGGTTCCCACAAACTTCTTGATTCAAGACGAGTATGACCGTGCTGCACCAAATGGAACAGGAGCTGCCAAGGTTGGTGGTAACTATGCAGCTAGTCTTTTGCCAGGAAAAATGGCTAAATCTCGTCATTTCTCAGATGTTATTTATCTAGACCCATCAACCCACACCAAGATTGAAGAAGTCGGTTCAGCGAACTTCTTTGGAATTACAGCTGATAATGAGTTTGTAACCCCATTGAGTCCGTCAATTTTGCCATCGATTACCAAGTATTCATTGCTTTACTTGGCAGAGCATCGTTTAGGCTTGAAGCCTGTTGAGGGAAATGTACCAATTGATAACTTGGCTCGATTTGTAGAAGCAGGTGCCTGCGGTACTGCGGCAGTTATCTCACCAATTGGAGGAATCCAACATGGTGATGACTTCCACGTTTTCTACAGTGAGACAGAGGTTGGTCCAGTGACTCGTAAACTATACGATGAATTGACAGGTATTCAATTTGGTGACATTGAAGCACCAGAAGGTTGGATTGTAAAAGTAGATTAAAAATTATTAAAGGAGATCTTTATGAAAACGAAAAAGTGGATGTTAACAGCAGGAGTGGTCCTGAGTACAGCAGTTCTTCTTGTAGCCTGTGGTAAAGCCGACAAGGAAGCAGATGCGCCTACAACCTTCTCTTATGTCTATGGAGTAGACCCATCATCTTTGGACTACAGTATCGCAACTCGTACTTCAACAACTGATATCATCGGTAACGTTGTTGATGGTTTGTTGGAAAACGATGAATATGGAAATTTGATTCCTTCCCTCGCTGAGGATTGGAGTGTCTCACAAGACGGTTTGACTTATACTTATAAACTTCGTAAAGGGGTTAAATGGTACACGTCAGAAGGTGAAGAATACGCTGAAGTAACTGCGCATGATTTTGTTACAGGGTTGAAACACGTAGCTGATGGCAAATCAGACGGTGTCACTCTTATTCAAAACTCAATCAAGGGCTTGAATGAATATATGACTGGTGAGACTAATGATTTCTCTACAGTCGGTGTTAAGGCAGTAGATGACTATACTGTTGAGTACACTCTAAATGCACCTGAAACTTTCTGGAATTCAAAAGTAACTTCAGCAACTATGTTACCAGTAAATGAAGAATTCCTCAAAGCATCAGGTAAGAATTACGGAACGGTCAGCCCAGCTGGTATTCTTTATAACGGTCCATATATCTTGAAGACATTGACTTCAAAATCTTTAATCGAATATGAAAAGAACCCAAATTATTGGGATAAAGAGAAGGTTAAAATCGAGAAAGTTAAATTAACTTACTATGATGGTTCAGACCAAGAATCCTTGATCCGTAGCTTCTCTTCAGGTGTTTACACAACAGCTCGCCTCTTCCCAAGTAGCTCAAACTTTGCCTCAACTTTGGAACAATACGGAGATAAAATTACTTACAGCCCACAGGATTCAACTAGTTACTACTTTACCTTTAACGTAAACCGTCAATCTTTCAATAAGACAGCGAAAACAAGTGAAGAACAGAAAACTTCTACAAAAGAAGCAATGTTGAACAAGGACTTCCGTCAAGCAATCAACTTTGCCTTCAACCGTCATTCTTATGCTGCCCAGCTCAATGGTGAAGATGGTGCGGATAAGATTATTCGTAATAGCTTAGTACCAGATAACTTTGTACAATCTGGTGGTAAAAACTTTGGTGATATCGCTCAAAAAGAATTGGTCAACTATGGAGACCAATGGAAAGGTGTTGAGCTCGTTGACGGAAAAGATACCATCTACAATCCTGACAAAGCCAAAGCTTCATTTGAAAAAGCTAAGAAAGAATTGGAAGCAAAAGGTGTAACCTTCCCAATTCACTTGGATGTCCCAGTTGAACAAACAGATACCATTGCCGTTCAACAAAGCAATTCCTTCAAACAATCAATCGAGTCAACTCTTGGTTCTGAAAATGTCGTGATCGATGTCCTTCAGATGACTGATAACGAGAAGGAAAGCATTACATCTCAAGCACGTGTTCCTGCTCAAAAAGACTATGACTTGAACAGTACTGGATGGGCTCCAAGCTACCAAGATCCAGCAAGTTATCTCAATATCATGGATCCTAAGACCGGTTCTGCTATGAAACACCTTGGTATTACGAAAGGAAAAGACAAGGAAGTAGTAGCTCAACTAGGTTTGGACGAATATAAGAAACTCTTGGATGATGCAGTTTCTGAGACAAATGACTTGGATAAGAGATATGAAAAATATGCTAAAGCGCAAGCATGGCTCACTGATAGTTCTCTCTTGATGCCAACAGCTTCATCAGGTGGTTCACCAGTTGTCAGCAATATTGTTCCTTTCTCTAAACCATACTCACAAGTTGGTATTAAGGGTGATCCATACATCTTCAAGGGAATGAAATTGCAAAAAGAGATTGTATCTGCTAAAGAATATCAAGCAGCTCTTGAAAAATGGCAAAAAGAAAAATTGGAATCAAACAATAAATACCAAAAAGAATTAGAAAGTCATGTCAAATAAAACAGACTAGTACTTTTGGAATAAAGGGGCCTATATGGAATGGATTAAACTAATAGGGATAGTTATCATTGTGATTGGTTTTATCTATAAATTAGATACCATTGCAACGGTAGTCTTAGCTAGTTTAGTTACCGCTCTAGTTTCTGGAGTTTCTCTTGTTGAGTTCTTGGAAATTTTGGGAAAAGAATTTAGTAATCAACGAGTTCTGACGATTTTTATGGTAACCTTGCCACTGGTAGGTTTATCTGAAACTTTTGGCCTCAAGCAACGTTCGATTGACTTGATTCAAAAGATAAAGGGACTAACAGTTGGAAGTTTTTATACAGTGTATTTCTTTTTTCGGGAACTTGATGGTTTCTTTGCCATTCGTCTAGGAGGACATCCGCAGTTTGTAAGGCCTTTGGTTCAACCCATGGGACAAGCAGCAGCAGAGTCACAATTAGGTAGAAAATTAACGGAGCAGGAGAGCGAAGCGCTAAAAGCGCGTGCAGCAGCAAATGATAATTTCGCAAATTTCTTTGCTCAAAACACTTTCGTTGGTGCAGGTGGTGTCCTCTTGATAGGGGGCACACTGGACCAATTAGGTTACGAAAGTAATTATGCAGGAATTGCTTCAGCTTCGCTTATAGTTGCAGGAATTGCCCTATTTATAGTTGGGATTTACAATTACCTGTTTGATAGAAAACTGCTAGCAAATAAGGTTAGTAAAGGGAAAGAAGAATGACCAATCTAGCAAGACAGTTATTAGAGTTGACCTATATTGTGATTGGTTGTCAATTCCTTCACACGGCCTATTGTAGCTATAAAGACAAAACAAACCCAGTTCGATGTGGAACGGCTGGGTTTTGGGCTTTATTGGGCATCAGTTTTATCGGTGGTTCCTATCTACCTTCTGTCTGTATTGGAGTTATCGTAGTGCTATTAGCCCTGCTAACTCTCTTTAAACAGGTTCGTATCGGCACCTTACCGTCTCTGGATGAAGTCAAGGCAAATATTGAAGCTAAACGACTAAAGAATAAAATTTTTATTCCAGTCATGTTAATGGCTTTGATTGCTTTGGTATTAGCAAAAATGATCCCTGAGTTTAGTAAGATTGCTATCAGTCTTGCTGCATTTTTCGCAACCATCTCTCTTTTATTGATTACTAAGAGTTCTCCTAGAAGTTTGTTAGCAGAAAACAATCGCATGGTGCAACAAGTTTCAACCAGTGGGATTGTGCCTCAACTTTTAGGTGCTTTAGGGGCAATATTTACCGTAGCAGGAGTTGGAGACCTGATTTCTCACTTGATAAGTGGTTTAGTTCCATCGGGCAGTCGTTTTATGGGTGTGGTAGCTTATGTCCTTGGGATGGTTCTATTCTCCATGATAATGGGTAACGCCTTTGCTGCCTTTACTGTTATTACTGCTGGAATTGGTGTTCCCTTTGTATTTGCCTTGGGAGCTGATCCAATCGTGGCAGGTGCTCTTGCTATGACAGCAGGTTGTTGTGGAACTTTATTAAGCCCAATGGCTGCCAATTTCAATACCTTACCTGTAGTACTTTTGGATATGAAAGATCCAAATGGCGTTATCAAAGCGCAAGTAGGAGTAGCTATTATCATGATTATCATACATGTATTTTTGATGTACTTTTTGGCATTTTAGCAAAGGAAATAAAATGAAAATATTAGTTACAGGTTTTGATCCTTTTGGTGGTGAAAAGGTTAATCCAGCCTTGGAAGCTGTTAAATTATTACCGAAAGAAATCCATGGGGCTGAGGTTTATTGGGCAGAAATCCCAACGGTCTTTTATAAATCAGCAGAGATTTTAGAAACAGAAATTGAACGATATCAGCCAGATGTAGTGTTCTGCATCGGCCAGGCAGGTGGAAGAGCGAGTCTAACACCTGAGAGAGTCGCTATCAATCAAGATGATGCTAGAATTCCAGATAACCAAGGAAATCAGCCGATAGACACACCTATTCGACTAGATGGAGAAGCTGCCTATTTTAGCACACTCCCTATTAAAGCAATGGTACAAGCTGTAAAAGAGGAAGGGCTACCAGCTACAGTGTCCAATACAGCAGGAACCTTTGTTTGTAATCATTTGATGTACCAGGCTCTCTATTTAGCAGATAAAAAGTTTCCACATATGAGAGCAGGTTTTATGCATATTCCTTATATGACAGAACAGGTGATCAATAAACCTAATACAGCATCTATGAGTTTACCTGATATCGTCAGAGGTATCGAAGCTGCGATTGGTGCTATCGTAGATTATAAAGATAAGGACATAAAATTAGTGGGTGGGGCAACCCACTAACAATGAATCTTCCCTAGATTAAAAAATAAAATTTTGTCACAAAAACTCTTTATCAAGGTTGTCTTGATAAAGAGTTTTTTCTTGCCAGTTTTTTAAATTTCTTGTACAATAGGAAGAGTGAAAAGAGGTATCGTATGAGTAAAAAAGATAAAAAAATTGAAATTCAATTAACAGACGCAACTGTTTTAGTTGGTAAGGAAAAGTATGAAGGGTATACTTTAACGATTGGTAAAAAGGTTATTGGTGAAATTGCCGAATTAGACAATCAATTTGCGATCATAAAGAATGGAAATGTCGATAGTTTTTATAAAAAACTTGAAAAAGCTGTGGAAATTTTGATTGAAAACTATAATTTAGCAAAATAAAGCTTGTTTTTTGTAAATTTTCATGATATAATAGTTTTTGTTGAACATTGGAGAGATAGCGAAGAGGATAAACGCGGCGGACTGTAAATCCGCTCCTTCGGGTTCGGGGGTTCGAATCCCTCTCTCTCCATTTCACTTTTGGGGTATAGCCAAGCGGTAAGGCAAGGGACTTTGACTCCCTCATGCGTTGGTTCGAATCCAGCTACCCCAGTTCTTAGGTAATAAATTCAAGGATAAAAAGAAAAATATCTTAGGGTATTTTATTTTTATAATTGAAGGACGTGAACGATATAACATGTCTTTGCGGGTGCTTAGGAAAAAATTATAAGTATGTCAAGTTTAAGAAAAACTTGATTGTTGGAGGATTTTTTAGATGAACGAATTTGAAGATTTGCTAAATAGCGTTAGCCAAGTTGAGCCAGGTGATGTTGTTAGTGCTGAAGTATTGACAGTTGATGCTACTCAAGCTAACGTTGCAATCTCTGGAACTGGTGTTGAAGGTGTCTTGACTCTTCGCGAATTGACAAACGATCGCGATGCAGATATCAATGACTTTGTAAAAGTAGGTGAAGTATTGGATGTTCTTGTACTTCGTCAAGTAGTTGGTAAAGATACTGATACAGTAACATACCTTGTATCTAAAAAACGCCTTGAAGCTCGCAAAGCATGGGACAAACTTGTAGGACGTGAAGAAGAAGTTGTTACAGTTAAAGGAACTCGCGCTGTTAAGGGTGGACTTTCAGTAGAATTTGAAGGTGTACGTGGATTTATCCCAGCTTCAATGTTGGATACTCGTTTTGTACGTAACACTGAGCGTTTTGTAGGTCAAGAGTTTGATGCTAAAATCAAAGAAGTTGATCCTAAAGAAAACCGCTTCATCCTTTCACGTCGTGAAGTTGTAGAAGCAGCTACAGCAGCAGCTCGTGCTGAAGTATTCGGTAAATTGGCTGTTGGTGATGTAGTAACTGGTAAAGTTGCTCGTATCACAAGCTTCGGTGCTTTCATCGACCTTGGTGGTGTTGACGGATTGGTTCACTTGACTGAATTGTCACACGAACGTAACGTTTCACCAAAATCAGTTGTAACTGTTGGTGAAGAAGTTGAAGTGAAAATCCTTGATCTTAACGAAGAAGAAGGACGTGTATCACTTTCACTTAAAGCTACAACACCTGGACCATGGGATGGCGTTGAACAAAAATTGGCTAAAGGTGATGTTGTAGAAGGTACAGTTAAACGTTTGACTGACTTCGGTGCATTTGTTGAAGTATTGCCAGGTATCGATGGACTTGTTCACGTATCACAAATTTCACACAAACGTATTGAAAATCCAAAAGAAGCTCTTAAAGTTGGTCAAGAAGTTACAGTTAAAGTTCTTGAAGTTAACGCTGATGCAGAACGCGTTTCACTTTCTATCAAGGCTCTTGAAGAACGTCCAGCTCAAGAAGAAGGACAAAAAGAAGAAAAACGCGCTCCACGTCCACGTCGTCCAAAACGTCAAGAAAAACGTGACTTTGAACTTCCTGAAACTCAAACAGGATTCTCAATGGCTGACTTGTTCGGAGACATCGAACTTTAATTCATTCGAATTTGAAAAAAATCCTTTGTTTTTAAACAGAGGATTTTTCTTTTTTCTACTAGCATTTTTTGATATAATGGTTTTATGTTATATTCAGAAAAAGAATCACTTTATCAAACAATAAATGAACAGCTCTCTTATCTTTTAGAAGGAGAGCCCAATGTGTTGGCTAATCTATCAAATGCCAGTGCTCTGCTAAAAACAAACTTTCCCAATACTGTTTTTGCAGGTTTCTACCTATTCGATGGACATGAACTTATCTTGGGTCCTTTTCAAGGTGGAGTTTCTTGTGTGAGAATCTCTCTTGGTAAAGGGGTTTGTGGCGAATCAGCAGCTAGTCGTCAAACAGTGATTGTTGGTGATGTTAAAACCTATCCAAACTATATTTCTTGTGATAGTAGTGCTCGTAGTGAAATTGTTGTGCCGATGGTTAAAGAGGGACGTCTTCTGGGCGTTCTAGATTTAGATTCATCTCTTGTTGATGATTATGATGACTTGGATCTGAAATATCTAGAAGAGTTTGTTGCTATTTTGTTAGAGAAAACCGAATGGAATTTTTCAATGTTTGAGGAGAAAGCGTAATGTATCAGGCCCTTTATCGAAAATATAGAAGTCAAACATTTTCACAGTTAGTAGGCCAGGAAATTGTTGCAAAAACTCTGAAACAAGCCGTAGAGCAGGAAAAGATTAGCCATGCCTATCTATTTTCAGGGCCTCGTGGAACTGGAAAAACCAGTGTAGCCAAAATTTTTGCCAAGGCTATGAACTGCCCTAATCAAGAGGGAGGAGAACCTTGCAATAACTGTTATATCTGTCAAGCTGTAACAGACGGTAGCTTGGAAGACGTTATCGAAATGGACGCGGCCTCTAACAATGGAGTGGATGAAATTCGTGATATCCGTGATAAATCAACCTATGCTCCAAGTATAGCTCAGTATAAGGTCTATATCATTGATGAGGTTCATATGCTTTCAACAGGAGCCTTCAATGCCCTTTTGAAAACTCTTGAGGAACCAACTCCAAATGTAGTCTTTATTTTGGCAACGACTGAGCTTCATAAGATTCCTGCAACCATCTTATCTCGGGTTCAGAGATTTGAATTTAAGTCTATCAAGACTCAGGATATTCGAGACCATATCTTCCATATTTTAGAAAAGGAAGGGATTGATTATGAGTCTGAGGCTGTTGAGATTATCGCTCGTAGAGCAGAAGGTGGTATGCGGGATGCTTTGTCCATTTTAGACCAAGCATTGAGCTTGACTCAAGATGCTAGATTAACAACAGCTGTTTCCGAGGAAATTACGGGGACCATTAGTCTAAGTGCTTTGGACGATTATGTGGCTGCTTTGGCACAAAAGGATGTGCCTCGTGCTTTGGAAAATCTTGATTTGATTTTTGATAACGGAAAGAGCATGACACGATTTGTAACGGATTTGTTGCAGTATTTACGAGATATTTTGATTGTCCAAACTGGTGGGGAGAATACTCACTATAGTGATCTCTTTAAGGATAACCTAGGTCTTTCACAGGCTGTTTTGTTCGAGATGATTGGAATTACAACAAGTAGTTTAGCTGATATCAAGGCTAGCTTACAGCCTAAGATTTATGCTGAAATGATGACCATTCGTCTAGCTGAGCTTGAAGTTAAGCCTGAAATAACAGGTCAAGTCGCTGGTGAATTGGCAACACTAAGAGAAGAAGTTGCACGATTGAAACAGGCTCTAGCAAATGTTAATACAAGTCCCAAGCAGGCCACACCAGCACCAAGTCGCCCAGTTAACAGCAAGTCAATTTATCGCGTAGATCGCAATAAGGTTCAGTCTATTCTTCAAGAAGCTGTTGAAAATCCTGATTTAGCCCGTCAAAATCTAATCCGTCTCCAAAATGCTTGGGGAGAAGTTATTGAAAGCTTGTCAGGTCCAGATAAGGCACTTTTAGTCGGTTCTCAACCTGTTGCGGCTAATGAGCACCACGCGATTCTTGCATTTGAATCTAACTTCAATGCTGGCCAAACCATGAAACGTGATAATCTGAACACCATGTTTGGCAATATCCTTAGTCAAGCAGCGGGATTTTCACCAGAGATTCTTGCTATTTCCATGGAAGAATGGAAAGAAGTCAGGGCTGATTTCTCAGCTAAGGCTAAATCGTCACAAGGTCAACCAGTTAAGGAAGAAGTGGAAGAATCTGTCCTTCCTCAAGGATTTGAATTTCTAGCGGATAAAGTGACCATAGAAGAAGACTAAAAGGATATTGTGACATAATACGATGAACAGACAACAATTTATAATCATGGCCTTATTTACTGCTGCTGAGACCTATTTCCTTAATGAATCCATCATGGAGCAACGGTATATTATGGCCTTGCTTTGGGCTATTTTAATTCTAAGAAATTTTAGAGTCAGCTATATTATGGGTAAAATTGTCAACGCTATTGATGACCATTTTCGAGGAAAGAAGTAACCCTCAGCTTCTAGACAAAATTAAAGCCTTTTAGGCTTTTTTTTGTTATACTATTAAAGTATATTTATTGACATTTTATCGTTTTTTACTAGAAAAATAAGGACAATTTTCTAGCAAAAATGGTAAAACGGATTGAAAAAGAAAGGAACTATCATGTCAGTATTAGAGATCAAAGATCTTCACGTTGAAATTGAAGGAAAAGAAATTTTAAAAGGGGTCAATCTGACTCTTAAAACAGGAGAGATTGCAGCTATCATGGGACCAAATGGTACTGGTAAATCAACTCTTTCTGCCGCTATTATGGGAAATCCTAACTATGAAGTAACCAAAGGTGAAGTCTTGTTTGATGGCGTAAATATCCTTGAATTGGAAGTGGACGAGCGTGCGCGTATGGGACTTTTCCTTGCTATGCAATATCCATCAGAAATTCCTGGAATTACCAACGCTGAGTTTCTTCGTGCAGCTATAAATGCTGGTAAAGAAGATGATGAGAAGATTTCAGTGCGTGAGTTTATCACTAAGCTAGACGAAAAAATGGAATTGCTCAACATGAAAGAAGAAATGGCAGAGCGTTACCTCAACGAAGGTTTCTCAGGTGGTGAGAAAAAACGTAACGAAATTCTTCAACTCTTGATGTTGGAACCAACTTTTGCTCTTCTTGATGAGATTGACTCAGGTCTTGATATTGACGCTCTTAAAGTTGTATCTAAAGGTGTGAATGCTATGCGTGGTGAAGGCTTTGGTGCTATGATTATCACTCACTACCAACGTCTTTTGAACTACATCACACCAGACGTGGTACATGTGATGATGGAAGGGCGTGTTGTCCTTTCTGGTGGTCCAGAATTGGCTGCGCGTTTGGAACGTGAAGGATACGCAAAACTAGCTGAAGAACTTGGCTACGACTACAAGGAAGAATTGTAATTCCCTCGTATCTTTTAGGAGAAGTAAATGACTAAAGAAACTATTAAACTTTTTTCAGAAATGCACGCCGAACCAAGCTGGTTGGCTGATCTCCGTCAAAAAGCTTTTGACAAGATTGAGAGCCTAGAATTGCCAGTCATTGAGCGTGTCAAATTCCACCGTTGGAATCTGGGTGATGGAACTATTACAGAAAGTGAACCGTCAGCAAATGTCCCTGACTTCACTGCTCTAGACAATCACTTGAAGTTGGTGCAAGTAGGAACCCAGACTGTTTTTGAACAAACTCCAGTTGAGTTGGCTGAACAAGGAGTGGTCTTTACAGACTTCCATTCAGCTTTAGAAGAAATTCCAGAGCTGATCGAAGAATTCTTCATGTCATCTGTTAAGTATGACGATGACAAGTTGGCAGCTTATCACACTGCGTACTTTAACAGTGGTGCTGTTCTCTATATCCCTGATAACGTAGAAATCACAGAACCAATTGAAGGTATTTTCTACCAAGACAGCGATAGCGATGTGCCATTTAACAAGCATATTCTGATCATTGCAGGTAAAAACTCTAAAATCAGCTACCTCGAACGTTTAGAATCACGCGGTGAGGGGAGTGCTAAGGCGACTGCTAATATCACTGTTGAAGTGATTGCACGTTCTGGTGCTCAAGTGAAATTTGCTGCAATTGATCGTCTTGGTGAGAATGTCACTGCCTACATTAGCCGCCGTGGTAAATTAGGCAACGATGCAAGCATTGACTGGGCTATCGGTGTCATGAACGAAGGAAATGTCGTTGCGGATTTTGATAGTGACTTGATTGGTAACGGTAGCCATGCCGACCTTAAAGTCGTAGCTCTTTCAAGTGGTCGTCAGGTACAAGGAATTGATACGCGAGTGACTAACTATGGTTGCAACTCTATCGGTAATATCCTTCAACATGGGGTTATCCTTGAAAAAGCAACTTTGACCTTCAATGGTATTGGCCACATTATCAAGGGTGCTAAGGGAGCAGATGCGCAACAAGAAAGTCGTGTTCTCATGCTTTCAGACCAAGCGCGTTCAGATGCTAACCCAATTCTTTTAATTGATGAAAATGACGTTACTGCAGGTCACGCGGCTTCTATCGGTCAGGTAGATCCAGAAGATATGTACTACCTCATGAGCCGTGGCTTGGATAAGGCAACTGCAGAACGCTTGGTTGTCCGTGGTTTCCTTGGTTCAGTTATCGTTGAGATTCCAGTCAAGGAAGTTCGTGATGAAATGATTGCAACTATCGAAGAAAAATTGTCAAAACGCTAAGGGGAAGCCTATGTTAGATGTAGAAGTGATTCGTAAGGATTTTCCAATTTTAGACCAGATTGTCAACGATGAACCTCTGGTTTATCTGGATAATGCCGCGACGACACAAAAACCACTAGCAGTTCTGGAAGCCATTAATCGCTACTATAAGCAGGATAATGCCAATGTTCATCGTGGGGTTCATACCTTGGCTGAACGTGCGACAGCTTCCTATGAGGCTGCTCGTGAAACTATTCGTAAGTTTATCAATGCAGGCTCAACAAAGGAAGTTCTCTTTACCAGAGGTACCACAACTAGTCTCAACTGGGTAGCGCGCTTTGCTGGGGAAGTTCTGACTGAGGGAGACCAGGTCTTGATTTCTGTCATGGAACACCATTCCAACATCATTCCTTGGCAGGAAGTCTGTCGTAAGACTGGAGCTGAGCTGGTCTTTGTCTATCTCAAGGATGGAGCTCTGGATATGGAAGACTTGCGTTCTAAATTGACTGACAAAGTTAAATTTGTTTCACTAGCTCACGCATCAAACGTTCTTGGTGTGGTTAATCCTATCAAGGAAATCACTCAAATGGCTCATGAAGTTGGAGCTATTATGGTGGTGGATGGTGCTCAGTCTACACCGCATATGAAGATTGATGTCCAGTACTTGGATGTAGATTTCTTTACTTTCTCAGGTCACAAGATGGCTGGTCCGACAGGCATCGGTGTTCTTTATGGCAAAGAAAAGTATCTGGAACAAATGTCACCGGTGGAGTTTGGTGGCGAGATGATTGATTTCGTTTATGAACAATCTGCAAGCTGGAAGGAATTGCCTTGGAAATTCGAGGCTGGAACTCCTAACATGGCAGGTGCTATCGGACTTGCTGCTGCAGTGGATTATCTAGAAAACATCGGTATGGATGCCATTGAATCTCATGAACAGGAATTAATCGCATACGTCTATCCAAAACTGCAGGCGATTGAAGGACTGACCATTTATGGTTCACAGGACTTGACTCAACGTTCAGGTGTCATTGCCTTTAACCTAGGCGACCTTCATCCTCACGACCTTGCGACTGCTTTGGATTATGAAGGAGTGGCTGTTCGAGCAGGTCACCACTGCGCCCAACCCTTGCTTCAGTATTTGGATGTCCCAGCAACAGCTCGCGCAAGTTTTTATATCTACAATACCAAGGCAGATTGCGACAAGCTAGTCGATGCTTTAAAAAAGACAAAGGAGTTTTTCAATGGCACTTTCTAAACTAGATAGCCTTTATATGGCAGTGGTAGCGGACCATTCGAAAAATCCACATCACCAAGGAAAGTTGGAAGATGCTGAGCAAATCAGTCTCAACAACCCAACCTGTGGAGATGTCATCAATCTCTCTGTCAAGTTTGATGCAGAAGATCGATTGGAGGATATCGCTTTTCTAAACTCAGGCTGTACCATCTCAACTGCCTCTGCTAGTATGATGACAGATGCAGTTTTGGGAAAGACCAAACAAGAAATCTTAGAACTTGCGATTATTTTTTCTGAGATGGTTCAAGGGCAAAAAGATGAACGCCAAGACAAACTAGGCGATGCAGCCTTCTTGTCAGGTGTTGCCAAATTTCCTCAACGAATCAAGTGTGCAACCCTAGCTTGGAATGCCCTGAAGAAAACAATTGAAAATCAAGAAAATAAGTAAGGCAAGTTTCTTTTGCCTTATGAATCAGTAGAAATGAAGAATGAAAGAAAGGATATTATGGCTGAAGAAAGAGTAGAACCAAAACCAATTGACCTTGGTGAGTATAAATTTGGTTTCCATGATGATGTAGAGCCTGTCCTATCGACAGGAAAAGGATTGAATGAAGATGTTATTCGTGAACTATCAGCTGCAAAGGGAGAACCTGAGTGGATGTTAGAATTCCGTTTGAAGTCTTATGAAACCTTCAAAAAAATGCCCATGCAAACTTGGGGAGCAGACTTGTCAGAGATTGATTTTGATGACTTGATTTACTACCAAAAACCATCTGATAAACCAGCTCGTTCATGGGATGACGTTCCTGAAAAAATCAAAGAAACCTTTGAACGTATCGGGATTCCAGAAGCTGAGCGTGCCTATCTAGCAGGTGCCTCTGCCCAGTATGAGTCAGAAGTGGTTTACCACAACATGAAGGAAGAGTTCCAGAAATTGGGGATTATCTTTACAGATACGGATTCTGCCCTCAAGGAATACCCAGACTTGTTTAAACAATACTTTGCTAAGTTGGTACCGCCAACAGATAACAAGTTGGCTGCCCTCAACTCAGCAGTGTGGTCTGGTGGAACCTTTATCTACGTACCAAAAGGGGTTAAGGTTGATATCCCACTTCAAACTTACTTCCGTATTAACAACGAAAATACAGGTCAGTTTGAACGTACCTTGATTATCGTTGATGAGGGAGCAAGTGTCCACTACGTAGAAGGATGTACTGCACCTACTTATTCAAGTAACAGTTTGCACGCTGCCATCGTAGAAATCTTTGCCTTGGATGGAGCTTATATGCGTTATACAACCATCCAAAACTGGTCTGATAACGTTTATAACTTGGTTACTAAGCGTGCTAAGGCTCAAAAAGATGCTACTGTTGAGTGGATTGATGGGAACTTGGGTGCAAAAACGACTATGAAATACCCATCTGTTTACCTAGATGGAGAAGGGGCGCGTGGTACTATGCTCTCTATCGCCTTTGCCAATGCAGGACAACACCAAGACACAGGTGCTAAGATGATCCACAATGCTCCACATACAAGCTCGTCTATCGTGTCTAAATCCATCGCTAAAGGCGGAGGAAAGGTTGACTACCGTGGACAGGTAACCTTTAATAAAAATTCTAAGAAATCTGTTTCTCACATCGAGTGTGATACCATTATTATGGATGACTTGTCAGCATCAGATACTATTCCATTTAATGAAATTCATAACTCGCAAGTAGCTTTGGAACACGAAGCTAAGGTATCTAAGATTTCTGAAGAACAACTTTATTACCTCATGAGCCGTGGATTGTCAGAATCTGAGGCAACTGAGATGATTGTCATGGGATTTGTTGAACCCTTCACTAAAGAACTTCCGATGGAGTATGCTGTTGAGCTCAACCGCTTGATTAGCTATGAAATGGAAGGATCTGTCGGATAAACTTTATGAACAGAAACTGAGGCTGGGACAAAAGTCCTAGCCTCTCAATTGTCTTTGGATTGTTGAGCAAGACGCAGTGGTTGAGTGGGCTCTACTACGCTGATTTCATCAGCTTTTACAGCCCTACTCAACTGTGCGGAGGTGGGACGACGAAATCGAATTCTAACGAATTACTGATTTCTGTCCCACTCTCAGTTTTTTTGATGAAAAATGCTAATAAATATTCACAAAAATCCTTATATATGATAAAATAATACAATCTTATAAATTGGGAGATGAATGATGAATATTTTTAGAACCAAAGACGTTAGTCTAGGTAAAACAGAAATGCATCGCCATTTAAAACTATGGGACTTAATTCTCTTGGGAATTGGTGCTATGGTGGGAACAGGTATTTTTACGATTACAGGAACTGCTGCAGCAACATTAGCGGGGCCTGCTCTTGTTGTATCTATTGTAATTTCAGCTATCTGCGTTTCCTTATCAGCGCTCTTTTTTGCAGAATTTGCTTCTCGTGTTCCTGCAACGGGTGGAGCATATAGTTATTTATATGCAATTTTAGGAGAATTTCCAGCCTGGATTGCAGGTTGGCTGACTATCATGGAATTTATGACAGCTGTTTCTGGTGTTGCTTCTGGTTGGGCGGCCTATTTTAAAGGTTTGCTTAGCCATTATGGAATTTCCTTGCCACAAGCCTTGAATGGAACTTTTAATCCTGAACATGGTACTTATATTGATCTTTTACCGATTTTAGTAATTCTACTTGTTACAGGTGTTGTACTTTTAAATTCGAAAGCAGCTCTTCGTTTTAATTCTATTCTTGTCGTTTTAAAATTTTCTGCTCTTGCCTTATTTATCCTAGTTGGAATTTGGTACATTAAACCTGAAAATTGGTCAGATTTTGCACCATTTGGTTTTGGTCAAATTTACGGTGGAAGCACTGGAATTATGGCAGGTGCTTCACTCATGTTCTTTGGATTCTTAGGTTTTGAGTCCATTTCGATGGCAGTTGATGAAATTCAAAGTCCACAAAAGAATATTCCACGTGGGATTGTTTTATCCTTAACCATTGTAACCATTCTGTATGCTTTGGTTACCTTGATATTGACAGGTATCGTTCATTATAGCAAGCTCAATGTTGATGATGCAGTAGCTTTTTCTCTGAGAAGTATCGGTATTGGTTGGGCAGCTAATTATGTTTCACTCGTTGCAATTTTTACTTTGATTACGGTATGTATTTCCATGACTTACGCCTTGTCTCGAATGATTTATAGTTTGGCACGTGATGGACTATTACCTCAAAGCTTTAAAGAAGTGACCAAGACTAGTCGCGTCCCTAAGAATGCAACCATTTTAACAGGTGTTGTTTCAGCGATTGCAGCGGGAATTTTCCCACTGGCAAGTATCGCAGCCTTTCTCAATATCTGCACCTTAGCCTATCTCATTCTCCTAGCCTATGGGATCATCAAATTGAGAAAAGACAAGGGGATGCCCAAAGAGGGCGAGTTCAAAACTCCTCTGGTTCCTTTTTTACCAATCTTGTCTATTCTAATCTGCCTTTCATTTATGCTTCAGTATACCCTTGAAACATGGATGGCATTTGGAATTGCCTTGTTAATTGGAATTCTTATCTACTTTACTTATGGCTATAAACATTCAACTCTAGATGAAAATGAATAAAGAAAAAAATCGCGAAATTCGCGATTTTTCGATTTTTTATAACTTCTCGTTAACAAAACGAATGAAGCGATTCCACCAAACTTTTAAGAAGAAGGCTTTTTCGACATTTTTTTCTGCGACCATCTCAAAACTAGGTTTGTCAGTTGTAATGTATCCTTGACCAACTAGATCCTTGTCTTCATAAGTCAAATGTCCAACGACAGTTCCTGCCTCTAGTGGAGCAGTGTGTTCAGTCGTGTCTGCTGTGTAAGTAATAGTTGATTGTGTACGACTACCCAGACGTTGTACGATCTTGATATCTTCTTTTGCGACCGCTGTGACTGTGTCATCTTTTCCATCTAAAACAGGACTTTTACTATCCTCATAACTTTCACCCTGCTTGACGATGGTCTGGAGAGCAAAGGTAGAGGAAATATAATCTAAGAGAGAAGAAGTAGCTGTAAAGCGTGCATATGGATTGGTATCTTGGTTGTCAGCATTTAAAACAACAGTAATGATACGCATTCCTTTTTCGACTGTAGTACCTACAAAGGATGCTCCAGCCTTATCAGTCGTACCAGTTTTAAGTCCATCAACACCCCCACGATAGGCAGGCATTCCCTCCAACATATAGTTAGTAGAATTAATGGTCATACCAGCGAAAGTCGAAGAAGGTTTCTTGGTGATTTCTAAGACCTGAGGATACTTGAGGATGAGGTTGCGAGCAACGACAGCAACATCATAAGCGCTCAATTTATTTTCATCATCTTTCTTAGAACCAGGATAGATATTATTCCCAAGAGTTTCATTGTTAAGACCAGTTGTATTGACGAGGGTAGCATCTTGAATCCCCCATTCCAGTAGTTTGGCCTTCATCATATCAACGAAGTCTTTTTCAGAGCCAGCAATTTTTTCAGCTAGGGCAATGGCTGCACTGTTAGCACTGGATACCAGAGTAGCTTCTAGCAATTCCTCAACTGTGTAGTTACGAGCTTCCATAGGAACGTTACTCGCTTCAGAATTAGTAGTGAGCTGGTAAGGATAATCTGAGATTTCTACAGGAGTAGAAAGAGTGATTTTGCCTTGCTCTAGAGCTTCATATACTAGGTAAACGGTAAGTAGTTTACTGATAGAGGCAATTTCAACCGGTTGGGTCGCATCTTTTTCATACAAAATCTTACCACTGTTAGCCTCAACAGCGATGGCATGTTTTGCTGCGACATCAAAATCCTGAGCAAAAACAGTAGTAGCAGAACCAAATGAAATAAGCGTGATTAATGTTAAAAATAATTTCTTCATAGTAACTTTATTCTATCATAAAGACAAAAAATATTCTTGTTTTTATGATGAAGGCTATCAATCTTTTTTTGAAATATGGTAAAATAGGGAAAAGAGGAGGTGGCCTATGTTTCGGAGAAACAAACTATTCTTCTGGACAACTGAAATTCTACTAATAACCTTAATTTTCTATCTATGGAAAGAAATGGGTGCTATTATCACACCCTTTGTAAGTGTGCTGAATACAATTATGATCCCTTTTTTATTGGGAGGATTTTTGTATTACCTAACCAACCCAATTGTTATCTTTTTAGAGAAGGAATGTAAAATCAATCGAATCATTGGGATTTTGTTAACCCTTTGTGCCTTAGTTTGTGCACTCGTACTTAGTTTTGTTTATCTGCTGCCGATTTTGATTAATCAGTTAAGTAGCTTAATTTACTCGAGTCAAAACATTTACGGTCGTCTTCAAGATTTAGTCATTGAGTTATCAAAACATCCAGCCCAGCAAAATCTAGATATCCAACAAACTATTCAGCAACTGAACCTCTCTTATGTTGATATTTTGCAAAATATCTTGAACAGTGTGACAAATAGTGTTGGAAGTGTTCTATCTGCACTCGTAAGCACTGTATTGATTATCATCATGACACCAGTTTTCTTGATTTACTTATTACTTGATGGGCATAAATTTTTACCCATGCTAGAAAGAACTATATTAAAACGAGATAAATTGAACATATCTGGTTTATTGACAAACCTAAATACAACTATTTCTCGTTACATTAGTGGAGTGTCTATAGATGCAGTTATTATTGGATGTTTAGCTTTTATCGGTTATAGTGTGATTGGTCTAAGATATGCCTTGGTCTTCGCCATTTTTTCTGGATTGGCTAATTTGATTCCGTATGTAGGACCAAGCATTGGCTTGATTCCAATGATCATCTCAAATCTCTTCACCGATCCTCATAAAATGATTATTGCTGTCATTTATATGTTGATTATTCAGCAAGTTGATGGAAATATTTTATATCCACGTATTGTGGGTGGGGTTATGAAGGTTCACCCGATTACTATTTTAGTCTTGCTTTTATTATCAAGTAATATTTATGGTGTGATTGGGATGATTGTTGCTGTTCCAACCTATTCCATTTTAAAAGAGATTGCTAAATTCTTAGCGCGACTGTATGAAAATCATAAGGAAGCACAAGAAGTTAAGAAACATCTATCAGAATAAAGATGTCGGGATAAAAAATCCCGACCTTTTTTTGATCATTGTATCTTTGGCGCTGTAGTTGATCAAACTTTTTATTGGTTTTAAAACTCTCTAATCTCTTATGATGAAACTTTAATTTTTTCAATACACAACTTTTTACAAACAACTGAATGATTGAAGTCTTTCGGGGCTGAAAATAGGAAATTCAGACTTGGGTTATCGAATTATGGTCTATCGCCTTTTGCTAAAATAAGCCTATTTATAGATATTTTAAATAAATTGATAGAGGAAGTAGAGCGAGAATAAGAATAATTCACAAAAACTTTGTAAAACACTTGCAATTTAGCTGAAATTTGATAAAATAGTAAGGAAAGTTAGACTGTATTGCCTACTGTCTATCTATAAAATATATTTTATTGGAGGCTTTTACTCAAATGGCAAAAGAAAAATACGATCGTAGTAAACCACACGTTAACATTGGTACTATCGGACACGTTGACCACGGTAAAACTACCCTAACTGCAGCTATCACAACTGTTTTGGCACGTCGCTTGCCTTCAGCAGTTAACCAACCTAAAGACTATGCGTCTATCGATGCTGCTCCAGAAGAACGCGAACGCGGTATCACAATCAACACTGCGCACGTTGAGTACGAAACTGAAAAACGTCACTATGCTCACATCGACGCTCCAGGACACGCGGACTACGTTAAAAACATGATCACTGGTGCCGCTCAAATGGACGGAGCTATCCTTGTAGTAGCTTCAACTGACGGACCAATGCCACAAACTCGTGAGCACATCCTTCTTTCACGTCAGGTTGGTGTTAAACACCTTATCGTCTTCATGAACAAGATCGACTTGGTTGACGACGAAGAATTGCTTGAATTGGTTGAAATGGAAATCCGTGACCTTCTTTCAGAATACGACTTCCCAGGTGACGATCTTCCAGTTATCCAAGGTTCAGCTCTTAAAGCTCTTGAAGGTGACTCTAAATACGAAGATATCATCATGGAATTGATGAACACTGTTGATGAGTACATCCCAGAACCAGAACGTGACACTGACAAACCATTGCTTCTTCCAGTCGAAGACGTATTCTCAATCACTGGACGTGGTACAGTTGCTTCAGGACGTATCGACCGTGGTACTGTTCGTGTCAACGATGAAATCGAAATCGTTGGTATCAAAGAAGAAACTAAAAAAGCTGTTGTTACTGGTGTTGAAATGTTCCGTAAACAACTTGACGAAGGTCTTGCAGGAGACAACGTAGGTGTCCTTCTTCGTGGTGTTCAACGTGACGAAATCGAACGTGGACAAGTTATCGCTAAACCAGGTTCAATCAACCCACACACTAAATTCAAAGGTGAAGTTTACATCCTTACTAAAGAAGAAGGTGGACGTCACACTCCATTCTTCAACAACTACCGTCCACAATTCTACTTCCGTACTACTGACGTTACAGGTTCAATCGAACTTCCAGCAGGTACTGAAATGGTAATGCCAGGTGATAACGTGACAATCGACGTTGAGTTGATCCACCCAATCGCCGTAGAACAAGGTACTACATTCTCTATCCGTGAGGGTGGACGTACTGTTGGTTCAGGTATGGTTACAGAAATCGAAGCTTAATTCGATTTAGTTCCCAGAAGAACAATTATTTAAGTCAGACACTAAAAGAATCTTGCTATGCAAGGTTCTTTTTTTGTGATCAAAAGTGAGAGAGTTACTTTTTTACAATTTCATAAAATCATGGTAAAATGGTTAAATATTAAATTTGGAGAAAAATATGAAGTACAAGCGTATCGTATTTAAAGTGGGAACTTCATCCTTGACACATAAAGATGGAAGTTTATCTCGCAGTAAAGTAAAAGCTATCACACAACAGCTTGCAATGCTGCATGAAGCAGGTCATGAGCTGATTTTGGTATCTTCTGGGGCTGTTGCAGCAGGTTTTGGAGCCTTAGGATTTAAAAAACGACCGACCAAGATTGCGGATAAGCAGGCTTCAGCTGCAGTTGGTCAAGGATTGCTTCTGGAAGAATATACAACAAATTTGCTCTTAAGACAGATTGTTTCAGCGCAAATCTTGCTAACTCAGGATGATTTTGTCGATAAGCGACGTTATAAAAATGCTCATCAAGCTTTGTCAGTCCTGCTTAATCGTGGTGCGATTCCTATTATCAATGAAAATGACAGTGTCGTTATTGATGAACTCAAGGTCGGGGATAATGATACGCTCAGTGCTCAGGTTGCAGCAATGGTGCAGGCAGATCTTTTGGTCCTCTTAACAGATGTAGACGGTCTTTATACTGGTAATCCTAACTCGGATCCAAGAGCTAAACGTCTGGAGAGAATTGAGACCATCAATCGAGAAATTATAGATATGGCTGGTGGTGCTGGATCTTCAAATGGAACAGGTGGTATGTTGACGAAAATAAAAGCTGCTACCATTGCAACTGAGTCAGGTGTTCCCGTATATATCTGTTCTTCCTTAAAACCTGATGCTTTAATTGAAGCAGCTGAAGAAACTCTTGATGGTTCTTTCTTTGTTGCACAAGAAAAGGGACTTCGTACCCAGAAACAATGGCTAGCCTTTTATGCCAAAAGTCAGGGAGCAATTTGGGTTGATAAAGGGGCGGCAGAAGCCCTCTCTCAACATGGAAAGAGTCTCCTTTTATCAGGAGTTGTAGATGTTGAGAGCAATTTTTCTTATGGTGATATTGTAACGGTATTTGATAAGGAAACTGGAAAATCACTTGGGAAAGGACGCGTGCAATTTGGGGCATCTGCTTTGGAGGATATGTTACGTTCTCAAAAAGCTAAGGGGGTCTTGATTCACCGTGATGACTGGATTTCCATTACGCCTGAAATCCAACTACTCTTTACAGAATTTTAGAGGTAAACTATGGTAAGTACACAAGAACAATTTGAACTGGTACAGGCAGTTAAAAAAACCATCAATACTGCTAGTGAAACAGTAAAAAACCAAGCCTTGCTAGCTATGGCCGATCACTTATTGACAGCTACTGAGGAGATTTTAGCGGCTAATGCTCGCGATATGGAAGTAGCCAAAGGCAAAATCTCAGATGTGATGCTCGATCGTCTTTATTTGGATGCAAGTCGTATCCAAGCGATGGCAACAGGCATTCGTGATGTGGTTGCTTTACCAGATCCAATCGGTGAAGTCCTAGAAACAAGTCAGCTTGAAAATGGTTTGGTCATTACTAAGAAGCGTGTGGCTATGGGTGTTATTGGCATTATCTATGAAAGTCGTCCAAATGTGACTTCTGATGCAGCTGCCCTTGCTCTCAAGAGTGGAAATGCAGTTGTTCTTCGTAGCGGTAAGGATGCCTACCAAACAGCTCATGCTATTGTTACAGCCTTGAAGAAGGGCTTGGAAACTACCACCATTCATCCAGACGTCATTCAATTAGTAGAAGATACTAGCCGTGAAAGTAGTTATGCCATGATGAAGGCTAAGGGTTATCTAGATCTTCTTATTCCTCGTGGAGGGGCTGGCTTAATCAATGCCGTCGTTGAGAATGCTATTGTGCCAGTTATCGAGACAGGGACTGGGATTGTCCATGTTTATGTGGATAAGGATGCAGATGAAGACAAGGCTCTGTCTATCATCAATAATGCTAAAACAAGTCGTCCTTCTGTTTGTAATGCCATGGAGGTTCTGCTGGTTCATGAAGACAAGGCAGCAAGCTTCCTTCCTCGCTTGGAGCAAGTGCTGGTTGAGAATCGAAAAGAAGCTGGGTTGGAACCAATTCAATTGCGTTTGGATGAGAAAGCAAGTCGGTTCGTTTCAGGTCAAGCAGCTGAGGCCCAAGACTTTGACACCGAGTTTTTAGACTATATCCTAGCGGTTAAGGTCGTGAGCAGTTTAGAAGAAGCGGTTGAGCATATCGAAGCCCACAGTACCCATCATTCGGATGCCATTATGACGGAAAATGCTGAAGCTGCAACTTTCTTTACAGATCAAGTGGACTCTGCAGCTGTCTATGTCAATGCTTCAACTCGTTTCACCGATGGTGGCCAATTTGGTCTTGGTTGTGAAATGGGGATTTCTACTCAGAAACTGCATGCGCGTGGTCCAATGGGCTTAAAAGAATTGACTAGCTATAAGTATGTAGTTACTGGTGACGGACAGATAAGGGAGTAAGAGATGAAGATTGGATTTATAGGTTTGGGAAATATGGGTGCTAGTTTAGCTAAGGTAGTCTTGCAGGCAAAAACTAGTCATCAGATTCTCCTTGCTAATCGTAGTCAAGCTAAGGTGGATGCTTTTATTGCCAATTATGGTGGTCTGGCTTCTAGCAATGACGAAATCTTTGCAGAAGCAGATGTGATTTTTCTAGGAGTTAAACCAGCACAGTTCTCAGAACTGCTTTCTCAATATCAGCCAGTCCTTGAGAAACGAGAAAGTCTTCTTTTGATTTCCATGGCTGCTGGTTTGACCTTGGAAAAACTTGCTAGTCTTCTTCCAAGTCACCATAGGATTATTCGTATTATGCCTAATACCCCTGTTGCTATTGGGCAAGGAGTGATTAGTTATGCCTTGTCTGCAAATTGTCATCCAGAAGACAATGAACTATTTTGTCAACTGTTAGCCAAGGCTGGCCAGTTAGTTGAATTAAGCGATGCTTTAATAGATGCAGCAACAGGGCTTGCAGGCTGTGGACCAGCCTTTGTCTATCTATTTATCGAAGCCTTGGCGGATGCAGGTGTTCAGACAGGATTGCCACGAGAAATGGCTCTGAAAATGGCGGCTCAAACAGTAGTTGGTGCAGGTCAAATGGTACTAGAAAGTCAGCAACATCCTGGAGTCTTAAAAGACCAAGTTTGCAGCCCTGGAGGTTCGACCATTGCTGGTGTAGCAAGTCTAGAAGAACATGCTTTTAGAGGAACCGTTATGGATGCTGTCAACCAAGCCTACAAAAAAACTCAAGAATTAGGTAAATAAGAGGTGAGTGTTAAAACTCACCCTCTTTTTTTCTTACAAAGAAGGAAATGAAAAAAGCTTTTCACAAATCCCCATTTTTTTGATAGAATAGAAGAGAGAAAAATAGAAATGAGTCAGACATGTCAAAAGGATTTTTAGTCTCTCTTGAGGGACCAGAGGGAGCAGGAAAAACAAGCGTTCTTGAAGCCCTAATCCCTGTATTAGAGAATAGGGGAGTAGAAGTTTTAACAACGCGCGAACCAGGTGGGGTCTTAATTGGAGAAAAAATTCGCGAAGTTATCCTAGATCCTAGTCACACTGAAATGGATCCTAAGACTGAGCTTCTCCTCTATATTGCTAGTCGTCGACAACACTTGGTGGAAAAGGTCTTACCAGCACTTGCAGCTGGAAAACTGGTTATCATGGATCGCTTTATCGATAGTTCTGTTGCTTATCAGGGCTTTGGGCGTGGTTTAGATATCGATGCCATTGATTGGCTTAATGAATTTGCGACTGATGGACTGAAACCTGATTTGACTCTTTATTTTGATATTGAGGTCGAAGAGGGACTGGCACGTATTGCTGCCAACAGTAATCGGGAAGTCAATCGTTTGGACATGGAAGGTCTGGATCTACACCGAAAAGTTCGTCAAGGTTACCTTTCTCTTCTTGAAAGAGAAGGAAATCGCATCGAAAAAATCGATGCTAGCCTACCACTTGATCAAGTGATTAAAAATACGCAACAGCTACTTTTTGATAGGATGGGATTAAGGAGATGAAGCAAGAGCAATTAAGAGCTTGTCAACCTCTACAATTTGAACGTTTTGTCCATATCTTGGAGCAAGGGCAACTCAATCACGCCTATCTCTTTTCAGGTAATTTTGGAAGTTTAGAGATGGCCCTTTTTTTGTCTAAAAGTCTCTTTTGTAGTGAGAAAACTGGTGTTTTTCCTTGTGAAAAATGTCGGAATTGTAAATTGATTGAGCAGGAAGAGTTTCCTGATGTGACCATAATTAAACCTTTGAATCAAGTTATTAAGACGGAGCGTATTCGAGAATTAGTTGGTCAATTTTCCCAGTCTGGTATTGAAAATCAACGTCAGGTCTTTATCATCGAACAAGCAGAAAAAATGCATGTGAATGCTGCAAATTCACTCTTGAAGGTTATTGAAGAGCCACAAAGTGAGATTTATATTTTCTTTTTGACCGATGATGAGGAACAGATGTTACCAACGATTCGAAGTCGGACACAGATTTTCCAATTTAAGAAGCAAGTCTCTACTTTAATGTCACAGCTTGAAGAGGCTGGTTTAGTAAAAAATAAAGCTAAGCTATTGGCTCAGTTTAGTCAATCTCAGGCGGAGGCTGATAAGCTTGTCCATCAAGCAGGATTTTGGACACTAGTCGATGAAAGTGAACGCCTTTTTTCTTGGCTTTTAGCTCATAAAAAAGAATCTTACTTGCAAGTTGCGAAACTAACGAGTCTGGCTGATGATAAAGAAAAGCAAGATTACGTGCTCAGGATTTTAGAGGTACTAGCTGGTCAAGAGATTCTCAATGTTTCTGCGCGGAACATCTTGCAAAATCTCGTCCAAACTCGTAAAATGTGGCGGGCCAATGTTAGCTTTCAAAACGCTTTGGAATACCTGGTTTTACAAAAAAATTTAAAGTAAAGATAGATTATAGAAAGGGCTGTAATGAATAAAAAAGAATTATTTGATGCTTTAGATGACTTTTCACAGCAATTGTTGGTAACCTTGGCAGACGTCGAAGCTATCAAGAAAAATCTCAAGAGTTTGGTAGAGGAAAATACAGCTCTTCGTTTAGAAAATGATAAACTGAGAGAACGATTAGGAGAAGTGGAAGAGACAGCTCCAGCTAAGACTAAACATGTAAGGGAAAATGTCCGTCGCATTTATGAGGACGGTTTTCATGTTTGCCGTGACTTTTATGGTCAACGTCGAGAGCAAGATGCGGAATGCATGTTTTGTGATGAATTGTTATTTAGGAAGTAAGTATGCAGATTCAAAAGAGTTTTAAGGGACATACTCCCTATGGTAAGCTTTATCTAGTCGCAACGCCAATTGGTAATCTAGATGATATGACTTTTCGCGCCATTCAGACCTTGAAAGAGGTCGACTGGATCGCGGCAGAAGATACTCGTAATACTGGACTTTTGCTCAAGCATTTTGAGATCTCAACCAAGCAAATTAGTTTTCACGAACATAACGCCAAGGAAAAAATTCCTGATTTGATTGGTTTGTTGAAGCAAGGTCAAAATCTTGCCCAAGTATCTGATGCAGGGATGCCTAGTATTTCTGACCCGGGGCATGATTTGGTCAAGGCTGCCATAGAAGAAGACATCGCAGTTGTCACAGTTCCAGGAGCTAGTGCAGGGATTTCTGCCTTGATTGCCAGTGGCTTAGCACCACAACCTCACATTTTTTATGGTTTCTTACCACGAAAATCGGGCCAGCAAAAGCAGTTTTTCGAAGCGAAAAAAGCTTATCCAGAGACCCAGATTTTCTATGAATCACCTCACCGTGTGGCGGATACGCTAGAAAATATGCTAGAAGTCTACGGTGATCGCTCGGTGGTTTTGGTCAGGGAATTGACTAAAATCTATGAAGAATACCAACGAGGAAAGATTTCAGAGCTACTAGAAAGTATTTCTGAAACACCTCTTAAAGGCGAATGCCTTCTCATTGTGGAGGGTGCTAGTCAAGAAGTAGAAGATAAGGATGAAGAGGACTTGTTCTTAGAAATCCAAGAACGAATCCAACAAGGAATCAAGAAAAATCAAGCCATTAAGGAAGTTGCGAAGATTTATCAGTGGAACAAAAGCCAGCTCTACGCTGCTTATCACGAATGGGAAGACAATCAATCCAATGACTAAACAGGGAAGTTTGCCTTCTTCCCTTTTTTTGTTATACTAGAAGAAGAAAAAAATAGAAAGATTTGTGGGTGTCAAACAGTCTAGTAACTTGTTCTGGAATGAACTTAAGTTTCACCCAAAGAGGTATTAGTGTCGTGTCTCAATCTTATATCAATGTTATCGGTGCGGGCTTGGCGGGTTCTGAAGCAGCCTACCAAATCGCAGAGCGTGGTATTCCGGTTAAACTTTATGAAATGCGTGGTGTCAAATCAACACCTCAGCATAAAACAGACAATTTTGCTGAGTTGGTTTGCTCAAACTCCTTGCGTGGAGATGCTCTTACAAATGCTGTAGGTCTCCTCAAGGAAGAAATGCGTCGCTTAGGTTCTCTTATCTTGGAATCGGCAGAAGCAACACGTGTTCCTGCTGGTGGTGCTCTCGCGGTTGACCGCGATGGTTTCTCTCAAATGGTTACTGAAAAGATTGCCAATCATCCTTTGATTGAGGTCGTTCGTGACGAAATTACAGAATTGCCAACGGATGCTATTACAGTTGTTGCGACTGGTCCTTTGACTAGTGATGCTCTTGCTGAGAAAATTCACGCTCTTAATGGCGGTGACGGTTTTTATTTCTACGATGCTGCAGCGCCTATTGTGGATGTCAACACCATTGATATGAGCAAGGTTTATCTCAAATCTCGTTATGATAAGGGAGAAGCAGCCTATCTCAATGCTCCTATGACCAAACAAGAGTTTATGGATTTCCATGAAGCCTTGGTCAATGCGGAAGAAGCGCCACTTAATTCTTTCGAAGAAGAAAAATACTTCGAAGGCTGTATGCCAATCGAAGTTATGGCCAAACGTGGTATTAAAACCATGCTTTATGGACCTATGAAGCCAGTCGGACTTGAGTATCCAGACGATTACACAGGACCTCGTGATGGAGACTTTAAAACTCCTTATGCGGTCGTTCAGCTTCGTCAGGACAATGCTGCAGGTAGTCTTTATAACATCGTTGGTTTCCAAACTCACCTTAAATGGGGAGAGCAGAAGCGTGTCTTCCAAATGATTCCAGGTCTTGAAAACGCTGAGTTTGTCCGTTATGGAGTTATGCACCGTAATTCTTATATGGATTCACCAAATCTTCTTGAGCAGACTTATCGTTCTAAGAAGCAGCCAAATCTATTCTTTGCTGGTCAGATGACGGGTGTGGAAGGCTATGTTGAGTCAGCGGCATCAGGTCTAGTAGCTGGTATTAACGCAGCTCGTCTTTTCAATGGCGAAAGCAAGGCTATTTTTCCAGAGACAACAGCAATTGGAAGTCTAGCTCATTACATCACCCATGCTGACAGTAAACACTTCCAACCAATGAACGTCAATTTCGGAATTATCAAGGAATTGGAAGGCAACCGCATTCGTGATAAGAAGGCTCGTTATGAAAAAATTGCAGAGCGTGCTTTGGCTGATTTGGAAAACTTTTTATCTGTTTAAAATTTTCAAAAGAATAACTCATGAGACTATAAAATTCTCAAAAAATGTGATAAAATAGTTTGAATAAAATAAAGGAGCGAAGTCAGGTGGAACCCAAATATAAACGTATTTTGATTAAGTTATCAGGTGAGGCCCTTGCTGGCGAACGTGGTGTCGGAATTGATATCAAAACTGTTCAAGCAATGGCTCAAGAAATTCAAGAAGTACATAACTTAGGTATTGAGATTGCCCTCGTTATTGGTGGAGGAAATCTCTGGCGTGGAGAACCTGCTGCAGAAGCTGGAATGGATCGTGTTCAAGCAGACTATACAGGAATGCTTGGAACCGTTATGAATGCTCTTGTAATGGCAGATTCATTGCAACAAGTTGGTGTGGATACACGTGTTCAAACAGCCATTGCCATGCAACAAGTGGCAGAGCCTTACGTACGTGGACGTGCCCTTCGTCACCTTGAAAAAGGTCGTATCGTTATCTTTGGTGCTGGAATTGGTTCACCATACTTCTCAACAGATACAACAGCGGCTCTTCGTGCAGCTGAAATCGAAGCAGATGCCATCCTCATGGCTAAAAATGGTGTCGACGGTGTTTACAATGCCGATCCTAAGAAAGACAAGACAGCCGTTAAGTTTGAAGAATTGACTCACCGTGACGTTATCAACAAAGGACTTCGTATCATGGACTCAACAGCTTCAACCCTCTCAATGGACAACGACATTGACTTGGTTGTCTTCAATATGAACCAACCAGGCAACATCAAACGTGTCGTATTTGGGGAAAATATCGGAACAACAGTTTCAAATAATATCGAAGAAAAGGAATAAGAAAGATTATGGCTAACGCAATTATTGAAAAAGCTAAAGAGAGAATGACCCAATCTCACCACTCACTTGCTCGTGAGTTTGGAAGTATTCGTGCTGGCCGTGCTAATGCTAGCTTGCTTGACCGCATCCACGTTGAGTACTATGGTGTTGAAACACCACTTAACCAAATTGCTTCTATCACAATCCCAGAAGCGCGTGTTTTGTTGGTAACACCATTTGACAAATCATCTTTGAAAGATATCGAACGTGCTTTGAATGCTTCAGACCTAGGTATCACACCAGCTAACGATGGTTCTGTTATTCGTTTGGTGATCCCAGCTCTAACAGAAGAAACTCGTCGCGACCTCGCTAAAGAAGTGAAAAAAGTCGGTGAGAATGCTAAAGTTGCTATCCGTAATATCCGTCGTGACGCTATGGATGAAGCTAAGAAACAAGAAAAAGCTAAAGAAATCACTGAAGACGAATTGAAGACTCTTGAAAAAGATATTCAAAAAGCAACAGACGATGCTGTAAAACACATCGACGAAATGACTGCCAATAAAGAAAAAGAAATCTTGGAAGTCTAAGAAATAAACAGAAAAACTCAGTTGGCATTGCTGGCTGAGTTTTATTCGAAAGAAGGAAACATGAATACAAATCTTGCAAGTTTTATCGTTGGACTCATCATCGATGAAAATGACCGTTTTTACTTTGTTCAAAAGGATGGTCAAACATATGCTCTAGCTAAAGAAGAAGGTCCCCATACAGTTGGTGATACGGTCAAAGGTTTTGCTTATACAGACATGAAGCAAAAGCTACGTTTGACAACTATAGAGGTCACTGCAACTCAGGACCAATTTGGTTGGGGAACCGTAACAGAAGTCCGTAAGGATTTGGGTGTCTTTGTTGATACAGGTCTTCCTGACAAGGAAATCGTTGTGTCACTTGATATTCTACCTGAGCTTAAAGAACTTTGGCCAAAGAAAGGCGATCGCCTATACATTCGTCTAGAAGTGGACAAGAAGGACCGTATCTGGGGCGTATTGGCTTATCAGGAAGATTTCCAACGATTGGCTCGTCCTGCCTACAATAACATGCAGAATCAAAATTGGCCAGCCATTGTTTACCGTCTTAAGCTATCAGGAACCTTTGTCTATTTACCGGAAAATAATATGCTGGGCTTCATCCATCCAAGTGAGCGTTATGCAGAACCTCGTTTGGGCCAAGTTTTAGACGCACGTGTTATTGGTTTCCGTGAAGTTGATCGCACACTAAATCTTTCACTAAAACCACGTTCTTTTGAGATGTTGGAAAACGATGCACAGATGATCTTGACTTACTTGGAAAACAATGGTGGCTTCATGACCCTGAATGACAAGTCAGCGCCAGATGATATCAAGGCTACCTTTGGTATTTCTAAAGGTCAATTTAAAAAAGCGCTCGGTGGTTTGATGAAAGCTGGTAAAATTAAACAAGACCAGTTTGGTACGGAACTAATCTAGGGAGGCTTATGAGAAAATCATTTTATACTTGGCTGATGACCGAACGCAATCCTAAAAGCAATAGTTCAAAAGCAATTTTAGCGGATTTGGCTTTTGAGGAGTCTGGCTTCCCAAAGCATACAGATGATTTCGATCAAGTCAGTCGTTTTTTAGAGGAACATGCTAGCTTTTCCTTTAATATGGGAGAGTTTGATCGAATTTGGCAAGAATATCTAGAACATTAAGGCTACTAGATGGGGTTGGGGATAGTAATTTCTCAGCCTATTTGCTATAATATAGTCATTCAGTTTAATTTTTACTAGCTTCTAATCGACTTTTTAACTACTAAAAGTAAACGAAACATTATATAAAATTAAAAGAGTTAGAGAGGTTCTTTATTTGAAGGAACATTCAATAGACATTCAGCTTAGTCATCCAGATGATTTATTTCATCTTTTTGGTTCTAATGAGCGCCACCTTCGTTTGATGGAGGATGAGTTAGGTGTCATCATCCACGCTCGTACAGAGATTGTACAAGTCTTGGGGGAGGAGTCAGCTTGTGAGGAAGCCCGCCAAGTTATCCAAGCCTTGATGGTCTTGGTCAATCGTGGAATGACTGTTGGAACTCCGGATGTGGTGACAGCCATTACAATGGTTAAGAATAATGAAATCGATAAGTTTGTCGCCCTTTATGAAGAAGAGATTATCAAAGATAATACAGGTAAGCCCATCCGTGTTAAAACCCTGGGTCAAAAGCTTTATGTGGATAGTGTCAAGCAACACGATGTGACCTTTGGTATTGGGCCGGCAGGAACAGGTAAGACCTTCTTAGCAGTGACTTTGGCCGTAACAGCCCTCAAGCGTGGACAAGTCAAGCGAATCATACTGACACGTCCAGCAGTAGAAGCAGGAGAGAGTCTAGGATTTCTTCCAGGAGATCTCAAGGAAAAGGTTGATCCTTATCTTCGTCCAGTTTATGATGCCTTGTATCAGATTCTAGGAAAAGACCAAACGACTCGTCTCATGGAGCGTGAAATTATCGAAATCGCGCCCCTGGCCTATATGCGCGGTCGTACCTTAGATGACGCCTTCGTTATCTTGGATGAAGCGCAAAATACAACCATCATGCAGATGAAGATGTTCTTGACACGTTTAGGCTTTAATTCTAAAATGATTGTCAATGGTGATATTAGCCAGATTGACCTACCCCGTAATGTTAAGTCAGGTTTGATTGATGCCCAAGAAAAACTTAAGAATATTCACCAGATCGACTTTGTACACTTCTCAGCCAAGGATGTGGTTCGCCACCCAGTCGTTGCTCAGATTATCAGAGCCTATGAACCTCGACCTGTCAAAGCTGAAGAAAGTGAAGAAGAAAGAGAATAAGGAAAAAGGACCTAGGCAAAAACTAGCTTCTAAATAAAACCACACAGTGATTTCAGTCTTGAATACAATCAAGCTGAAAGAAACACTGTGTGGTTTTTGAATAGTTGATGTTTTAGAGGCTAGATTCTTGGCTAATTTGGTGAGATTCATGCTCATAAAGATGAATCCTATCTCTGTTGCGACAGCTTGTTTACCTCTGACATGCACTCTGCGCACGCCGAAAACTACCAAAAACGGGTTCAACATCAATTTTCCGTTTGGCATAAATTTGAAAGCTTTCTTCACTATGTAATGTTTGCGTAAGGAGTTCCTTAAAGTAATTCCAAGTTTGATTATAATGGATTTGTTTCTGATTTCTACTATCTGTTTTAGCCAACTGTTCTAACTCAGGAGTATCTTGAATTTTATTCGCCTCATAAATCTTGAAATCACGTTGAAAGCCATACTTATCAGTTCGACTAGAGTAGTTCTTAAAGGAATAAACTAGTCCGTCGGGCTTTATAAACTGGTCCGTGTCCTCAAGATATTCCCAGTTCATTGGGTTATCTGTGCTCGTTTAGTACTTTTTAGTCAATTTTGATTAGGTTGTTGGCATGTTTACTGGAGCGGAAATTATTAATCGTTTTATAGCTAACATAGGTATCTTGGCTCAACCATTTCATGGGAATGATTTCTTCGTTCAATTGAACGATTTTACGTCCCAAGAACACTTGACGACCATAAGCGAATATGGTCATCTTCATGAGCATGGTTGGACGAAAGGCAGGGCGACCAGTGTGAGAGGTCTATTTCAGTAATATTTGACTAGGGATATTGTCAACAAATAGGCTAATCATTCTCGCTTCGTGAGTTGATGGAATATCGTAGGAATGATTTACTTCCAAACTTAAATGATTTTAGTGGTTCAACTTGATTCCTACTATTTTTGATGGTGTGAATGTGCCTATAATGTATCTCAGTTAACTACGAAACTTTTTATTATTTTTAACATATGTTAAAAATAAAATTAATAGACCTTAATTTTTCTTGACTTAACTTTTTTTAATTGATATACTATTTTTCAGAGAGCTAACAATTATATATAAATGTACTACTCTATTTCCTAGATAATACTTAGTAAAACTTTTTATAACAAAGGCTAGCAAAGTTAAAGTTTTCTATCTATTGGAAGTTAAATAAATATGTAAGGAATTAAAATGAAAAAAAGTACAGTATTGTCATTAACCACAGCTGCAGTTATTTTAGCAGCATATGTCCCTAATGAGGTAGTTTTAGCAGACACATCTAGCTCTGAAGATGCTTTAAATATCTCTGATAAAGAAACATTAGTAGGTAAACAAAACGAAAACAAAGAAAAACTTGAAGATATTCATAATGTTATAGAAACTTCAAAGGATACTGAAGAGAAGAAAACAACGGTTATTGAGGAAAAAGAAGTTGTTAGTAAAGAATCTGTGATAGATAACAAAACTAGCAATGAAGAAGAAACAATCAAAGAAGATTCCAATCAATCCAAAGAAGATAAAGTGGACTCGTCTGCAAGTAAAGACCCAGAAAGTCCCAAAAAAGAGGATAAACTTGTCTATATTGCTGAATTTAAAGATAAAGAATCTGGAGAAAAAGCAATCAAGGAATTATCCAATCTTAAGGATACAAAAGTTTTATATACTTATGATACAGTTTTTAATGGTGTTGCAATAGAAACAACTCCAGATAATCTGGACAAAATTAAACTAATAGAAGGTATCTCATCGGTTGAACGATCACAAAAAGTCCAGCCAATGATGAATCATGCTAGGAAGGAAATTGGAGTTGAAGAGGCAATTGATTACCTAAAATCTATCAATGCTCCATTTGGTAAAAATTTTGATGGTAGAGGTATGGTCATTTCAAATATCGATACCGGGACAGATTATAGGCACAAGGCTATGAGGATTGATGATGATGCTAAAGGCTCAATGAGATTCAAAAAAGAAGACTTAAAAGGTACTGATAAAAATTTCTGGTTGAGTGATAAAATCCCTCATGCTTTCAATTATTATAATGGTGGTAAAATTACTGTAGAAAAAGCTGATGATGGGAGCGATTATTTTGATCCACATGGGATGCATATTGCAGGGATTCTTGCGGGAAATGATACTGAAAAAGATATTAAAAACTTTAACGGAATAGATGGAATTGCTCCTAATGCACAGATCTTCTCTTATAAAATGTACTCTGACGCAGGATCTGGCTTCGCAGGAGATGAAACAATGTTTCATGCTATTGAAGATTCGATCAAACACAATGTCGATGTTGTTTCGGTATCATCTGGCTTTACAGGAACAGGTCTTGTAGGTGAGAAATATTGGGAAGCTATTAGAGCGCTAAGAAAAGCAGGCATTCCAATGGTTGTAGCTACGGGTAACTATGCAACTTCTGCTTCAAGTTCTTCATGGGATTTGGTGGCAAATAATAATCTGAAAATGACCGACACTGGAAATGTAACGCGAACAGCAGCACATGAAGATGCGATAGCAGTCGCTTCTGCTAAAAATCAAACAGTTGAGTTTGATAAAGTTAATATAGGTGGAGAAAATTTTAAATACAGAAATATAGGGGCCTTTTTCGATAAGAATAAAATCACAACAAATGAAGATGGTTCAAAAGCTCCTAGTAAATTAAACTTTGTATATATAGGCAAAGGCCAAGACCAAGATTTGATAGGATTGGATCTTAAGGGCAAAATTGCAGTAATGGATCGAATTTATACCAAGGATTTAAAAGATGCTTTTAAACGAGCTACGGATAAGGGCGCACGCGCCATTATGGTTGTAAATACTGTCAATTACTACAATAGAGATAATTGGACAGAGCTTCCAGCCATGGGATATGAAGCGGATGAAGGGACTAAAAGTCAAGTATTTTCAATTTCAGGAGATGATGGTGTAAAGCTATGGAACATGATTAATCCTGATAAAAAAACTGAGGTTAAAAGAAATAGTAAGGAAGATTTCAAAGATAAATTAGAACAATACTATCCAATTGATATGGCAAGCTATAATTCTAATAAACCGAATGTAGGTGATGAAAAAGAAATTGACTTTAAGTTTGCACCTGACACAGACAAAGAATTGTATAAAGAAGATGTCATAGTTCCAGCAGGATCTACATCTTGGGGGCCAAGAACAGATTTACTTTTAAAACCTGATGTCTCAGCACCAGGTAAAAATATTAAATCCACTCTCAATGTCATTAATGGGAAATCAACTTATGGTTATATGTCAGGGACTAGTATGGCAACTCCAATCGTGGCAGCTTCTACTGTTTTGATTAGACCAAAGTTAAAGGAAATGCTTGAAAGACCTGCCTTGAAAAATCTTAAGGGAGATGACAAAATAGACCTTACAAGTCTTACAAAAATTGCCCTACAAAATACTGCACGGCCTATGATGGATGCGACTTCTTGGAAAGAAAAAAGTCAATACTTTGCATCACCTAGACAACAGGGAGCAGGGCTAATTAATGTTGCCAATGCTTTGAGAAATGAAGTTGTAGCGACTTTCAAAAACACAGATTCTAAAGGTTTGGTAAACTCTTATGGTTCTATTTCTCTTAAAGAAATAAAAGGAGATAAAAAATACTTTACAATTAAGCTTCACAATACATCAAATAGACCTTTAACCTTTAAAGTTTCAGCATCAGCGATAACGACAGATGCTCTAACTGACAGATTAAAACTGGATGAAACATATAAAGACGAAAAATCAACAGATGGGAAGCAAATTGTTCCAGAAATTCACCCAGAAAAAGTCAAAGGAGCAAATATTACATTTGAGCATGATACTTTCACTATAAGCCCAAATTCTAGCTTTGATTTAAATGCGGTTATAAATGTTGGAGAGGCTAAAAATAAAAATAAATTTGTAGAATCATTTATTCATTTTGAGTCAGTGGAAGAAATGGAAGCTCTAAACTCCAATGGGAAGAAAACAAATTTCCAACCTTCTTTGTCGATGCCTCTAATGGGATTTGCTGGGAATTGGAACCACGAACCAATCCTTGATAAATGGGCCTGGGAAGAAGGTTCAAAATCAAAAACAATGGAAGGTTATGATGATGATGGCAAACCGAAAATTCCAGGAACCTTAAATAAGGGGATTGGTGGAGAACATGGTATAGATAAATTTAATCCAGCAGGAGTTATACAAAATAGAAAAGATAAAAATACAACATCCCTAGATCAAAATCCAGAATTATTTGCTTTCAATAACGAAGGGATCAACGCACCATCATCAAGTGGTTCTAATATTGCTAAAATTTATCCTTTAGATTCAAATGGAAATCCTCAAGATGCTCAACTTGAGAGAGGATTAACACCTTCTCCACTTGTATTAAGAAGTGCAGAAGAAGGAATGATTTCAATAGTAAATACAAATAAAGAGGGAGAAAATCAAAGAGATTTAAAAGTCATTTCGAGAGAACACTTTATTAAAGGAATTTTAAACTCTAAGAGAAATGATGCAAAGGGAATCAAATCTTCTAAACTAAAGGTTTGGGGTGACTTGAAGTGGGATGGACTCATTTATAACCCTAGAGGTAGGGAAGAAAATGCACCAGAGAGCAAGGATAACCAAGATCCAGCTACTAGGATAAGAGGTCAATTTGAACCGATTGCAGAAGGTCAATATTTCTATAAATTTAAATATAGATTAACCAAGGATTACCCATGGCAGGTTTCCTATATTCCTGTAAAAATTGATAACACAGCTCCTAAGATTGTTTCAATTGATTTTTCAAATCCTGAAAAAATTAAGTTGATTACAAAGGATACTTATCACAAGGTAAAAGAGCAATACAAGAATGAAACTCTATTTGCGAGAGATCAGAAAGAACATCCTGAAAAATTTGACGAGATTGCAAACGAAGTTTGGTATGCTGGCGCCGCTCTGGTTAATGAAGATGGAGAGGTTGAGAAAAATCTTGAAGTAACTTACGCAGGTGAGGGTCAAGGAAGAAATAGGAAACTTGACAAAGACGGAAATACCATTTATGAAATTAATGGTGCAGGAGATTTAAGAGGAAAAATCATTGAAGTCATTGCATTAGATGGTTCTAGCAATTTCACAAAGATTCATAGAATTAAATTTGCTGATCATGCTGATGAAAAGGGGATGATTTCCTATTATCTAGTAGATCCTGACCAAGATTCATCTAAATACCAAAAGCTTGGAGAAATTCCTGAATCTAAATTTAAGAATTTAAAAAGTGTTAAAGATGATAGCCTAAACAAAGAGACAGCTGAAGTAGAAGATCATCAAGAAAATGAAGAGTCTATCGAAGAAAAATCTAGCTTGACTATTCATAAAACGATTTCAACAATTAGAGAGTTTGAAAGTAAAGACTTGAAGAAACTCATTAAAAAGAAATTTAGAGAAGTTGATGACTTTACAAGTGAAACTGGTAAGAGGACAGAAGAATACGATTATAAATACGATGATAAGGGAAATATCATTGCTTATGACGATGGTAGTGCCTTAGAATATGAAACTGAAAAACTTGACGAAATCAAATCAAAAATTTATGGTGTTCTAAGCCCGTCTAAAGATGGACACTTTGAAATTCTTGGAAAGATAAGTAATGTTTCTAAAAATGCCAAGGTATATTATGGTAATAAATATAAATCGATAGAAATCAAAACGACCAAGTATGATTCCCACTCAAAAACGATGACATTTGATTTATACGCTAATATTAATGATATTGTGGATGGATTAGCTTTTTCAGGAGATATGAGATTCTTTGTTAAAGATGATGATCAGATAAAAGCTGAAACTAAAATTAGAATGCCTGAAAAAAATAAGGAAACTAAAACAGAATATCCCTATGCATCAAGTTATGGGAATGTAATAGAATTAGGAGAAGGAGATCTTTCAAAAAACAAACCAAACAATTTAACGGACATGGAATCTGGTAAAATCTATTCTGATTCAGAAAAACAACAATATCTGTTAAAAGATAACATCATTCTAAGAAAAGGCTATGCACTAAAAGTGACTACCTATAATCCTGGAAAAACGGATATGTTAGAAGGAAATGGAGTCTATAGCCAGGAAGATATAGCAAAAATCCAAAAGGCCAATCCTAATCTAAGAGTCTTATCAGAAAAAATAATTTATGCTGATAGTAGAAATGTTGAAGATGGAAGAAGTACTCAACCCGTATTAATGTCGGCTTTGGACGGCTTTAACATTGTAAGGTATCAAGTGTTTAGATTTAAAATGAACGATAAAGGGGAGGCAATCGATAAAGATGGAAATCTTGTAACAGATCCTTCTAAACTGGTATTATTTGGTAAGGATGGTAAAGAGTACACTGGAGAGGATAAGTCCAATGTAGAAGCTATAAAAGAAGATGGCTCTACGTTATTTATTGATGCAAAACCAGTAAATCTTTCAATGGACAAGAACTACTTTAATCCATCTAAATCTAATAAAATTTATGTACGAAATCCAGAATTTTATTTAAGAGGTAAGATTTCTGATAAGGGTGGTTTTAACTGGGAGTTGAGAGTTAATGAATCTGTTGTAGATAATTATTTAATCTACGGAGATTTACACATTGATAACACTAGAGATTTTAACGTTAAGCTTAATGTTAAAGACGGTGACATCATGGACTGGGGAATGAAAGACTATAAAGCAAACGGATTCCCAGATAAGGTAACAGATATGGATGGAAATGTTTATCTTAAAACTGGCTATAGCGATTTGAATGTGAAAGCGGTTGGAGTACACTATCAATTTTTATATGATAATGTCAAACCCGAAGTAAACATTGATCCTAAGGGAAATACTAGTATTGAATATGCTGACGGAAAATCTGTAGTCTTTAACATCAATGATAAAAGAAATAATGGATTCGATGGTGAGATTCAAGACAAACATATTTATGTAAATGGAAAAGAATATAAATCATTTGATGATATTAAACAACTAACAGATAAGACACTAAACATTAAGATTGTTGTAAAAGATTTTGCAAGAAATACGACCGTAAAAGAATTCATTTTAAACAAAGATACGGGAGAGGTAAGCGAACTAAAACCTCATACAGTAACTGTGACCATTCAAAATGGAAAAGAAATGAGTTCAACGATAGTGGCGGAAGAAGATTTCATTTTACCTGTCTATAAGGGTGAATTAGAAGAAGGCTATCAATTTGATGGCTGGGAAATTTCTGGTTTCGAAGGGAAAAAAGACGCTGGCTATGTTCTTAATCTATCAAAAGATACCCTTATAAAACCTGTATTCAAGAAAATAGAGGAGAAAAAGGAGGAAGAAAATAAACCTACTTTTGATGTATCGAAAAAGAAAGATAACGCGCAAGTAAATCATAATAAATTAGATGAAAGTCACAGAAAGGAGAATTTCCAAAGAGAAAATCATTCACATAAATCTGATTCGACTAAGGATGTCACAGCTACAGTTACTGTACAAGTAAATTATAGTCAATTAAATGAAAGTCACAGAAAAGAGGATTTCCAAAGAGAAAATCATTCACGCAAATCTGATTCAACTAAGGATGTTAAAGCTACAAAAAATGATAAAAACTTTGAAAATAAGAAGGAAGTCCTTCTTAATGAACCAGAGAACATAGCTAGTAAAGATACCAATATCGGTAGTAAATCAACTGCTAACGATGATAGGTTGCCAAAAACCGGTACAGTTAGCGAAGTCTTCACGTCATTAGTTGCCGGAATAATGTTTACCGTAGGTGCATTTCTTGGATTGAAGAAAAAAGATCAAGACTAAGACAAAAGCCATAGATGAAGAAATGCTTTATGTGCTGAGATGAGATAGTGTGATGATGAAACAGTTTTGTGAAAATAGCCATCTATCACTCAATTATTTAGTTTCCTTTACTATTAATACTCTTTTTGGATTTAGTAATGGACTTAGTTTCTATAACTAATAAATTGATTGAAAGGGTTAGTATTGACAATATTGGTCACATTGATTAGAAAATAGAGTCTATCAAAATTTAAATTATAAACCATGACATGAGAAAACGAGCATCTCCAAGAACGGAAATGCTCGTTTTTGAGATTTAAAAGCTAGTTTTTATGTAGCTTCTTATTTTTGTAGTTTTAATTTATAAATCATTTTAGACAAGTTCACTGATTGAAGTGAAGTCACGTTCCAAGCCTTCTGCAACAGGTTGGCTAGTGAGGATACCTTGATAAGTTGTAACTCCTTCACGTAAACCAGCATCATCAGAAATAGCTTTCTTAAATCCTTTTCCTGCCAAGGCTTCGATATATGGAAGAGTCACATTAGTAAGGGCAATCGTAGATGTGCGAGCAACTGCTCCAGGAATGTTAGCAACGGCATAGTGAAGAACACCGTGTTTTTCATAGACAGGTTCATCGTGAGTTGTTACACGGTCAGCTGTCGCTATAACACCACCTTGGTCAACAGCAACGTCAACAATGACAGAACCAGGACGCATTTGTTGAACCATGTCATCTGTTACCAATTTTGGTGCTTTGGCACCAGGAATCAAGACAGCACCGATCACAACGTCTGCTTCACGTACACTTGCTTCGATATTAAATGGATTAGACATGAGGGTTTGGATTTGGTGGCCAAAGACGTCTTCAAGGACTGAGAGGCGTTTAGCGCTGATATCAAGAATGGTTACTTGAGCTCCCAAACCAAGAGCGATACGAGCTGCGTGAGTACCAACGACACCACCACCAATGATGGTTACTTTTCCTTTAGGAACACCAGGAACACCACCGAGTAGAACTCCTGAACCACCAGCTTGTTTAGTCAAAAAGTGGGCTCCAATTTGGACAGCCATACGACCTGCAACCTCACTCATTGGAACGAGAAGTGGAAGTTGTCCTTGAGTATCACGGACAGTCTCATAAGCAACACCAGTTGTTTTAGCTGCAAGCATAGCATCAGCCAATTCTGGAGCAGCTGCCATGTGCAAGTAGGTGAAGAGAAGTAAATCCTCACGCAAGAACTGGTACTCACTAGCTAGCGGTTCCTTGACTTTAACAACCAATTCTGCAGCCCAGGCTTCAGCAGCAGTTGCGACAATTTCAGCTCCTTGTTTTTCATAGTCAGCATCAGTAAAACCAGATCCAAGTCCAGCATTTGTTTCGATGAGGACACGGTGGCCACGACCAACGAGACTTTGTACACCAGCAGGTGTCAAAGCAACACGATTTTCATTATTTTTAATTTCCTTTGGAATTCCAATTAGCATAGGATAACTCACTTTCTATTACGCTGTTTCAATTTTTGTATCACATCATTCTTTAGAGTTTTTGTGATGACTTTATTGTATATGAAACCGCTTTAAATTGCAAGAAAAACTTGTAAACCTATTTCTTTTATGCTATTCTTTTAGCAACCTATTTTCGGAGGTGTAATCATGGAATCACTATTTATCAAACTAGCTAAGCATCCAATTATCGAAACAGAACGCTTAGTGCTTAGACCAGTAACGCTCGATGATGCAGAAGCTATGTTTGAGTATGCCTCAGATATAGAAAATACACGCTATACTTTTCCAACCAATCAAAGTTTAGAGGAAACCAAGAATAATATTGCCCAGTTTTATCTAGCCAATCCCTTGGGGCGATGGGGAATTGAACTAAAAAGTACTGGAGAGTTTATCGGAACTATTGACCTGCACAAGATGGACACTGTTCTTAAGAAGGCAGCCATTGGTTATATTATCCATCAAAAATATTGGAATCAAGGTTTGACGACAGAAGCCAACAGAGCTGTAATTGAACTGACTTTTGAAAAGATTGGGATGAATAAGTTGACGGCCCTTCACGATAAGGATAATCCTGCGTCAGGAAAAGTCATGGAGAAATCAGGTATGCACTTCTCCCACGAAGAACCATATGCTAGAATGGACTATAAAGAACCAGGACGAATTGTAACACGTGTACATTACATTTTAACCAAGGAGGATTATTTTGCAAATAAGTAAGCAGTTGAAAAGATTTTTCAGCTGTTTTTTCTTTCTCTTACGAATAAGCTAAGAGAGGAGAAAATATGGAAGAACTTATTGAGAAAATCAAAGAATATAAAATTATCGTTATCTGTGTTAGTTTGGGTTTGGTCTTGGGTGGATTTTTCCTCCTAAAACCAGTCGCTCAAACACCTGCTAAGGAAAGTAATTTGCAGTCTGAAGTTATAGCTGTTCCAAAGGATTCGACGGATGAAAAGGAAGATGGAAATCAGAAGGAAGAAGTGGTGGAGCAAGATCTGATTACTGTCGATGTCAAAGGGGCTGTCAAAACACCAGGGATTTATGATTTGCCAGTTGGAAGTCGTATCAATGATGCTGTTCAAAAAGCTGGTGGACTGACAGATAATGCAGACAATAAATCTATCAATCTTGCTCAGAAAATTAGTGACGAAGCACTTGTCTATGTTCCAACTAAGGAAGAAGCTACCAGTCAAGCAACACAATCAAATGCTTCTAACAGCAAGGAAAATAAGAAAGTCAATCTCAATAAAGCCAGTTTAGAGGAACTGAAACAAGTCAAAGGCTTAGGTGCTAAACGTGCTCAAGATATTATTGACCATCGTGATTCCAACGGTAAGTTTAAGTCAGTTGATGAGCTCAAAAAGGTTTCTGGTATTGGTGCAAAAACGATAGAAAAGTTAAAAGAGTATGTTACAGTGGATTAGTCGCTTTCCAATTCCAAAAATCTATCTCAGCTTTCTCTTGCTCTGGCTCTACTATGCTATCTTTTCAGCTAGTTTTCTAGCACTTTTTGGGTTTGTATTTTTAGTATTTTGTCTTTTTATCCACCATCCTTGGAAAGTTGTACTAAAGGTTTTTCTGATTTGTGGACTATTTGCTAGTTGGTTTTTATTTCAAAAATGGCAACAAGAAGAAGCTAGTCGGAATCTTGTAGACACGATTGATACAGTGAGAATATTACCTGACACCATCAAGGTAAATGGTGATAGCTTATCTTTTCGTGGCAAGGCTGAAGGTAGACTCTTTCAAGTTTATTATAAACTCCAGTCAGAAGTTGAAAAGGAAAAATTTCAGCAGTTGTCTGATCTGCATGAAATGGTTGTAAAAGGTAAGCTAGCTAGTCCACAAGGAGTCAGTAATTTTGCGGGATTTGATTATCGGAACTATCTCAAAACTCAAGGAATTTATCAGACCTTGACTATATCTGAAATTATTGAGTTAAAGAAATCAAGTAGTTGGGATATCGGAGAAAATCTATCAAGCTTGAGGAGAAAAGCAGTTGTCTGGATTAAACGGAATTTTCCCGATCCCATGCGCAACTATATGACCGGTCTTTTATTGGGGCATTTGGACACAGACTTTGAGGAAATGAACGAACTTTATTCCAGCCTAGGGATTATTCACCTTTTTGCTTTGTCTGGAATGCAGGTCGGATTTTTCATGAATGCTTTTAAAAAGTCACTCTTGCGATTGGGCTTGACGCAAGAGAAGTTCAAATGGCTAGCTTATCCCTTTTCTTTGTTTTATGCAGGCTTGACAGGATTTTCAGCTTCAGTTATTCGTAGTCTTCTACAAAAGCTATTGGCTCAGCATGGTTTTAAGTCACTGGATAATTTTGCTTTGACGATTACTATTCTATTTCTTATCATGCCGAACTTTTTCTTAACTGCTGGGGGAGTTCTTTCCTGTGCTTATGCCTTTATCCTGACAATGACTGGTGAGGAAGTAGCAGGGATAAAAGGTCTGGTTAGAGAGAGTTGCATTATTTCCTTGGGAATTCTGCCAATTTTATCTTTTTACTTTTCTGAATTTCAACCGTGGTCCATTCTTTTGACCTTTGCTTTTTCATTATTATTTGATATGGTTCTGTTACCACTCTTATCGATTCTCTTCTGTCTGTCATTTATATATCCCATCACCCAGTTCAACTTTCTCTTTGAATGGTTAGAAAACATCATACGCTATATTTCTCAGCTATCTACGAGGCCTCTTGTTTTTGGTCAGCCGAGTCTTTGGATTTTAATCCTTCTTTTGATTACTTTAGCTCTCATCTACGACTATCGAAAGAATTTGAAAAAAATATCTATGCTTGTCATAGTTGCCATCTCACTCTTTTTAGTAACCAAGCATCCACTAGAAAATGAAATCACAGTCCTAGATATGGAACAGGGGCGAAGCATTTTCCTAAGAGACATGACAGGGAAGACCATACTACTGGATGTTGGTGAAAAGCTAGCAGTTGAAAAGAAAGAAGTCTGGCAGGAGAAAGCTATTACCAGCAATGCCAAACGTAGTTTAATTCCTTATCTGAAAAGTCGAGGAGTGGCCAAGATTGATCAGTTGGTTCTGACGACTAGTGATACTAAGCAGTTAGATCATGTGTTAGAGATCAGTAAAGCCTTCCAGCTTAGAGAAATTCTAGTAACTGAAGAAACTCTATCACAGAGAGAATTCATGGATAAGTTGAAGGAGAGCAAAGTCAAGATAGTTGCCATCAAAACTGGACAGCAGTTACCTATTTTTGGGAGTAATTTGGAAGTAATCGCAACTCAAAATAAGGATAAAAGTGATTCAATTACAATGTATGGAAAGTTACTAAACCAAACCTTTCTAGTTACTGGAAATACAGAGGAAAAGTTCTTGACGAGTCATTCCTCAAAACTCCAAGCAGATGTAGTAATAACTCATCAGCAAGCATCGAAGAAAAAGACAGATGGTGAGGTCTTCAAAACTTTACAAGCTAAAATCACAGTCATTTCAATAGACAAGAAAAAATCATTTAAACTTAAAAATGGGGAGAATAACCAAGAAGATAAAGAACTTGAGAATTTGGTATTAAAAACTGATAAAAAGGGTGCTATACGTTTTAAAGGCTGGACTACTTGGAATGTTGAAACTGTTCAATAATGTTTTCAGAGACAACTAAACATTAAAATTGTCTAAACAATCATTCAAGGCTTGATTTTGAATCCTGTTTACTATAAAATAGTTAAGATTGGTGTCAAACTTTTATATTGCAAATAGGAGAAAAAATGACAAAAACTTTGAAACGTCCTGAGGTTCTATCACCTGCAGGAACTCTTGAAAAACTAAAAGTAGCTGTTCAATACGGAGCAGATGCTGTCTTTATCGGTGGTCAGGCCTATGGTCTACGTAGCCGTGCTGGTAACTTCACTTTCGAACAAATGGAAGAAGGAGTTCAGTTCGCGGCTAAGTATGGAGCTAAGGTATATGTGGCTGCTAATATGGTTATGCACGAAGGAAATGAAGAAGGTGCCGGAGAATGGTTCCGTAAGTTGCGTGATATTGGAATTGCAGCTGTTATCGTTTCTGACCCTGCCTTAATCATGATTGCAGCAACAGAAGCACCAGGACTTGAAATTCACCTTTCAACACAAGCTAGTGCGACCAACTATGAAACTCTTGAATTCTGGAAAGAACTTGGATTGACTCGCGTTGTTTTGGCGCGTGAGGTTTCTATGGAAGAATTGGCAGAAATTCGCAAACGTACAGACGTAGAGATTGAAGCCTTCGTACATGGTGCGATGTGTATTTCATACTCTGGTCGTTGTACCCTTTCTAACCATATGAGTATGCGTGACGCCAACCGTGGTGGATGTTCACAATCTTGCCGTTGGAAATATGACCTTTACGATATGCCATTTGGTAAAGAACGTAAGAGTCTCAAGGGAGAAATTCCTGAAGAATTTTCAATGTCAGCTGTTGATATGTCTATGATTGACCATATCCCAGATATGATTGAAAATGGTGTGGATAGTTTGAAGATTGAAGGTCGTATGAAGTCTATCCACTATGTTTCAACGGTGACAAACTGCTACAAGGCTGCGGTTGATGCCTACCTTGAAAGTCCTGAAAAGTTTGAAGCTATCAAGCAAGACTTGATTGATGAAATGTGGAAGGTTGCCCAACGTGAATTGGCTACAGGTTTCTACTACGGGACACCATCTGAAAATGAACAATTGTTTGGTGCTCGTCGTAAGATTCCAGAATACAAGTTTGTTGCTGAAGTAGTAGCTTATGATGATGCAACACAAACAGCAACTATTCGCCAACGTAACGTTATCAACGAAGGAGACCAAGTTGAGTTTTATGGCCCAGGTTTCCGCCATTTTGAAACTTATATCGAAGACCTTCACGATGCCAAAGGTAATAAGATTGACCGTGCACCAAATCCAATGGAACTTTTAACCATCAAGGTTCCACAACCAGTACAAGCAGGTGATATGGTCCGTGCTTTGAAAGAAGGCTTGATCAATCTTTACAAAGAAGATGGAACAAGCGTCACAGTTCGTGCATAGATAAGAAAAGTCAATGGTTCAAGCTCATGGATTACTAGTAGATAATGAAAGCAGATGTGTTCATTACCATAGTGATAAAGATATCGTAGCGCTCCAGTGTTATGAGTGTCAGAAATACTATGCCTGTTATCAGTGTCACAATGAACTAGAGTCGCACACATTTTCTCCTTATCCTTTAAATCTAAAACAGGATAAACCTATCTTATGTGGTTCCTGTAAGAAGACCCTAACTTATGAGGAGTATAAAGAGAAGGGGAGTTGTCCTTATTGTGCAGCACTCTTTAATCCAGCTTGCCAGAGTCATCATTCCTATTATTTTAAATAAGAAACGATAAATCCAGGTTGTAAAACCTGGATTTTTGTTTTCAGAAAAATAGGAAAGATAAAGAAAATAACCTGAAAAGACATTAAAATTTTCTATATAGTTGTCTTGAAAATCGTAAAAATAGAAATAAATGATTAGAAACGCTTTCAATGCTAGTAAAAAGTTGACAAAAGCAAATTTTAGGACTAAACTAGGGAAGTAAATTTAATTTAAAAAAGGAGAATTCGTCATGAATTTAACATTTTTCGGTCTATGTCTTGCCTGTATGGGTGTATCTCTTGCAGAAGGATTTTTGATGAACGGTTTGTTCAAATCTGCAGCACGCCAACCAGATATCATTCCACAATTGCGTAGTTTGATGATCATGGGGATTGCCTTTATCGAAGGAACTTTCTTTGTAACCTTGGCGATGTCATTCGTTATCAAATAGACAACTCTATTTAGAAATGGAGGTGTCAAACCATGGAAGAAAGTTTGAATCCAACCGTTAATATTGGACCAATATCCTTTGATTTGACCCTGCTTGCCATGTCTCTTGTAACTGTTTTGATGGTTTTTGCCTTTGTCTACTGGGCAAGTCGTAAAATGGCCATCCGTCCAAAGGGCAAACAGAATGCTCTTGAGATGATTTATGACTTTGTGATTGGTTTTACAAAACCAAACATTGGAGATTCATATATCAAGGATTATTCCTTGTTCTTGTTCTCTCTATTTCTGTTTATCTTGGTTGCCAACAATATTGGCTTAATGGCAAAAGTACAAACAACAAACGGTTATAACTTGTGGACTTCCCCAACAGCCAACCTTGGATACGATTTATCCCTCTCCTTATTGATCACTTTGATCGCCCATGTAGAAGGAATTCGTCGTAGAGGCGTTAAAGAATATTTGAGAGCATTTGTTACTCCTGGCTTTATGACTCCGATGAACGTTTTAGAAGAGTTCACCAATTTTGCCTCCTTGGCGATTCGGATTTACGGAAATATTTTCGCCGGTGAGGTCTTGGCAGGATTGTTATTAGCCTTGTCACAATATGCCTTTTATTGGTATCCTTTTGCCTTTATTGCAAACATGTTATGGACAGCCTTTTCAATTTTCATTTCATGTATTCAAGCGTATGTATTTACCATGTTGTCTTCTATGTACATTGGTAAAAAGGTAAATGGTGAGGAAGAGTAAGTAGAGGAGGATTAGAAGATGGATTTAACTATTAGTACCATTATCGGTGACTTTATTCTTATCGCTGGTTCCTTCCTTTTATTAATTTTTTTAGTTAAGAAATATGCTTGGGGAAATATTACCAGTATTTTGGATCAACGTGCTGAAAAGATTTCTTCAGATATTGATGGTGCTGAGGAAGCTCGTAAAAAGGCTGAGGAACTAGCAAGTAAGCGAGAGGCTGAGCTAGCAGGTAGCCGTACCGAAGCTAAAACTATTATCGAGAATGCAAAGGAAACTGCAGAGAAAAGTAGAGCCGATATTTTAGCCGAAGCTAAACTTGAAGCAGGCCGCTTAAAAGAAAAAGCCAACCAAGAAATTGCGCAAAACAAAGCTGAGGCTTTACAAAGCGTTAAAGGTGAGGTAGCAGATTTGACAGTTAGTTTAGCTGGAAAAATCATCTCACAAAACCTTGACGGTCATGCCCATAAAGAACTCATTGATCAGTATATCGATCAGCTAGGAGAAGCTTAATGGACAAAAAGACAGTAAAGGTAATTGAAAAATACAGCATGCCTTTTGTCCAATTGGTGATTGAAAAAGGAGAAGAAGACCGTATCTTTTCAGACTTGACTCAAATTAAGCAAGTCGCTGAAGAAACAGACTTGCCTTCTTTTTTGACTCAGGTAGATGTTGATGAGTCTGACAAGGAAAAAACAGTCAGTTATTTCCAAGACTCTGCATCGCCATTATTACAAAACTTTATTCAAGTTCTGTTGTACAACCATCGATCAAATCTTTTTTATGATGTGATTGTAGATTGTTTAAACCGTCTTGAGAAAGAAACGAATCGTTTTGAAGTAACGATTATGTCTGCTCATCCTCTAACCGATGAACAGAAAGAACGTCTACTTCCTATTATAGAGAAAAAGATGTCTTTAAAAGTGCGTAGCATTAAAGAAGAAATCGACGATAGTTTAATCGGTGGTTTTGTTATTATCGCCAATCACAAGACAATTGATGTTAGTATTAAACAACAACTTAAAGTTGTTAAGGAAAATTTGAAATAGAAAGTGGTGTTCTTTTGGCAATTAACGCACAAGAAATCAGCGCTTTAATTAAGCAACAAATTGAAAATTTCAAACCCAATTTTGATGTGACTGAAACTGGTGTTGTAACCTACATTGGTGACGGAATTGCGCGTGCTCATGGCCTTGAAAATGCCATGAGTGGAGAGTTGTTGATTTTTGAAAACGGCTCTTATGGTATGGCGCAAAACTTAGAATCAACAGATGTTGGTATTATCATCCTTGGAGACTTTACAGATATCCGCGAAGGCGATACCATTCGTCGTACAGGAAAAATCATGGAAGTTCCAGTTGGTGATAGCTTGATTGGACGTGTCGTGGATCCACTTGGTCGTCCAGTAGATGGACTTGGTCCAATCGACACAAACAAAACTCGTCCAGTTGAAGCACCAGCTCCTGGTGTTATGCAACGTAAATCAGTATCACAACCATTGCAAACTGGTTTGAAAGCTATTGATGCCCTTGTTCCAATCGGTCGTGGACAACGTGAGTTGATTATCGGTGACCGTCAAACAGGGAAAACTACCATCGCTATCGATGCAATCTTGAACCAAAAAGGTCAAGATATGATTTGTATCTATGTAGCGATTGGTCAAAAAGAATCAACAGTTCGTACACAAGTAGAAACACTTCGCCAGTATGGAGCCTTGGATTACACAATCGTTGTGACAGCGTCAGCTTCACAACCTTCTCCATTGCTTTTCCTTGCACCTTATGCAGGGGTTGCTATGGCCGAAGAATTTATGTACCAAGGTAAGCATGTCTTGATTGTTTATGATGACTTATCTAAACAAGCGGTAGCTTATCGTGAACTTTCTCTCTTGCTCCGTCGTCCACCAGGTCGTGAAGCCTTCCCAGGGGATGTCTTCTACCTTCATAGCCGTCTACTTGAGCGTTCAGCTAAAGTTTCGGATGAATTGGGTGGAGGATCTATCACAGCCCTTCCGTTTATCGAGACACAAGCCGGAGATATCTCAGCCTATATCGCTACAAACGTAATCTCTATTACGGATGGACAAATCTTCCTAAGTGATAGTCTCTTTAATGCAGGTATCCGTCCAGCTATTGATGCGGGTTCTTCCGTATCTCGTGTTGGTGGTTCTGCACAGATTAAGGCCATGAAGAAAGTTGCTGGTACACTCCGTATCGACCTTGCTTCATACCGTGAGTTGGAAGCCTTCACTAAATTTGGTTCAGACTTGGATGCGGCTACTCAGGCTAAATTGAACCGTGGTCGTCGTACTGTAGAAGTATTGAAACAACCTGTTCACAAACCATTACCTGTTGAGAAACAAGTTACTATTCTCTATGCTTTGACCCATGGTTTCTTGGATACAATTCCTGTAGACGATATCGTTCGTTTCGAAGAAGAGTTCCATATGTTCTTTGATGCTCAACATCCTGAAATTTTGGAAACCATTCGTGAAACAAAAGACTTGCCAGATGAAGCAGTCTTGGATGCTGCGATTACTGAGTTTCTCAATCAATCAAGCTTCCAATAAGAATAGAGGTGTCAGATGGCAGTATCTCTAAATGATATTAAAACAAAAATCGCCTCAACAAAAAATACTAGTCAAATTACTAACGCTATGCAGATGGTTTCTGCAGCTAAGTTAGGTCGTTCTGAAGAAGCAGCTCGTAACTTCCAAGTGTATGCACAAAAAGTGCGTAAACTAGTTACAGACATCCTCCACGGAGATGGTGCAGGCGGATCAACTAACCCTATGTTGATCAGTCGCCCCGTCAAAAAAACAGGCTATATCGTCATTACATCTGACCGTGGTCTTGTTGGAGGATATAATTCTTCAATCTTAAAAGCTGTCATGGAAATTCAGCAAGAATACCATCCTTCAGGTGATGATTTTGAAGTCATCTGTATTGGTGGTATGGGAGCCGATTTCTTCAAATCACGCGGTATTCAACCAATCTATGAATTGCGTGGACTTGCAAGCCAACCAAGCTTTGATGAAGTTCGTAAGATTATTACAAAAACGATTGAAATGTATCAAAACGAACTTTTTGATGAGCTTTATGTTTGCTACAACCACCACGTGAATACACTGACAAGTCAAATGCGTGTGGAGCAGATGCTTCCAATCGTGGACTTGGATCCAAATGAAGCAGATGATAACTATAGCTTGACATTTGACCTTGAAACAAGTCGTGAAGAAATCTTGGATCAACTATTGCCTCAGTTTGCAGAAAGTATGATTTATGGTGCTATTATTGATGCCAAGACAGCTGAAAATGCTGCTGGTATGACAGCCATGCAAACAGCGACTGATAATGCAAAAAAAGTGATTAATGATTTGACAATCCAGTATAACCGTGCCAGACAGGCGGCGATTACACAAGAAATCACAGAAATCGTGGCAGGAGCTAGCGCTTTAGAATAAAGCCATCCTGCTCATATCAATGAACTTAGGACCTAGCAAAACTAGGAACCGACAGTATCTTATATAGAATAGGAGAAGGAGATGAGTTCAGGTAAAATTGCTCAGGTTATCGGACCCGTTGTAGACGTTTTGTTTGCAGCAGGTGAAAAACTACCTGAGATTAACAATGCACTTGTCGTCTACAAAAATGACGAAAAGAAAACAAAAATCGTCCTTGAAGTAGCCTTAGAGTTGGGGGATGGTATGATTCGTACCATTGCCATGGAATCAACAGATGGTTTGACTCGTGGAATGGAAGTGTTGGACACAGGTCGTCCAATCTCTGTACCAGTAGGTAAAGAAACCTTGGGACGTGTCTTCAACGTTTTGGGAGATACCATTGACTTGGAAGCTCCTTTTGGAGAAGACGCAGAGCGTCAGCCAATTCATAAAAAAGCACCTACTTTTGATGAGTTGTCTACCTCTTCAGAAATCCTCGAAACAGGGATTAAGGTTATCGACCTTCTTGCCCCATATCTTAAAGGTGGTAAGGTCGGGCTCTTCGGTGGTGCCGGAGTTGGTAAAACTGTCTTGATTCAAGAATTGATCCATAACATTGCCCAAGAACACGGTGGTATTTCAGTATTTACCGGTGTTGGGGAACGTACTCGTGAAGGGAACGACCTATATTGGGAAATGAAAGAATCAGGCGTTATCGAGAAAACAGCCATGGTATTTGGTCAGATGAATGAGCCACCAGGAGCACGTATGCGTGTTGCCCTTACTGGTTTGACAATCGCTGAATACTTCCGTGATGTAGAAGGCCAAGACGTTCTTCTCTTCATTGACAATATCTTCCGTTTCACACAAGCTGGTTCAGAAGTATCTGCCCTTTTGGGTCGTATGCCATCAGCCGTTGGTTACCAACCAACTCTCGCAACAGAAATGGGTCAATTGCAAGAACGTATCACTTCAACTAAGAAAGGTTCTGTAACCTCTATCCAGGCTATCTACGTGCCAGCGGATGACTATACTGACCCAGCGCCAGCAACAGCCTTCGCCCACTTGGATTCAACAACAAACTTGGAACGTAAATTGGTTCAATTGGGTATTTATCCAGCCGTTGACCCACTTGCTTCAAGTTCACGTGCCTTGGCACCTGAAATCGTTGGAGAAGAACACTACGCAGTTGCTGCTGAGGTTAAACGTGTCCTTCAACGTTACCATGAATTGCAAGATATCATTGCGATCCTTGGTATGGATGAACTTTCTGATGAAGAAAAGACTTTGGTTGCTCGTGCCCGTCGTATTCAGTTCTTCCTTTCACAAAACTTCAACGTTGCGGAACAATTTACTGGTCAACCAGGTTCTTATGTTCCTGTAGCGGAAACAGTTCGTGGATTTAAGGAAATTCTTGACGGAAAACACGATCATCTCCCAGAAGATGCCTTCCGTGGAGTAGGTTCAATCGAAGATGTTATTGCTAAGGCTGAAAAAATGGGATTTTAAGAGGTGATCTATGGCTCAGTTAACTGTCCAGATCGTGACACCAGATGGCCTCGTCTATGATCACCATGCCAGCTTTGTATCGGTTCGAACTCTGGATGGTGAGATGGGGATCTTGCCACGACATCAAAATATGATTGCGGTATTAGCAGTTGATGAAGTTAAAGTCAAACGTATTGATGATGATTCTCATGTCAACTGGATAGCAGTAAATGGAGGAATCATTGAGATTGCTAATGATGTCATTACCATTATTGCAGACTCAGCTGAGCGTGCTCGTGATATCGATATTAGCCGTGCAGAACGTGCCAAACTTCGTGCAGAACGTGAAATCGAAGAAGCACAAGACAAACACTTGATTGACCAAGAGCGACGTGCTAAGATTGCATTACAACGTGCTATTAACCGAATCAATGTCGGAAATAAACTATAAAAAAATGAACTTGATTTGAGAATCAAGTTCATTTTTTATGTTTAAAATGTGACGCAAACCGCTTCGGGAACGTGGAAATCATTGGAAAGTTCTGCAAGACGACCAGTCTCTGGATTACGTTTAAAGACAGTTGCATTATCAGAATCCTGGTGAACGGCGATGAGGAATTCTTGGTCTGGTGAGAGAATAAAGTCACGAGGAGTTTTCCCGTTTGTAGGAACGAATTCCAACAATTCTAAACTACCATCAGCGAGAATAGTGTAAACTACAATAGAATCGTGACCACGGTTTGATGCATACAGATATTTTCCATCTTGTGAGAGACGAATAGCAGCAGTTCCATTAAAGTCATTAAATCCTTCAGGAAGAGTAGAAATAACTTGCATTTTTTCAAATGCACCAACACCATCATAAATCAATACTTCAATTGTACTATTGAGTTCACAGATGAGATAGGCAATCTTGTAGTGATTGTGAAAAACAAGGTGACGTGCACCAGCACCAGGACTACAATTGTAGGTATTTAGCTTATTTAGTTTTCCTTCTGGATTGACATCATAAGTAGTAACCTCATCAGTACCTAAGTCGCAAGTGACTAAATACTGATCTGGTGTTAAATCTGTATAGTGTACATGTGGAGAAGCTTGATTTTCATGAGGACCATGACCGCTATGCTGAACTGTATCAGCCAATTCTAGACTACCATCTTCTTTACGTTTATAGACCAAAACTTGTCCCTTGTGATAGTTAGCACCATATACTAGGCCACGTTTCTCGTCAACTGCAACATAACAGTGAGGAGCACCTTCTGTCACAACATGGTTTAGCAAAGTACCATCAGTTTGATAGGCAGCAATTCCACCTTGTCCATCTTTGCTACCGACAGTGTAGAGGTGATTTTCTTGATCAAATGCAAGATAGGTAGGACTTGGCTCAGCCGCAAATAGTTTAAGATTGGATAGTTTCCCAGTTTCTGTATCAAAATCAGCTTGATAAATCCCTTGGGATAAACGACGTGTGTAAGTTCCGAAATAAATTGTTTCAATCATAGCTATACCTCTAAATAAAGATGTTTCTATTATATCATAAATTAGGAGACCTGAAGAAAATAGTGAAAAAAGTATGAAACATCTAAGTATAAAATTAGTAAAATGCAAGGTCTCTTTGTTAAAGTTATCAATCGTCACTTCAACACTTTAAAAACAGTTTATTCCCTATAAAAATGGTATAATGAAAGGACAAAGGAAAGGAAGTAGATATGGAACAAAAAGAGAAACATTTTAATTTATCTTGGTTTTTTAAATGGTTTTTAGATAATAAGGCTGTTACTGTATTTTTGGTAGCCTTGTTATTAGGTCTGAATATTTTTATTTTAAGTAAGATTAGTTTTTTATTTATCCCTGTCGTTGATTTTTTATCAGTGGTCATGTTGCCTGTTATTTTATCAGGATTGCTTTTTTATCTCTTAAATCCACTGGTGGATTTGATGGAGAAGTATAAGATAAATCGTGTCTTAGCCATTAGTATTATCTTTGTCATTATCGCCATACTCTTGATTATTGGTCTGGCCGTTGCGATTCCAAATCTTCAACGTCAAGTAGTTATTTTTGCGCAAAATGTACCAAATTATCTCGAAGATGCTGACAGAGTTATTGATGATCTTGTAACTAAGCGGTTACCAGATGACTTTAGACCTCAACTAGAACAGGTTCTGGCTCAATTCTCAACACAAGCAACTGCTTGGGCAAGTAATATTTCATCAAAAGCTGTGAACTGGGTGAGTGCTCTTATTAGTGGAACGTCACAAGTCATTGTTGCTTTGATTATCATGCCCTTTATGCTCTTTTATCTCCTTAGAGATGGAAAAGGTTTGAGAGATCATATCACTCAATTCTTACCAAATAAATTGAGAGAACCAGTAGGTAAGGTTCTAACGGATGTGAACCAACAACTTTCTAACTATGTTAGAGGACAAATTACTGTTGCTGTTATCGTAGCGATTATGTTTATCATATTCTTTAAGATTATTGGTTTGAGATATGCAGTGACTCTTGGAATTACTGCAGGGGTTTTAAATCTTATCCCTTATCTTGGAAGTTTCCTTGCCATGCTACCAGCTCTGGTCTTAGGTTTAATTGCTGGACCAGTTATGCTCTTGAAAGTTATTATCGTTTTTATTGTAGAGCAGACAATTGAAGGTCGTTTTGTATCTCCATTGATTTTAGGTAGTCAATTAAACATCCATCCAATCACTATTCTATTTGTTTTGTTGACGTCTGGTTCTATGTTTGGTGTTTGGGGAGTCCTATTAGGAATTCCTGTTTATGCTTCAGCAAAAGTTGTTATTTCAGCGATTTTTGAATGGTATAAAAAAGTTAGTGGTCTGTATGAGTTAGAAGAGGAGGTTGAAAGTGAGCAATAGTCAAGAAATGCTTGAAGCTCTGGATCAGCAAGATTTAACAAAAGCTGATCACTATTTTCAAAAAGCTTTGGAAGAAGACCCTGATGATCTTCTTCTGGAACTGGCTTATTATCTAGAAGGTATTGGTTTTTATCCACAAGCTCGTCAAATCTATGAAAAACTAGCTCCAATATTTCCAGAAGTAAATCTCAATCTAGCTAGTATCGCAAGCGAAGACGGACAAATTGAAGAAGCGTTTGCCTATCTAGAAGAAATTCAACCCAATAGCGATTCTTATGTATCTGCGCTTGTTTTAAAGGCTGATTTCTATCAAATGGAAGGATTGACGGATGTAGCTCGTGAGAAGCTCTTAGAAGCTCTTAATTACTCTGATGATCCTCTATTTATTTTTGGGCTAGCAGAGTTAGATAGTGAACTTGGAAATGATTTAGAAGCGATTAAGGGCTATGCTCAACTGGATAATCGTGAAATATATGAGCAGACAGGGATTTCGACCTATCAACGAATTGGAACTGCCTATGCTCGACTTGGAAAGTTTGAATCAGCTATAGAGTTTTTAGAAAAAGCTTTAGAGTTAGAGTATGAAGATCAGACTGCATTTGAATTAGCAAGTCTTTACTTTGATCAAGAGGAATATCAAAAGGCAGTTTTATATTTTAAACAGCTGGATACTATTTCTCCAGATTTTGAAGGGTATGAATATGGTTATAGTCAGGCTCTACATAAGGAACACCAGACTGAGCAAGCCTTACTGATTGCTCAACAAGGTTTGGAAAAAAATCCATTCGAAACACGTTTACTACTCCTTGCTTCACAATTATCTTACGAATTGCATCAACCTGAGCAGGCGGAAGCTTATCTTCTTCAAGCCCAAGAAGATGCGGAAGACCAAGAAGAAATCCTCTTGCGACTAGCAACCATGTATCAGGAGCAAGAAAGGTATGAGGATATTCTAGCCTTAGAAGTATATGAGCCAGAAAATCTCTTGACTAAGTGGATGATTGCACGGAGTTACCAAGAAACTGAAGATTTGGATGCTGCCTATGAATTTTATCAGGCATTGGTTCCAGAACTCAAGGAAAATCCTGAGTTTTTAGAGCAATACATTCATCTATTACGCGAACTTGGAAGGTTTGAAGAAGCAAAAGAACAAATTCAACACTATCTCAAGTTGGTTCCTGATGACATACAAATGCAAGATTTGTATGAACGCTTATGATAAATGAACAGTAGTCGTCTTAGCAGGCGACTATTTTTATAAAAATAAAGATTTAAAAATCTATAAATTACATCATAAAAATGAATAGATACAGTATGAATTTTTAGCTTTTTTTTGATATAATTGTTATAGTTAAATTGAAAAACTCACTCAAAAAGTGAAACATAGAAAGATTTGAATTATGACACAAGTAAAAATCGTAACAGATTCTTCTGTTACAATTGAACCAGAAGTGGTCAAAGAATTAAATATTACCGTCGTTCCGCTCTCTGTAATGATTGATAGTGTTCTTTATTCGGATGCTGATCTTGAAGAAGGGGAATTTCTTCGCTTGATGAAAGAGAGTAAAAATCTGCCTAAAACAAGTCAACCTCCTGTTGGACTCTTTGCTGAGATTTTTGATGAGTTGAGTAAAGACGGTAGTCAAATTTTAGCCATTCATATGTCTCATGCCTTATCAGGAACTGTCGAAGCAGCTCGGCAAGGTGCAAGTTTGTCAACAGCTAATGTGACTGTATTGGATAGTTCCTTTACAGATCAAGCCCTAAAATTTCAAGTAGTTGAAGCAGCTAAGTTAGCTCAAGAAGGACAAGACATTGAGACAATTGTGGCTCATGTTGAAGAAGTAAAGAAGAACACAGAGCTCTATATTGGTGTTTCTACCTTGGAAAACCTTGTTAAAGGTGGTCGTATTGGCCGAGTGACAGGTCTTTTAAGCTCTCTATTAAATATCCGCGTAGTCATGCAGATGAAAGATGATGAATTGCAACCAATCGTTAAAGGACGTGGAGCTAAAACCTTTAAGAAATGGTTGGATGAACTAGTTTCAAAACTGTCAGAGCGTTCTGTTGCAGAAATTGGTATTTCCTATTCTGGAACTCGGGACTGGGCAGAAGAGATGAAAGAAATCTTACAACCATTCGTTGAAAAACCAATCTCTGTACTTGAAACAGGTTCTATTATTCAGACCCATACAGGTGAAAATGCTTGGGCTATTTTGGTCAGATACGAGTCCTAAAAAAATAAAGAAAATAGCAAGAAATAGCGTTTTTGACTTGACCTACAAGAGAATTTAGGATATGATTGTAATTGTTAATTAGAAAATATTTGGAGGAATTATTAACATGGCAAACAAACAAGATTTGATCGCTAAAGTAGCAGAAGCTACAGAATTGACAAAGAAAGACTCAGCAGCAGCAGTTGATGCTGTATTTGCAGCAGTAGCTGATTACCTTGCAGCTGGTGAAAAAGTTCAATTGATCGGTTTTGGTAATTTCGAAGTTCGTGAGCGTGCAGCACGTAAAGGTCGCAACCCACAAACTGGTAAAGAAATCACTATCGCAGCTTCAAAAGTTCCAGCATTCAAAGCTGGTAAAGCTCTTAAAGACGCTGTTAAATAATGAATTTAGAAAAAGCCTATTGTATCAAGCTTGCTAGCTTGGTCAGTAGGCTTTTTTTGTGTATAGGGGGCAAAATGGGGGCATGAGAGAACAGTATTTTCTATACCAGTCATAGATTTTAAGCTCTACTATTGTTAAGAATAGGGAGGCTGAGAAGCCTATCTCAAGTTAGGCTTACAAAGAAAAGATTTAGGCCACCATTCATACAATTGGCACTAAATGGATATCAAACAAGGATGGTGAGAAGAGTTTCCTTTCAAGCACTGATCCTTTTATAGAATTTCTTGACAGAGTTATTGAAAGGGATTACAATTATATAAAAGAAGTTAGGAGGAAAGGAAGATGATTATTTCAACTACGGGAATTGAAGGCAAGAAAATCCTAGCCTACAAAGGAATCGTCTTTGGTGAAGTGGTTGCTGGCGTTAATATGTTCAAAGATATGGCTGCTGGCTTCCGTAATGTTTTTGGAGGACGAGCTAGTAGTTATGAAGGCGAGTTGACTCAAGCAAGAGAAGAAGCTCTAGCAGAAATGATGGAGCGTGCAAGTGAACGTGGAGCAAATGCTATTATAGGTATAAAAATGGACTATGAAACTTTAGGGGCTGAAAATGCTATGCTGATGGTAACTTGTAGTGGTACAGCAGTTGTGATTGAGTCCTAATTTGAAGAAACAAAAAAAGAACAGCCGGAACTGTTCTTTTTATGATTATTTGAGACCGTATTTTTTGTTGAAACGATCCACGCGTCCATCTGCTTGAGTGAACTTTTGACGTCCAGTGTAGAATGGGTGTGAGTCTGATGAAATTTCCACACGGATCAATGGGTAAGTTTCGCCTTCGAACTCAACAGTTTCGTTAGAGCGTTTTGTTGAACCGCTAAGGAATTGGTAACCAGTAGTTGTGTCCATGAAGACAACTGGGCGATATTCTGGATGGATATCTTTTTTCATTTTGCAATATTTCCTTTCTGCCATGGTCTCTTTGCGAGCCATAGATTGTTACCATACTAGTCTATCAGATTCTGATAAGTTTGGCAAGCTTTTTATCTATTTTTTCAGTAAGTTTTTTAATTTTTGATAGATAACTTCATTTTCCTCTAGGCTATAGGAGTTAGCACCACTTGCAAGTGGGTGACCTCCACCATCATGTTCTTTTGCAACACCATTGATTGGAACGAATTTACTGCGAAGTCGAACGCGATAGTGGCCATCTGCTTGTTCCACAAATATTCCCCAAAGATTAACTGTATCGATACGGCCTGGAGCTCCAACAATGGCTGCTGTTTCTGCATCTGTTACCTGATATGTTTTTAGAATTTCTTGAGTCAGTAAGACACGTGCGATACCATTTTCATCAACTTCTAGGTGATCATAGACATAACCTTGAAGTTTAGCAATTTTAAAGCTCATAGTGTCCATTTTACGTGTTAATTCAGCATAGTCAAAGTTATGTTCTCTTAGTTTACTAGCAATTCGAAGGGTACGAGCAGAAGTAGACGGATAAAGGAAACGGCCTGTATCGCCAATAATTCCAGCGCAGAGCATTTTAGCAGCGTAGTCGGATAATTCTAGGTTAGTTGCTTCAGCAAAGAGAGCAATCATCTCACTGGCACTGCTAGAGTTGGTATCTACCCAAACAAGATCTCCATAGACTTCGTCATTTGGATGGTGGTCAATCTTAATGAGAAAATCACCTTGACTATAGCGCTTATCATCAATACGAGCAGTATTAGCTGTATCACAGACGATGACAAGGGCTCCTTGGTAGGCACTATCTTCGACAGAATCCATTTCAGCCATCCAAGTAAGAGTTGGTTCATCAAAACCAACGGCTTTGATGGTTTTTTCTGGGAAATGATGTTCCAGCAAGGATTTCAATCCAGCCTGACTTCCCAAGGCATCAGGGTCTGGTTTCATATGACGATGAATGATAATCGTGTCGTATTCTTTGATTTTTTCTAAAATTTGGTGGCAAATTTCCATAAGTGACCTCAATTCTTTCTTATTTCATTTTAGCACAAGAGTTTTTATTTTTAAAATGAAAAAGATGTGATATAATGGAGAAAGATAAATTGAGGAGGACGATATGGCATTAGCAAAAATTGTATTTGCCAGTATGACCGGTAATACCGAAGAAATTGCAGATATTGTAGCAGATAAATTGCGTGAATTGGGCTTAGAGGTGGATGTTGATGAGTGTACAACTGTTGACGCATCTGACTTTCTTGAAGCAGATATCGCAATCGTTGCAACCTACACTTACGGTGATGGAGAGTTACCAGATGAGATGATGGACTTCTACGAGGACCTAGCAGATCTTAATTTGAGTGGTAAAATCTACGGTGTAGTAGGATCAGGTGATACTTTCTACGATGAGTTCTGTAAAGCTGTTGATGACTTTGATCGTGTATTTGTGGCAACAGGAGCTGAAAAGGGATCAGAGTGTGTCAAAGTGGATCTCTCTGCAGAAGAAGAAGATATCGAACGCTTGGAACAATTTGCAGAAGAATTGGCTGCTAAAGTAGGATAAGCATGAAGTTGCACTGATGAAAGTTGTCAGTGCAGTTTTTGTTAGATAACCCTAAGAATGTACTGGCCCATTTAGAAGCTTTTTGATACAATCATTCAAATAATGAAGGAGACTCTATGGATTTAGATATTATTAGACAAGAAATCGATCAAATTGATGACCAAATCGTAAAACTCTTAGAAGAAAGAATGCATCTAGTTGAGGGGGTAGTTGCTTATAAAAAAGCTTCAGGAAAAGCTATTCTCGATACTAAAAGAGAAGAAGCCATCTTTGAGAAGGTCAGAAGTCATGTCAGAAATAAAAAATACGAAGAGACAATCGTTGAGACTTTTTCTGATATTCTCAAACGTTCACGCGATTATCAGGATAAAAACATCAAATGAAAAAAGAACAATTTTACCCACTAGGAATCTTTCTAGCTGCCATGCTAGGAGGACTTATCCGATATCAGATTTCGAGATGGTTGCCAGCTAGTCCAGGCTTTCCATGGGGAACTCTCTTTGCTAACTATCTAGGAATTTTCTGCTTAGTCTATCTTGTCAAAGGTTATTTGGTTTATAAGGGAAGCAGTAAAGGTGTCATTTTAGCGCTTGGAACTGGCTTCTGTGGAGGATTAACGACTTTTTCAAGCCTCATGTTAGATGGCGTAAAATTGCTGGATAGAGGTTCTTACCTAAGTCTAGTAGTCTATCTAGTTCTGAGCATTGGTGGTGGACTTTTATTGGCTTATTATTTAGGGAGGAAGAAATGGTAGTATTATATCTAGCACTTGCTTGTGGATTAGGTGCTCTCGTGCGTTATTTCTTTTCACGTTATAATCAGGGTTCAGTACTGCCTCTAGGAACTCTCATAGCTAATCTACTGGGCTGTTTTTTGATCGGCTTATTTTACAATCATGTGGAGTCTAAAGAAGTATATCTTATCCTTGCCACAGGATTTTGTGGAGGTCTAACCACTTTTTCAACCTTGAATGACGAACTCCAAAGGTTGCTAAGCGATAAGAAGGTATTTTATTCTTACCTGATTTTGACCTACCTAGGTGGTTTAGTTGCGATTTTTTTAGGAATTCTGCTATGTAAGTGTCTAGTGTTTTGAGGTAAATAGAAAATATTGAGTTAACGGAAAATTCCGTTAACTCTTTTTTGTGTTTTGGGAGGAAAATATGTCAGATAATATTGAAATTATTATGGATATTGATTCGTTAGAAATTTTCGATGTAATAGATCTTGATAAGAATGAAAATATGGTTGATTGTATCCCTGAAGGAAATTCTGATGAAAAAGTATCTGTATACGATGATCTCAATAGAGTTTGGCTTGGAGACGCCTATTACTATAGACCTTCTAGTCTTCTCTGGAGAGTTATAAAAGATGATGTTATTCATGAATTATATCTTAGAATTAAGCTTGGCACTTATCCTTACTCCAGAAGAGCGAGAGATGGAACTTGGGGCAGACTAGACAATTGACTCAGGACGAAGCCTTGTGGTTGACTCTGGAGTTTAATCCAGAATTGATGGGATATGTGTAGGAAGGAATAATGCATGGAAGCTGGAATTTGTAGACGATGTGCTTGTAACTGGGTTACACCTTGCATCAATGAAAAGTCTGGTCCTTGTTGGTGGGTAGATAAAAATAGAACGCTGTGTAGTCACTGTTTTTATGGATTTAATGATGACTCTTGTCAGACAAAAGTTTATTACAGACCAGGGCATGATTGGCTTGAGAGAGATTGGGAATTTGCTTGGGAAATACTGACAAATTCAAAAAGTCATTGGGTATATGATATGGAACATGATGTGTTGTGTGTGGTTGGGTTAGGAGATCATATTGGAGCCGTTAGATTTATTGTAAGGAACTTTTATGGACTTAATCGTATTTATCGCGAGGAGATTCCTAAATGGCAAGAAATTATTGGGGATAATATGATTTTTTATAATGCAAAGGTTAATGATTCAAAACATTACGCTAGTTCTTTACCTAGAAAGTATAAACATGTGGATTGATATGGATAATAAAATTATTGAGAAGATACAAAATCTTTTAGAATTAGCTTACGATGCACCAAACGATGAAGAGGGGCAGACTGCACTTCTGATGGCTCAAAGACTTATGGTGAAGCATAATCTTTCTATGAATGATTTAACGAATAGTAAAACTCAAAAAGATATTGGTGAAACAATAGGAACATGGGAATATAGACTTCCATGGTGGCAAGAAAAGTTGGCAGGTATTTTAGGTGAAAATTTTAGATGTAAAACGATAAGAAGACGACTTCCTGAAGACGGCATCACACAGATAATTTTCTTTGGATATCAATCTGATGCTGAACTTTGTAGTAAGGTTTACGAAGGTGCGCTCTTATACCTTAAATATCGGCTGAAACGACTTTTCCCTACAGTCTCAAGAGCAAGATGGAAAGACTATAAGAAATCGTACTTACTCGGTTTCTTAAACGGAGTAGATCAACGTTTTCAGGCTCAGGTTCAATCATCAGAAGAATTTGGTTTGATGGTAAAAATCCCAGCAGAAGTTTTGGAAGAACAACAGCGTCGCATGGGAAGTTTAAAAAATAGAACCATTAATGTCAAAGTTGATGTTGATTATGAAGCTTATATAGCTGGTCTAGAGCACGCAAAAGAAACAAGGTTATTACCAGAAGAATTACTTCAAGTATGAATATAAAGTAGCTTACCCTCATGAAGAAAGGAGCACATATGAAACAACACCAAACAAAGGTCTCAAGGTTGACTAGAGACGTAATGATTTTAGATTTGATGAATACAATGGGATGGACTAAAAGCCGTGCTATTGCAGCTATTGAAGAGTTAGAACAAACTCATCTTGTCTATTTTCCTGAAGCTGGTGGCTTGAGATTACAAGTTGTAGGAGGCTACTAATGGCAGATATCACGATTGACCAACTAGCCACTCTAACTTTTTATCAAATTCCAGAAATCTTTTTCACCCGTATTCAACACAACGAGAACGGCTATGTCAAATTGACTAGTTCTTACACGGGTCTCTCATCTGATGCTAAGTTAGCTTATGGCGCTCTCTATAATCGTTGTAAATTAAGTATCAGTTCATTCCAGAAGGGAAATAGAGATTACGTTGATGAAAATGGAGCGGTCTTTCTAATTTTTACAGTTTCTGACCTGATGCTGCTATTGGACAAGGGAAAGATGAAAGTTACTAAGATCAAGAAAGAACTGCAAGAACATGGTCTCTTACGAGAAGTTAGGCAAGGGCTCAATAAGCCAAATAGACTTTATCTTCAACTAGTGGATGCTAATTTAGAAATAGTGGAGCACTATTCAGCTGATGGTGAGTTACTGAAGAGGGTTAATGCTTTTGGTAAAGTTCTCTATGAAAAAGCACCCCAAAGCCTTGATAATAGCGAAAGTATCAAAAACGGACGTCCGCAAAATGGACTTCAAAACGTCCACGAAGCGGACGGAATAAATACAGAGAGGAGTCAGACAGAATCCTCATACGATACTAATCGATACGAGGACGAGTCATCTTTATCTGATTTATCAATCTCTGAAGCATTTAAAATGGGACAACATGGTTTTCTTTCTTCTCAACTAGTTCGGAAAATCAGTTTGTTTGGGAAAGATGCAAAAATTCTTGAAAATAAAATCTATCAATCGAAACGCAAAGTCGAGAAAGATTACAACAACCTCTTAGCTAATCAGGAAATTTATGGAGAGGTTTGGTTGCAGGATCTTGAACGTGAACTTGATAAATTGATTTTCAAAATTAAAACAGGAGAGGCTGAAGGAAAACCAATCCAGAATGTTCCGGCATACTTCTACAAAATGATGATTCGTTTTTGGAAGATGGCTTTACTCATCGAAAAAGAACAGGGCTTCATGGAGGTATCAGGACAAAGTGAGTACGCTAGACAATACCCTGCTGAGTGTCCTAGTCTGATTGCGTATTATTATCCAGATAAACTGTCGGAGACGAAACTGAATCACTATTTAGCTGAGTTGTCTAAAGACACCGCAACATGTTAAGAGAAAGATAGTTGACTTTCTGGAATTAAGATAGTTCTATATTTGTAAAATACTTGACCTGAGCAAGTCCTAAAACTACTCTTGTTCTTTGAAAATTGAATATCCCCACTGTCCCGATTAGCGCAGTCTAGGCATAAAAAGAAGAATAGGGGCGGTGTGTATCTAGAAAGTATATCTAGTGCTGACTGCATGATGTAAAGTCACGGTTGACTTGTCCCGTAAGACGAAAGAGTTTGCGATTTCTAAACTATAAATCGTGCGTAAAAAACACAGTAGAGATGTACGGCATCAACTCGGCATGGCTGTAAATCAGCCTTTGATTCAAAAAGGAGGACAATATGAATCAAATAAAATCAACTAGTGAGGTCACACTCACTGACTTAAGACGACTAGGTTTGCAAGGTGATGCAACCGCACGGCTTGCAAGTGGTGAAGAAATGAAATTAACTAGTAAGTATGGTCTTATTCCTAAAACAGGATATGTGGCAGGAAAACTTCAAACCGTTGAAATGATTGCAGATTACTCTAAAATCTATAGAGATATACGCACCATTAAACGTGGAGACATTTTAGTTGCCAGACGAATTAAACAAGGAAATAAATCAATCTTACAGCTAACCGGTAAAGGTTATCACCGACCTAGCGGTAAAATTTAACAGATAGAGTCCTCGTCTATCTGTTTCATCAAGGAGAGGAAATTTGATATGTTCTAAATATCCTATCTTTGATTAAGCGGATAGATGAATGAAAATCAAGAAAAAAATTGAGAAAAAACTCTAAAAATAGTAAAATAAAAGCATAAAATAAATATTTTAAGAACGTTTTTAAACAAAAAGGAGAAATCAAATGGAAATGATGAATGAAGTTAAGAAAGTTTTATTGGCTGGCGCAATCGCAACGGCAGCGGTTGGAGCAACGACTCAAGTTTCCGCAGAAGAATTAAAGCCTACAGAGCCAATTTCAGGGAGCCAACAGAAGACAGCAACTAAAAAAACAGTTACAGAAACTGATGTTGTTATCTCCCAAGGAAATGTGGATCAGGCAAACACAGTTGTAAAAAAACATGAGGAGATTGTAAACACAGCTCAAAATGAGGTGAACGATGCTGAGAAAGTAGTTGATGAAGCTACAGAAACTGTTACTCAAGCGGAGAAAGTAGTCAAGGAGGCTACCCCTAAAAATATCCAGGATGCAAAAGAAGATGTCTCTACAAAAGAAATTGCTGAGAAGAAGGCTCAAGAAGAACTGACCTCTGCTGGAGAGGAACAAAAGCTAGCTGAAAAGAATGTTACTGATCAGGAAGCAAATGTCACAGAAGCTACGAGAAAGCTAGCTGACAAAACAGAAGAAGTTACAGATGCAGAACAAATTGTAGCTGAAAAACAAGCGATTCTAGACGGAACTGGAGTTGCGGGTATTGTTGCTAATGCTGAAGCTGCTGAGCGAAACTTGGAAATGAGCGAAAAAGCTGAATCACAAGCTCGACAAGAGTTGGAACTTGCTAAAAAAGCAGACGAACAACGTGCTTCTAAGTTGGAGCAGGCAGAAGAAGATGTAACGAGTACAGAAGCAACTAGGTTGGTGAAAGCTCAGGAACTAGATCAAGCAACCACTCAAGCTACTAACGCTGAAAATCAGTATCAAGTAGCTAAAGAGAATCTATCTAAAGCTCAAAGTATCCTGGATAGTTTGACAACGACCTCTATCACTTATCCTGCTGGCTACGTAGAAGCTTTAAAAGCTTACTTCAATAATCCAACTGAAGAAAATTCAAATAAGTTACAAGAAATTGCTAAGAGAGGAATGACTGCTGCTGGATTTAGCTCACCAGATGGTGGTGATACTTATTACAGTAATCCAACTTCTCCATTTAAGCAGAGTGAAGCAGATAAAAAGACGGTGATTGCTGATGTCAACAATTTATCTGCTGAAATTCAAGATGAACTTGCCATTTTCAATGCACATTTGATTAATGATTTCCGTCAATTGATGGGAACAGATGATATTCCAGTTTTAGTGAATCGAGATATGCAGAAAGTGGCACAGAAAGCAAGCAAACTATCTACTAATCAGTACGGCCATGACCTAGATGCTTTGAACACTGTTGCGAAAGAAGTTGGTTTAAATCAAGGTAATCAAGGTCTGCTTGCTGAAAACATTGGCTTTCAAAATGCAGGTGATGTAGTAACATTAGCTGATCTGAAACAACAGGCATACAACAACGTGATTATGATGCTGTTTTATGATAAGCATGCTGATTGGGGCCATGCTTTAAACTTTGCAGGACTAGATCGTAAGTCAGTCACTCTACAATATATCGGTGTAGCAACCCGAAAGACAGATCTTGGTTTGATTGCGATGCACTATGTTGGAACAGATTCTAAAACAATTGATTTGCTGAAAAATGGTTTCCATCAAAATGTTAAAGTTGATACTAAGAACAATCTAGCTAGTCTTCAGGAAAGAATTCAAGTAGCTAGAAATTCTGTGGCACAGGCTCAGGATACTTATGAGACTGAGAAAACGAATCATAAGGATGCTCAAGCTAGAAAAGCACAAGCACAGACAGAATATACTCAAGCAGAAGATGCTGCGCAAAATGCAGTGACTAATCGTAATGATATTCAGAATATTGCTTTAAAAACTCCTGAAGCAGAAGCTAAGTTGAAGCAGGCGGAAGCAAACCTTGAAAAAGCTGGCTTAGAAAACAAACAAGCGCAAGAGGCTTTGGAACAGTTGAATGCAGATGTGCAAAACAAACGTGAAGCACTTGCGTTAGCTAAAGATAAACTAGCTGAAAAACAAACTGAATGGGAATCACTGAATGAAGCTTTGACTGCTGAGAAAGAGGCATTGTTTGCTAAACAAGGTAAACTTACTCGAATTAAAGAACTTGTCCTCAGTCGTCAAGCTGTGCTTTCAGAAACAACTGAAGCCTTGAAAGCATCAAAAGAGCGAGTGGAAGTTTTGCAAAATGCCCCACAACTCTTAGAAAATGCAAAACTGAATCTTGAATCTGCTCAAGAAGTTTTGAAAGAAAAGAAATCCGTTCTTGAGTTAGCACTAGCAAAACTAGAAGCTGCAAAAGTAGAACAAAGAAAGGTATTAGAGGCTCATAAAGAGTTGTTGTCGGCTTATCGTGATTATCTGGAAGCACAACAAGAAATTAAGTATCAAAAAGAGTTAGAGGCTCAGAAGGCAAGTATTGAGCAAGCTGGAGGTCATCCGATTCCAGTGATTCAAAATGGTAAGATTGTAAAGTATGTGCAAGATCAAGTTAATAATCAAGTTGCAAAAGTCAAAGATCCAGTCTATCAAGCACCTGCTGCAACATATGAATTACCTAAGACAGGAGAAAAATCTTCTAGTCTTTGGCTCTTTGGAATGGTAACTATTTCACTTTTAAGTTTGTTGAAAATCAAACGAGAATCTAAGGAAAATTAAATTAAGTAAAGTAAAGTCATCAAGGTTTCTTGGTGACTTTTTTGTTGGAGAAAGAAATGAGAATTATATATTTTAGGGCGAGAGCTCCTTCAAATTATATCGAAAGCGAATAATATTGAATACTATATTAAAAGTTAAAGGAGAAATCATGAAATTCAATAATGAAACAAGAGCATTCGGTTCTATCCGAAAAACACGACGATGGGGAACATGTGGAGTTATTCTTGGTTTAGCTGCATTGATGGGAACAGTTCAGGTTGCTAAGGCAGATGAATCTACTTCGTTTGTACCAACTACGGAAGTTGCTAATACTGCTTCCAATCTGAAAGACTCCCAGCCAGCGCCAACGGCTGACAATCAGGCGGTGATTGGTCAAGCAAATCAAGCACAAGGTTCTGTTTCAGTTACAGTAGATAATACAAATGTGACTGAGGCCGTTGCTAAAGCTAAAGCAGAAGGAGTTAATGTTGTTAAGGATCCTACTGTAGATAAAGGTACAACAGCTAGCTCCGATGCTACTCATGCAGTACAGAGTGAAATTGCAACAGCTCAAAATGAACAACAGAAACAGATTGAACAAGTGACTTCTGATTATGTAAGTCAAAAAGATGAATACAAAAAAGAAGTTGATACAGCCACTTCTAACAATAAGAAAATCCAAACGGAGAATCAAGCACTAGAAGATGCATATAAACAAGCGACTGCTGTAGCTAAAAAGACTCAGAAAGAGTTGAACCTGAGTAAGGAAGCGGTGAAGCAGGAATTTCCAGATGCTAAAATTACCGAAACAACGAAGACGATTGTAGTAGATCCAAATTCAAAGAGTTCTTATGATCAGTATACGCAAATCGTTAATACTATTCAAAAATCTAACAAGCAAGCTGTTGTAGATCATGCTGCTAAGGTGAAGCAGGATATTGAAGAACTTGCCAACCGAAATCAGAGTGCAAAAGAAAAAGTGGATGCCGATAACAAATTGATTATGGCTGAAAACAACAAGATTGTAGAGGATCAGAAGCGCTATGAAAAAGAATTAGCTGAAGCTGAAAAAAATAAGACCAAAGATGGTTGGTTATCAGAGGTTGCAACTCAAGCGTTGGTTTATAAAAATGAACCGAATGCTATGGTAGATGTTAAAGGTGTAACAAATTATATTAGCGCTAAAGGCTTAGCTGAATCTTTTAAGGATATGAGTCGAAGTCTTGGGCGAACTAACGAGATAACTGAGGTTGTTACTTATTTTTCACGTCATGAAGTATCAGATGATTTAAGTCAAAAACCTGATCGTTACTCATCTAAGTTTGAGTTTTACGAAAATGTAGGAACATTTAACTATTCAGGTAAAGGTTTAAAACTTGGAGCTGTGACGTCTAAAGTTGGTCAAACCATTACAGTCACTTATTCTAATTTGAAAAACTCAACGTTCAAAGGTAAGCCAATTTCTAGAATGGAGTTGGATTTGACCGTTCTCTCCGATTCTGAAAATGTTAAGTCAGATGTCATTTACGGTATTCATCAAAATCCTACTTATGGTATTGAAGTTGCAACGCTCCAACAGGATAAGGGGCAAGACTATGATTTGAGACTTTCTGTAAAACCACGTTTTTATGATGCAGAGGGTACTCAGATTGTTTTTGAAGATGTTAAAGACGCAGATAAGCAAGCTAAAGGTATCCTTGCTATTTCAAGTTTAAGTTCCAATAAGGGTCATGTGGAAGCACTTAAGCCAACAGATTCAGCTCGCTTCATCCCGATTACAGGCTCTTCTATTGTAAAACATGATAATGGTTATGTTTACTCAAACGAAATGGAAAACTCTAATGGAGCTCATTTCGGGTTGGATGGACACGGAATCATTGACAGCAAGGAAAGTCCGTATTTTTGGTATGTATCAGGCGCAGTTGCTTTGAAAGGAGCAAATCCTGAATACATTTTACGAATTACAAGTTGGGATAAACTTGGGGATAGGCATGGGTTAGAGCGTTGGGTACCGTCAATTTGGTTTACAGTAACAAGTGAATTGTCAGTTCCTACCGTCACACCTCCAAGCCCAAACAAAGTGAAACCCCTTAAACCATTTACTCCTGAGAAACTACAACCTTCAGAATTGAACTTGCAGACAGTTGAGTTGCCTCCAAAACCAAATCCTAAACCGGATGAAAAAATTCCTGAGAAACTACAACCACCTACAGTACATTATAATAACTATAAACTCTCTACACAACCTCAAATTAAGAAGTCTGTTCAGAATGCAGATGGTGTGGATATTGACGGAAAATATGTCGCTAAAAACAGCTTGACTAAGTGGATACTCAATGTAGAGGCACTTCCTGCTGGTCGTCCGTTGACAACTAGACTGGTGGCGATTGATCCGACCCCAAGTGGATTTAACCCTGAATTGGACTTAATCAAAAAAGATAACCCAAATTGGGATATTAGTTTTGATCAAAACAATAAATTGACGATTAAAGCTACAGAAACTTTGCTTAAATCAGTTAACGGTAATCTAAGCAAAGCTTATAAAATTGCCCCGTTTATTTACTGGGGACGACCTCAGAATGATGCTGCAGACTATGTTAATGGGTTTGAGTTTCTTGTAAATGGTGGTAAAGACGATGGTGGTTATAGTCGCAAGAGTAATATCGCTAAGTTTTCAACACCAGGCAAAAAGGATCCAGATTCTCATAAACCAAATGATCCAAAAGATCCAAACAGAACAGCTATCAAGCCTGAAAAGCATAATTACAATGCTGAAGGTAAGCTGACAGATGGAAAGGCTATGGTTCCTGAAGCAACCAATCACTATGTTTCTAAAATGACTAACCTCCCATACAAAGGCAATCAATCTGCAAAAGAAGCAATTCAACGTGGCTTTGGATTCGTTGAGGATTATCCGGAAGAAGCAGTAACCCCATTGGAGAGTCAATTTAAGATTCGAGATGCAGCAGGAAAAGAAGTTAATGGGCTTAAAATGTATCATGTACTTTCTAAGGAAACTTTGACGGATGCATTGAAGAAGATGGTAGAAGATTCTGGTATTTCCCCAACAGGGGCCTTCTATATGTGGGTTGCAGAAAAACCAGAAGAATTTTATAAGGCTTATGTTCAAACTGGTATGGATTTGTACTTCCATACACCAATGAAAAACAAACCTGGTTTTACTGGTGAGTACAAAAACCAAGTGCATCAGATTCAGTTTGGAAATGGATACTACTCAAACATTTTGAAGAACTATGTTCCCGTTCCGACACCACGTAAGATCAATAGGAACAAGGCAGGTGTCAACATCAATGGGAAACAAGTCTTACCAGGTTCGGTAAACTACTACAAGGTAACCGCAGATTATAGTCAATACAAGGGCATTGAAGTAGATAAAGACCGTATTGGTAAAGGCTTCTACATTGTTGATGATTATCCAGAAGAAGCTGTTACGATCAATCAAGATGGTGTTCAAGTGACTGATTCTAAAGGGCGAGTAGTTAAAGGTTTGAAAATGGCTCTTTATGAAAGTCTAGAAAAGGCACCATCAGGTGTCCAAGAAGCCTTGAAGTCTAGCAATTTCACTCCGAAAGGAGCGATTCAAGTATTTGAGGCGGAGAATCAAGAGGAATACTACAAAACCTACGTTCAAACTGGAGAAGTTCTGACGATTACTAATCCAATGCCTGTTAAGAAAGAATTGGGTCAAACAGGTGGTAAGTATGAGAATACAGCCTATCAAATTGATTTTGGGATGGCCTATGTGACTGAAACAGTAGTCAATAATGTTCCGAAGATTGAACCGAAGAAAGATGTAGTGATCGACCATCTAAGCAAAGAAAGCTTGGATGGAAAAGAGGTCAAACTGAATCAAACATTTAATTACAAATTAGTTGGTTCCCTAGTGCCAAAAGATCGCTCAGAACAGTTATTTGAGTATAAATTTAGCGATGACTACGATGAAACACATGATGATTATCAGAGTGTCTATCAAGTGTTTGCTGCTGTAGATTTTGAAACAAGTGATGGCCAAAAATTTAAAGCTGGTGATGAATTAACTAAGTTCACAAGTCAAGTAGTAGACAAAGCTAAAGGTAAAGTAGATATTAGCTTTGATGATACTTTCTTGAAGTCAATTTTAGAGACATCAGAGTTTCAAGCAGAAGTATATCTACAAATGACACGCATTCAGTCAGGAACAGTAGAAAATACTAACTATCATACAGTTAACGGTGTGGAAGTTGTTTCCAATACGGTTGTGAATCATACTCCAGAAGAGCCAAAAACTCCTGAAGAACATCCGCAACAACCAGTAACTCAGCCAGAACGAAGCTTGCCTTCAACAGGGGAGAAGGATTCTGCAGATTTACTATTAGCTGCTCTAGCAATGGGAAGTGTTGCTACAGGTCTGCTCTACAGCAAGCGTAAGAAAAAAGAGGCTTAGAGAATACTCTAGGAACCTTTGAAATAAGCTATTTTTATGGTATAATAACGGTAAATAGTGGAGGAGTAGGATTATGAAATTTGGGAATGATTTTTCCTGGTTATGGGTAGCTATCATTAGAATTTTTACAGCTCCCTTTTATATCGTTCTTTGGTGTATTAATGTTGTAAAATCCACTATTGGTATGTTTATTCTGTGGGTTATAGCTAAAATATGTATAACAATCGTATTGATTGGGGGAATGGCAATCATTCATCATCTATTCAATTTCCCAAGCGAAAACATAATTGATAATATTTTTGGATGGTATACACCGCATATTTTAGGAATGTCCCATGATTCACTTATTAATGCTGGTCAAGTGGTTGATGCACCAAAAGGAGGAGGGTTATTTTTCCCATATCCGAATATTGAAGTTCCAATTATTATTGGCCTCAGTATTCTAGTAGCTACTGTTCGGACGATTTATCGTGAAGAATTTGATGAATTATAAAAATAGTATTGTGTTTGGCACTGTAGAAATCTCTGCAGTGCCTTTTGTTATAAAAAATTAAAAGAGGTAAAACAAATGGAAATCATTACAAAAATTATTACTGGTCTAGGTGGAGTTGGAACAGTTACGGGTCTTTTCTGGATCTGGACTGGTGCGGTCGATTTTATTCAAGGAAGAAAGAACAAAGATAAGCAAAGACAAGATGATGGGTCTGATTCTATGACTAATGGTGTATATCTGGCCATAGCTTCTGCGGGGATTGCAGCCGCAATCGTTGCAACATTATCTCAGATAAAATTTTAGGAGTAGCCTATGAATTTAGATATTAGAGAGCTAACAAGCTCTCTTTCTAGTTATAGCTCTGCTACAAATCAAGCTGTAAATATGATGGCTGATGCAGTCAGACCTATTGGGTATATCCTTTTAGGTCTTTTTTTCTGGTTTGAAATGGCATCATGGTCACAAATGGTCAAGTCGAGGGGAGGTGCATTAACACAGAAGATTTGGTTAGAGGCTTTAATGAAATATTTATTTGCCTTAATCATGATCTCTGCTTCATCTCAGATTTGTGATGCCATTCTGGAATTACTTAATATTGTTGTGAAAGTGATTGCTCATGTAACACCTACCGTTAAAACAACCATTGATTCTAATATTTCTGGTGGGAAAGGAATGTTTGAAAAAGCTATCATTACCTTAGTCGGAAAAGCTGTAAGTGGAGTGGCTAACATAATTTTAGGGATTATTGTTTTCCTACGTTACTTGGATTTGTATATGCTTAAAGCTATAGCTCCATTGTTAGTAGCGTTCTTTATGATGGACTCGTTACGCTCTGTTACGATTAACTTCTTGAAATACTTTGCGGCCTCTGCCCTTATTGGTGTCATACTAATTATTGTTTCTGTTGTTTATGATTCGATTGTTGCAGCAGATATCCTAAAGGTTACTGCTGGTTCCAGTGATTCCTGGGGAACAGCCTTTGCTTCAATTGCTAAGGGGGTTATCTATATCTTTGTAATGGTTGGGTCTAGTCGAAAAGCTAAGCAACTCTTAGGAGTGTAATCCATGTCTAGAATAATTGGAATTAATCGATCTTATTTTGTATGAAAGGAAAATAATTGAAAAAAATTGGATCAGAATTTTTAAGAGAATTTGAAACTGAGGACAAGCCAATTCTATTTGGTTTAACTACTAGAATGATTGTTCTATATGTGTGTTTAGTAATAGCTGTCTCAGGGACAATTACTATTTATTTCTTTGGTTTACCTGATTGGTACATTTATCTTTGGGATGCTATATTTGTAGTTCCTGGGGCAATGTACGGTACAGGCATGACAAAAAGAATGCGGATTAAAGAAAAAATCAATTTCTTTTTCCGAATTCAACAAAGAAGCTATGAGACAGAATTTGGAAAGGTAGGAATGTATACGAAAGATGAGTTTATTCAAAAGCAAAAGAGAAAAACTAGAAAACGCAGAAAAGAAAAGAATTGAGCGTTTGCGTCGTCAGATGAAACCTACGACACAAAACACCATCAATTATACGCTGCTCCATGAAGATGGATTAATGCACATTGCACGTGAGAAGTATTCTCGTAGCTTTATGCTGGGGGATGCTTCTTACTCTACAGCTCAACAAGATGAAAAAGAGAGCATCATTGATACAACGATGGATGCTCTTAATTCACTGGATGAGGGAAGTAACTATCAACTCCTAGTAATTAACCGTAGAGTATCGGATAACTCCTTGCAGAATATCTTGTTTGAAGAAACAAACGATGGCTACGATGACTATCGTGAGGAGTTGAACGAGATGATCAAGGAGCGATTTACGACACATGCTAACAACTTCGAGGTACATAAGTATGTGACCATTTCAACGAACGCTGATGATCGAAAACAGGCTCAGTTGTTACTACAAGATATTGGAGTTTCCCTGGGAACGCAATTTCAGGAATCTGATATTACATTTAAGGAAATGAACGGCTTGGATCGTCTAAAGGTCTTTTCTGAATTGTTACGAGATAACCCGTATGTCAATTTTGATTACAGGGAAATTGCTTTATCTGGTCTGTCAACGAAATCATTTATTGCTCCAAACAGGATTGAATTTCAGGAAAAACGGATGGTTATAGACGATCGTTGGTGCAAGGTGCTCTATGCACGTCGCTATCCTAACTGGATGTCTGATCGTCTTATTCGAGATTTGACGACACTGGGGCTGGAGCTAGCTATTACGATCCATGCAGAACCCTATGAGAATGTTGAAATTTTAGAGAAGATTGACGATGCAGAAACAGATGCTGAAATTGGGAAGCTACGTTCTAAACGTAAGGCTGCTCAATCTGGTATCTTTGATGATGCAGTGGTTGCTGGTCGTGACCAAGAAATCTCAGAAGCTACCAAGAAGTGGCGAGATGAGATTACTGAGTATGATCAGAAAATCTTTTCTGGTTTGATTGCAGTGTATTTTAAGGCAGATAGTCAGGAGGAACTACAACGTAATGAGCAGAAGATTAAGCGTGCTGGTCGGAAGCTAGGGGTAGAATTTGAAGATCTTTATTATTACCAGGAAGAGGCTCTAAATACGATTCTACCTATCGGAGAGTGCTTCGTAAATGTGAAGAAGAATTTCATGAGAAAGATGACTACAGCTAATATTGCTACACAAGTCCCTTTTACTAACGTGGATTTGAAGTCTGACAGCTCCCTTGCTCGCTACTATGGCCAGAATCAGTTATCAAACAATATCATTACACTAGATCGAAAACGTGATCTGAATACGGGTTCAGGCGTTGTACTTGGTTCCTCTGGTTCTGGTAAATCTACTACGATTAAGGGTGGAGAAGTCATTCCGACTTTGCTGAAATATCCAGAAGATCGAGTAATTATTGTGGATCCCGAAGATGAATATTCTGATATTGGCCGTGCTTTCGGTGCTCAGATGGTGGATATTTCGATTGGTTCTAAAACACATATCAATCTTTTGGATCTACCAGACCTGGATCGTTTAGACGATGAGGATGATGATCCGATTGGAGATAAGGCAAACTTGTTGATGGGATTGTTTGAATCTATTCTATCTGAGGTGACAGATGCACAGATTGGGATTATTGACCGGGTAACAAGTGTGACTTATGAGCGATATTTGACAGAGGATTTCACTCCAACGTTAAAAGAGTGGCACCAGGTATTGAAGGAACAACCAGAACCAGAAGCTCAAGATTTGGCTTTGGCGGTAGAAACCTATACAACTGGTTCTCAAGATATTTTCGCTCACAATACCAACGTGGATCTCAATCATCGCTTTGTTATCTTTAATTTGAAGAAGTTGTCGCATAAGTTGAAGCCGTTCGCATTGATGGTTATTCAGGATTATATCTGGAATCAAATTGTGGAGAATCAAGGAAAATGTACTACATGGGTTTACTTTGATGAGATGCAGATTCTATTTAAAAATAAGGCTCAAGCAGACTTCTTCACTACGTTATATTCACGTATTCGGAAATACGGTGCGATTCCAACAGGAATTACCCAGAACGTTGAAACGCTAGCTGCTGTTGAAGAAGGCCGGAAATTGCTCTCAAACAGTGAGTTCATGATTTTGCTCAAACAAAAGCCCCAGGATTTGGCTATCCTAAAAGAGATTGTCAATCTGACTGATAAACAGATTCGCTACTTAGCCAGACCAAAAGCTAAAGGTACAGGATTAATTGTAGCAGGGCCAGTTGTGGTGCCTTTTGAAAATCCAATACCAAAGAATACTAAGTTGTATAACTTAGTCGCAACAGACGCTTAGGAGTCTCACTATGGATCAGGAGAAAGGCAGACCAAAAACAATCGGTCATAAGATAGATCAGAAGCTGGAAACAGTCCGGAAAAATTATCGCACTGTTCAACAAGATAGTGCTAAGCAAATGAAGGAGCTAAAAGAACAAACACGTTCTAAGCGCCAAATAGTGAAGAAGAGTCGGAAACAATTTAGAGCTTCAAAGGCCAAGGTAAAGTCTCTAAAAAAAGCATATAAAAGTTTACAGAAACAAGAAAAATCATTAACTCCAGAAGGTGCAAAAAAGCTAGCATCACTCAAGAAAGAGCTAGATAAGGCAAAACTAGAGAAGAGGATTTCCAAAAAAGTCTTCAAAACCACTCAAGAGGCTAATGGTGGTTCACGCAAGAAGAAGTTTCTCCGTGCTACTAAACAGGCTATAGAACGATCAACCAGTCAACAGGCTAGTTCTACAGCTCATCAGGATGATACCCTTTCAGATATAGCACGAACTAAGAATCAGTATCAAGATATACAGATTCAAGGAAAACGTATTAAAACGATTGGGAAGTATAGCGGTAAGCTTGGCCAAGGAGTAGTTAAATCAAGCTATGGTCTAGGAAATAGATTCTACAATAAGGCTAAAGGGAGAGGCTTCACTCGAACCCCAAGAGAATTTTCTTGGGAAGGGAAGTTATCTCGACAGATACAGGCTTATAGAAAACGCTTAGCTGCATCTAAGACAGGGAAGGCTGCTAAGAAGGCTAGAAAGGTCTATCGTTTTGGATCTAAACCAATTAAAGCTATTATCAAAAATCCTTTTGGCTTTAAGGCTTATCTGATTGCTTTTGGTCTGCTTTTGTTTCTGGCAATACTTGGTATTGGTAGTTCAGGAATTACCCGTCAAGATGAGTTTGATATGAATGATACCTGGTTGTATATTTCAAAATTGGATCGTGAAAAATCGAATGATAAGGTAGATTATTGGACAAAAATTGATGATCCACTTTTGTACTTGAATTATAAGTATGATGATATTTCAGATAAACTTCGTATAGACGGGAACAAGTATCTTTCGCAAAATAATCGAGGGAAGCTTTACTTAGATACCTTATGGAAGAATTTGAATGGGGATAAAGATAATCTTAAAACAATGGAAGATCTTTATACAAAAAATGACCTTTACAAGTTGAGTGAGGATGAGTTAGAAGAGTATAAAGAACTCTTAGAAATTGCTCGAGATAGCGGAAAATATATGTTGCTACAAGAGCTAGACAATCCATTTTATACAGAAGATCAGCCTGAATCAGAAGCTCCCCTTCAGATTATTGAGCGTTTTGGTTATAAAACTACGAAGGAAATCTTTAATGGTTCTGTTTTGCAGGCCACAGGTGGACAGGCTTTACTAGCTGTTTTAGATGGGAAAGTCGAAGTAAATGGTAATGATATAGAAATCAGTGATGAGAATTCCAAGTTCCTGTATAAGAATGTAGATACGATTCGTTACAAAACAGGAGATCATGTCAAATCTGGAGATATCATAGGAAAGGTGGCATCTGAAGGAAATCAAACGGTTTATTATCAAAAACTAGAACCTGATCGTTCAAATAAGAAAGACAAAGATGGTAATGTTGAAAAGAGTTGGACTTATGTCAATGTCGGTTTTTACTTCCAGCGTGTAGAGTACACACAAGCAACGTCTGTTGTGAGTAGCATTGAAACATCTGGAGAGAAAGGAAAACGTGCGAGAGCTTTTGCAGAAGCGATCAAAAAAAATATACCAGAAGCAACAGATGAAGGAATTGCAGCCGTTTTGGGTGGATATGATATTGAGAGTTCCATAACTTTTAAACGCTATGAAACAGACTTTCTAACCAATAATCAATTTGATAAGGTTGCTAAAGAGCCAACTGCAGAAAATCTAGTTGGTAACTGGGATGCTTTCCAGGCTATGTATCCGAAACTACGTTTAAATAAAGGAGAGTACATGGTCAATGGTTTACACTATATTGGGATTGGGATTGGTCAGTTTACTGGACCTCGTGCTCTTGCATTGTGGAATTTTGCAAAAACTATGAATGGAGATATCTGGTCTGCGGAAGTTCAAACTAAATTCCTATTAGAAGAAGATGATCCACTTAGACGTGCAGCATTCAGAAGAATTGTAACATCGACAGGTTCCGTAGAAGCTCTTGCGGAGGACTTTTTGAATTCTTGGTTGGGAGTACCAGGTAATAAGCTTCTAGAGCGACAAACTGCAGCTCGACAATGGTTGAATTTCTTAAAAAATAAAGGAGGTTCAACAGGAATTTCGAGCCAACAAGTTCCAGCAGAGTATAAAGACAAACTTCCGTATGGACTCCCTACCGATCAAGCAATTCTAGAGGGGCAAGGTTATCCAGGTAATGCCTATGCACTAGGAAATTGTACTTGGTATGTCTATAACCGTTTTGCCCAGATTGGAATAGGAATTTATCCGTATTTAGGGAATGCCAATCAATGGGTTGATAGTGGTCAAGCTCAAGGATATGAAATTTCAACGACTCCTAAACCAGGTTCTGCAGTTGTATTCATGAATGGTGTAGCTGGAGCATCACCAATCTATGGTCACGTGGGATTCTGTGAGTACGTTAATAGTGATGGTAGCTTCTTAATGTCAGAAATGAACTTTGGTGGTTTATACCTAACGACTTGGCGAACCTTGACACCACAATCAGGCATCTACTTTGTTACGCCAAAATAAGAAAGGAAAAGAATGTATAATCAAAAGTTAATCAAAATGGTAAAGAGACTCCTTATTGGAGTTGTAGCCGTTTTATGTATTGTTCTGGGCTATTCTATTGCTCAAGTACAACAGAATTTGAGACAGAATAGTCAAGTTCAGGAAGAGGCTAAGCAGAAACCAGAAGAGAAACAACAGGAACAACTATCTCTTACTGAACAACAGGTCGAGGACTTTCTAATTGCTTACTATACCAAAAAGGATTTAGAAGAGAATCGTCCACGCTATAAGCCTTTTATGACGGATTCTATGTATCAGGAAACTGTTCAAGAAGAACAGAAACCAGTCAATCAGACCTATAAGGGGTATGTAGTTGACCAGTCTTATGAATCAGGCTCTATCTACATTGATAAAACACATAAAGTTGCTTTAGCCCAGATTCAATATTCTAGCACTACCTTAGCAGAAAAAGATAATCGAGATTCTAAGGGCCTTGCTGGTATCACTAAGGCTACAATTCGATTGACCTATGTAGAACAATCAGGGAAGCTATTAATCAATAAAATTGAGCCTATTGTCTTGACTGAGGCAAAGGGGCAAAGTATAGGCACCTATTCAGATACTAGCAGTTCAAGCTCGACACCCGTTTCCTCTACATCAACAACTACATCTTCTGAACAAACAACCGCAACCAGTAGTAACCAATAAGGAGAATTGAATGAATAAAAAAATAAAACAACTTGAAGGTAAGCTTGAGAAAGTAAGGAGAGAGAAGGAAAAAGCGCAACGACAAAAAGAAGCAGCAGATGAAAAAATCAAGAATTACATAAATAAAGAAAAAGATTTGGAAGCGCAGCTTTTTGTGGCACTATCAGAAGAAAGTGGCTTATCCTACCAGGAAATGAAGGAACTCATTCTTCCAGAACAATCAAGTAACCAAGGAGTGAATCATGTATAAAATTATCAATCAACTGACTAAGCAAGAGGAAACATTTGAGTACCGAGATGATTTATTATCAAGGCTAGAAATCATCAATGAGCGAATGAAGAGTAATAGAATAACCGGAACTTATCGGCTTTATTCTTTCAGTTCTGAAGGAGAGATCTTACAAGAACTTAGTCTTGAAATACCTTTTGTTGGAATCATTGATCAGTTGCTGGAAAATTTTGGTACGAGTGTTGGGAAGAAAAAAAGAGGTTTTCTTCATTTTTTAGCAAAACATAAAGAAAAGAACTCCTCACTAGGAACACCAGAACCTCAAACCCAACCCGAAATCCAATCAAAACCAGATCCTGAACTAGAAGATCTAACGGTCAAGAAAGAGGCTAATATGGCTCGTCAAAGAATTGCTGAGCTAGTTTCTCAGAAGTCTCGAGATGAGGTTGGAGAGGAAGTACCTTTGGAAGATAAAATTACCTATTCTTCTAGTAAATGGACTACAGATGATTTCAGTAGATTAGATGAAAATGAGGAAGAACGAGTAGAACCTTCACAAGATGAAAATACACAGGATGCAGCTACAGAAGAAGTAGCACCAGTTGTTGATACATTTAGTCAGAAAGAGAATAAAACGCTTCCTAATCAAAAGACTGAATCTTCCTTCTCTCTTTCTCATGCAGCTGCAGTAAATGTGCCTTCAGAGGTTATTGATAGCTTTGAGGCTCAGACGGTTACTTATAAGCAATCTATTAAAAATAAAATCAAATCCAACGAAGATTTTATCAAGGAAGCCAATGAGGAAATTGATAAGTGCCAAAATAGGATCGATGAGTTGAAACAACAGATTCTTGCGAAAGACTATCAAGCTACACAATTGAAAGATCTTTATTTCAAAATTGAAGAGGTGAGCTAAAATGGAACAAGAACAAGTGGTAGCCCAATTAGGACGGGCAACTCTTGTGACAGGAGAAGTAATCTTAAAAGGACTCTTCTTGGTGAGCTCTAAAGCAGTTGAAATTTATCAAGCCAGAGGGGAGAATGTAGTCTTTACTGGTGATACAGACTGGAATAAATTCATGGCAACAGCAGATGCTAAAGAAGTCCAGCAATTACTACATAATGAAGTCAATCTCGAGGCAGTTCGAAAAGAACTGGGCCAATACGGGATTGGCTTTTCTTTTTATACTCATCCAGATGGAAAGACAACTCTTGCTTTTAATGCAAAAGATAAAGGTGTTGTCGAACAAGCCTTTAAGGATGTTCTAGAAGGCATCACAAGAGATCCTAAAGGATTCAATGAGCGCAATCTTAAAAATGGGAAAACGACTTCTTTTGAGGAGAAATTGAAACATTTCAAAGCTGTTGAACAAGAGAAAATCCATTCCTTCCAGGTAAACATTCATACCAAGGAGTTTGTTCTTCCGGAAAATATCGAACCACAGATTGGAGGGAAAATGAAGTGATTATAGAAAAGAAGAAACGGAAACTTAGACCGTATTTGTTGTTAGGAATTGGTCTATTCTACCTCTTTCATTGGCTCTTTAAACTATGGCTATTGGCACCCGATACGGATTCAGTAACGGATGTATTTGGTCTTGAAAAGTTTAATTGGATGAGCGACCATCTGAGCGATAAATCTTGGTTTGATTTTCAATTCACACCAACTTCTTTATTGATTGGTATGAGTGGGTTTCTGATTGCTATTCTGCTGTATTTGAGAGTAACGGATACAGGGACATACAGGTATGGGGAGGAGCATGGATCGGCACGTTTTGCGACGAAAGACGAACTGATGCGCTTCCGAGATGAAGATTCTGAAAAGAATATGATTTTCACTCAAAATAGCCAGATGGGACTATTTAATAACCGCTTGAGCTTTGAAAATCAAATCAATAAAAATGTCTTGGTATATGGAGGTACGGGTGACTGGAAGACACGGAGTTTTGTAAAGCCGAATTTATTACAAGGGAACTCTAGCTTTTTGACAACGGATACCAAAGGACTTCTCATTCATGAGATTGGGAAATCTCTACTGGAAAAAGGATATAAGCTGAAGATTTTCGATCTGATTACTTTCTTGAATTCAGATGGCTTCAACGTTTTTAGATATGTTCATAATGAAATGGATATAGACCGGGTAGCTGAAGCAATCACGGAATCTCTGAATAGAAATGGTCATGAAAGTGATCCTTTCTGGCCAGCGGCTAATAAGCTTCTGATGCGTTCTCTTATTGGCTATCTTTATTTTGATAGTCAGCTCGATCACTATATGCCAAACCTGGGTCAGGTTACGGATATGATTCGAGAATTGAGAAGGAATCATCCAGAAGCGGAGAGTCCGGTTGAATTGATGTTTGAAGATTTAGAGCGTAGATTGCCGGGAAATTATGCCTGCAGGCAGTGGAGCCTGTTTAATAAAAACTTTGATGGCCAAACACGGGCTTCTGTTTATGCCATTTTTGCGACTACTTTCTCAGTGTTTGACCATGAACAGTTGAGAAAGATTATTGAAAAAGACACGCTCGAGATTGAGAAATGGAATACAGAAAAGACTGCTGTATTCATTCATATTCCAGAAGTAGATCCAGCTTATCAGTTTTTGTCAGCCCTTCTTTTTAGTACCATTTTTGATGTCTTGATAAAGACTGCAGATGTAATCCTGCTAGGTGAGCATCCAACAAAGTCTAAAAAGGATTTACTGCATGTTCAGATAGAGGCGGATGAGTTTGGACAGATTGGCAAGATTCCTAATCTGCCCCCCACTATCTCTGTTATTCGGTCTCGAGAAATCTCTATTAAAATGATGGTTCAATCTCAAAGTCAGATTGAAGTATTATACGGTAAAGAGAACACGAAAACGATTATCAATAACTGTGGGGCTATTCTTTATCTGGGAACAAATGATCCGGATACTTTGAGAGCTTTATCTGAGAGATCTGGTAAGCAGACTTTGAATGATCAGAACTATAGCGAGAGCAGGGGAAGAAATGCCAGCAGCTCTAAGCAGAACTCTAAAATTGGTCGAGAACTGTTGACACCGCATGAGGTGGCTACGATTGGAACAACAGAAGCCCTACTCTTCTTATCCAAACAAAATGTTTTTCGAGATCAAAAATTTAACCTAGACACGCATCCAAGAGCTCATCTTTTAAGTAATGGACCGAATGATGACAACTGGTATCGATACAAGCGCTATCTGAGCGATATTGATGAGTGGAAAGATCAGGTTGGGGAAGAAAATGTTATTCATATTGGGATTAAGGAAGTTGAGGAAGTTCCGCTCAGAGTGAGTTAGAAAGGATAAAGAATGAATACACTACCACAAAAACAATTTAAACGAATGAAGCGTGAAGTTGAGGAAGAGACTGCTCGAGGGATTGGTTATTTTGAGGGGATTTTAGAACATATCCCTTCTTACCCCCTATCTGAAGCAGTAAAAGAGTTAGCTTTATCTGGCTGGATTACGCCTCATACAGATGTCATCGATGTCCAGAATATGATTGTTACAGAATCTATAAAATGGATGAACTACCAGGACTTCAAAGAAGTTGCTCCCTACTTATTTTCATATCCTCGAGAGCAACGAGAGAAAGATTTATTGGTTCAGCCAGTGAAAATCTCCAGAGAGTACTTTGAGGAATTGAAGGCCAATGCAGAAGAATTATTTCATTTGAAGCAAGACTTGCTTCAGATTAATAATCAATTAGATGCTAAAATCCAGGAATTGGAGATGGATCAGCTACCAAATGGTGATCAGGTCATTGGAGTTGATCTGGAAGCTGAGGAGGTATTGTTACTACGAACTTCAGAAAATGCTCAAGTTGAGGAGTGGGAGGTTCGTAAAGATGGCTTGATTACTGATTATCGTTCCAATCTTTCAGAATCAGCTCAAATTGTAGAGGCTTTGCTTGAAATGAAAAATTCAGAGATTGATACTATTCTCTACGAGGAAGTAATCAACTATTCCAAGAGAACTTGGCCAGATTCGGAGCCAATACAACTTCCAGAAAGTATCAAGGAAATGTTGAATCAAGAAGCTAAGCTCGATCCATCATATTATCAAATAGCCCAGTTTGAAACATTAAGACAAGCCTATATCTATGGGATGATTTCACTTAGCTTTCAGGAACATTTCCCTCATTATTCAGATTTCGTTAGGAACTATGTCGAAGATAGGGAACAATATGAATTTTTCGACTATCGTACAGAAGCAGTCTCTCTAGCTCAGGAAATCTTAGTCCCCCGTTTAGACGATATTAATCGGATTTTAAGCACTAACAATCAGGAGCTAATTGTTCAAGAAGTCACTGGGTATTCTCAGGGTGAAAGCTGGAATCTGGCCTATTTGAGGAATACAAAAGCTGAAGATCGAGAATCGGTTCAGTTCTATCTTGAAAATGAAATTGGAGCTTGGTATAAGGGAAGTTTGACAGAATTAGCTGTTATCCGATTTGAGGATATCGATCCGGAGAAGGGCTTCAATGGCCAGCAGGAAGCTGTCTATCACATTGATGATAACTTGTTACTCCAGGATAAACTCAAACAAGTCCAGCACCTTATTCCTGATTTAGAGCGTTTCGTAGAAGCAGAAGAAGTTGAGAAACAGCTTAACCAGACTCAGGATTTAGCAGCAGAAAAAGAAGCGTCAGAATATTCATTGTAAGGAGGTAACAGATGCCATTAACGAAAGAAGCGGCTAAAAACCTATCTATCCTTTCTGTTGCGGAACAGCTGGGAATGGAGTTAAAGCGCACGGGGAACTATAGCTATACATGGACAGAACACGATTCATTTGTCATCGATGCAAGGAAGAATGACTTTCATTGGAATTCTCGATCAGAATTTGGAGATGTGATTCAATTAGTTCAAACTATCCGGGGTGTTACTTACAAGGAAGCGATGCACTTCTTGGAAACAGGAGAATTTAAGAAAGTGGATTTGGCGGTTCAGATAGCCCCAAAAGAGCCCTTTTACTATAACCTGGAAAAATATGAGCATCAGGATTTCAAGGCTTCTAGAAGCTACCTGAAGACTCAGAGAGGCCTTTCAGATGACACGATTAATTTCTTTTTGAGTCAGGGGAGTATGGCGGAGGCAACCCAAAAAAAAGGAGACTATTTCGAGCCTGTGATTGTCTTTAAATATAAAGACAACACGGGCTTTTTAGCTGGCGCTAGTCTCCAGGGGATAGTAGAGAATCGAGTGCACTATCCAGAACGTGGTCGCTTAAAACAAATTATGAGAAATTCAGACGGACAACTAGGATTTTCAATTGATATTGGTATCCCTAAACGTTTGGTATTTGCGGAAGCTCCAATCGATCTTATGAGCTACTATGAGCTTCATAAAGATAGGCTTCAGGATGTCCGCTTAGTAGCTATGGATGGGATTAAAGATGGTATCATTAGTCGAAGATTTATGGAATTATATGCCGAGATGAACGGTAAATCCTATCAAGTGGATCAGAATGCTGGAAAAGCACTAGAAACTGTCGCTAGAACAACGAATTTTTTTAAAGATGGTCAGAATCAAGATATGATTACCTTGGCTGTAGATAATGATGCTGCAGGACAGAATTTTATCACTCGATTGCAGGAGAAGGGGATTCCAGTCCAGATTGCGATTCCGCCTATCGTTCAGCTTAACCAGGAAAAGGAAGATTGGAATGATTTCCTGAAGAGGAGGAATGAAGCTCCTAAGGAGCTGGCGCACGTTTACACAGCAGATGAAAAGTCCTGGCATTACCAGGGCTTTTTTGAGAAGGAAATAGCTCTTGCAAAAGCGCAAGAGTTAACTGCAGATGATGTAAAAGCCTTTGTGTCAGACTGGCAATTGACAAGGGAAGAAGTCCGTCAAGAATATACAAGGATTGTCGATCAAGAGAAAGAAAGGAAACATACTATGTCGGAAGTACATGAAGCAGGGGCTGAGTATGAAGTAGAAAAGCCTGACAACAGTCGTCTTGCCCAGGCACGTCGAAAATTGGAACGACTAAGGGGTGAACAAGATGAGGCTATTTCAAGAGCTTATTCCCACCAAACACTAACAAATGGGCAACCCATGAATGATAAGCGAGGCGGTTCTAGCTTTATGCGTAAGCAAGAACAAATAGAGGGTCAAGTCTTCTCAAAGATGGATGAGATTAGGCAACAGGAAGAGCGAGTAGAGCGCCTGGAGCACCAACAACATTTGAAAGAAATGGGGTTGAATCGTCAGGGAAGTGGTCTGGAGATGAGTGTTCAAAATATACCTAGAATCCGTGAAGAGCTGGAAAAAGCTGAACGTGGGGAGTCGTTCTTTACCAAAGCTACTCTTAAACGCTATCAAGAAGAGTTGACTAGACTTGAGGCCATATCTGAACAAATGGGTAAAACGAGCATTCAACCAGCAACTCAAGCCTTAATTGATGAGGGGCTAGTGAACCAGTGGCAAAAACAACCAAATACGTATTTTGTAAAAGGGTTACGAAGAGTTGCCCTGGAGTTGACTGAAGAAGGAGAGTTTCAATTATCTTCACAAACTAAGTATCATCCGAAAACAGATGAGGAAAGACTGAAGGTGGATGAATTACTTGCCAAACAAGGGCAAGAAAATGCTGGAGTAAAACAAATGATAGAGGAAGAGCAAAGTTCAGCTGAAGAAAATATCCAATTAGGGTCAGTTGAATCAGAAGAAAAAGAAAAGTCTCTTGAGAGCATACAAGAGACTGCTAATAATTCTGAACAAAACAAAAAGGCTGAGACAAAACTCGGGGATTTTCCTGAAGGATCTCAGGTGGCAGCACCTCTACCAGAAGCGAATATATCGCAACCTTTGAATGACTTGTCACCAAGTCAAACTCGATCTCAACCTTTACTTCATTTTAGCATAAATGAGGATAGAAAGTCAATTTATAAGGATAACTACCATCCTATCTCAGATAAAGATTTGCTGAAACTAAACAGATATGCACCTCATCTTCAAAATGCTGCTCAATGGTACTTGTCAAACGTAGCAGACTCACAAGTTACCTATTTTTACCAGGATGGTGCAGATACAAATAGCCTTGCTATCTCCTATAACAAAGAAAGTTTTATACACTTAACAGGTATTTATCCTTATAGAGAAGGGCAAACTGCAGGACAAACTTTATTGGATTTTGCTGCTGGAAATGGACAATTTGATAATATTTTGATTGCCAACAGAGGTGCTGCATTTGATAAGTTGAAAGTTCTCCCTGAATTACCTGCCATAGTAGATTCAGAGTCCTTTTATTTTGGAGACTTATCAGATGTAGAAAAGTTTCATAGTCTAAATTTGGATAAGGCAATTCGTTCAAATGACCAAGATGTTTTACTTGCTTTTAGGACAGTAGATGGTACAGTTCTACCAGCTAGTCTTATGCGATTAAGAAAAAGCCTTAATCTTCTACTAGATCAGACAAATCAGGAAAAGATTATTTTAGGTGTCTTTAGAGAGCGAGATGGTCACATCGAGCAACTTTCAATCAATGAAGAATATGTTAAAGACAAAGGTGCAGAAATGCTGTCAGTTTTGAAGAATAAGCAGTTTGAAGAAGTTTCTAAAGAAATTGAACAAACAACGTTAGAGAACACATTGAATAAAACCTCACTTGATTCAGCTATGTTTACTCAAGTCCTAGATACTGTTTATAATTTAGGTGTGCCAGGTGATATCTCAAAAACTCCAGAAGAATTTCATCAAGCCTGGAATCAGTACCTTGACTATGCTAAACAGTACAATGATAAATTTGATAAGATTGTTGCTGCAGCTGGAGAAGATCATCTCCTAGATACAAATTCAGATTTTTATAAAGAATGGAAACAAGATCAGGTCTATAAGGAAAATTACCATGTGCGCCTTCAATGGTCTGAGGAGCGTCTAGATGGCCCGCAATTGCCCTTTAAAGAAACAGAGCTGATATCTTATCAAGATTTTACTAGAGAGCTTTACAAGGCCAATCAGAGCTTTTATTTGTTGCATCAGGAAGGGCTAAAACAAGTGACTGATGGTCGCCCAGAAGGTTACATCTCTCCAACTAAGATCCAGTTTAGTATCTACGCTCCTAATGGTGAACTGATTCAGGATAGCATTCGTTACAATATCGGTGAGGAGATTAATCCAATCGCTCATAAAGAAAGACTTGGTACACGAGAAATGAGAGAGCATTCAGAGCTGATGAAGATAGATGGGACATTATTTAATCAGTATCATCTGGAGAGATTAGCGAGTGAACAAACCATCGAAAACATTCGGGAAGAATTTGAAAAAACACAAGTCAAGAATTCGCAAAATACACCAGATAATCCATACGAAAAAATTTATCAGTATAACCGAAAAGATGAGAGAGATCGTGATTTAGATGGTGATGGTATTTCCAATTCTGATGAGATGTTGCAAGGAACAGATCCATACAATGCTGCTTCTAACCTTCATAAAAAGCAGGAAGATCGAGAAAGAAGGACAGATGCTGAAGTGGCTGCAGGAGCTATTATTACCGAAGCAGTTGCTACTAAAAAATCAGAACAAACTATTTCCCAGTTGGTTTCAAATAAAGATACAAAAGCTTTGGCTGAGCATTTGAAAGAGGGAATGAAGAACTATTTGGACTCAGAACAGTTTAGATCATTCTTGGATACGATGAGTAAGTTTCACAACTACTCACTCAACAATATTCATTTGCTGAAGATGCAGAACCCTAATGTTTCCCAAGTGGCAAGTTTTAACAAATGGAAAACGGATTTTGAAAGAACAGTCAAAAAGGGTTCTAAAGCTCTGAAAATTTGGGTTCCGTATCAAGTAAAAACTAAGATTTCTGCTAATCAAAATGAGTTGAGTTTTTCTCCATCTGAGAATGAAATGGAAGATAAGGAAGTCACAGTTACTCGATTCAAGTTAGGGAATGTCTTTGATGTCTCTCAAACCGAAGGAAAAGAATTGCCAAAAGCAATTAATGAATTGACTGGTTCTGTTAAGGATTATGAAGATTTGTATCGAGCAGCCAAAGCAGTTTCGATGGATAATCAGGTTCCTATCAGTTTTGAAGATATTAAAAAAGAAAGCGCAAATGGTTATTACTCTCCAGATGAAAATCGAATTGTCATTTCAAAAGGATTAAAGGGTCAAGAACATATTCTAAAAACAATTTTTCATGAAATGGCTCACTCAGATTTACACAGAGGAACTAATGCACAATATGGTGATGACCAATACCGTAAGCAAGAATTACAAGCTGAAAGTGTGGCCTATGTCGTAGCTAATCATTTTGGTTTTGATACTAGTAGCTACAGTTTTGGATATTTGGCTATTTGGGCAAAAGATAAAAATGGTTTTGAAGATATGGTAGAGCAACTGCAGGTTGTCCAGAAGGAAGCAAAAAGTTTGATTGATCGAATGGATGCTAAGTTGGAACTGGTGAAAAATAAAAGCGTAACGAAAGATAAATTTGCTGATAAACTCCAACAGGCAAAAGAAAAATCTGAGCAGTTGGGTAATCAAAAGGCGGAGGCTGTAAAGCAGGTGGAAGAAAAAAAGTCCCTGAGCAGCCCTCACTAATGGAGGCACTAACCCGTCGGAAGAAAAACAAAAAAGGAGAAACAGAAGATGATTGAAAATCTAAGACAAGAAACTTTTGATATTTTAATGGAGATATTTTTTGAGAATGAGGCTACAGATTCGCCAAAAGTGAATGAAGTCAACCAGCATATTTCTCGTAAAGAATGTCTCTACATTCTTCGTAGAGATATGCGAATCAAAACAAACTACGAGTTAGAAGAAGTAGAAATGTATCCCATTGCACTTAAAGAAATTGAAGGAATGAGTGATGAAAGATTTGAGCAACTAAAAGACGAAATTCTAAAAATGGAGCTGGTTGATACAATGGAGCTTCTACTAGAAGACTTAAAAGTTTAGTCAAACTTTTCCCTCGTGATAGAACAACATTCCTGCTTGCAGGGATTAGGGGATTGGGGATTTCCCCAAAAATTTAAAAAGTCAAGAATAGTCAGGTGTTGCACCCTGACTATCTTTGACCTTTTTAAAAACAGCATTTGGGGACCCAAGTGCTATGCTTGCCAGAAGAAAAGGGGCTGAGCCCCTAAATCAAGAAATAGCAGAACAGAGGTGATGATTTTTGAAAAATGGAGAAAAACGAAAACGGATGATTCAGAAAAAAATCCGTTTGACGGAGGAGGAAGCTCGGTTTATTTCAACTAAAGTTACAGAATCTGGAATGACAAATTTTAATGCCTTTGCCCGAATCATGTTGATTATGGGGGAGGTCAAAATCTTAAATTTTGAAGAATTGAAAGAATTGCGAAAGGAAATAAATCGAATAGGGGTCAATATAAATCAGGTCGCAAAAAAGGTGAATGAAGATGATCAGGCCAGTCTAAATGAATTGAGTCAGATTCTTGAATTGCAGAAACATTTGAAAGATACAGTCAGTCAATTTATCCAAAAACAGGAAAATCAAACAAAGGAACAAGACAGATGGTTGTAACAAAAGTCCTGCAGATAAAAGGAGTGGCTTCTTTGGGTCGCTCTACAAAATATATTGAGGATGAAGCAAAGACGGTCGAGCTGACTGATACAAAAAGTTTAAATAATGCTTTGCTCTATATTGAGAATCCATCTAAAACGAGTTTCTTAGAACAAGATGAACAGCTTGAATTTCCAGCAGTGGTTAAAGATGGCCGGGTGGTTAAGCAGCTTGTTTCTACTTATGGTATCACAGATGCCAGTACAGCGACAGAAGAATTTCTTTTGACAAAAAAGAATGCAGCTCAACGAGCAGGGACAAAAGAACTATCTGATATTCAAAACCCGAATCGAGTTTTAGCTCATCACATCATTCAATCATTTTCTCCTGAAGATGATCTAACTCCTCAAGAAATTCATGAGATTGGGCGGAAAACAATTTTAGAATTGACTGGAGGTCAACATGAATTTGTCATTGCTACACACATGGATAAGGGACACATTCATAATCACATTATCTTCAATTCAACTAACTCTGTTACCTTAAACAAATTTCGTTGGCAGAGAGGTACCAAAAAAAGTTTAGAGAAAATTTCAGACAAGTATGCGGATTTAGCTGGAGCTAAAATTCTTAAAGAGAGATTATGGACTAATCGAAAAACCTATCATGCCTATCGACAAAAAAACTCTTTTCGTTATGAGATCAAATCACGCATAGATTTTCTTTTGAAACACTCAACCTCTTTAGAGGATTTTAAGATCAAGGCACGAGCTTTAAATCTTGAAGTTGATACTTCAGGGAAGGAAATAAAATATCGTTTAACTGATCAGGAACAAACAAGAAATGTGAGGGATCGTACACTGTCCAAAAAAGGAAATTATTCTTTAGAGAAAATTTCTGAGAGAGTAATTGCCAACGAGGTGACTTTTTCTGTCGATGAAATAAAATCCGAATATGAAAAAATGATAGCAGAACGAGAAGATGATTTTGAAATGAGAATCACAGTTGAAGAATGGCAGGTGATGGAAGAAACAAAAAATGGAATCTATCTTGAAATGGAATTTGGGATTAGAAATAAGGGAACCATTCTTATTCCAGCTCATCAGATTGAAAAAGCAGAAGATGGCTCTTATGAAATTTTTATCAGAAAAAATGATTTCTACTATTTTGTTAATCCTGAACACGCTGATAAGAATCGGTATATGAAGGGAGAAACAGTCGCTTCCCAGTTGTCGTATGATAATGGAGAAATGATTGTCCGGAAAAATCCGAAAATCTCTAGTTTGGATCAGCTTGTTCGTGAATATAATTATCTATCTGCTCATGGAGTGACAGAAGGACAGCAATTTGATGAATTGTTAAATCGTTTTGAAGAGGAACTGGAAGAAGTAGATAACTTGCTTGATAAACTAGATCAACGTTTGGGTGAGCTTAATAAAATTCAGTCTGCATTTCTTGCATTGGAATCAAGCGATCCTCAGGAAGTGAAACTAGCTGTTTCTATTCTGAAAGACTTGAGAGTAGATCCTAGCACTCGTAAAGCTGAGATTGATAAACTTGTTAAAGAGGCGACCTTTGAGCGCCAGGCTTTGTATCAACGAGTAGAAGCAATTACAAAAGATTATAAGTTACATCAAGACATTGAGAAAAATGTGGAGCAGCGTAAGGATAGAGAAACTTCATTGTAAAAAAATAATTATAATCAAACAACCTTCCCAATAAGGGAAGGCTTTTATCTTTGCTGACAAAAAACATTTGAACTCTCGAACTAAAATCTTTATACTTTTTTATTATGATTTTAGTTGGGAGTGTTTTTATTTTGGATACAAAAATTATTGATGAAAGAGAATTTGTAGAGAAATTTAAGGAGAAAAATCTACAAGGATTTCATAAATTTGTAAGTGATTATGACAACTATATTGCTCCCACAATGAGAGCTAGAGGTTACAAATTTGTAAACTATGCTGAGAGAACCGTTACATTTACGTTTGGCCAGGTAACTTTTTCAAGAAGGCGCTGGTATAAGAATGGAAAATGTAGGATTCCAGTTGATGAAAAGTTAGGTTTGGAGAAACGTATTGCTTATTCCAAAGAATTACTGTATCAGATCACTAAACTAGCTACAATGTTACCATATCGGAAAGTAGTGGAAGTCATTGAACTGATGTACCAGGTTTGTATCACTAAAGACACGGTGTTAAAAGCGATAAAGCTAGCAAGTCAATTGTTAAACGAAAAAGAAGATTATCGATTTTATCGTGATGAAGTGGTTGCTCAAAAAATTGAGGCTCCTGTTATTTATCTTGAAGGAGACGGTGTCTGGATAAAGGTCAGTGGACGTGAAAAAGAACAACAGAATAAAGAGTTATCTCATTTTGTCATCCATACCGGAACGGAGGTGTGCGGAAAGAGGAAGATTTTAAAGAATAAGGTCGAAATTGTGTCACCCAATAATCGAACAGCAAGAAAAAGAGTAGTAGATTATATTTATAATCATTTTAAAATTACGTCAGATACTCTACTTGTGACAAATTCAGATATGGGGCACGGATATACTCCACATTTATTTAAAGAGATATCACATGATCTAGGAATTAAGCATCATCAACATTTTTGGGATCGATACCATCTGAACAAAGAAATAAAAAAGTTGGTCAAACCGTATTCCGTAGAGCTACTAGATCAATTTATGAAAGCCATAGATAGCCATTGCAAGCAGAAATTGAAAACAGCTATTGATACTCTAGAATCATTCGTCCTACTTAATCAGAACGAAAAGAAGATTGATACTTTTAAGGTTTTTAAGAATAGAATCCTTGGAAATTTTAAATATACGCAGCCGCCTGAACAGAGGAATCTAGATACAGCGAGTTTAGGAATTATGGAAAGCCAGCATAGGAAAATCAGTTATCGTATGAAAAATAGAGGGATGTATTGGTCATTAAATCATGCAGATGCTATGTCCCATCTTATTTTGTTGTCTTACAATCAAGAACTCCGAGATTTATTTTTTGGTAATTGGAGAAATGAATATGAAAAATACCGCTCAGAAGGAATGAGCGGTGCAGAAGTACGAAAAAAAATTGATCAAGCTCCAAGGAGTTTAGGAACAATTGTAAATGCTTCTTGGAAAGGCCGAAAACAGCGAGACAAACAACGTTTTGCAGGGAAAAAAATCAATAAATAAAATGTCATAAACTCAGTAAACTCTTGACTTATAGTAGTAAATATTGTATAATAATCTTATCAATAAAAAGAGGCACGCAGCAACGTACCTCTCATTAAGATAAACAATTTGCGCTTGTTTATCAGTAAGATTAATACTATCAGAAATTTTAGTAGATGTCAAGGCTGAGCAAGTAAAATTGTTTAGTCTTGTTTTTACATTTCCGTTTTTGATGTATTTTTTTACTACCTCAAAAGAATAGACACAAACTTCTGCTATAAATTTCTTTACTTTTTTGTGGAAATTTGGTAAACTGTATCTTGTGTGTAATGGACGCACAAAAATACAGTTTATCCGCTGAGGAAGATTCCTCAAGATTGACAAAGATAGGAGAATAAAATGAATCCATTAATCCAAAGCTTGACTGAAGGTCAACTTCGTACAGATATCCCATCATTCCGTCCTGGTGACACTGTTCGTGTACACGCGAAAGTTGTCGAAGGTAACCGTGAACGTATCCAGATTTTTGAAGGTGTTGTTATCGCACGTAAAGGTGCTGGTATCTCAGAAAACTACACAGTTCGTAAAATCTCTAACGGTGTAGGTGTTGAGCGTATCTTCCCAATCCACACTCCACGTGTTGAAAAAATCGAAGTTGTACGTTACGGTAAAGTACGTCGTGCGAAATTGTACTACTTGCGTGCACTTCAAGGTAAGGCAGCTCGTATCAAAGAAATCCGTCGTTAATTCGACTAAAGAACTCTGCTCATTCAGCAGAGTTTTTATCTAGCTCCCTTAGTTCAATGGATATAACAACTCCCTCCTAAGGAGTAGTTGCTGGTTCGATTCCGGCAGGGGGCAGTAATCAGACATCAAAAACCGCTCGGCTGAGCGGTTTTCATCTATTCTTTCCTTTTACAACACCCAAGTTCGAATGGCATGGGCTACGCCAGATTCATCATTTGTTTTGGTGATGTATTTGGCGATTTTTTTGAGTTCTGGATTTCCATTTTCCATAACAACTGGGTTACCTACTACTTCAAGCATAGCACGGTCATTTTCTTCGTCTCCGATAGCCATGGTTTCATCCTTGCTTAGTCCAAGTTTTTCAGCTAGGTGAGTGATAGCTGAGCCCTTGTCTACATTCTTTTTAAGGAGCTCAAGGTAGAAAGGAGCAGATTTGTTGATGGAGTAGCGCTCATAAAATTCTGCAGGAATCTTTTCAATAGCGGCATCCAGAATTTCAGGCTCATCGATAAACATACACTTGACGATTTCCTTGTCAGCCATTTCTTCAGGTGTACGGTAGAAAATAGGCATGCTGACGAGGGTTGATTCGTGAACGGTATATTTTCCGATATTACGATTGGCAGTATAGATGCCGTCCTTGGTAATAGCGTGCATATGGACGCCAAGTTTGCGGCTAAGGAATTCCATATCCAGATAATCCTCATAAGTCAAGGATTCGCTGATAATTTCATGTCCTGTAGCTGTTTCTTGAACAAGGGCACCGTTGAATGTAACAACGTAGTCACCTTGGTCTCTCAACTGCAAGTCATCCAGAAGTTTGGCAACACCTGCGATAGGGCGGCCAGTTGCAATCACGACTTTGACATCAGCTTTTTTGGCATCTTGGATGGCAGAAAAGACTTCAGGAGTGATTTCCTTTTGGCTATTGACTAGGGTTCCGTCAATATCGACGGCGATTAGTTTAATACTCATAAATTTCCTCTTCTAGTTTTTATTTGGAGTAAAATGATCATTCTCAATCAAGTGTAAAAATTGCTGGGTAATGCTTGCAAAAATGCTATTTTGGTCCAACATTTCTTTCGGGAAATAAAAACGATTATCTCCGTGGCGACTGCCAGCAAGGGATTGAACGATAGGCGAAAGGCTAGAAAGTTCTGCTAGTTCACCATTTTTCTGTAAAATCTCAATCTGTGTCCGTGGGTTTTCTGATTCGGGCCGATAGATATCATAAGGAAGGTCAAAGTTCTTATGAATAGCTGTGTAATAGTCAGGATCAAAGCCGATATCTTCTACCAGTTTTCTCATAGATGCAAGCTGTTCTTGATCCTCTTGAGAAAAGGTGATGGATTTAAAGACCTTGCGATTGACAAAGCGTTGCGATAAGTCTGCGAGAATCTTGTCAGGACTAGTCATCCAGAGCTGGAAATAGGTATTCATAACTCCGTCATCCAAAGACAAATAGTCAGTCAAGCTAACATTCTTTTCGAAAAATGGCAGTAGATGCGGGGATGTAAGAGTAAAGAAGTCCTTATTGTCTGGATAAAGTTCTTTAGCACGTTTCAAAAGATTCTGCAGAAGGACTTCCATAGCACGTGTGGCAGGATGGAAATAAACCTGCATATACATTTGATAGCGACTAAGAACATAGTCTTCGATGGCATGCATCCCGTTTCGTTGAAAGGCAATTCCGTTCTCGATAGGGCGAATAACTCGTAAGATACGTGTTAGGTCAAATTCCCCATAAGAAGCCCCTGTAAAATAGGAGTCACGTAAGAGATAGTCCATGCGGTCTGCATCGATTTGACTCGAAATCAATTGAACCACCTGCTTATTTGGATAAGTGTGGTCTATAACGCTAGCTACCTTTTCAGGGAAATCTGGAGCTACCTGTAAAAGAACCTGGTGAATCTCTGTTTCAGGACGTTGTATAATTTCCTGCGTAATCGCCTCATGATCGGTATCAAAGAGATTTTCAAAGGTATGCGAGTAGGCACCATGTCCTAAGTCATGAAGGAGGGCTGCAGTCATGGTTAGGAGGGACTCCGAGGAATCCCATTCTTTAGGATACTTTTCCTCAAAAATCTCGGTGATACGGCGTGCAATCTCGTAAACACCCAGACAGTGAGAGAAACGACTATGTTCTCCACCATGAAAGGTGTAACTGGATGTTCCTAGCTGCTTGATACGACGAAGCCGTTGAAATTCTTTGGTATTGATTAAGTCATAGATAATCTGATTATCAACATGGATATAATTGTGAACAGGGTCACGAAATACTTTTTCATTCATAAAACCATTATAGCAAAAAGCCACAGTTTTTGGTAAAATAGTAGGATAAGAGTGAAGAAAGAGGACTTGAAGTGAAGATTCGAATGAGAAATACCATCCAATTTGATGAACAATTGGAAGTGATCGACCAACTTTATGATGTTGAGTTACGTGAGAAAGGTGATTTTTCCTATCTCTTTTTTTACAATGAAGAGAAGGAAAAAGTGGTACTCAAGTTTAATGATACAGAGTTGGTGATGTCTCGATTTTCCAACCCTAAGACCATCATGCGTTTTCTGAAGGAAGCTGATAGTTTAGCCTATATTCCTACACCAATGGGGATACAGGAGTTTATCATCCAAACAAGCCATTATCAAGTTGAACAACAAAAGATTGAACTAGCCTATCAACTACAAAACAAAGAAGGAAATCCATTTGCAAACTATTGCTTAGAAATTACCTGGGGGTAAAAAGTCGGTGGAGGAGAGATTGGTAGATAAAGCTTCGATTTCCTAGTTCCAAATCAGCTAGCAGGCAAAATATTTTTACTAATAAAAAATGAGGTTGGGATTTTATCCCAGCCTCTATTTGATATATAGTTCTTGATTTTTCAAAACAATTTCACGTACACTTGCAAATTTCTTTAGTTTTTTAAGATCTTCTGGATGTGTAACGAGGGTAATAACATATCCCTCCTTACCCATACGACCTGTACGCCCAGCACGGTGAGTATAGGTTTCAATATCTCTAGGGACGTCAAAGTTAATCACGCATTCCAAGCTATCAATGTCGATGCCACGAGCGAGAAGGTCTGTGGCAAGAAGTAGTGTTAGCTGATTATCTTTGAATTTTTCTAAGATAACTTTTCTAAATTTGACGTTGACATCGCTAGCTAGTGAAACAGCTAAAACATCACGATACTGCAATTTTTCCTCGGCACTTCCAAGGTCTGACAAGCTATTGAAGAATACCAGTCCACGGAAGTCTTCGACATGTGCCAGTTTTCTAAGCATATCTACTCGATGACGTTGGTCTACTTGCATGTAGAAGTGTTGAATGTTGTCCAACTTTTGATCAGAGAGGTCGATGGTGCGAGTGTTAGGCGCAATCTTATCTTGGTCAAACTTGGTAGTGGCACTCATATAGATGAGTTGGTGGTCGCGAGGTGCGTAGTTGGTAATTTTCTCGACAAAATGGATTTGAGAATCATCTAGCAACTGGTCAAACTCATCAAGTATGATAGTCTCCACATTCATCATCTTGATTTTCTTCAATTTAATCAGTTCAAAGATACGCCCAGGAGTTCCAATCAGAATTTCTGGGCCTTTTTTCAGTCGTTCGATTTGACGTTTCTGACTCGAACCAGAAAGGAAGAGCTGAGCAGTCAAGCCAATAGCTTCACCCCAGGTTTTAGTTACCTCAAAAATCTGACCAGCCAGTTCAGTATTTGGCGCTAAAATCAATAGTTGCTGCGCTTTTTTCTTTTGGAGACGAAGAAGACTTGGTAGGAGATAAGCTAAAGTCTTACCTGTACCAGTTGGACTAACTCCAAGAAGGGTTTGACCGTCTAAAATCGGATCAAAAAGCTGAGTTTGAATAGGGGTGAATTCTTGAAAGCCGAGGTGTTCGGTTAGCTCTTGCCATTCTTTAGGTAGTTTGGTTTTCATTTTTCTGCCTCAAATCTAATGCCAGCAGTCTGGCGCATGGTGTAGAGTAGCTTATGGACGTGTGTTGCATCATCCAACCAAGCTTGGTAAAGTTCTAGGTTTGGCTGCTTGATCATGTTAGCAAAAGCAGCGATCTCCTCAGTCATGGTGTGAGGTGCTTGCTGAATAGGTAGATGTGTTTCATTACCTTTATGATCAGTGAAAATAGCTGAGCGGACATGTTCAATAGTGTTGAGCGTCAAGGTTCCATCTGTTGTATATATTTCGCAAGGAAGATTAGAAGTAATATTTTTACCAGCCTTGATATGGACTTGATAACCGGGATAAGATAAGATACCATCTCCATTTAAATCAATGGTGTTGTCAAGTTGTTGAGCTTGATAGGACGCATCAAGTGCCTTACCAAACAAGCGAACCGCAGCATAGATCGGATAAATTCCCAAGTCCATGAGAGCCCCACCAGCAAAACGGTTTGAAAATACATTCGGAGTGTTTCCAGAAAGAAGGTCTGGCATCTTAGAAGAATACTTGGCATAGTTGAAATCTGCACATAAAATTTGCTTGTCTGCTAAGAAGTTTTTAATAATTGTGAAGGCTTCCTCATGATAGTTTCTTGCTGCTTCAAAGATAAAACAATGATTTTCTTGAGCTATTTCAACTAAATCCTGCCATTCTTGTGGTTGAGTCACCGCTGGTTTTTCAAGGATAACATGTTTAGCCGATGCTAGAGCAAGCTTGGCTTGAGTATAATGCAGAGAATTGGGACTTGCGATATAGACAATATCAAAATCAGACTGGAAGAAATCCTCTAAATTATCAAATAGACTAACATCTGTATAGGAACTAGCAAATTGCTGAGCAGTCGTGAGCTTTCTTGAATAAACAGCCACTAACTGGGATTCCTGACTAGTATGAGCAGCTTCTATAAAGTGGTGACTGATTGCACCAGTACCGATAATACCGAGTTTAAGCATGAAATCTCCTTTTCTACAAGTAATGACTGCTTTCATTATATCACAGATAGACTAAACTAGCCAAAGGGAGACAATTCTTTTATTTGACACTTCGAATTTTCCTCAAAAAATGTTACAATAGATTCAGAAAAAATAGGAGTGTAGTATGAGATTATTACCTATGAGAAAAATTTCTCGTCATTCAAAAAGATTGGCGCTTTTTTTGACTTTTTGTGCGGGTTATGTAGATGCCTATACCTTTATCATACGTGGGAATACTCTAGTTGCAGGCCAAACGGGGAATGTCGTTTTCCTTTCCGTTGGTCTCATTCAAGACAATGTTTCAGATGCCAGTGCAAAGGTAATGACCTTGATTTCCTTTATGGTAGGTGTTTTCCTCTTGACAGTCTATAAAGAAAAGTTGAGGATTGTAAGAAAACCAATTCTATCCCTTATTCCACTAGCAATTTTATCTTTGATAATAGGATTTGTTCCCTTGACGGTTGATAATATATACATAGTACCACCGTTAGCATTTTGTATGGGACTTGTAACAACAGCATTCGGAGAAGTTTCAGGAATTGCATACAACAATGCGTTTATGACTGGAAATATCAAACGAACTATGTTAGCGTTTGGGGAATATGTTCGCACAAAACATACACCTTTTTTAAGAGAAGGACTCATCTTTGTTAGCTTGCTGTCGAGTTTTGTTATTGGGGTTGTTGTATCAGCTTATCTTAGTATTTTTTATGAAGAAAAAACAATTTTAGGAATTCCAATCATGATGAGTATTTTTTATCTAAGTATGCTTTTTGCATCTTGGAGGAAAAAAATAAGAGAAAAAGTTTAAATTCGATGATAAATACTTGTCAAAAACTAGGAATCATGCTATACTTGAAGAGTTGACTATGCACGATCCTGTGCAACCGCACGAACATCGTTGCTTGATTTTCAAGTGTAAGTGGTTCGTCCCACGATGCTAGGCGAGTCTTCACAAAAATATGGGGAAACCCCAAAAAATCATAGGAGGTGCATAATGAGCACATACGCAATTATCAAAACTGGCGGAAAACAAGTTAAAGTTGAAGTTGGTCAAGCAATCTACGTTGAAAAATTGAACGTTGAAGCTGGTCAAGAAGTTACTTTTAACGAAGTTGTTCTTGTTGGTGGTGAAAACACTGTTGTCGGAACTCCACTTGTTGCTGGAGCTACTGTAGTTGGAACTGTTGAAAAACAAGGAAAACAAAAGAAAGTTGTTACTTACAAGTACAAACCTAAAAAAGGTAGCCACCGTAAACAAGGTCACCGTCAACCATATACTAAAGTTGTCATCAACGCAATCAACGCTTAATTTTAAGGAGAACACATGATACAAGCAGTCTTTGAGAGAGCCGAAGATGGCGAGCTGAGGAGTGCGGAGATTACTGGACACGCCAAAATTGGCGAAAACGGCTTTGACGTCGTGTGTGCATCGGTTTCTACGCTTGCCACTAACTTTGTCAATTCAATTGAGAAATTTGCAGGCTATGAACCAATCTTACAATTAAACGAAGATGAAGATGGTTATCTAATGGTGGAAATTCCTAAAGATATCCCTTCACATCAGAGAGAAATGACTCAGTTGTTTTTTGAATCATTTTTCTTAGGTATGGCAAACTTATCGGAGGACTCTTCTGAGTTCGTCCAAACCAGAGTTATCACAGAAAACTAACACGGAGGAAAACATTATGTTAAAAATGACTCTTACTAACATGCAACTTTTCGCCCACAAAAAAGGTGGAGGTTCTACATCAAACGGACGCGATTCACAAGCAAAACGTCTTGGAGCTAAAGCAGCTGACGGACAAACTGTAACAGGTGGATCAATCCTTTACCGTCAACGTGGTACACACATCTATCCAGGTGTAAACGTTGGACGTGGTGGAGACGATACTTTGTTCGCTAAAGTTGAGGGCGTAGTACGCTTTGAACGTAAAGGTCGCGATAAAAAACAAGTTTCTGTTTACCCAATCGCAAAATAAAAAGGTCCAGTGAACCTTTTTATCCCGAGCCTTGAAATGTAAATGTAAAGGTGAGGAAGCTAGAAGTAGCATAAAATAAGGCTTTCCGAGTTTTCGGAGAGCCTATTTTTTTATCCAAAAAGAATATAAGAAATTCAAACCCTGCTCCTTCGTATTTTATATATAAAACAAAGTATGAAAACGTAACGCAATTTTAAGACTTTTTTGTAAATTAAGAGTATAATTAAAGTGTGTTACCTTTTTATAAAATAACAAGCTAATATAATAAATTTTAGCTTGCATATTTTTAAAATTTTATTTCAAGGAGGAATCATGGAAAAGTATTTTGGTGAAAAACAGCAGCGTTTTTCATTTAGAAAATTATCAGTAGGACTTGTATCTGCAACGATTTCAAGTTTATTTTTTATGTCTGTATTAGCTAGTTCATCTATAGAAGCTCAAGAGACTAAAGGTGTTCACTATAAATATGTGACAGAGTCAGAGTTATCATCAGAAGAAAAGAAACAGCTTGTCTATGACATTCCGACATACATGGAGAATGATGATGAAACTTATTATCTTGTTTATAAATTAAATTCCCAAAATCAATTGGGAGAATTGCCAAATACTGGAAGTAAGAATGATGTTCAAACCTTGGTTGCTGGTGCTAGCTTAGCTGCTCTGGGGATTTTAATTTTTGCCGTTTCTAAGAAAAAGGTTAAGAATAAAACAGTATTACATTTAGTATTGGTTGCAGGGATAGGAAACGGTGTCCTAGTATCAGCTCATGCTTTAGAAAATAATCTCTTACTGAATTACAATACTGACTATGAATTAATCTCAGGAGAAAAATTACCTCTTCCTAAAGATATTTCAGGTTACACTTATATTGGATATATCAAAGAGGGAAACGTAACTTCTGAATCTAAAGTAAGCAATCAAGAGAAATCAGCAGCCACTCCTACAAAACAACAAAAGGTGGATTATAGTGTTACACCGAATTTTGTCGAGAATCCATCAACAGTACAAGCTATGCAGGAACAAACATCTGTTTCTTCAACTAAGCCGACAGAAGTTCAAGTAGTTGAAAAACCTATCTCTGCAGAATTAACCAATCCAAGAAAAGAAGAGAAACAATCTTCAAATTCTGCTGTTGTACGCGCAAAAGGCAAACCTGAAGTCCAACCCGCCTTGCCAGAGGCTGTAGTCAGTGACAAAGGCGAACCTGAAGTCCAACCTGCCTTGCCAGAGGCTGTAGTCAGTGATAAAGGTGAGCCTGCGATCCAGCCAGAATTACCCCAAGCAGTTGTAACCGACAAGGGTGAGCCTGCAGTCCAACCCGCCTTACCAGAAGCGGTTGTAACTGACAAAGGTGAACCAGCAGTCCAAGCAGAGTTGCCAGAAGCTGTAGTCAGTGACAAAGGTGAGCCTGCAGTCCAACCCGCCTTGCCCGAAGCAGTTGTAACTGACAAAGGTGAACCAGCAGTCCAAGCAGAGTTGCCAGAAGCTGTAGTCAGTGACAAAGGTGAGCCTGCAGTCCAACCCGCCTTGCCCGAAGCAGTTGTTACTGATAAAGGAGAACCTGAAGTTCAACCTGCGTTACCCGAAGCAGTCGTGACTGATAAGGGTGAGCCTGAAGTTCAGTCTGAATTACCAGAAGCGGTTGTAACTGACAAAGGTGAGCCTGAAGTTCAACCCGCCTTGCCCGAAGCAGTTGTTACTGATAAAGGAGAACCTGAAGTTCAACCTGAATTGCCAGAAGCAGTTGTTACTGATAAAGGAGAACCTGAAGTTCAACCTGAATTGCCAGAAGCAGTTATAACAGACAAAGGTAAACCTGAAGTTCAACCTGAACTACCAGAAGCAGTTGTGACTGACAAAGGTGAGCCGGAAGTTCAACCTGCGTTACCAGAAGCAGTCGTGACTGATAAGGGTGAGCCTGCAATTCAACCTGAACTACCAGAAGCAGTTGTAAGCGATAAAGGCGAACCTGCAATTCAGCCAGAGTTACCAGAAGCTTTAGTAAGTGACAAAGGCGAACCAGAAGTTCAACCTGAATTGCCAGAGGCTGTAATAACCAACAAGGGTGAACCAGCGATCCAGCCAGAGTTACCAGAAGCAGTTGTAAGCGATAAAGGAGAACCAGAAGTTCAACCTGAATTGCCAGAAGCAGTTGTTACTGATAAAGGAGAACCTGAAGTTCACCCAGAGTTACCAGAAGCTGTTGTAACTGATAAAGGTGAGCCTGCAGTCCAACCCGCCTTACCAGAAGCAGTTGTAACTGACAAAGGTGAGCCTGAACAGGTAGATCCACTTCCTGAATATAAGGGGAATATTGAGCAATTAAAACCTGAAACTCCGATTGAGAAGCCGAAAGAAACAGATCCAGAAAAAACACTCGAATTAAGAAATGTTTCTGATGTAGAGCTCTATAGCCAGACGAATGGAATTTATAAACAGCATGTTTCGTTGGATGGTGTTCCAAACAATACAGATACTTACTTTGTCAAGGTAAAATCTTCGGCATTTAAAGATGTCTATCTACCAGTCGCCTCAATAACTGAAGAGGAAAGAAATGGTCAGTCAGTTTATAAAATTACAGCTAAGGCTGAGAAACTCCAGCAAGAGCAGAACAATAAATATGTCGACCATTTCACCTTCTACCTCGATAAGAAGTCTAAAGAGGAAAATACAAACTTTACTTCCTTTAGTAATCTGGTCAAAGCTATAAACCAAAATCTCTCTGGAACCTATCATTTAGCAGCTAGCCTGAATGCTAACGAAGTGGAGCTTGGTCCTGATGATAAATCCTATATCAAGGGAACCTTTACTGGTCAGTTGATTGGAGAAAAAGATGGTAAGAAGTATGCTATCTATAATTTGAAAAAACCTCTGTTTGAAAACTTGAGTGGTGCTACAGTAGAAAAACTGAGTCTAAAAAATGTTACTATTTCAGGGAAAAATGATATTGCTTCACTGGCAAATGAAGCTCAGAATAACACAAAAATTAAGCAAGTTCATGTGGATGGTGTACTCGCCGGTGAACGTGGTATCGGTGGTTTGTTGGCTAAGGCAGACCAATCAAGCATCACAGAGAGTAGTTTCAAGGGAAGAATTGTCAATACCTATGAAACAACTGCTGCCTATAATATCGGTGGCCTGGTCGGTCATTTGACAGGAAACAAAGCTTCACTGACTAAATCAAAAGCGACAGTAGCCATTTCATCCAACACCAATAGTTCAGATCAGACTGTTGGTGGGCTAGCAGGTCTAATAGACCAAGATGCGCATATACAGGATAGCTATGCTGAAGGTGATATCAATAATGTCAAGCACTTTGGTAGAGTCGCGGGTGTAGCAGGATATTTGTGGGATCGAAAAACAAATGAGGAACAGCATGCAGGAAGATTGACCAATGTACTAAGTGATGTCAATGTAACCAACGGGAATGCCATTACCGGTTACCACTACAATGGAATGAAGGTGAAGGACACATTCAGCAGCAAAGCGAACAGAGTATACAATGTCACCTTGGTTAGGGATGAAGTCATCAGCAAAGAATCCTTTGAAGAAAGAGGAACAATGCTAGATGCTTCTGAAGTGACTAATAAAAAAGCAGAAATCAATCCTCTCACTCCTCCAACAGTGGAGCCCCTTTCAACAAGTGGTAGTAAAGAAAGTGATTTTTCTAAGGTAGCCCATTATCAAGCTAACCGTGCTTTGGTTTATAAGAACATTGAAAAATTGTTACCTTTCTATAACAAGGCGACCATCGTGAAATACGGAAACCTGGTTAAGGAGAACAGTCTCTTATATCAAAAAGAACTCTTGTCCGCAGTTATGATGAAGGATGACCAAGTAATCACAGATATTGTTTCTAACAAACAGACTGCAAATAAACTCTTGCTTCACTATCAGGACCATTCATCTGAGAAGCTCGATCTCAAGTACCAGACTGATTTTGCCAAGCTAGCAGAATATAGTTTAGGGGATACAGGACTCCTCTACACTCCAAATCAATTCTTGTATGACCAAGACTCTATCATTAAGCAAGTCGTACCTGACTTACAAAAGATTGACTATAAGTCGGATGCCATCAGAAAGACACTCGGAATTTCTCCAGATGTCAAGCAAACTGAGCTCTATCTGGAAGACCAGTTCGCCAAAACAAAACAAGATTTGGCAAACAGTTTGAAAAAACTCTTGTCAGCAGATGCTGGACTTGCTGGTGACAACTCAGTTACCAGAGGCTATCTTGTAGATAAAATCAAGAACAATAAGGAAGCCTTACTACTCGGTTTAACTTATTTAGAACGTTGGTATAACTTTAGCTATGGTCAAGTGAATGTCAAAGACCTAGTTATGTATCATCCGGACTTCTTTGGTAAAGGAAATACTTCACCACTAGATACTCTGATTGAGTTAGGGAAATCAGGATTTAATAATCTGCTTGCTAAGAACAACGTTGATACTTATGGTATCAGTCTTGCCAGCCATCATGGAACGACAGATTTGTTTAGCACGCTAGAAAATTACCGAAAAGTCTTTTTACCAAACACTAGCAACAATGACTGGTTTAAAAAACAGACCAAAGCTTTCATTGTCGAAGAAAAATCCACTATTGCAGAGGTCAAAGCCAAGCAAGAGCAAGCAGGGACTAAGTATTCTATCGGTGTTTATGACAGAATTACTAGTAGTACTTGGAAATACCGCAATATGGTCTTGCCTCTCCTCACCTTGCCAGAAAGATCTGTATTTGTCATCTCAACCTTGTCTAGCCTAGGATTTGGCGCTTACGATCGCTACCGCAACAGCGATTATAAGGCTGGAGATGAACTCAATAAGTTTGTTGAAGATAATGCACGTGAAACAGCCAAACGTCAGCGAGATCACTATGATTATTGGTATCGTATTTTAGATAAAGAAGGACGTGAAAAGCTCTATCGTACAATTTTACTTTATGATGCCTATAAGTTTGGAGATGATACAACATCTGGAAAAGCTACAGTTGAGGCTCAGTTTGATAGTACCAATCCGGCGATGAAGAATTTCTTTGGTCCAGTGGGGAATAAAGTAGTTCACAATCACCATGGTGCTTATGCAACTGGAGATGGCGTTTACTATATGTCCTATCGTATGTTAGATAAGGATGGAGCTATCACCTATACCCATGAGATGACACATGATTCAGATCAGGATATTTACCTTGGTGGCTATGGTCGAAGAAGTGGCTTAGGACCGGAGTTCTTCGCAAAAGGCTTATTGCAAGCTCCTGATCAACCAAGTGATGCAACCATTACCATCAACTCTATCTTGAAACATAAAACATCAGATAGTACAGAAGGCCAGCGATTGCAAGTACTTGATCCAACTACAAGATTTAATGACGCAGCAGATCTTCAGAACTACGTCCACAATATGTTTGATGTCGTTTACATGTTGGAATATCTCGAAGGGCAATCTATTGTGAAACAGCTAGATGCTTATCAGAAAATGACGGCTCTGAGAAAAATCGAGAATAAATACGTGAAAGATCCTGCAGATGGAAATGAGGTTTACGCTACTAACGTTGTACAAAATCTGACAGAAGAAGATGCCAAAAAATTGACTACCTTTGATAGTTTAATTAAAAATAATATCTTGTCAGCTCGTGAATATAAGTCTGGGGAATATGAAAGAAACGGTTACTATACGATTAAACTCTTTGCCCCAATCTATTCGGCTCTGAGCAGTAAGGGAACTCCGGGTGATTTGATGGGACGTAGGATTGCTTATGAACTTCTGGCTGCCAAAGGTTTTAAGGATGGAATGGTACCTTATATCTCAAACCAATACGAGGAAGTTGCTAAACAACAAGGGAAAACTATCAATCTTTATGGTAAAGAACGAGGATTGGTGACAGATGATCTTGTTTTGGAAAAGGTATTTGAAGGTAAGTATAAAACTTGGGCAGAATTTAAGACAGCTATGTACCAAGAACGGGTGGGTCAGTTTGGAAACTTGAAAAAGGTGACCTTCAACGATCCAACCAAATCTTGGGCAAGTTTTGCAAGAAAGACGATTCATAGTGTAGAAGAACTGCAGCGATTAATGGACGAAGCTGTTCGTAAGGATGCAGATGAGAACCGTTATTCTTGGGACAACTATAATCCAGAATATGATAGTGCAGTTCATAAGTTAAAGAGAGCAGTGTTTAAGGCCTATCTAAATCAAACTGATGATTTTAGAAGTTCAATTTTTGAAAATAAAAAATAGTGTTTACTATTAGGAAATAAAATTAAAGAAGGTGATTACGCTTGTCATTATTTAAAAAAGAACGGTTTTCAATCCGAAAAATCTGTGGGATTGTTGGTTCAGTTTTACTCGGAAGTATCTTGGTTGCACCGTCAGTCATTCATGCTTCTACCTATCATTACATTGAAAAAAGCGCTCTTACAAAGGAAGAACAAAGCAAGATTCAAGCAGGAATTCCTACTGATAATGAGGTAACTTATGCTCTTATTTATCAGCAGGAAGCTCTTCCTGCAACAGGTTCATCGACTTCTGTGCTTACAGCTTTAGGACTATTAGCTATTGGTAGTTTAGTTCTGTTGGTTCATAAAAAGAAAAAAGTTAGTAGTTTGTTCTTAGTTACTACTGTCGGACTAATTAGTCTTTCTAGTATGCAAGCTCTCGATATAAGCAATCCTTTGAGAACACCAAGTAATGAAGGTGTAGTTCAAATTGCTGGATATCGTTATATTGGATACTTACCTCTTGATGATGTAATCACAGAAGTGCAACATAAAGCTGAGAAACCAGAATACACTCAACCTGTAGGCACAGTACCTGACGAAACACCTAAAGCTGAAAAACCTGAGTACACTCAACCTGTAGGTACAGTACCTGACGAGGCTCCTAAGTCTGAAAAACCAGAATACACTCAACCAGTGGGCACAGTACCTGATGAAGCACCTAAAGCTGAGAAACCTGAGTACACTCAACCTGTAGGTATGGCTCCTGATGAAGCACCTAAAGCTGAGAAACCTGAGTACACTCAACCTGTAGGTATGGCTCCTGATGAAGCACCTAAAGCTGAGAAGCCAGAATACACTCAACCTGTAGGTATGGCTCCTGACGAAGCGCCTAAAACTGAGAAACCTGAATACACTAAACCTGTAGGCACAGTACCTGACGAAACACCTAAATCTGAGAAACCTGAGTACACTCAACCTGTAGGTACAGTACCAGATGAAGCTCCTAAGTCTGAAAAACCAGAATACACTAAACCTGTAGGTATGACTCCAGACGAAGCGCCTAAAGCAGACAAACCTGAGTACACTGAACCCGTAGGCACAGTACCAGATGAGGCTCCTAAGGCAGAGAAGCTAGAATATACAGCACCAGTTGGTGGTAATCTGGTTGAGCCTGAAGTTCATGAAAAACCAGAATATACTGAACCGATAGGCACAGTACCTGATGAAGCACCTAAGTCTGAAAAACCAGAATACACTAAACCAGTGGGTACAGTGCCAGACGAAGCGCCTAAGGCTGAGAAACCAGAATATACTAAACCAGTGGGCACAGTGCCAGACGAAGCACCTAAAGCTGAGAAACCAGAGTACACTGATCCTGTGGGTATAGTGCCAGACGAAGCACCTAAAGCAGAGAAACCAGAATACACTGCACCAGTAGGTACAGTTCCAGATGAGGCTCCTAAGGCAGAGAAACCAGAACATACAGCACCAGTTGGTGGTAATCTGGTTGAGCCTGAAGTTCATGAAAAACCAGAATATACTGAACCGATAGGCACAGTTCCTGACGAAGCACCTAAAGCTGAGAAACCAGAGTACACTGATCCTGTGGGTACAGTGCCAGACGAAGCGCCTAAAGCTGAGAAACCTGAGCACACTGATCCTGTGGGTATGGTTCCTGACGAAGCGCCTAAAGCTGACAAACCAGAGTACACTGAACCCGTAGGCACAGTCCCAGATGAGGCTCCTAAGGCAGAGAAGCTAGAATATACAGCACCAGTTGGTGGTAATCTGGTAGAACCTGAGGTTCAACCCGAGTTACCCGAAGCGGTGGTAACCGAAAAGGGTGAACCTGAAGTGCAAGCTGAGTTACCTGAATATACTACAAAAGTTGCACCAACTTTGACTTTGGATAAGGTTACAGAAGATGCGATGGATCGTTCAGCTAAATTGGATTACACTCTTGAAAATACAGGTAATGCTGAAATCAAGAGCATTATAGCTGAGATTAAGGATGGGAATACTGTTGTTAAGCGAGTTGACTTATCTAAAGAAAAATTGACAGATGCTGTTCAAGGTTTGGATTTATTCAAAGATTATAAGATTTCAACAACAATGATTTATAATCGAGGTGAAGGTGATGAAACTTCTAAATTGGACGAAAAACCTTTACGTTTAGAGTTGAAAAAAGTTGAAATTAAAAATATCGCATCTACTAATTTAGTGAAGGTAAATGACGATGGTACTGAAACATCTAGTGATTTTATGACTGAAAAACCTTCAGATGAAAATGTGAAGAAAATGTACTTAAAAATCACTAGTCGCGATAATAAGGTAACTCGTTTAGCTGTTGACTCTATTGAAGAAGTGACTGAAGAGGGTAAAAAACTTTATAAAATCACTGCTGAAGCGCAAGATTTGATTCAACATGCAGACTCTACTAAGGTTCGTAATAAGTATGTGCATTATATTGAAAAACCAGTTCCAAAAGTTGATAACGTTTATTATAACTTTAAAGAATTGGTAGATGCTATGAATGCTGATAAAAACGGTACATTTAAAATTGGTGCAGATTTGAATGCAGTTAACGTTAAGCCAGCAGGTAAAGCTTATGTTATGGCTAAGTTTAGAGGTACTTTATCAAGTGTAGAGAATCATCAGTACACGATTCATAACTTAGAAAGACCTTTGTTTAATGAGGCTGAAGGTGCTACACTCAAAAACTTTAACTTAGGTAATGTAAATATCAATATGCCTTGGGCTGATAAAGTTGCACCTATTGGTAATATGTTTAAGAAGTCTACACTTGAGAATATCAAAGTAGTAGGTTCAGTAACAGGAAATAACGATGTAACCGGTGCTGTTAATAAGTTAGATGAAGCTAATATGCGCAATGTAGCTTTTATTGGCAAGATTAACAGTCTTGGAGATAAAGGCTGGTGGTCTGGTGGACTTGTCAGCGAAAGTTGGATAAGTAACGTTGATAAAGCTTACGTTGATGCTAAGATTAGTGCCAATAAATCTAAATATGGTGGTTTAATTGGAAAACTAGATCATGGTATTGACTCGATGACAGTAGGTAAAAAAGGATTTCTCCGAAATGCTGTAATAAAAGGTACTATGAATTTGATTCAGCATGGCGAAAGTGGAGGTGTAATTCATAACAACTTTAACTGGGGTGTTATTGAAGACGTCGTAACAATGCTTAAAGTAAATAATGGTGAAATTGTCTATGGTTCACCAGCCTTGAATGATAATGACCAATATTTTGGATTAGATAATATCAAACGTGTAAATTATGTAAATGGTGTTGCAAGTGGTTTATCTTCCTACAAACATTCAAATCGTATTACTGGTATCTCTCAAGCAGAAGCAGATGCTAAAATCGCTAAGATGAATATCACAGCCAACACCTTTACTATTCAAGATCCTGTCGTAAACAAGTTAAATCGTATCATCGATAGAGATTCTGATTATAAAGCTATTCAGGACTATAAAGAGACAAGAGAAGTAGCTTATCGAAACTTGGAAAAATTGCAACCATTTTATAACAAAGAGTGGATTGTAAACCAAGGGAATAAGTTAACAGATGAGTCCAATCTTGTTAAGAAAACCGTTCTGTCTGTAACAGGTATGAAAGCAGGGCAATTTGTCACTGATTTATCAAGTGTGGATAAAATCATGATTCACTATGCCGATGGAACCAAAGAAGAATTTGGGGTATCTGCGGTTTCGGACTCTAAGGTAAAACAAGTCAAAGAATATAATGTAGATGGTTTAGGTGTAGTTTACACTCCTAATATGGTTGATAAGAACAGAGATTCCTTGATTACGAAAGTTAAAGAGAAGTTGAGTTCTGTTGCTTTAGACTCTGCTGAGGTTAAAGCTATTACAAATAACCCTTCATCTCTATACCTAGAAGAAAGCTTCGCTGAGGTTAGGGAGACGTTAGATAAGTTAGTGAAGTCCTTGTTAGAAAATGAAGACCATCAACTGAACAGTGATGAAGTGGCTGAGAAGGCGCTTCTCAAGAAAGTTGAAGATAATAAAGCTAAGATTATATTAGCCTTGACTTATCTAAATCGTTATTATGGTATCGACTATGATGGCTTGAACTTTAAGCATTTGATGATGTTTAAACCAGACTTTTATGGTAAAACACCAAGTATTTTAGATTTCTTGATTCGTATAGGTTCAGCAGAAAAGAATTTAAAAGGAGATAGAAGTTTAGAAGCTTATCGTGAAGTTATTGGTGGTACTATTGGAAAAGGTGAATTAAATGGCTTGTTAGGCTATAACATGCGTTTATTCACTAAGTACACCGACTTAAATGACTGGTTTATTCATGCTGCAAAGAATGTTTATGTTTCTGAGCCTGAGACGACTACAGAGGATTTCAAAGACAAGCGCCATCGTATCTATGACGGTTTGAACAATGACGTGCATAGTCGCATGATTTTACCGTTACTCAACTTGAAGAAAGCACATATTTTTGTCATTTCTACTTACAACACTTTGGCATTCAGTTCTTTTGAAAAATATGGGAAGAATACGGAAGAAGAACGAAATGCTTTCAAAGAGGAGATAAACAAAGTAGCGAAAGCTCAACAAAGATATTTAGACTTTTGGTCTCGTTTAGCTTTACCAAAAGTTCGTAATCAGCTCTTGAAGAGTCAAAACTCCGTACCAACGCCTGTTTGGGATAATCAAAATTATAGCGGTATTAAGAATGCTAGTCGCCGTGGTTATGGTTCAGATGGCAAGGTTGCAACTCCTATTCGTGAGCTATTTGGCCCAACTGATCGTTGGCATCAAGTTAACGGAGCGATGGGAGCGATGGCAAAAATTTATGAACGTCCATGGAAAGATGATCAGGTTTACTTCATGGTAACTGACATGATTAGTCAGTTTGGTATTTCAGCCTTTACACATGAAACAACTCACATAAACGACCGTATGGCTTACTATGGTGGAGATTGGCATCGTGAAGGTACTGACTTAGAAGCCTTTGCTCAAGGTATGTTACAAACCCCTGATAAATCTACTCCGAATAGTGAGTATAAAGCTCTGGGTATCAACATGGCTTATGAGCGTAAAAATGATGGTGAGCAGTACTACAATTATGATCCAGCTAAGTTAGACAGTCGAGACAAGATTGATAGTTATATGAAAAACTACAATGAGTCTATGATGATGTTAGATTACTTAGAAGCTACTGCCGTTATTAAGCAGAAGTTATCTGATAACTCTAAGTGGTTCAAGAAGATGGATAAAGAGTGGCGTACAAATGCGGATAGAAATCGTTTAATTGGAGAACCACACCAGTGGGACAAATTACGTGATTTGACGGAAGAAGAGAAGAAATTACCAATTGATAGCATTGACAAGTTGGTAGATAATAACTTTGTAACTCTTCATGGTATGCCAAATAACGGTCGCTTCCGTACGGAAGGTTTTGATAGTGCTTATCAAACGGTCAATATGATGGCAGGTATCTTTGGCGGGAATACGAGTCGAAGCACCGTAGGTTCTATTTCCTTTAAACACAATACTTTCCGTATGTGGGGGTACTATGGTTATGAGAATGGCTTTATCCCTTATGTTTCTAACAAGTTAAAAGGTGATGCCAACAGAGAAAATAAAGGGCTTTTAGGTGATGATTTCATTATCAAGAAAGTTTCTAATAATCAATTCCAAAACCTCGAAGAGTGGAAGAAACATTGGTATCATGAAGTGTATGCGAAAGCACAGAAAGGCTTTGTTGAGATTGAAGTAGACGGTTCTAAGATTTCAACTTACGCTCAACTTCAAAACTTATTTAACACTGCTGTTGAGAAAGACTTGAAAGAAGGTAGTTTCAAGCATACCGAAGGCCTCAAGTGGAAAGTTTATAAGAAATTATTACAAAACACAGATGGTTTCTTAAATCCATTGTTTAAAATATAAAAGGGACAAGTTTTTTGGCTCTTTGTCAACTGTAGTGGGTTGAAGAAAAGCTAATCTCGAGAAAGGACAAATTTCGTCCTTTCTTTTTTGATGTTCAGAGCGATAAAAATGCGTTTTTTGAAGTTTTCAAAGTTCTGAAAACCAAAGGCATTGCGTTTAATAAGTTTGATTAGATTATTAGTGGCTTCCAGTTTGGCGTTAGAATAGGGTAGTTGAAGAGCGTTGACAATTTTCTCTTTGTCCTTTAGAAAGGTTTTAAAGACAGTCTGAAAAAGAGGATGAACCAGCTTTAGATTGTCCTCAATGAGTCCAAAGAATTTCTTCGGCTCCTTATTCTGAAAGTGGAAAAGCAAGAGTTGATAGAGATGATAGTGATGTTTCAAGTCTTCGGAATAGCTCAAAAGCTTGTTTAGGATTTCCTTATTGGTTAAATGCATACGAAAAGTAGGGCGATAAAAACGTTTATCACTCAGTTTACGACTATCCTGATTGATTCATAATTTGGACACGAATACGGCTCATAGCACGGCTAAGATGTTGGAGTAAAACAGTCCAGTGGACTGTTTTAGCCTGAGTTTAGAAATATAAAAACGAAGGGTGAAAGCAATCCGACACAATTTTAGAGTACGGGAGTGAAACAGTCTGGGAGACTGTTTCAGCCTGAGCCTAGAAATTCGAAAGCGAAGTTGTCTAGTCAAGTCATAATAAGGGATAAACATATCCATAGTAATGATTTTGACAGAACTCTCATATTTAAGAAAATGATTTCGGATGATGGATTGTGTTCTACCTTCCAGAACTGTGATGATATTGAGATTGTCAAAATCTTGAGAAATGAAACTCATCTTCATCTCTCGATTGAAACAGTCACTCCCCTGACTATTTCAACGTCCCAAGATATAATCTCAGGAAGGCGATCATGCTTAAAACGGAAGTCATTGAGCTTGCGAATGACAGTTGAAGTTGAAATAGAAAGCTGATGGGCAATGTCAGTCATAGAAGCCTATTCAATCAACTTTTGAGCAATTTTTTGGTTGATAATACGAGGGATTTGGTGATTTTTCTTAACGATAGAAGTCTCAGCGACCATCATTTTTGAGCGATGATAGCACTTGAATCGACGCTTTTTCAGAAGAATTCTAGTAGGCATACCAGTTGTTTCGAGGTAAGGAATTTTCGACGGTTTTTGAAAATCATATTTCTTCATTTGATTTCCGCAATCAGGACAAGATGGGGCGTCATAGTCCAGTTTAGCAATAATTTCCTTGTGTATATCTCTATTAACAACATCCATAATTTGAATATTAGGGTCTTTAACGTCTGGTAATTTTGTGATAAAATATAATTGTTCCATATGATTCTTTCTAATGATGGTTTCGGCGCTTTTCATTATAGATCTTATGGGACTTTTTTTGTTTTGGTACCCAGAATGATTTTTATGTAAAATTTTTGTACAAAATCATCGGATTAATTTCTTATTTTATAAAAGTTGAATACTAACGCATATACTTATAAAGCAAGTCTTTCTTTAACAAATCACTAACTAAAAATGTGCAGTAATTATTTTATTATAAGCTTTAAAAATACAGGTGAGGAAGATTTTTACTAGCTTTGATAAGTATGATAATTCTAACTGATATAAACAAAGTTATCGTATTAAATATCAAGATAGTTCTGGGCTTAATTATTTTATAGGATTGGCTATTAGTAAGAAATATGGTATAATATAGGGTGAGACCTTCTTAATAAATAGTGAAAGAGTATAAAATGAAAAAAATTGTCATTAACGGCGGGAGACCATTGAAAGGTGAAATTACGATTAGTGGCGCTAAAAATAGTGTCGTAGCCTTGATTCCTGCCATTATTTTATCAGATGATGTTGTGATTTTGGATTGTGTTCCAGACATCTCTGATGTAGCTAGTCTTATTGAGATTATGGAAATCATGGGAGCTAGTGTCAAGCGTTATGACGATGTTCTTGAGATTGATCCTCGTGGTGTTCAAAATAAACCAATGCCTTATGGTAAAATTAATAGCTTGCGTGCGTCTTATTATTTCTACGGTAGTCTTTTAGGACGTTTTGGTGAAGCAACTGTAGGTTTGCCTGGAGGGTGTGACCTAGGACCACGTCCGATTGATTTGCATTTAAAAGCATTTGAAGCTATGGGAGCTAAGACAACCTACGAGGGAGATAATATGAATCTCTCAACCCAAGGATCAAGTCTACATGGTGCACATATCTATATGGATACTGTTAGTGTTGGTGCAACAATCAATACGATGCTAGCAGCAGTAAAAGCTAAAGGTCGAACAGTTATTGAAAATGCTGCTCGCGAACCTGAAATCATTGATGTGGCTACATTATTAAACAATATGGGAGCTCACATTCGTGGCGCGGGTACAGATATGATTACAATTGATGGTGTGGATAGCTTGGACGGGACACGCCACCAAGTCATCCCTGACCGTATCGAAGCAGGTACATATATTTCAATGGCAGCTGCAGTAGGTCATGGGATTCGAATTAATAATGTACTTTATGAGCATTTAGAAGGATTTATTGCTAAACTTGAAGAAATGGGAGTTCACATGACTGTTTCTGAAGACAGTATTTTCGTCGAAGAGCAAACAAATCTAAAGGCTGTTAATATTAAGACAGCTCCTTATCCAGGTTTCGCAACAGATCTTCAACAGCCTATTACTCCTTTGCTATTAAAAGCAGAGGGGCGTGGCACATTGATTGATACAATCTATGAAAAACGTGTCAACCATGTTTTTGAATTAGCCAAAATGAATGCAGATATTTCAACAACAAACGACCACATACTTTATAAGGGTGGAAATCCTTTGCAGGGTGCAAAAGTTAAGGCAACAGATCTACGTGCTGGAGCTGCCTTAGTTATTGCTGGCTTGATGGCTGAAGGAAAAACAGAGATTACCAATGTTGAATTCATCCTTCGAGGCTACTCGAATATTATCGAAAAATTGCGTAATCTTGGTGCAGATATTGAGCTAATCGAAGATTAGCAATTTGAAGATTGCAATGAATATCTGGACTAAATTAGCAAAATTTTCTTTCTATGAGACGGAACGTTTATATTTCCGTCCCTTCTTTTTTACAGATGTAGATGATTTTCATCAACTTGCATCAGATCCTGAAAATCTTCAATTTATCTTTCCTGCACAAGCAAGTATTGAAGAAAGTCAGTATGCTCTTGCCAATTATTTTATGAAATCACCATTGGGGATTTGGGCTATTTGTGATAAAAAAGAGCAACGGATGATTGGAGCTATCAAGTTTGAAAAACTTGATGAAATTAAGAAAGAAGCAGAAATTGGCTATTTTTTAAAGAAAGACTATTGGTCTCAGGGGTATATGACTGAAGCAGTTACCAAATTACGAGATTTATCCATGAACGAGTTTGCCTTGAAGCAACTTTCGATTGTGACACATCTAGAAAATGTTGCTAGTCAGAAAGTAGCAGAAAAATCAAATTTTGTTCTTTATCGTCATTTTAAAGGTAGCGATCGTTATACCCGAAAGATGCGGGATTATCTAGAATTCCGTTATACAAAAGGAAATCTAAATGAGTAAACACCAAGAAATATTAGCCTACTTGGAAGAATTACCAGTTGGGAAGCGTGTCAGTGTTCGTAGTATTTCAAATCGACTAGGAGTAAGTGATGGTACGGCATATCGGGCTATCAAAGAAGCTGAAAATAGGGGACTTGTTGAAACACGTCCTCGAAGTGGAACAGTACGTGTAAAGTCAAAAAAAGTAGCTATTGAGAAATTAACGTTCGCAGAAATTGCAGAAGTTACAGGCTCAGAAGTTTTAGCTGGTCAAGCTGGATTGGATAGAGAATTTAGTAAATTCTCCATTGGGGCGATGACTGAAAAGAATATTCTTTCTTATCTTCATGATGGCGGCTTACTTATCGTAGGAGATCGAACACGTATTCAGTTATTAGCACTTGAAAATGAAAATGCTGTCTTGGTAACAGGTGGATTTGAAGTTCATGAAGATGTTTTAAACCATGCTAATAAAAAAAATATTCCAGTATTGCGCAGTAAGCATGATACATTTACAATTGCGACTATGATCAACAGAGCTTTGTCCAACGTTCAGATTAAGACAGATATTTTAACGGTTGAAAAAATCTATCGTACCAGTCATGAATATGGATTTCTACAGGAAACGGATACTGTCAAAGATTATCTAGACTTGGTTCGTAAGAATAGAACGAGCCGTTTCCCTGTCATCAATCAGCATCAGGTCGTTGTTGGTGTAGTTACTATGCGTGATGCTGGAGATAAATCACCTGGTACAACGATAGATAAGGTCATGACAAGGACAGTCTACATGACTGGTTTAGCGACGAATATCGCTAATGTTAGCCAGAGAATGATTGCTGAAGACTTTGAAATGGTGCCTGTTGTGAGAAGTAATCAAACTTTACTTGGTGTTATTACTAGACGGGATGTCATGGAAAAGATGAGTCGCTCTCAAGTTTCAGCATTACCAACATTTTCAGAACAGGTTGGTCAGAAGTTATCTTACCACCATGATGAAGTTGTCATTACGGTTGAACCATTTATGTTGGAAAAAAATGGAGTCCTTGCAAATGGAGTTCTTTCAGAAATTTTGACCCATATGACGCAGGATCTGGTCGTGAATAGCGGACGTAATCTCATCATTGAACAGATGCTGATTTACTTTTTACAGGCTGTTCAGATCGATGATATCTTGCGGATTCAGGCTAGAATTATTCACCATACGAGAAGGTCAGCCATTATCGACTATGATATTTATATCAATCATCAAATCGTATCAAAAGCAAATGTTACTGTAAAAATTAATTAAAACTAGGAGAAAACATGATTACATTAAAATCAGCTAGAGAAATCGAAGCAATGGATAAGGCTGGCGATTTTCTTGCCAGTATTCACATCGGTTTGCGTGACATCATCAAACCAGGTGTAGATATGTGGGAAGTAGAAGAATATGTGCGTCGTCGTTGTAAAGAAGAAAATTTCCTCCCTCTTCAAATTGGTGTTGATGGGGCAATGATGGATTATCCATACGCAACTTGTTGTTCGCTTAATGACGAAGTAGCCCATGCTTTTCCACGCCACTATATTTTGAAGGAAGGCGATTTGCTGAAGGTAGATATGGTTCTTGGTGGGCCAATCGCTAAGTCTGACCTCAATGTTTCTAAACTAAATTTTAACAACGTTGAGCAGATGAAAAAATATACTCAAAACTTTACGGGCGGCTTGGCAGATTCTTGTTGGGCTTACGCTGTTGGAAAACCATCAGAAGAAATTAAAAACTTGATGGATGTTACCAAAGAAGCTATGTATAAGGGAATTGAGCAGGCTGTTGTAGGAAATCGTATTGGAGATATTGGAGCTGCTATTCAGGAATATGCTGAAAGTCGTGGTTACGGAGTTGTTCGTGATCTTGTAGGACACGGAGTTGGTCCAACTATGCATGAAGAACCAATGGTGCCTAACTATGGTATCGCAGGTCGTGGTCTCCGCCTTCGTGAAGGCATGGTCTTAACCATTGAGCCTATGATCAATACAGGTGATTGGGAAATCGATACAGATATGAAAACAGGCTGGGCACATAAAACTATCGACGGTGGTCTATCATGTCAGTACGAGCATCAGTTTGTTATTACAAAAGATGGGCCTGTAATTTTGACAAGTCAAGGTGAAGAGGGAACTTATTAATCAAAAAAGGAGCTGAGCTCCTTTTTTTGATTCTCTCAAGTTGAAAATAAATTTACGTAGCAGATATCTTACAAACGTTTTCTTTTATAGTAAAATAAAAGATGACTATATGAAAGAAGGTTCTTAATTGGAAAGTATTTTATTTTTTATTTCTGTCTTTATAGCTGGGGTCTTGTCATTCTTTTCTCCCTGTATCTTTCCCTTGTTACCAGTCTACGCAGGTGTTCTGCTAGATGATCAAGAGGAGTCAAAGACATTTCGTTTTTTGGGTAAAGATGTTGCCTGGTCAGGATTGATTCGTACCCTCTGTTTTATTGCGGGTATCTCTCTCATTTTCTTTATTCTTGGATTTGGAGCAGGATTCCTTGGGAATTTACTTTATGCTGACTGGTTCCGTTATGTCATGGGAATCATGATTATTATACTGGGATTGCATCAGATGGAAATTCTTCATCTACAAAAATTAGAGGTACAAAAAACAGTAACATTTAATCAAAAACAGTCTAGCAAATATTTGTCGGCCTTTTTACTGGGTATCAGCTTCAGCTTTGGCTGGACTCCATGTATAGGTCCAGTTTTAAGTTCTGTTTTAGCACTGGCTGCCTCAGGAGGAAATGGAGCTCTTCAGGGGGCCTTATTAACCCTCATTTACACTCTCGGAATGGCACTTCCATTTTTAGTTCTGGCCTTGGCGTCAGGTCTTGTCATGCCTTATTTTAGTAGAATCAAATCCCACATACTTTTATTGAAGAAAATTGGTGGTTTATTGATCGTTCTCATGGGAATTTTATTAATGTTGGGACAGTTAAATGTTTTATCTGGAATATTAGGATAAAAGGAGTTATCTATGAAAAAAATTATCTATTTTGGACTTAGTTTCTTGTCTCTCTTTCTTCTGATTGCTTGTGGCAAGGAAGAGAAAAAATCGAGTCCACAAAATCAATCAAATCAGACACAACAAGCGCCTGTGAAGCAAGTAGCTATTGGAGCAGAAGCACCTGATTTCACCCTCCAATCGATGGATGGAAAAGAAGTCAAATTATCTGATTATAAAGGCAAAAAAGTTTATCTTAAATTTTGGGCATCTTGGTGCGGACCATGTAAGAAGAGTATGCCAGAATTGATGGAGCTTGCTGCTAAGGAAGATCGCAATTTCGAAATTTTATCTGTCATTGCGCCAGGGCTTCAAGGTGAAAAAACTGTAGATCAATTTCCAAAGTGGTTTGAAGAACAAGGTTATAAAGACATCCCTGTTTTATATGATACAAAAGGAGCTGTTTTTCAAGCCTATCAAATTCGAAGTATCCCTACAGAGTATCTAATTGATTCACAGGGTAAAATTGCTAAGATGCAATTAGGTGCAATTAGTAACGCAGATGCAGAAGCAGCTTTTGCTCAAATGAAATAAAGTAATGAAATATAAAAATGTCTAGACAAATCGTCTAGACATTTTTTCTAACATAAATTAGTTTTTTGAAGCTGCTTGGAATTCAGGGTTTTTCCAAGCTTCATCAATAATAGCTTGCAATTCTTTTGCTGAAGCTTGCATTTTTTGAGTTTCAGCATCGTTCAATGGGATGTTAACTGGACGAACAATACCGTGTGCACCAACGATAGCTGGTTGACCGATAAAGACGTTTTCAACTCCGTATTGACCTTCTTGGAATACTGAAAGTGGAAGAACAGCATTTTCATCATCAAGGATAGCTTTTGTGATACGAGCAAGGGCTACTGCGATACCGTAGTATGTTGCACCTTTTTTGTTGATGATTGAGTAAGCAGCATCACGAACTGAGATGAAGAGTTCTACAAGGTCAGCTTCATCCAAGTCACGGTTAGCTTGCAACCATTGTTCCAATTTTACACCGGCAACGTTAGCGTGTGACCAAACAGCAAACTCAGAGTCACCGTGTTCACCCATGATGTAGGCGTGAACTGAACGAGCATCAACGCCGATTTTTTCAGCAAGTGCTTGACGGAAACGAGCTGAGTCAAGTGAAGTACCTGAACCGATAACACGTTCTTTAGGGAAACCTGAGAATTTCCAAGTTGAGTAAGTCAAAACGTCAACTGGGTTAGCTGCAACAAGGAAGATACCGTCGAAACCAGAAGCAACAACTTGTTCAACGATTGATTTGTTGATAGCAAGGTTTTTACCAACAAGGTCAAGACGAGTTTCACCTGGTTTTTGTGGAGCACCAGCAGTGATAACTACAAGGTCAGCGTCCGCACAGTCTTCATACTTAGCTGCATAAATTTTCTTAGGTGAAGTAAAAGCAAGCGCGTGGCTAAGGTCTTCAGCATCACCAACAGCTTTTTCAAACAATTGAGGAATTTCAATGATACCAAGTTCTTGTGCAATTCCTTGGTTAACAAGAGCAAAAGCGTATGATGATCCTACGGCACCGTCACCGACAAGGATAACTTTTTTGTGTTGTTTAGTTAATGTCATTTGTCTAAACATCTCCTTCATTTTTTAAGGGCTTCCCCCGTTTAGTTTCATTCTATCACTTTTAAATAGCTTTGTCACGGATATAACATCCACTTAGCCATGTAAACGTTTTAGTCGGATTGGAAGACTGAAATCTAGGTCAAACTATGGTATAATATATCTAGTTACTAATAGTGAAATGAGGCATTTGTTAATGCAAGATAAAAATTTAGTGAATGTCAATCTGACAAAGGAGATGAAGACCAGCTTTATCGACTACGCCATGAGTGTTATCGTATCGCGGGCCCTTCCTGATGTTCGAGATGGGTTGAAACCAGTTCATCGCCGCATTCTATACGGTATGAACGAATTGGGTGTGACACCAGATAAACCTCATAAGAAATCTGCCCGTATTACAGGGGATGTCATGGGTAAATACCACCCACACGGTGACTCATCTATCTACGAAGCTATGGTTCGTATGGCGCAATGGTGGAGTTACCGTTACATGCTTGTAGATGGGCATGGGAACTTTGGTTCCATGGATGGTGATGGTGCTGCCGCGCAACGTTATACCGAAGCACGTATGAGTAAGATTGCTCTTGAAATGCTTCGTGACATCAATAAAAATACCGTTGATTTTGTTGATAACTATGATGCCAATGAACGTGAACCTGTTGTTTTACCAGCTCGTTTTCCAAATCTTTTGGTCAATGGAGCTACAGGTATCGCTGTTGGTATGGCGACCAATATTCCACCACATAACTTGGGTGAAACCATTGATGCTGTTAAGTTAGTGATGGATAATCCAGAAGTCACCACCAAGGAATTAATGGAAGTTCTTCCTGGTCCAGATTTTCCAACTGGTGCTCTGGTCATGGGGAAATCAGGTATTCATAAGGCCTACGAAACTGGTAAAGGATCGATTGTGCTTCGTTCTCGTACTGAAATCGAAGAAACTAAGACTGGTCGCGAACGTATCGTTGTAACAGAATTTCCATACATGGTCAACAAGACTAAAGTCCATGAACATATTGTGCGTTTAGTTCAAGAAAAACGTATCGAAGGAATTACAGCTGTTCGTGATGAATCAAACCGTGAGGGAGTTCGCTTTGTTATCGAAGTGAAGCGTGATGCGTCAGCCAATGTTATCTTGAACAACTTGTTCAAGATGACTCAAATGCAAACTAGCTTTGGATTTAACATGCTGGCTATCCAGAATGGTGTACCAAAGATTCTTTCTCTTCGTCAAATCTTGGATGCCTATATTGAGCACCAAAAAGAAGTGGTGACTCGTCGTACTCAATTTGACAAAGAGAAAGCTGAAGCGCGTGCACACATCTTAGAAGGTTTGTTGATTGCTCTGGACCACATCGACGAAGTCATTCGTATCATCCGTGCCAGTGAAACGGATGCAGAAGCCCAAGCTGAATTGATGAGCAAGTTCAAGTTATCTGAACGTCAAAGTCAGGCAATTCTTGATATGCGTCTCCGTCGATTGACAGGTTTGGAACGTGACAAGATTCAGTCAGAATATGATGAGCTTATTGCCTTGATTGCTGACTTGGCAGACATTCTTGCAAAACCAGAACGCGTAGCGCAAATTATCAAGGAAGAATTGGATGAGGTCAAACGTAAGTTTGGCGATCCACGTCGTACTGAGTTGATGGTTGGTGAAGTCTTGACTCTTGAAGATGAAGACTTGATTGAAGAGTCTGATGTCCTTATCACTCTATCAAATAAAGGTTATATCAAACGTTTGGACCAAGACGAATTTACAGCTCAAAAACGTGGTGGACGTGGCGTTCAAGGAACTGGAGTTAAGGACGATGACTTTGTGCGTGAATTGGTTTCAACCAGCACTCACGATCATTTGCTATTCTTCACCAATAAAGGACGTGTTTATCGTCTTAAGGGATATGAAATTCCAGAATACGGTCGTACAGCCAAAGGGTTGCCAGTTGTCAATCTTTTGAAACTGGATGAAGGTGAAAGCATTCAAACCATTATCAATGTTGAATCAGAACGTAGTGATGATGCTTATCTCTTCTTTACAACTCGCGCAGGTATTGTCAAAAGAACCAGTGTCAAAGAATTTGCCAACATTCGTCAAAATGGTCTCAAAGCCTTAAATCTGAAAGATGAGGATGAGTTGATTAATGTCTTACTAACTGAAAAAGACACAGATATCATCATCGGAACCAGATTAGGCTATGCAGTTCGTTTCAGTCAGTCTTCAGTTCGTAGCATGAGTCGTATTGCCACTGGTGTTAAAGGGGTAAACCTTCGTGAAGGTGATGCTGTAGTTGGAGCAAGGGTGATTACTGACCAAGATGAAGTCCTTATCATTACTGAGAAAGGATACGGTAAGCGCACAGTTGCGACTGAATATCCAACAAAAGGGCGTGCCGGTAAGGGAATGAAAACAGCCAATGTTACTGAAAAAAATGGTCCTCTGGCTGGTCTCTTAACAGTAAAAGGGGATGAAGATCTGATGATTATCACTGACACAGGTGTCATGATTCGAACCAATGTTGCCAATATTTCACAAACGGGACGTTCAACTATGGGAGTAAAAGTGATGCGTCTAGATCAAGATGCTAAGATTGTGACTTTTACAAGTGTTGCAGCAGCAGAAAAAGAAGAAGTTGGGGCAGAACAGGAAACAGAAAGTGAAGCATAATGTCTAAAAAAATCAATAAAAAGAAAAATAAACGAAAAAATCTGTTGATCAATATATTGGCAGGATTTCTGATACTGCTATCAATCGCTTTGATTTTTAACGCTAAAATCCGTGATATTTTTATGGTTTGGAATACTAATAAGTACCAAGTAAGTCAGGTATCAAAAGAAAAATTAGAAGAAAATCAGGATACAGAAGGAAATTTTGATTTCGATTCAGTGAAGGCTATCTCATCTGAAGCGGTTTTATCTTCGCAGTGGGATGCCCAACAACTTCCTGTTATTGGTGGAATTGCCATTCCTGAAGTAGAGATTAACCTACCTATCTTTAAAGGTTTAGATAATGTGAACTTGTTCTATGGGGCAGGAACCATGAAACCAAATCAAAAAATGGGAGAGGGAAATTATTCTCTCGCTAGTCACCATATTTTTACAGCTGAAAATGCCAGTCAGATGCTCTTTTCACCTTTGGTCAATGCCAAAGAAGGGATGAAAATTTATTTGACTGATAAGGAAAAGGTTTATACCTATGTCATTCGTGAAGTCAAACACGTTACACCTGACCGCGTTGATGAAATAGAAGACCGTGAGGGAATCAAAGAAATTACCTTGGTAACCTGTGTAGACTACAATGCCACAGAACGGATTATCGTGAAGGGAGATTTCAAAGAAGTGAAACCTTATGCAGAAACTCCATCAGATATCTTAGAAGCCTTTAATAAGCCTTATAAACAAAGATATTAAGAGATAAGATTAATAAAAAAGGTTTGCTAGTATTAGCGAACCTTTTTCTTGTCAATTTCAGAAAATAGATAGGAAAAAGACTTTTCAATTTTGGTAAAAAGTAGTATAATGTTTCTATTATAGAAATTTTTAGAAAATTCCGAAAGAGGTTTGTTATGGGATACACAGTTGCTGTTGTCGGCGCTACAGGTGCCGTTGGTGCTCAAATGATCAAAATGTTGGAAGAATCAACTCTTCCTATCGATAAGATTCGTTACCTTGCGTCTGCACGTTCTGCAGGAAAGATTTTGCAATTCAAAGGTCAAGATGTGACCATCGAAGAAACAACAGAAGACGCTTTTGAAGGGGTTGATATTGCTCTTTTCTCAGCTGGTGGATCAACTTCTGCAAAATATGCACCTTATGCTGTTAAGGCAGGCGCAGTCGTCGTAGATAACACTTCTTATTTCCGTCAAAATCCAGATGTACCATTGGTTGTTCCTGAAGTGAATGCCCACGCCCTTGATGCTCACAACGGAATTATCTCTTGTCCTAACTGTTCAACAATTCAAATGATGGTGGCTCTTGAGCCCGTTCGTCAAAAATGGGGATTGGACCGTATTATCGTTTCAACTTACCAAGCTGTTTCAGGTGCTGGTATGGGAGCAATTCTTGAAACTCAACGTGAGCTTCGTGAAGTCTTGAATGATGGCGTGAATCCACGTGATTTGCATGCGGAAATCTTGCCTTCAGGTGGCGATAAGAAACACTATCCAATTGCTTTTAATGCCCTTCCTCAAATCGATGTCTTCACTGATAATGACTACACTTACGAAGAAATGAAGATGACCAATGAAACCAAGAAGATCATGGAAGACGATAGCATTGCCGTATCAGCAACATGTGTACGTATTCCAGTTTTGTCAGCTCACTCTGAGTCAGTCTATATTGAAACAAAAGAAGTAGCACCAATTGAAGAAGTGAAAGCTGCTATTGCTGCATTCCCAGGTGCAGTTCTTGAAGATGATGTTGCTCACCAAATCTATCCTCAAGCAGTTAATGCTGTTGGTTCACGTGATACTTTCGTTGGACGTATCCGTAAAGATTTGGATGCAGAAAAAGGTATCCACATGTGGGTAGTATCTGATAACCTTCTTAAAGGTGCCGCTTGGAACTCAGTACAAATTGCAGAAACACTTCACGAACGTGGATTGGTTCGTCCAACAGCTGAATTAAAATTTGAATTGAAATAATGTGTAGGAGTTCTTTTGAACTCCTTCTTTAAAATAGAGAGGTGTTTTGTATGTCTTATCAAGATTTAAAAGATTGTAAAATTATCACGGCCTTTATTACTCCTTTTCATGAAGATGGCTCTATCAATTTCGATGCCATTCCAAAGTTGATTGAACATTTATTAGCACATCATACAGATGGAATTCTCCTAGCAGGAACAACTGCTGAGAGTCCGACTCTAACTCACGATGAGGAGTTGCAGTTGTTTGCGGCTGTTCAAAAGGTTGTCAACGGACGAGTTCCTTTAATCGCTGGTGTTGGTACCAATGATACACGTGACTCTATTGAGTTTGTCAAAGAGGTAGCAGAGTTTGGCGGTTTTGCGGCTGGTCTTGCGATTGTTCCTTACTATAATAAACCATCCCAAGAAGGTATGTATCAGCACTTTAAAGCCATTGCAGATGCCTCTGATTTGCCAATTATCATCTATAACATTCCAGGTCGTGTAGTTGTCGAAATGACTCCTGATACCTTACTTCGTTTGGCGGAACATCCAAACATTATCGGTGTCAAAGAATGTACCAGTCTTGCCAATATGGCTTACTTGATTGAGCATAAACCAGATGAATTCTTGGTGTACACTGGTGAGGATGGTGATGCTTTTCATGCTATGAACCTTGGTGCAGACGGAGTTATCTCTGTTGCTTCCCATACAAATGGAGATGAGATGCATGAAATGTTTACTGCAATCGAAGAAAGTGATATGAAGAAAGCGGCAGCTATTCAACGTAAATTTATTCCTAAAGTCAACGCTCTCTTCTCTTACCCAAGTCCGGCACCTGTTAAGGCGGTACTCAACTATATGGGATTTGAAGCTGGGCCAACTCGTCTACCTTTGGTACCTGCTCCTGAAGAGGATGCTAAACGCATTATCAAGGTTGTTATTGATGGGGATTACGAAGCAACTAAGGCGACTGTCACTGGAGTCCTTCGTCCTGATTACTAAGATAACTAATATAAAAAACTTTCTAAACAAGTAAAATTGTTGGAAAGTTTTTTTCTTTTTCTACGAATAAATAGATAGAGAGAAAAACAAGGAGTCTATCATGAAAATTAAGATTGATAATTTTGAGATTTATAAGTTGAAACAAGCAGGTTTAAGTAATCAACAGGTTTTAAAGGTACTTCAATATGGAGAAATCTATGATCAAGAATTAACCCTAGAAACGATAGCAGAAGCATCTGAGTGTAGAAATCCAGTGGTTTTTATGGAACGTTACCATAAACTCACCTTTGAAAGTATGGAGCGATTACGAAGTGATTTTGAAAAATTTCCTTCTTTTTCCATCCTAGACGATGTCTATCCCTTTGCTCTCAGTGAAATCTATGATGCTCCAGTGTTGTTATTCTATAAGGGCGATTTAAATCTCTTAAAGTTACCTAAGATTGCAGTTGTGGGCAGTCGCTCTTGTAGTCAAACAGGGACAAAATCAGTCCGTAAGGTTATTGAAGAACTGGAGAATGAGCTGGTGATTGTGAGTGGGCTTGCTAGAGGGATTGATACTGCAGCACATATGTCAATTCTTCAAGGTGGTGGAAAAACCATTGCAGTCATTGGGACTGGCTTGGATGTCTATTATCCACGATCCAATAAACGACTGCAGGACTACATCGGTGAATATCATTTGCTACTGAGTGAATATGGACCGGGTGAAGAACCTTTGAAATATCACTTTCCAGCAAGAAATCGAATTATTGCTGGCCTATGTATGGGTGTCATCGTTGCTGAGGCAAAGATGAGATCTGGTAGTTTGATTACTTGTGAGCGAGCTATGGAAGAAGGAAGAGATGTTTTTGCTATTCCAGGGAGTATTTTAGATGGTCGTTCAGATGGTTGTCATCACTTGGTTCAAGAAGGTGCAAAACTTGTTTCAAGTGGTCAGGATGTGCTAGCAGAATTTGAATTTTAAGAACTAGCAAGGTTTTATCGGTTAAACTTTTCTTCTATATATAGGAGTTAAGTCTTGACAGGTTTTTAAAAATGGTTTACACTTTATAAAGTTTATTACTTTGAAAAGGTGTGATACTGTGGCTACGGCAACAAAGAAGAAAAAATCAACAGTTAAAAAAAATCTAGTAATCGTGGAGTCGCCTGCAAAGGCTAAAACGATTGAAAAATACCTGGGTAGAAATTATAAGGTTTTAGCCAGTGTTGGTCATATTCGTGATTTGAAAAAATCCAGTATGTCAGTCGATGTAGAAAATAATTATGAACCCCAATATATCAATATTCGTGGGAAAGGTCCTCTGATCAATGACTTGAAAAAAGAAGCTAAAAAAGCCAATAAAGTCTTTCTCGCAAGTGACCCGGACCGCGAAGGAGAAGCAATTTCTTGGCATTTAGCTCATATTCTTAATCTAGATGAAAATGATGCTAACCGTGTTGTTTTCAACGAGATTACCAAGGATGCGGTAAAAAATGCCTTTAAAGAACCTCGTAAGATTGATATGGATTTGGTGGATGCCCAACAAGCCCGTCGTGTCTTGGACCGCTTGGTAGGTTATTCTATTTCACCGATTTTATGGAAAAAGGTCAAAAAGGGCTTGTCAGCTGGCCGTGTTCAGTCTGTTGCTCTCAAGTTAATCATTGACCGTGAAAATGAGATCAATGCTTTTCAACCAGAAGAATATTGGACGATTGATGGAGTCTTCAAAAAGGGGACTAAGCAATTCCAAGCATCCTTCTATGGAATGAATGGCAAGAAGATGAAATTGACAAGCAATGAAGAGGTCAAAGAAGTCTTGTCTCATCTATCTAGCAAAGACTTTACAGTTGATCAGGTAGATAAAAAAGAACGCAAGCGTAACGCTCCACTTCCTTATACTACCTCAACTATGCAGATGGATGCAGCTAATAAAATCAATTTCCGTACTCGAAAGACCATGATGGTTGCCCAGCAACTCTATGAAGGGATTAATATTGGTACGGGCGTCCAAGGTTTGATTACCTATATGCGTACAGACTCGACTCGTATCAGTCCAGTTGCTCAAAATGAAGCTGCAAACTACATTAATGAACGTTTTGGCAGTAAATATTCTAAGCATGGCAGCAAGGTAAAGAATGCGACTGGTGCTCAGGATGCCCATGAGGCTATTCGCCCATCAAGTGTCTTTAACACGCCAGAAAAAATTGCTAAGTATTTGGATAAAGACCAACTTAAGCTTTATACTCTTATCTGGAATCGCTTTGTAGCGAGTCAGATGACGGGTGCTATCTTTGATACCATGGCTGTGAAGCTCTCTCAAAATGGAGTTCAATTTGCAGCAAATGGAAGTCAGGTTAAATTTGACGGTTACTTGGCCATTTACAATGATTCAGATAAGAATAAGATGTTGCCGGATATGGTAGTTGGTGATGTCGTCAAGCAGGTCAATAGTAAGCCTGAGCAGCACTTCACTCAACCGCCAGCACGTTATTCGGAAGCGACACTGATTAAAACTTTGGAAGAAAACGGAGTCGGTCGCCCATCAACTTATGCACCTACCATTGAAACTATTCAAAAGCGCTATTATGTGCGTTTGGCAGCCAAGCGTTTTGAACCAACAGAGTTGGGAGAAATTGTTAACAAGCTCATCGTTGAATATTTCCCTGATATCGTCAATGTAACCTTTACAGCTGAAATGGAAGGTAAACTGGATGATGTCGAAGTTGGAAAAGAGCAGTGGCAACGAGTCATTGATGAATTTTACCAACCCTTCTCTAAAGAGGTTGCCAAAGCCGAAGAGGAAATGGAAAAAATCCAAATCAAGGATGAGCCAGCAGGATTTGATTGTGAAGAGTGTGGCAGTCCGATGGTTATTAAACTTGGTCGTTTTGGTAAGTTTTATGCTTGTAGCAATTTCCCAGATTGCCGTCATACACAAGCAATCGTGAAAGAAATTGGTGTGGAGTGTCCAAGCTGTCATCAAGGTCAAATTATTGAACGAAAAACTAAGCGTAATCGTATCTTTTATGGTTGCAATCGCTATCCAGAGTGTGAATTCACTTCTTGGGACAAGCCTGTTGGACGAGATTGTCCAAAATGTGGTAACTTCCTCATGGAGAAAAAAGTCCGTGGTGGCGGTAAGCAGATCGTTTGTAGCAATGGTGATTACGAAGAAGAAAAAATCAAATAAAATGAGTCCTGAAAGTAAATTTCAGGCTCTTTTTAGTAAAGGCTTGACAAAATTCATCATTGTATGCGAAACTAGAAGAAGATTATTTTATACTCAATGAAAATCAAAGAGCAAACTAGGAAGCTAGCCGCAGGCTGCTCAAAGCACTGCTTTGAGGTTGTAGATAGAACTGACGAAGTCAGTAACATATATACGGTAAGGCGACGCTGACGTGGTTTGAAGAGATTTTCGAAGAGTATTAACTAGGAGAAGTTATGCGTATTGTTTATCTGATTATTGGATTTCTGTCATTAGCTTTGGCTATTGTTGGAGTTGTCTTGCCCTTGTTGCCTACGACTCCTTTTCTTTTGTTGTCTATTGCTTGTTTTTCGAGAAGTTCCAAGCGGTTTGAAGATTGGCTCTATCATACCAAGCTTTATCAAACCTATGTTGCGGACTTTAGAGAAACCAAGTCCATTGCGCGTGAACGCAAGAAAAAAATTATTGTATCGATTTATATCCTGATGGGAATTTCCATTTATTTTGCTCCTCTTTTACCAGTCAAAATCGGTCTGGGATGTTTAACCATCTTTATTACCTACTATCTTTTTAAGGTGATTCCTGATAAAGAATAACTTTAATAAGTAACGAATTTCCTTGATAAAAACAAAAACATATTCGGAATAATATGATATAATAAATTTAAACTAATCTTCAAGGAGAATCAAATGATTTACGAATTTTGTGCTGAAAATGTAACTTTGCTTGAAAAAGCTATGCAGGCAGGAGCTCGCCGCATCGAGCTCTGTGATAATCTAGCAGTTGGTGGAACAACTCCAAGCTACGGAGTGACCAAGGCAGCTGTGGAACTGGCTGCCGACTACGATACGACCATTATGACTATGATTCGACCACGTGGTGGTGATTTTGTCTACAATGACCTCGAGATTGCTATTATGCTCGAGGATATTCGTCTAACTGCTCAAGCAGGGAGCCAAGGCGTTGTCTTTGGTGCATTGACTGCTGATAAGAAGTTGGACAAGGCCAATCTTGAAAAATTGATTGCTGCATCTAAAGGTATGGAAATTGTTTTCCATATGGCTTTTGATGAATTGAGCGACCAAGATCAGTTGGAAGCTATTGATTGGCTTAGCCAAGCTGGAGTGACACGCATTCTGACTCGTGCTGGTGTATCTGGCGACTCGTTAGAGAAACGTTTTGCTCACTATCATAGAATTCTAGAACACGCTGCAGGAAAAATTGAAATTTTACCTGGTGGAGGGATTGACATGGACAACCGTCAAACCTTTATTGACCAACTGGGTGTGACACAATTACATGGAACTAAGGTCGTCTTTTAATAAATAGAAAGGAACTGCTAGCTTTTGGTAGCAGTTTTCGCTTATGTTTGAAATTTTTAAAGCTTATCAGTTTAATAGTAAAAAGGCTAAAGAGTATGGATTTGTAGAAAATCAAGGCGTATGGAACCATAGTTCGACTATCTTGCACGGAGATTTTCTCATGAGAGTTATAGTTGTGGACGGAGACTTATCTTTTCAAGTTTTTGACAAGGAAACTGGTGATCTTTATCCTCAAGTTCACATGGAAAGTATGAGAGGTACTTTTGTTGGAACTGTTCGAGAGGCTTGTTTAGAAGTTCTTTATGAAATCCGAAAGGCCTGTTTTGACGTGCAGGGATTTCTCTGTCCACAGACTAAGAGAATTATGGCAGTTGTTCAAGAAAAGTATGAAAACCAATTAGAATACTTATGGGAAAAATCACCTGATACGGCAGTTTTACGTCATGAAGATAATCAGAAGTGGTATGCGGTTCTTATGAAGATTTCTTGGGATAAGCTTGAAAAGGGCAGAGAAGGATTAGTTGAAGCAGTTAATCTCAAACAGGATCAAGTATCTGATTTGTTGGTAAAAAAAGGGATTTATCCAGCCTTTCATATGAACAAGCGCTACTGGATTAGTCTTCCACTCGATGACACTCTAACTGACGAAAAGGTGCTTGAATTGATCGAAAAAAGTTGGAACTTGACCTTGAAAAAGTAACTAGTTTTGCTTGATTTTTCAAATACTTTCAATTAGCAAAATATTCTTTACTGAAGAAATTTTCAGAAAATATTGGATTTTTTCTTGACATGTGTTTTTTCCTATGCTAAAATACTAAGCAAGATATCAAACGAAGGAGAAAGTCAAACATGAAAACAGCTAAGTTTAATCAATTTGCTTTGTTGTTGAGATACTCGGGCTAGTGCAAAAGCATTAGTCCTGTTTGGCTTACCAAGCGGGAGTAAATCAACATCTCGCTTGGAACTCCGAGCGAGATGTTTTTTTAAAACCGAATTTAGAAAAGGGGAAATCTTATGAGAACAGTTGAATTTCTAGATACTAGCCTTCGAGATGGTGAGCAGACACCAGGTGTTAATTTTTCGATCAAGGAAAAGATTGCCATTGCAAGACAACTGGAAAAATGGGGAATTTCGGCAATTGAAGCTGGTTTTCCAGCAGCTAGTCCAGACTCACTTACTGCAGTTCAGGAAATCGCAAAAGTCTTGAAGAAAACAGCGGTGACTGGTTTAGCTCGCTCTGTTAAATCAGACATTGACGCTTGTTATGAAGCACTGAAAGAAGCTAAGTATCCACAAATCCATGTTTTTATCGCTACTAGTCCTATTCATCGTGAATTTAAGTTGAATAAAAGCAAAGAGGAAATATTGGAAGCTATTAAAGAGCATGTTTCCTATGCACGTAGTAAATTTGAAGTGGTAGAATTCTCTCCTGAAGATGCGACTAGAACTGAGCTGGATTTCCTCTTACAAGTCGTTCAAACAGCGGTAGACGCAGGTGCGACTTATATCAATATTCCTGACACGGTTGGTTTTACCACACCAGAGGAATATGGGAATATCTTCAAGTATCTGATTGATAATGTTAAAACTGACCGTCAGATTATCTATTCTCCTCACTGTCACGATGACCTTGGAATGGCGGTTGCAAATAGCCTTGCAGCTGTTAAGAATGGTGCAGGGCGTGTTGAAGGAACCATTAATGGTATTGGAGAACGAGCTGGGAATGCTGCTTTAGAAGAAATAGCGGTAGCCCTCAATATTCGACAAGATTATTATCAAGCAGAGACAAGTATTGTCCTAAATGAAACGATTAATACGTCCGAAATGGTCTCTCGCTTCTCAGGAATTCCAGTTCCAAAAAATAAGGCGGTTGTTGGAGGAAATGCCTTCTCTCACGAATCAGGTATTCACCAAGATGGTGTTCTTAAAAATCCTCTCACTTATGAAATCATTACACCTGAATTGGTTGGTGCCAAGAGTAATAGTCTTCCACTCGGTAAATTGTCTGGTCGCCATGCTTTTGTTGAGAAACTAAGAGATTTGGCTCTAGACTTTACAGACGAAGATATCAAGCCACTCTTTACTAAGTTCAAGGCCTTGGCAGATAAGAAGCAAGAAATCACAGATGCTGATATTCGAGCTCTGGTAGCTGGCACCATGGTTGAAAATCCAGAAGGCTTCCACTTTGATGACTTGCAACTTCAAACCCATTCTGAAAATGACCTTGAAGCGACAGTTAGATTAGCTAATTTTGATGGTGAGAAAGTTGAATTTAATGCAACAGGTCAAGGTTCAGTTGAAGCTATTTTCAATGCTATTGATAAATTCTTTAATCAATCTGTTCGCTTGGTATCCTATACGATTGATGCGGTAACTGATGGTATTGATGCCCAGGCACGTGTATTGGTAACTGTTGAAAACAGAGATACAGAGACTATCTTTAACGCAGCTGGACTTGATTTCGATGTGTTGAAGGCTTCGGCTATTGCCTACATTAATGCCAATACCTTTGTTCAAAAAGAGAATGCTGGTGAAATGGGAACAACAGTTTCCTATCGCGATATGCCTAGCGTGTAAAGGAGAAAGCTATGACAAGAAAAATAGTTGCCCTAGCAGGTGATGGTATCGGACCTGAAATCATGGAAGCTGGTTTAGAAGTTCTAGCATCTATATCTGAAAAAACAGGTTTTGACTATGAGATTGACAGACGACCTTTCGGAGGTGCAGGTATTGATGCTGCAGGGCATCCTTTACCTGATGAAACCCTCAAGGCAAGTAGGAAAGCAGATGCTATCCTACTAGCAGCTATCGGTAGTCCTCAGTATGATGGAGCAGCGGTTCGCCCTGAACAAGGCTTGCTGGCTCTCCGTAAGGAACTCAATCTCTATGCCAATATTCGTCCGGTAAAAATCTTTGACAGTCTCAAGCATTTGTCACCTCTTAAGCCAGAACGAATAACTGGTGTTGACTTTGTAGTAGTACGTGAGTTGACAGGTGGGATTTACTTTGGAGATCATATCCTTGAAGAGAAATCGGCACGTGATATCAATGAATACAGCTATGAAGAAGTAGAGAGGATTATACGTAAGGCTTTTGAAATGGCAAGAAGTCGGAGAAAAATCCTTACCAGTATCGATAAGCAAAATGTTTTGGCAACATCAAAACTCTGGCGGAGAGTTGCTGATGAAGTCGCAAAAGATTTTTCGGATGTAACTTTGGAACACCAGCTAGTCGACTCAGCTGCCATGCTCATGATTACAAATCCAGCCAAGTTTGATGTTATCGTGACAGAGAATCTTTTCGGAGATATCTTATCTGATGAATCAAGCGTTCTATCTGGTACACTCGGGGTTATGCCATCAGCCAGCCACTCTGAAGATGGTCCGAGTCTCTATGAACCGATTCACGGTTCAGCACCTGATATTGCTGGACAAGGTATTGCCAATCCTATTTCCATGATTTTATCAGTTGCCATGATGCTGAGAGACAGCTTTGGACGTTTTGAGGATGCGCAGCGTATTGAACGTGCTGTTGAAGCTAGTTTAGCGGCTGGTATTTTAACAAGAGATATAGGAGGACAGGCTTCGACTAAGGAAATGACAGAAGCCATTATCGCAAGACTATGAAACTAAACGAAGGAATTACTTTTGCTCTCTTGATTTGGAACCTTTTGATTTTTACCATCTATGGTATTGACAAATTTAAAGCCCAAAGAGGTGCTTGGCGAATACCTGAAAAATATTTACTATCATTTGCATTTTTTTGTGGTGGTTTTGGTGCCTGGTTGGCAGGACTCACTTTTCATCACAAGACTAGAAAATGGTATTTTAAAACAGTTTGGTTCCTAGGGATAATGACTACACTAGTAGCTTTATATTTTGTATGGAGGTAATGAATGGCAGGAAAATCGATTTTTGATAAATTATGGGACCTCCATGTGATCACAGGAGAAGAGGGACAACCACAACTCATGTATGTGGATCAACACTATATCCACGAAGTGACCAGTCCTCAGGCATTTCAAGGTTTACGAGACACAGGACGCAGATTGAGACGACCAGACTTGACATTTGGGACCTTTGACCACAATGTACCGACAGTTAATATCTACGATATTCGAGATGTAATATCCAAGGCTCAAATTGATAAGTTAGCAGAAAATGTTGAGGAATTCGGGATTGAACATGCGGCCCATGGTTCTGAAAAACAAGGCATCGTTCACATGGTTGGTCCAGAAACAGGACGAACACAACCAGGAAAATTCATCGTCTGTGGTGATAGCCATACAGCAACCCATGGAGCTTTTGGAGCGATTGCCTTTGGAATTGGGACCAGTGAGGTCGAGCACGTATTTGCTACTCAAACCCTCTGGCAGGTCAAACCCAAGAAAATGCTGGTAGAATTCACTGGTGTTCCTCAAAAAGGAGTTTATTCCAAGGACTTCATTTTAGCCTTGATTGCCAAGTACGGCGTTGCCTGTGGTGTTGGCTATGTGGTGGAATATCGTGGACAGGCTATTGATGCACTGAGCATGGAAGAGCGAATGACCATCTGCAATATGTCCATCGAGTTTGGATCCAAGATGGGAATCATGAATCCAGATCAGACAACCTATGACTATCTTGAGGGACGAGAGTGTGTTCCCAAAGATTTTGACGCAGCAGTTGCTGATTGGAAAAGGATTGTTAGCGACGACGATGCTGTTTATGACAAGGTGATTCGTATGGATGTTTCTGAATTAGCACCTATGGTGACTTGGGGAACCAATCCAGCTATGGGTGTTGATTTTGATAGTAGCTTCCCAGAAATAAAGGATATGAACGATGAACGTGCTTATCATTACATGGATTTACAACCAGGTCAGAAACCAGCAGATATTGAACTAGGATATATCTTTATCGGCTCTTGTACAAATGCTCGTCTCAGCGACTTGCAACTGGCTGCGCGATTTGTTAAAGGGAAGAGAATAGCACCCAACTTAACGGCTATCGTAGTCCCAGGCTCTCGTCCTGTGAAACGAGCTGCTGAGAAGTTGGGCTTGGACAAGATATTTCTAGATGCTGGCTTTGAGTGGAGAGACCCAGGTTGTTCTATGTGCCTAGGAATGAATCCGGACAAGGTTCCTGATGGTGTCCACTGCGCCTCAACAAGCAACCGCAACTTTGAAGATAGACAAGGCTTTGGTGCTAAGACTCATCTCTGTAGTCCAGCTATGGCAGCTGCGGCAGCTATTGCAGGGCGTTTCGTAGATGTTCGGGAAATGCCAGAAGCCCAGTAAGGAGAGGATATGGAGAAATTTACAGTTTATACAGGAACGATCGTTCCTCTCATGAATGATAACATCGACACCGACCAAATCCTACCCAAGCAGTTTCTCAAGTTGATTGATAAGAAAGGCTTTGGTAAGTATCTCATGTATGCTTGGCGTTATCTAGATGACAAGTATACTGAGGATCCAGATTTTGTCTTTAACCGACCTGAATATCGTAAAGCCAGTATCCTTATCTCAGGGGATAACTTTGGGGCAGGTTCTTCGAGGGAACACGCAGCTTGGGCACTAGCTGACTATGGTTTTAAGGTCGTGATTGCAGGATCTTTTGGGGACATTCATTACAATAATGAACTCAATAATGGTATGTTACCCATTGTTCAACCTAGGGAAGTTAGAGAAAAACTCGCCCAGCTCCAACCAACTGACCAAGTGACGGTTGACTTGGAACAACAAAAAATCATCTCACCTATTGGAGAATTCTTCTTTGAAATCGATAGTGAATGGAAACACAAGCTCTTAAATGGTTTGGATGATATCGGTATTACCTTGCAGTATGAAGACTTGATTGCTGCATATGAAAAACAACGCCCAGCCTACTGGCAGGATTAGAAAAAATAGAAAAGGAAATAGAACTATGACAAAACACATTCAATGGAACGGAACACTTTCACAAGAAGGTTATGACATTTTAAAAGGTGAGGGCGGATGTATCGTTTGCCCTACAAAAGTTGGTTACATCATCATGACTAGCGATAAGGCAGGTCTTGAACGCAAGTTTGAAGCCAAGGAACGCAACCGTAACAAACCAGGTGTTGTTCTCTGCGGTAGCATGGACGAGCTTCGCGCTTTAGCGCAGCTAAATCCTGAAATCGAAGCCTTCTATCAAAAACATTGGGATGAAGACATTCTTCTTGGTTGTATCCTTCCTTGGAAACCAGAAGCCTTTGAAAAACTCAAAGCATACGGTGATGGCCGTGAAGAACTCATGACTGACGTCCGTGGTACTAGCTGTTTCGTTATCAAGTTTGGGAAAGCTGGTGAACAATTGGCTGCCAAACTTTGGGAAGAAGGCAAGATGGTCTATGCCTCATCTGCAAACCCATCTGGAAAAGGAAACCGTGGTAAGGTAGAAGGTATCGGAGAACGCATCGAAGGAGCAGTTGACCTTGTTATCGAGGCAGACGACTATGTGGCATCAATCCAGCCTGACAAAACGATTGAAACTCGCTACGAGCAAGGTGTGATGGTCTCTATGGTTGATAAAGACGGTAAACTCATCCCAGAACAAGGAGGAGCACGTTCAACCTCACCAGCTCCAGTTGTAATCCGCAAAGGTCTTGATATTGATAAAATCATGATGCACCTGTCAGACACCTTTAACTCATGGGACTACCGTCAGGGAGAGTATTATTAGGATGTAGAAGAAGTGAGGTTTATACTCTTCGAAAATCTCTTCAAACCACGTCAGTGTCGCCTTACCGTAGATATATGTAACTGACTTCGTCAGTCTTATCTACAACCTCAAAGCAGTGCTTTGAGCAGCCTGCGGCTAGCTTCCTAGTTTGCTCTTTGATTTTCATTGAGTATTAGTCATTATTGTAATAAGAGTGTGACATCTTTAAATTACTGAATAAGTTAGTAAGAAAGACGTTTTAGTTTAAGTCTCAATTTTAGAGAATGACTTTGGTTAAACTGACTAAGACGATAAAGTTTTTAAATTTATTTCTTTTATCAATCGTAACTAAAAATAACAGAGAACTTCTGAATCGATAAAAACAGAATTTTTAAAAGTATTCATACACAATTAAAATCAAAGTTCATTTTTTGTTGATAGGTGGCTTAAGAAATATCGTAATACAAGTATAAACTTTGAAATTTACCAGCTAATCAATGAACCATACTCTATTCAGGGAAAGCAAGTAATGAGTTTCTAACAATATAATAGACTGAATCTAGAACAGTACACTCTGATTGCTAGAAATATTTCTAGAAATTAGTTTAACTTTGCTAATTGATTTGTTCATACCCTATTTCAATCTACTATAACTTTAATATGTTTGTTTATACAGTAACATTTCTCCTCTTTTTGATTTTAAATGAGTATTGAATTGAGATAAGTTGAGTTAATTGGATTAAGAACCTCAAAAAAACAAAAAGGAAAGCATCTCATGAAAAGATGTTTTCCTTTTATTGTATAAGTTATCGAATAGAGTTATCTTAAATTCAGAAAGGTTCAAAAATGATATTTGATGAATAATGATACTCTACATTTTAACGATTTTATTAGTTATTTTCAACTTGTTCACTATATTTTGGTCTTAGTGTGGTTCCTGAATTGATAATAGTGCGTTTTTGAACTAAAGGCAATTCTGTACGATTATAAACTGTTCTCCAAGGTTCCCAAGCAAGACCTGTTTTTTCTTGAATTTTTACGCGAAGATTGCGAACATTTCCTCTAAATTGTAGTTCAGTTTGGAAACCAGCAGTTCTATTTTTTCCATTATCTTCCCATTCACGAGAGCGGATGCTTTCAATTCCATTTTCGTCATATGTGACTTCGTCCCAGTAAACGTAGTAACGAGCGACATACCCACCCTTATGTTGCAAATTGAGATAGCCATTCTTGTAAGAGGTAATTTTAGTTTCAATATAATCAGTACTGTTTTGGATTGTTGCAACTTGATTATCTCTTAAAAAGGCAGTTTTATAAGAAATAGGGACTGCAGGATTTTGTGTACTAAAATTAGCTCCTTCTTGAATTAATTTCTTGAGATCTTCAGGTGTTCCAGTAACTACTCGAGCAGCGCCATCAGCGTTGCCGCCAACAATAACAGCTGTTACAGAAGTATTTTTCAAAACACGAGCCCATTCAGATTCAGGGTTAATAGGCACACCTTTAATGACAGCATTTATAGCTGCTTTAAGTTCTGTACTTGTACTTGTTGTTTCAAATTTAACATACATTTGACGGCCATAAGACATACTAGAAACATAAACAGGAGGTGTTTGTTCATCCAAGCCACGATCTTGTAAATCGTTGACTGTTACATTATCACCAAAGACATCTCCAGGATTTTTTGGTGCATCAAAGTTAGCGGTAAAGTAAATTTGTTTAAAGTCGACAACTTCAATTTGTTTTTCACCTTTTTGTGCAGCTTCAAAGTCAATTTTTAAATCAACCCCAATTTTTTCAAAGTTGCTACCAAATTTTGCTTTTAGTTGATTCATACTATATGCTGAAGTAGAATCGTATTGCATACGAGCAGGTGCAGGATTACTTGATGCATAATTTGCATTCCATCTATTTACCAGAGTGTTAATTCCTTCCTGCATACCACTGACTGTTGTGTTTGCATCAGTATAGCTATCTGATCCAGCCATTCCTGGAAGGTCCACGCTGATTCTACCCTGTTTTCTATCAATACTAACAAGTTGAGGTTTATTTTCTAATAACCCTTGATCTGCTCGGAACAAAGCGCCTAAGAAGATGTCGCTATTACCGTTAATTGAAACATCAGCTGAATTATTAGAAATACTCTTTTTCACTTTTTCAATTACAACAAACTCATTCCCTTGTTGTTTTGAAGATGTATTTGAATAATTTTCGATTGCTTCACCTCTACGAGTTAAAATATCAATTTTATTGTAGTTTAATCCGAAAAGATATTTATTCAAGTCCTTATCTGCCTGATTAGTAGATCTCATGAGGTTTTCCATAACATCTGCTTTTGGCGCTTCAGTTACAGTAGTGGCGTCTTTTTCTTCAGGTTTTGAATTGAGGTTTGGAGTATTTTCTTGTTCGTTTACTGTAGGTTCTGTTTTGGGATTAGAACTACTTGAAATTGGGGTTTCAGTAGCTTTTACAGTATTATTTTGAATAATCGAAGCTGTACTTAATAAAAAAGTTGCAATAACTACACCACAGACACCAATGCTACGTTTTCGGATAGAATAACGAAAACCTTTGTCAAGATTATTTTGAATCATATAAAGCTCCTAGGTTTATTATTTCATTTTATCATCTCTTGAATGCGCTTTCTAGGGATAAAGATATTCTAGCAGAAATAAAAATCTTATGCAATCGTTTTCTGTGAAAATTAGACATATCTTTATATATGTTTAATTTTATTTCGAAGATTTTAGCTTTTTAGTGTAATTTTTCTTTACTTGAGAGTTCACTTATGATAATCCTCTTATGCAGCTGATTCGTCATACGATTGAGTACATAAATAATCAGAAACATTTAGGAAGCGGTATTATTGACAGCAATCGCGAGAATATGACAGAAATAATTCGTGTAACCCCATCTTATAAACTAGCTGATCGTGCTAAGATTATCCGACTAAATCAAACCAAACCTCTTCGTCATGCATATTTTCGAGAGTATAGAAAATTGCAAGAACTTTGCCTGATGATTCTAAATAGAGAAAAGCATGGTTTAGGATACCAAGAGCAAAAAATCCATGGTATTCTTTTTGATGTTGCCTGGCTTTGGGAAGAGTATGTTTATACCTTGTTGCCAAAAGATTTCATCCATCCATGAAATAAGGATAAGACGGACGGTGTTTCGGTATTTTCTGATCGTAAACGAAAAGTTTTCCCAGATTTTTATAATAGAGAACTAAGAACAGTTTTAGATGCTAAATATAAAAAACTAGAATTTACTGAAAAAGGAATTAAACGTGAGGACTTGTTCCAGCTGATTTCTTATTCTTATATTTTAAAAGCTGATCAGGCTGGGCTTGTTTTTCCAAGCAAGGAAAAGGTAGTTGATAATGAGATAGGCAAGTTAGCAGGCTATGGAGCCCTGTTGAAGAAATGGTCTATCCAAATACCTGGACAAGCCGAAAGTTATCAAGATTTTGTCAAGAGGCTTGAATCCTTTGAAAAAGTCTTTATCGAAAATCTTGGTAAAGATTTGAAAGGTAAGACAAATACAGGGTAGATGTCTAGTTATATCCTTGATTGGAAACAAAAAACACGAACATTATTTGTTTTCGGTCATTACAATTGACAAAAAACGGACAATATTGTAAACTTGTTAGAGTAATTGTCTGGAAAAGACGAGGCTATTCCTAACTTTAGGAAGGTCTAAACAAGAGAAATGAGAGAAATATGTTAAACGAATTTCCAATCTTTGACTATGAAGATATTCAGCTAATCCCAAATAAGTGTGTCCTTCAAAGTCGAGCAGAGGCTGATACACAGGTAACTTTAGGGAAACATACCTTTAAGTTGCCAGTTGTGCCTTCCAATATGCAGACAATCCTAGATGAAAATGTTGCTGAACAACTTGCTAAGGGTGGCTATTTCTACATCATGCACCGTTTTGATGAAGCTGGGCGTATTCCCTTTGTGAAACGCATGCATGAGAAAGGTTTGATTGCTTCTATCTCTGTTGGTGTTAAAGATTACGAATATGACTTTGTTAGTCAATTAAAGGCTGATGCACCAGAGTACATCACTATTGATATTGCTCATGGTCATGCTGACAGCGTGATTTCTATGATTCAGCACATCAAGAAAGAATTGCCAGATACTTTTGTTATCGCTGGTAACGTTGGAACTCCAGAAGCTGTGCGTGAACTTGAAAATGCTGGTGCGGATGCGACTAAGGTTGGAATCGGTCCAGGTAAGGTTTGTATCACTAAGGTAAAAACTGGTTTTGGTACAGGTGGTTGGCAGCTGGCGGCGCTACGTTGGTGTGCGAAGGCTGCGCGTAAACCGATAATTGCCGATGGTGGTATCCGTACACACGGAGATATTGCCAAGTCAATCCGCTTTGGTGCAAGTATGGTTATGATTGGTTCACTATTTGCAGGCCATATCGAAAGTCCTGGTAAAACAGTTGAAGTTGATGGTAAACAATTCAAAGAATACTACGGTTCGGCTTCAGAATACCAAAAAGGTGCTTATAAGAATGTCGAAGGTAAAAAAATCCTTCTTCCTGCTAAAGGACATTTGCAAGATACCTTGACTGAGATGGAACAGGATTTGCAAAGTTCGATTTCTTATGCTGGAGGTCGAAAGGTAGCTGATCTTAGACATGTGGATTATGTGATTGTGAAGAACTCTATCTGGAATGGAGATGCTCACTAAAAATATGATTACTTATTTATGCCGCGAATTGGCGTGGCGTTTCTACAAGGTACCGTAAATACCTAACAATGAGTAAGCTGCAGAGATATAAGAATAGGTGTTGAATCTATTTCTTTGTTTTCCAGAGGCTTACTTGGTAAGTCTCTTTTTATTTCGGAGGTTATTGTGAAATTATTAGAAGAACGAATTTTAAAGGACGGAAACGTTCTTGGTGAGAATATTCTTAAGGTGGATTCTTTCTTGACCCACCAAGTTGATTCTTCCTTGATGCGAGAAATTGGTCGCACTTTTGCAGAACATTTTAAAAATGCTGGTATTACCAAAGTCGTGACCATTGAAGCGTCAGGGATTGCCCCAGCCCTTTATGTGGCTGAACAGTTAGATGTTCCCATGATTTTTGCTAAGAAGGCAAAAAATATCACGATGAATGAAGGAATTTTGACTGCTGAGGTTTATTCTTTCACTAAACAAGTTACTAGTACCGTATCCATTGCAGGGAAGTTCTTATCTCCAGGAGATAAAGTATTAATTATTGATGATTTCTTGGCTAATGGCCAAGCAGCTAAAGGTTTGATTCAGATTATCGAACAGGCTGGTGCTACAGTCGAGGCCGTCGGGATTGTGATTGAAAAATCTTTCCAAGATGGTCGTGAACTGTTAGAAAAATCAGGTCATCAAGTAGTATCACTTGCGCGATTAGAGCGTTTTGAAAATGGAAAAGTTATCTTCAAGGAGGCAGATATCTAATGAAGCAACAGGAAAACCACTCACAGGCAGCCGTTCTTGGTTTGCAACACTTGCTAGCCATGTACTCAGGTTCAATTCTGGTACCAATCATGATTGCAAGTGCTTTAGGGTATTCAGCTCAACAGTTGACCTACCTTATTTCAACAGATATCTTTATGTGTGGGGTTGCAACTCTTTTACAATTGCAACTCAATAAACATTTTGGTGTCGGTTTGCCTATTGTTCTTGGGGTAGCCTTCCAGTCTGTTGCTCCTCTTATCATGATCGGTCAGAGTCATGGTAGTGGTGCTATGTTTGGAGCTTTGATTGCTTCAGGGATTTATGTTATCCTGATTTCAGGTATCTTCTCTAAAGTTGCCAATCTGTTCCCTTCAATCGTAACGGGTTCTGTCATTACAACAATCGGATTGACCTTGATTCCAGTTGCTATCGGAAATATGGGAAATAATGTTGAAAAACCTACTGGACAAAGTTTAGCTTTGGCAATGATTACTGTTCTCATTATTCTTTTGGTAAATATTCTTACAAAAGGATTTATCAAATCTATTTCCATTTTGATCGGTTTGATTGCAGGTACGATTATCGCTGCAACTATGGGCTTGGTTGACTTCTCTCCAGTAGCAGAAGCTCCACTCGTTCATATCCCAACTCCATTCTACTTCGGTGCTCCACAATTTGAGATTTCTTCTATTGTCATGATGTGTATTATCGCTACTGTATCTATGGTAGAATCAACTGGTGTTTATCTTGCCCTTTCTGATATTACTAAAGATCCAATCGATAGCACTCGTCTTCGCAATGGTTATCGTGCAGAAGGTCTCGCTGTTCTGCTTGGTGGACTTTTCAACACCTTCCCATATACAGGATTTTCACAAAACGTTGGTTTGGTGAAACTTTCAGGTATTCGTACTCGTTTGCCAATCTACTACGCAGCTGGTTTCCTCATCTTACTTGGTCTCTTGCCTAAGTTTGGTGCCTTGGCTCAGATTATTCCTAGCCCTGTTCTTGGTGGAGCAATGCTGGTCATGTTCGGTTTTGTTTCTCTACAAGGGATGCAAATCTTGGCGCGTGTAGACTTTGAGCACAATGAACACAACTTCCTCATTGCAGCAGTTTCTATTTCTGCTGGGGTGGGATTGAACGGAAGCAATCTCTTCAATACTTTACCGACTGAATTACAAATGTTCTTTTCAAATGGTATTGTTATTGCAAGTACAGTAGCCATTGTCTTGAATGCTATTTTGAATCGTAAAAAATAAAAATAAATGAGAAGCGATAGAAATATCCTTCTCATTTTCTTTTTTAGAGCTTGAGTATTGTTTATAGAGTCCTTTTTATGGTAAAATGGTTCTATGAATGAAAGAATGAAAGAGCTCGTTGAACTGCTCAATCGCTATGCGACAGAGTATTATACAAGTGATAATCCATCTGTATCTGATAGTGAGTATGACCGTCTTTATCGTGAATTGGTAGAGTTAGAAAAAGCTCATCCTGACCAAGTTTTACCAGAAAGTCCGACACATCGTGTTGGTGGAAAGATTCTTGATGGGTTTGAGAAATATAGTCATCAGTATCCTCTCTATAGTTTGCAGGATGCTTTTTCACGTGAAGAACTGGATGCCTTTGATGCGCGTGTTCGTAAAGAATTGGATGATGTCACTTATATTTGTGAGTTGAAGATTGATGGTTTATCGATTTCCTTGACTTATGAGCAGGGAATTTTTGTTGCTGGAGCAACTCGAGGTGATGGCTCCATTGGTGAAAACATCACTGAAAATCTTAAACGAGTGAAAGACATTCCTTTATCATTATCTGAAAAAATAGATATAACAGTTCGTGGTGAATGTTATATGCCGAGAGCTTCTTTTGACCAGGTCAATCAATCTCGTCAAGAAAACGGGGAGCCAGAATTTGCCAATCCAAGAAATGCTGCTGCAGGAACACTTCGTCAGTTAGATACAGCAGTAGTAGCCAAACGTAATCTTGCAACCTTCCTTTATCAGGAAGCTAGTCCTTCAACTCGGAATAGTCAAGAGAAGGTTTTAAAACATTTAGAACAATTAGGCTTTGTAGTTAATCAAAGACGTCTATTAGCTCATAGTATGGACGAGGTTTGGGCGTTTATCCAAGAAGTAGGTCAAGAAAGAGATCAATTGCCATATGATATAGACGGTGTCGTGATTAAGGTCAACGACCTAGCTGGTCAAGAGCAACTAGGATTTACAGTCAAAGCACCTAAATGGGCAGTAGCATATAAATTCCCAGCAGAAGAAAAAGAAGCGAAACTGCTTTCTGTTGACTGGACAGTAGGAAGAACTGGTGTCGTAACTCCGACTGCTAATCTTACTCCGGTGCAATTGGCAGGTACAACAGTTAGTCGTGCAACGCTTCATAATGTAGACTATATCGCTGAAAAGGATATCCGCAAGGATGATACTGTCATTGTCTACAAGGCGGGAGATATCATACCAGCCGTTCTACGAGTGGTGGAGTCTAAACGTGTGTCGGAGGAAAAACTAGATATTCCAACAAACTGTCCAAGTTGTGAGAGCAAGTTGTTACACTTTGAAGATGAGGTGGCTCTTCGTTGTATCAATCCACGATGCCCTGCTCAAATCAAGGAAGGTTTGACGCATTTCGCATCGCGTGATGCTATGAATATCTCTGGCCTTGGCCCATCAATCGTGGAGAAATTATTTGCTGCCGATTTGGTTAAGGATATTGCAGATATTTATCGCTTGACTGTGGAAGATTTGCTTTTGCTAGATGGTATCAAGGAAAAATCTGCTCAAAAGCTCCACCAGGCTATTCAAGCATCCAAAGAAAATTCTGCTGAAAAACTCTTGTTTGGTTTGGGGATTCGTCATGTAGGAAGTAAGGCAAGTCAGTTGCTTTTACAAAACTTCCACTCAATCGAATCGCTAGCACAAGCCAATCCTGAAGAAATTGCAAATATTGAAAGTTTGGGTAGTGTCATTGCTCAAAGCCTACAGACCTATTTTGCTACAGAGGGTTCTGAAATCCTTTTAAGGGAATTGAAAGAATCAGGTGTTAATCTAGACTTCAAAGGACAGACAGTTGTAGCAAATGCAGCCTTGTCTGGTCTAACTGTCGTATTGACAGGAAAGCTAGAGCGTCTTAATCGCTCAGAAGCTAAAAATAAATTAGAAAGTCTAGGAGCCAAGGTTACTGGTAGTGTGTCGAAAAAAACAGACCTTGTTGTAGCAGGAGCAGATGCAGGAAGCAAGCTCCAAAAAGCACAAGAACTGGGAATAGAGATTCGTGATGAAGCTTGGCTTGAGAGTTTGTAAGCTATGAAAGAAGAAAAAAAACGCGCACGCCTCATTTATAATCCGACCTCAGGCCAGGAAATTATCAAGCAAAATATCGCAGAAGTTCTAGAAGTGTTAGAGAGCATAGGCTATGAAACAAGTGCTTTTCAGACCAAACCTGAACACTTATCAGCCCAGAAAGAAGCAGAAAGAGCTGCAAAAGCTGGATTTGATTTGGTTTTGGTAGCTGGTGGCGATGGTACTATCAATGAAGTGGTTAATGGAATTGCACCTCTGGAACATCGTCCAAAGATCGCCATCATTCCTACTGGAACTACCAATGACTATGCAAGAGCATTGAAAATCCCTATGGGGGATCCAGTTGCTGCAGCGAAAATCATTACTAAAAATGAAACCAAGCAAATTGATATTGGTCGTGCTTATGGTGATAAGTATTTCATCAATATTGCTGCGGCAGGAACTCTTACGGAGTTAACTTTTAGTGTTCCGAGTGAACTAAAGACGCGTTTGGGTTATCTGGCCTACGTTGCTAAAGGCTTCGAGATGTTTCCAAAATCCAAAGCCCGTCCTGTTCGTATTTACCATGATTGGGGAATTTTTACAGGAGAAGTTTCTCTTGTCTTTGTTGCCTTGACCAATTCTATTGGTGGATTTGAGCAATTTGCACCTGATACCAGACTGTATGATGGCAATTTCACGCTTATTCTGGTAAAGACGGATAAAATACTAGATATGTTGAGTTTGCTAGTTCAGGCCATGAACGGAGGCCAACACGTGTCAGATGTCAATGTTGAATATCTTAAAACGAGTAAACTCCGAATTGAAACTTTAGATCAGGAAGAGCCATTTATGCTTAATCTTGATGGAGAATACGGTGGCGACACACCAGTAGATTTGGAAGTATGTCATAACCACATTGAGTTTTTTGTGAATCGTGAGGCACTTGATCAAGAAATTATTAGTCACATATAAAATCAAATTAATTTAGAAATTAGGGAGAACCATGTACAATTATCCTGTACTTATTCATTATCATCGCAGGGATGAAGCCTACGAGGCTTGCAGTTTCAGCAAAAAGCCTCTAGATTCAGTAGAGCTTATCAAAGAAGAAGAATATTTTGGAGCTAAATTTTCACTGACTCAATCGAGTGAAGTAGCCCTTGAGACCATGACTTTTACTGTTGAAAAAGATGGTGTCAGCAAAGAATATCCTATTCGCTTCAATTACTATCCACTTTTGACAGAGGTTTGGATTTTGGATGGAGACGATACAGTTTATTACTCTGAAAATCCAGCTATTGCCAGTCCCCACTATAAGGACCAAAATCCTTTTGCCTTCGACAAGGCAATTAATAGTGCTAGTTTTGACCACCACTGGGGTTATCAAGGAGAGTTGGGATGTCAAGTTTCTGAAATTGAAACAAGATTTAGCCTATGGGCACCAACAGCTACATCTGTCCAAGTAGTAGTCTATGAATCTGCAAGTAACGACGCACCTATCCTTAAAACCTTTGAAATGGAGCGTGGAAATAGTTACTCCTATAGTCACAAGTATAATACAATTGGTGTTTGGAGTTTATCAGTTCCAGAAAGCTTAGCAGGTTGTGCTTACCACTACCAAATTGACTTTCCTCATCACCAGTCATTAACTCGTGATCCATATACAATAGCGACAAGTCCTGATGGAAAACGTTCAGCCATTGTCTCAAACCAAGATCGTCAAGTCGAAGGTTTTGAGGTTAAGCATGGTACAGAAGCAACTTGGCGTTTGGAAAATCCTTGCCAGGCAGTTGTGTATGAAATGCATATCCGTGATTTGACTAAGTCTGAAACCTCTGGTGTTGCGCCAGAATTAAAAGGAACCTTCTTAGGTGCAGCGCAAACTGGAACAGTTAACCAATATGGTCAATCGACAGCGTTTGATTACATCAAAGAACTTGGTGTCAACTATGTTCAGTTGCAACCAATTGCTGACCGTCATAAAGAATACGACGCTGATGGAAATGTAACTTATAACTGGGGATATGATCCACAAAACTACAATGCTCCAGAAACTAGCATGTCTACAAATCCAAATGATCCAGGTCAAGCTATCCGTGATTTGAAAGCCATGGTCCAAGCTTATCACGATGCTGGTATCGGCGTTATTATGGACGTTGTTTACAATCATACCTTCTCAACCGTTGATGCACCATTCCAAACAACGGTTCCCGATTATTATTATCGAATGAACCATGATGGAACCTACCAAAATGGAACAGGAGTCGGTAACGAAACTGCCAGTGAGCATGAAATGTTCCGTAAATATATGATTGATTCTCTTCTCTACTGGGTAAAAGAATATAATATTGACGGCTTCCGCTTTGATTTGATGGGAATTCATGACGTCAAAACCATGCAAATGATTCGTTGGGCTATGGACGAAGTCGATCCGAAAATCATCCTGTATGGAGAAGGTTGGGATATGGGAACAGGTCTTGCTCCTTATGACAAGGCTAAGAAAGACAATGCCTACCAATTGCCAAACATTGGATTCTTTAATGATAATCAACGTGATGCGGTCAAAGGTTGTGAAGTCTATGGCTCTATCAAATCTGGCTTCGTCAGTGGAGCAGGTACTGAGCCAATTGTCGCAAAGGCTATCCTTGGAAGCCGAGAGCTTGGTTCATACCTTAGTCCAAACCAAGTCTTGAACTATGTAGAAGCCCACGATAACTACAACTTACATGATTTACTTAAAACCCTTCATCCGATGGAGAGTGATAAACGTATCATGAAGAAAGTAGAAACAGCAACGGCTATGAACCTCCTCATGCAAGGGATGGCTTTCATGGAACTGGGGCAAGAATTTGGCCGTACTAAACTCGTAGCTACAGGCGAAAATGGAGAGTTGACTCACGCAGATCGTGAGCGAGCAATGAACAGTTACAATGCTCCTGATAGTGTCAACCAAGTCAACTGGGATTTGATCAATGAGCGTCAAGATAGCATCGAGTTTGTCCGTCAGATTATCCGTCTTAAAACACAAACTAGTGCCTTTTCATACCCTACCTATGAAGAAGTATACCGTCATGTCTTTGTTCACACAGCCATTGAAAATAGTGGTTGGATTGTCTACGAGATTCATGGTGGCGAAGAGCACTTCTTGGTTGTATTCAATGCCAAAGGAGCTTCATATTACTATGAAAATGCAGGAAATCTTGAAATGCTAGTTACAAATAGCCGTTCTAACCAAGAAAATGTTATTGACGACGTCAGTGTGGCAGTTATGAATGTTTTATCCTAAAAAATAACCTAAAACTCAAGATTTATGCTTGAGTTTTTTTATATTTCTAGACATAAAAATAAAAATGGAACAATTACTAAAAATAGTTGAAAATTTCAGAAAATTTGGTAAAATTATATAAAAAGAGTTATCTACGAATATTATGTTATCAAAATCTAAAAATGTTCAGTTTTTAAGCGAGTTGTTTTATATATAGATAATGAGAGTTATTTTTGTAACAGTAGCTAATAGAAAATTCCATCGCTTATCATTATTTATGAAAATTTTAGAAATGTTAAGATAACTATATGAAGATTTTCGAAAAAAATTTTAGGAGAATTCGGAAATTAGTTGAAAGTTTTCTTAAAAGATAGTATAATAAAGTCATAGAAAACGCTTACAATAAAAGGGGGATTCAATGGATAAATTTGAGGCTTTAAGAACTTTTACTAGTGGCGAAAATTTTCATCTTCAGCACTATTTGGGAGCGCATCGTGACGAAAGAGACGGTGAGTATGGTTATACATTCCGTGTCTGGGCGCCAAATGCGCAGGCTGTCCATCTAGTTGGTGATTTTACTAACTGGCTTGAAAATCAAATCCCCATGGTTCGTAATGAATCTGGAGTTTGGGAAGTTTTTACAACTTTAGCTCAAGAGGGGCATATTTATAAATATCATATTACTCGTGCTAATGGTCATCAGCTTATGAAGATTGATCCTTTGGCAGTACGCTATGAAGCTCGTCCGGGAACAGGAGCTGTTTTAACAGAAATACCTGAGAAAAAATGGAAAGACGGTCTCTGGTTAGCTCGTAGAAAACGTTGGAGATTTTTCGAAAGACCGGTCAATATCTATGAGGCGCATGCAGGATCTTGGAAGAGAAATCCTGATGGGACACCTTATAGCTTTGCTCAACTTAAAGAAGAGCTCATCCCCTATCTTGTTGAGATGAACTATACTCACATCGAGTTTATGCCTTTGATGTCTCATCCTCTTGGATTGAGTTGGGGCTATCAGCTCATGGGTTACTTTGCTTTAGAGCATGCCTATGGTCGTCCAGAAGAGTTTCAAGATTTTGTTGAGGAGTGTCACCTTAACAATATCGGTGTAATTGTGGATTGGGTGCCAGGTCACTTTACAATCAATGATGATGCTTTGGCATACTATGATGGCACACCGACTTTTGAATACCAGGATCATAATAAGGCTAACAACTACGGTTGGGGCGCGCTTAACTTTGACCTTGGTAAAAATGAAGTCCAATCTTTCTTGATTTCTAGCATTAAGTTCTGGATTGATTTCTATCACCTAGATGGTATTCGTGTAGACGCTGTAAGTAATATTCTCTATCTAGATTATGATAATGCTCCGTGGACCCCAAATAAAGACGGTGGCAATCTCAACTATGAAGGCTATTATTTCCTACAACGTTTGAACGATGTTATTAAGCTAGCTCATCCGGATGTTATGATGATTGCAGAGGAGTCTTCTTCAGGTACCAAGATTACTGGTATGAAGGAAATAGGTGGACTTGGATTTGACTACAAGTGGAACATGGGTTGGATGAATGACATCCTGCGTTTCTACGAAGAAGATCCAATTTACCGTAAGTATGACTTTAATCTAGTGACCTTCAGCTTTATGTATGTGTTCAAGGAGAATTATCTCTTACCATTCTCACACGATGAAGTGGTTCATGGTAAGAAGAGTATGATGCACAAGATGTGGGGAGATCGATATAATCAATTCGCAGGCTTACGCAATCTCTACACTTACCAAATTTGTCATCCAGGTAAAAAATTGCTTTTCATGGGTAGTGAATATGGTCAATTCCTAGAATGGAAATCTGAAGAACAGCTGGAATGGTCTAACCTAGAAGATCCAATGAATGCTAAGATGAAGTATTTCACTTCTCAGCTAAACCAGTTTTACAAAGACCACCGCTGTCTGTGGGAAATCGATACCAGCTATGATGGTATTGAAATCATCGATGCGGATAATAGAGACCAGAGTGTTCTTTCCTTCATCCGTAAGGGTAAAAAGGATGATATGTTAGTCTGTGTCTTTAATATGGCACCAGTCGAACGAAAAGATTTTACAATCGGACTTCCTGTTGCAGGGATTTACGAAGAAGTCTGGAATACTGAGTTAGAAGAGTGGGGAGGCGTTTGGAAAGAACATAATCAAACTGTTCAAACGCAAGAAGGACTATGGAAAGATTATGAGCAGACCCTGACCTTTACCCTACCAGCTATGGGAGCAAGTGTATGGAAAATCAAACGTCGCTTGAAACCTACTAAAATTGTCACAAGTAAAAACCAAAAAGGAGTAGAAAATGAAGAATGAAATGTTAGCTTTGATTCTTGCTGGTGGGCAAGGAACTCGTCTCGGTAAACTCACTCAAAGCATTGCAAAACCAGCTGTGCAATTTGGTGGGCGCTACCGTATCATTGACTTTGCCCTATCAAACTGTGCCAACTCAGGGATTCATAATGTTGGAGTCATCACCCAGTATCAACCACTTGCTCTCAACAACCATATTGGGAATGGTTCAAGTTGGGGATTAGACGGTATCAATTCTGGTGTCTCTATTCTTCAACCTTATTCTGCAAGTGAAGGAAATCGTTGGTTTGAAGGGACTAGTCACGCTATTTACCAAAATATCGACTATATCGACAGTGTTAATCCTGAGTATGTTTTGATTCTATCTGGGGACCACATCTACAAAATGGACTATGATGATATGCTCCAGTCTCACAAGGATAATAATGCCAGCTTGACAGTAGCTGTTCTAGATGTCCCTCTTAAAGAAGCAAGCCGTTTTGGTATCATGAATACAGATGCCAATAACCGCATTGTTGAATTTGAAGAAAAACCAGCCCAACCTAAATCTACCAAAGCCTCTATGGGTATTTATATCTTTGATTGGCAGCGTCTCAGAAATATGCTTGTTGCTGCTGAAAAGAGCAATGTCGATATGTCAGACTTTGGTAAGAATGTCATTCCAAATTACCTTGAGTCTGGTGAAAGTGTCTATGCTTATGAATTTAATGGTTACTGGAAAGACGTTGGTACTATTGAGTCACTTTGGGAAGCGAATATGGAATATATTTCTCCAGAAAATGCCTTGGATAGTCGTAACCGTCAATGGAAGATTTACTCAAGAAATTTAATTTCACCACCAAACTTCCTTGGGGCCAACGCTCATGTGGAAGACTCCTTAGTTGTAGATGGATGTTTCGTTGATGGGACTGTTAAACATTCTATCCTTTCAACAGGAGCACAAGTTAGAGCAGGGGCAGAAGTAGTAGATTCAGTTATCATGAGTGGAGCAGTTATTGGTAGAGGTGCTAAAATTACACGTGCAATCATCGGTGAAGGCGCAGTCATCGCTGATGGTGTTGAAATTGATGGTACAGAAGAAGTACAAGTAGTCGGATATAACGAAGTAGTGGGGGTAGCAACAGATGAAGATTGATAAATATTCAGCGATTTTAGGAAATACCGTTGGTTTCCATGATATGTCAACCTTGACAAGTAACCGTCCAGTGGCAACTTTACCATTTGGAGGAAAGTATCGTTTGATTGACTTCCCGCTTTCAAGTTTAGCTAATGCAGGCGTTCGTAGTATCTTTGGAATTTTCCAACAAGATAACATCAGCTCTGTATTTGATCATATTCGTTCAGGACGTGAGTGGGGCTTGAATACACTTCTTAGCCACTACTATCTTGGAATCTACAATACTCGTGTAGAGAGCAGTACTGTTGGTAAAGAATACTATCAACAACTTTTGACTTACCTAAAACGTTCAGGTTCAGACCAAACAGTTTCCTTGAACTGTGATGTTTTAGTGAATATCGATCTCAATCAAGTTTTCCATTTGCATAATACAACAAAATCACCAATTACAGTTGTTTATAAAAAATTGCCTAAGAAGGACATTTCTGAAGTAAATGCAATCCTTGATATTGATGAAACTGACCATGTGCTTTCTCACAAACTCTTTGATAAAAAATCAAACCAAGAATACTACAACATGTCGACAGATATCTTTGTTGTAGACACTCAATGGTTGATTAAACGTTTGGAAGAAGAAGCTCAAAAAGAATATCCAGAAAAATTGCGTTATGTTCTTCGTGATTTGGCAGCCAAAGAAGGTGCTTTTGCATATGAATATACAGGTTACCTAGCAAATATTCATTCAGTAGAAACATACTATCAAGCTAATCTAGATATGCTGAATCAGCAAAAATTCTATTCTTTGTTCTCACCAAATCAAAAGATTCATACTAAAGTTAAAAACGAAGAACCTACCTACTACGCATCTGGTTCAAAAGTGAACACCTCTCAATTTGCTTCTGGTAGTATCATTGAAGGTGAAGTGGATAAATCTATTATTTCGCGTAATGTTCGTATCAATAAAGACAGCTTGGTTAAAGAGTCTCTTATCTTCCCTCGCGTTGTCGTTGGAAAAGGTGCAAAGATTGAGTATGCAATTGTAGATAAGGGTGCTGAAATAGCTGAGGGAGTTGTTATTCGAGGTACAGCAGAAAAACCTGTTGTTATCAAAAAAGGCGAAAAAGTAACAGAGGATGTCCTTTCATGAAAATTTTATTTGTAGCAGCAGAGGGCGCTCCCTTTTCAAAAACAGGTGGATTGGGAGACGTTATCGGAGCACTTCCAAAATCATTAGTAAAAGCTGGGCATGAAGTTGCTGTTATCTTACCTTACTATGACATGGTAGAAGCCAAGTTTGGTGATCAGATTGAAGATGTCCTTCAATTCGAAGTCTATGTTGGTTGGCGCAGACAATTTTGTGGAATTAAGAAAACTGTTTTAAACGGTGTTACCTTCTACTTTATCGACAATCAATATTATTTCTTCCGTGGGCATGTTTATGGAGATTTCGATGATGGTGAACGTTTTGCCTTCTTCCAACTTGCTGCCCTTGAAGCTATGGAGCGTATTGGATTCATACCTGACGTCCTCCATGCTCATGATTACCATACAGCAATGATTCCTTTCTTGCTGAAGGAAAAATACAGATGGATTCAAGCTTACCAAGGAATCAAGACTGTTTTGACCATTCATAACTTGGAATTTCAGGGTCAATTTTCTGAGAGTATGCTTTGGGACTTGTTCAGGGTTGGATTTGAGCGCTACGCTGATGGAACAGTTCGTTGGAATGATTGCCTCAACTGGATGAAGGCAGGTATTCTATACGCTGATCGTGTATCAACTGTGTCACCGAGCTATGCTTATGAGATCATGACTACAGAGTTTGGTTGTGGTATTGATCAGATTCTTCGTATGGAATCTGGTAAGGTTTCAGGTATTGTTAATGGTATTGATACAGATTTGTACAACCCAGAGACGGATGCGTTACTTGAGTATCATTTTAATAAAAATGATCTGTCAGGAAAGGCTCAAAATAAAGCAAAACTTCAAGAAAAAGTTGGTCTTCCAGTACGTCCTGATGTGCCATTGATTGGTATTGTATCTCGCTTGACTCGTCAAAAAGGATTTGATATAGTAGTTGAAAGCTTGCATCGTATGCTTCAAGAGGATATTCAAATCGTTCTTTTGGGAACTGGTGATCCTGGATTTGAACAAGCCTTCTCTTGGTTTAGTCAAGTATTCCCAGAAAAACTTTCTGCCAATATCACTTTCGATGTGAAATTAGCTCAAGAGATTTATGCAGCATGTGATATTTTCCTCATGCCAAGTCGCTTTGAACCGTGTGGACTTTCACAAATGATGGCCATGAGATATGGTACGCTTCCTTTGGTAAATGAGGTTGGTGGTCTTAGAGATACTGTTCAAGCCTTTAATCCAATTGATGGAACAGGTACAGGCTTTAGCTTTAACAACCTAACTCCATACTGGCTCAACTGGGCATTGCAAACAGCTTTGGATGTTTATCACAACCATCCTGATGTTTGGAAGAACATGCAAGTTCAAGCTATGGAATGTGATTTCTCTTGGGATACAGCCTGCAAGTCATATCTTGATTTGTACCATAGCTTAGCAAACTAAATAGTTAAAATCGTATGATACCTTCATACGATTTTTTGAGATTCTGAAAGTAAGGCAATTATATGAAAAAAATTAAAGGACTCTGTGTACTGGATGTTGATGGGACACTAATAGAAGAGGAAGTTATTGATTTGTTGGGGAAAGAAGCAGAGTGTGAAAATGAAGTAGCTCTACTGACTGCCCAAGCTATGAGGGGAGAACTAGATTTTGAAGAAAGCCTGAGAAAACGTGTTTCACTTCTAAAAGGACTTTCTATAGATACTTTTGATAAGATTTATCATGAACTACACCTTAGTAAAAATGCTGCGCAATTTATTAACACTCTGCAAAAAAATCAGATAGAAGTGGGTTTAGTTTCGGGTGGATTTACACCTGTGGTTGAAAGAATAGCAAAAGATTTAGGGATTTCATTATTTTCTGCTAATCAACTGGAAATCAGAGATGGTCATTTAACTGGAAGTCTTGTTGGTCCTATTATAAGCAGAGAAGTTAAAAAAGAAACCCTAGTAAGATGGGCTGATGAATTAAAAGTACCTATCGAAAGGACGATTGCTATTGGAGATGGAGCTAATGATTTAGCAATGTTGAAGAGAGCTGGAATCGGCATTGGCTTCTGTGCCAAAGAAATCGTGAAAGAGGAAATTCCCCTTCAAATTGAAGATAGAGATTTAACAAAAGTATTGAATCTGATAGATTTCCTTTGATTAGAAAGATGAGTGTATGAAAATTGTTATCGCGCCTGACTCTTTTAAGGAGAGTCTCTCTGCTAACCAAGTGGCTGAAGCTATAAAACGCGGCTTTAAAAAAGCTCTACCTGAATCGAAATGTTTGCTCTTACCTGTTGGCGATGGAGGGGAAGGAACAGTGGATGCCATTAAAAATTCACTTGGTCTTGTAGAAAAAACTGCTTTAGTGACAGGTCCCTTTGGAGATGAGGTTCAAATGACTTATGTTCAAAAAGGAGAACTTGCTCTTTTCGAGGTGGCTGATTTAGTTGGGCTTGCTAAAATTCCTATTGAAAAACGAAATCCACTGAAGATTCAAACAAAGGGGATTGGTCAACTGATCCTATATTTAATCGAACAAGGAATGAAAGAGATCTATATAGGAGTTGGTGGGACATCCAGTAACGATGGTGGTATTGGAATTGCCTCAGGACTCGGGTATCAGTTTTATGATGAAAGCGGGATGGAACTTGAGGCTTGTGGCCAGTCCTTATTTGAAATTAGTAAGATTTTGGACAAAAGTGTCGTTACCATGCCTGCTGATGTGCGTATCAAAATCTTAGCAGATGTGACCAATCTACTCTGTGGAACTCACGGTGCTACCTATACATTTGGAAAGCAAAAAGGGTTGGAACCAGCTAAATTCCAAGACGTTGATATTGCTATTGAAAATTTTTACCACAAAGTTGCACCTGAAATGTTAAAATTGGATGGTGCTGGAGCAGGTGGTGGTATTGCGGCTGGTTTGTGTGCCTTTGCAGGAGCAGAGATTGTATCTGGTATTCAAACCTGTTTAGATTTAATAAACTTTGATGAACAGGTTGTAGATGCAGATCTAGTTATCGTTGGTGAAGGTAGATTGGATGCTCAAAGTTTTTCAGGCAAGGCGCCAATCGGGGTAGCAAAAAGAACACCAAATGGTGTTCCAGTTATTGCTATTTGTGGTAGTTTAGCTGAGGATTTACCTCCTTTACCATTTGAGAATGTCATCGCTGCTTTTTCTATATTAGAAAAAAGTGAACCACTGGAAGACAGTCTAAAAAATGCCGCTATCTATTTAGAAGATACAGCTGCAAACATTGGTCAAATTTTAGCTTTGAAGAAAAATTAACCAAACCATTTTTTCCAGAGAGAAGTAGGAGCTTTCGTCTCTTTCTCTTGCCATAAGTCTGAAAAGGCCTTTCGGAGGTCTTTTTCACTTGTTTGAACCGGAACATCACTATGGATAACCAGTCCGAAAGGAGAAGAGTTATGATCTTCAGAAACGATAGTTGCTTGGCAATCAGAATCTTTAGCATTTTTTAAATAATAAACTTGTCTGTCAAACTCAACTTGAGGAGAGATTTTGACAAATAGAGGTTCAGTTTCTTTTTTAAAAGTCTCCAAAATAGTCAAAAAACCTTTTTGAAATTTGTCATCATTCGCAGTAGCGAGTTCAGCGTAGCCAAGAACACGTTCTTCAAAGGTACCAAGAAAACGTCTTTGTTCGTCGGGATTTAATTTAAGCCCGCCATGAGCTTTTTCTAATATTTGTTTTGATATATCAGTCATAAAAATAGTATATCATAAAATAAAGGAGAAAACAGATAAAAGAAAGCGATTACTTTATAAACTTAAGGAAAATTTGCACAAAGATAACGTTTTTCCTTGAAAAAGGTGTCTTTTTAAGGTATAATAGAGGAGTAAAAAATATAACTCAATAAGGAGAATAAGAAATGTCAATTATTACTGATGTTTACGCTCGCGAAGTCCTAGACTCACGCGGTAACCCAACACTTGAAGTAGAAGTTTATACTGAATCAGGTGCTCATGGACGTGGTATGGTTCCATCAGGAGCTTCTACTGGTGAACACGAAGCAGTTGAACTTCGTGACGGTGACAAATCTCGTTACGGTGGTCTTGGTACTCAAAAAGCTGTTGACAACGTAAACAACATTATTGCTGAAGCAATCATCGGCTATGATGTACGTGATCAACAAGCTATCGACCGTGCTATGATCGCTCTTGACGGTACTCCTAACAAAGGTAAATTGGGAGCAAACGCAATCCTTGGTGTGTCTATCGCTGTAGCTCGTGCTGCTGCTGACTACCTTGAAATCCCACTTTACAGCTACCTTGGTGGATTCAACACTAAAGTTCTTCCAACTCCAATGATGAACATCATCAATGGTGGATCTCACTCAGATGCTCCAATCGCTTTCCAAGAATTCATGATCGTACCTGCTGGTGCACCTACATTCAAAGAAGCTCTTCGTTGGGGTGCTGAAATCTTCCACGCTCTTAAGAAAATCCTTAAAGGTCGTGGTCTTGAAACAGCCGTTGGTGACGAAGGTGGATTTGCTCCTCGTTTCGACGGAACTGAAGATGGTGTAGAAACTATCATCGCTGCTATCGAAGCTGCTGGTTATGTTCCAGGTAAAGACGTATTTATCGGATTTGACTGTGCATCATCAGAATTCTACGATAAAGAACGCAAAGTTTACGATTACACTAAATTTGAAGGTGAAGGCGCTGCTGTTCGTACTGCTGAAGAACAAATCGCTTACCTTGAAGGATTGGTTGACAAATACCCTATCATACTTATCGAAGATGGTATGGATGAAAACGACTGGGAAGGTTGGAAAGCTCTTACTGAACGTCTTGGTGGTAAAGTTCAATTGATTGGTGACGACTTATTCGTAACAAACACTGCTTACCTTGAAAGAGGTATCGCTGAAGGCGCTGCTAACTCAATCCTTATCAAAGTTAACCAAATCGGTACTCTTACTGAAACATTCGATGCTATCGAAATGGCTAAAGAAGCTGGTTACACTGCTGTTGTATCACACCGTTCAGGTGAAACTGAAGATTCAACAATCGCTGACATCGCAGTTGCAACAAACGCAGGACAAATCAAGACTGGTTCACTTTCACGTACAGACCGTATCGCTAAATACAACCAATTACTTCGTATCGAAGACCAACTTGGTGAAGTAGCTGAATACCGTGGATTGAAATCATTCTACAACCTTAAGAAATAAAATAGTTCAGTGAACTATTTTATCCCGAACCTTGAAACTCAAAAGTTCGGCTCTTGATTTAACAAGATTTAAGCCCCTCGGATTTTATCCGAAGGGCTTTTTTTTCTGTTCAGGGGGCAAAAATATTAAGAAATAATTTCGCACATAAATTCCCTGTATTTTCACTATTCTAGGTGGAAATTAAAGATTTTTAAGCATATTTTTGGTATAATAATACCCAGGAAAAACTAGAGAAAAGAAGGAGGTAGAGATGGAAAAGTATTTATCTGTTACAACTTTGACTAAGTATTTAAAAATGAAATTCGATAAAGACCCCTACTTGGAACGGGTCTATTTAACTGGTCAAGTCTCTAACTTCCGTAAGCGTCCAACCCATCAGTATTTTTCTCTTAAAGATGACCGAGCGGTTATTCAGGCGACCATTTGGTCGGGTGTCTACCAACGTTTGGGATTTGACTTGGAAGAAGGGATGAAAATTAATGTAGTTGGTCGTGTCCAAGTCTATGAGCCAAGCGGAAGTTATTCGATTATCATTGAAAAAGCTGAACCAGATGGTGTTGGTGCTTTAGCTATCCAATTTGAACAACTTAAGAAGAAACTGGCAGAAGAAGGTTTGTTTCAAGAGCGATTTAAACAATCTTTACCACAATTTTCAAAAAAAATAGGTGTGGTGACCAGCCGTAGCGGAGCTGTCATTCAGGATATTATTACGACAGTTAGCAGACGCTTCCCTGGTGTGGAAATTGTCTTATATCCTACTAAAGTTCAAGGTGAGGGTGCTGCAGAGGAAATTGCTCGTAATATAACTCGAGCCAATGAACGTGAGGATTTAGATGTTCTGATTATTGGACGTGGTGGTGGATCCATTGAAGATCTTTGGGCCTTTAACGAAGAGATTGTAGTTCGCTCTATCTTTGAATCACCGTTACCCATCATTTCAAGTGTGGGTCACGAAACAGATGTCACTTTGGCTGATTTTGTTGCTGACAAGAGAGCGGCAACGCCGACAGCTGCTGCTGAACTCGCTACACCAGTAACTAAGTTAGATCTTTTGGCCTATCTTCAGAATCAAGAAAAACGAATGACTACAGCAGTTAAGCATACCTTGTCAAAGAAAAAAGAAGCTTTGAGAATCCTCAGTCAATCGGTCATCTTCAGACAACCAGAGCGTTTATATGACGGTTATCTACAACGCTTGGATCAGTTACAGCTGCGACTGAAGCAAGGATTGAATGCTGAATTGGTTCGTAATCAACAAAAGGTGCAAGAACAAGTCCACCGTTTGGAACAATTATCACCAATCATCAAAATCCAGCGTTATCAGGATCATATCCAGCAATTAAAGAAACTGCTGCGTAGTCAGATGGCTGTGATCTATGATGCAAAAGTAGCAGAAGTAAAACGCCTATCAGAAGCTCTCCTTATGCTAGATACTAGTCGAATTGTAGCCAGAGGTTATGCAATTGTTAAAAAAGGAGAAGTCGTAGTGGCTTCTGCGAAAGATCTGAAAGAAAATGACCAAATATCACTGTTGATGCGAGACGGTCAAGTAGAATTAGAGGTAAGAGATGTCAAAACAAAAGAAATTTGAGGAAAATTTAGCAGAGCTTGAGACTATTGTTCAAAGCTTAGAAAATGGTGAAATTGCTTTGGAAGATGCTATTTCTGCATTTCAAAAAGGAATGCTCTTATCCAAAGAATTGCAGGCAACACTTGATAAGGCTGAAAAGACCTTGGTCAAGGTGATGCAAGAAGATGGAACAGAAAGTGAACTGGTATGAACAAGCAGGAAAAACTAGCTTTGGTCGAGTCAGCTCTTGAAGACTTTTATGGCAACCAACAATTTGCATCCAGTTTAAGAGAGGCTGTTCTCTATTCCGTCCATGCTGGTGGTAAACGGATTCGTCCATATTTACTTTTAGAAATTTTGGACTCCTTGCAAGTGCCTATCACTCAGGAACATGCTCAAGTTGCAGCGGCACTAGAAATGATTCATACAGGAAGTTTGATCCATGATGATCTTCCTGCTATGGATAATGATGATTTTCGTCGGGGGCGTTTGACCAACCATAAGGTGTATGGTGAAGCTCTAGCTATTTTAGCAGGGGATGCGCTTTTTTTGGATCCCTATGCTTTAATTGCTCAAGCTGATTTGCCTAGTCAAACCAAGGTAGATTTAATATCTAATTTATCCCTTGCTTCTGGAAGTATGGGAATGGTAGCTGGTCAAGTGTTAGATATGGAAGGCGAAGGAAAACACTTGAATTTAGAGGAACTTCAGACTATCCATGCTAATAAGACAGGTAAACTTTTAGCCTTTCCTTTCCAAGCGGCTGGAATCATTGCTGGATTGGATGAAAATCTTCAAAAACAGCTTAAAACAGTTGGCGAGTTGATTGGTCTTGCTTTCCAAGTGAGAGATGATGTGCTTGATGTTACAGCAAGTTTTGAGGAAATTGGCAAGACACCCCAGAAAGACTTGCAGGCCGAAAAGTCAACTTATCCTGCTTTGTTAGGATTAGATCAGGCGATAGCATTTTGCAATCAAACCTTGGATCAAGCTAATGCGAAACTTGAAGAGATTAGCCAAGTTGTGAGCTTTGATAAGGAACCAATTGTGAAAATAGTAGAAAGTTTGAGAATCAATGGCTAAGGAAAGAGTAGATGTACTAGCTTACAAACAAGGTTTATTTGAAACGAGAGAACAAGCCAAACGAGGTGTTATGGCAGGTTTGGTAGTCGCTGTTTTAAATGGCGAACGATTTGATAAACCAGGAGAAAAAATTCCTGATGATACAGAGTTGAAACTCAAGGGTGAGAAACTTAAGTATGTCAGTCGTGGTGGCTTGAAACTTGAGAAGGCACTAGATATTTTTGATCTATCAGTTGAGGGACAAACGATCATTGATATCGGAGCTTCAACAGGTGGTTTTACTGACGTCATGTTGCAAAATGGTGCTAAACTAGTTTTTGCAGTTGATGTTGGTACTAACCAACTGGCATGGAAATTACGCCAAGACCCTCGTGTTGTAAGTATGGAGCAGTTTAATTTTCGATATGCTGAAAAGACTGACTTTGAAGAAGAACCGAGTTTTGCCAGTATTGATGTTAGTTTTATTTCCCTAGGCCTTATTCTGCCAGCTTTGCACCGAGTTTTAGCTGATCAAGGTCAGGTTGTAGCTTTAGTTAAGCCTCAATTTGAGGCTGGTCGAGAACAGATTGGTAAAAATGGAATTATCAGAGATGCCAAAGTTCACCAAAATGTTTTAGAATCAGTTACTAAAATGGCAGTTGATGAAGGATTTTCAGTCTTAGGATTGGATTTTTCTCCGATTCAAGGAGGACATGGAAATATTGAATTCTTAGCCTATTTACGGAAGGAAGACCAGGCGAGCAATCAGGTTGTTACTGAAATAGAAAAAATAGTGGAGAAAGCACATAGAGAATTTAAAGATGAATAAAAAAGAGAGACTTGAGAAGATTAGAAGATTTGTTACAGATTATCAAATCGGCACACAGGAAGAAATCGTTGAACACTTGAGAGAAGCGGGTATCTCTGCTACTCAAGCAACAGTCTCCCGAGATATTAAAGAGTTAGGTATTGTAAAAATTCCATTGAAGGACAATACTTACATCTATGAATTACCAAAATCAATCGTTAGAAGCTTGCAGTTGGCAGAAAACAATATTATTCATGCTGAACGCATGGGGCATATGATCAATTTGCAAGTCATTCCAGGAAATACTATTTTCGTCAAGAGTCAGTTGATGACTGTTTTTTCTGACCAAATTTTTAGCTGTATTGCTGATGATAATTCCATCTTGATGGTATTGAGAAGTGAAGAAACAGCCAAGGATATTTTTGAGCAAGTTAAAAATTGGTAGGATTATATGTTACTGGAAATTTCGATTAAAAATTTTGCTATCATCGAATCAATTTCTTTGAACTTTGAACAAGGGATGACAGTTTTAACTGGTGAAACAGGTGCGGGTAAATCAATCATTATTGATGCTATGAATATGATGTTAGGAGCTCGAGCTACAACAGAAGTTATTCGTCATGGGGCTCCAAAAGCGGAAATTGAAGGTCTTTTTTCAATTGAAAGTAATCGCGCACTAGAAGAAATTTTTGATGAACAAGGATTAGAATTAAGTGATGAAATCATTATTCGTCGCGAAATTTTACAAAACGGTCGGAGCATCAGTCGTGTCAATGGACAGATGGTTAATCTTTCAGTATTAAGGACGATTGGTCAACAGCTAGTTGATATCCATGGTCAACATGACCAAGAGGAGTTAATGCGCCCACATCGACATATCCAGATGTTGGATGAGTTTGGGGATGCTTCTTTCTTTGAATTAAAAGAAGCCTATCAGTTGAGCTTTGATAACTATCGCCGTATGCGAAAGCAAGTGCTTGACATCAAAAAAAATCAGCAGGAACACAAGGCGCGAATTGAGATGTTGGAATTTCAGATGGCTGAGATTGAAGCAGCTAATTTGAAAGCTGGTGAAGATGTTACTATCAATCAAGAAAGAGACAAACTACTGAACCATAAACATATTGCCGATACTTTAACAAATGCTTACAGTATGTTGGATAATGAAGAGTTTTCTAGTCTGGCAAATGTTCGTTCGGCCATGAATGATATGGAAAGTCTTGAAGAGTTCGATTCAGAGTATCGTGAGATTTCAGGCTCTCTTTCTGAATCCTATTATGTCCTAGAAGATATCACCAAGCGCTTGGAATCCATTATTGATGGTTTAGATTTTGATGGTAATCGTTTGATGCAGGTTGAAAGCCGACTAGATTTAATTCACACCATTACCCGTAAGTATGGTGGTAGTGTAGATGATGTCCTAGAATACTTTGCCAAGATTACAGACGAATACAATCTTCTAACAGGAAATAATCTATCTTCTGAAGATATGGAAATCGAACTCAAGAAACTTGAAAAAAATCTTGTGGACCTAGCAGGTCAAGTTGCTCAAGCTCGCCATAAAATAGCGCAGGACTTAGAAGATGAAATCAAGCAAGAATTGCAAGACCTTTACATGGAGAAAGCACAATTTCAAGTTCGTTTTAGTCAAGGAAAATTCAGTCGTGAAGGTAATGAGAGTGTTGAATTTTACATCTCCACCAATCCTGGAGAAGATTTTAAACCTTTAGTAAAAGTAGCTTCTGGTGGAGAGTTATCTCGTCTCATGTTAGCTATCAAGTCCGCTTTTTCTCGTAAGGAAGGCAAGACCAGTATCGTCTTTGATGAGGTGGATACGGGAGTTTCAGGTCGTGTAGCTCAAGCCATCGCGCAAAAAATTCACAAAATTGGACAGCACGGTCAAGTATTAGCTATTTCTCACCTTCCGCAAGTTATTGCGATTGCAGATTATCAGTTCTTCATCGAAAAGATTAGCAATGAACATTCAACCGTTTCAACAGTTCGCTTGTTAACAGTTGAAGAAAGGATTGAAGAAGTCGCTAAGATGTTGGCTGGGGAGAATGTGACAGAAGCAGCATTGACTCAAGCGAGAGAATTATTACAAAGTAAGGAGAAATAAATGACAGACTATTATGTAATTGGTGATGTCCACGGAAAAGCTGGAATGTTAGAAGATTTACTTAAAACATGGGATGGCAAGACTCAATTACTTTTTCTTGGAGATTTGATTGATAGAGGAGAAGATAGTCGCCGAGTTCTAGAAATGGTCAAGGATTTGGTAGATAAGCAAGGAGCTATCTGCTTATCAGGAAATCATGAGTATATGTTTTTAACTTGGTTGGATAATCCTGAAGAAAGTTATGACCACTATCGTCGAAATGGCGGGGATACAACTATTAATTCTATTTTGGGGCGCCCACTGGATGCACCAGTAGATGGAGTAGCAGATGCAAAGCGTGTTGAGACAGAAGCAGCAGACTTAGTGGAGTTTATCCGTCAGATGCCTTTTGTCATTGAAACGGAAAAGTATATCTTTGTTCATGCCGGTATTGATTTGACTTTGGATGATTGGCACGATACTACTGACTATAAGAAGGTATGGCTCAGAAAACCATTTCACGAAGCAGCCAATCATACTGGAAAAAACATTGTCTTTGGACATACACCAGTCTATGGTTTGTTGGATCAAAAACCTGGTACATCTGAACTTTGGATTACAGAAGACGGTAAGATTGGAATGGATGGAGGAGCTGTTTACGGTGGTGTCCTTCACGGTATTGTCTTTACCGACCAAGGTATGACTGAGCACTATTTTATCGAAAATGACGGCTTTGTTGCTGAAGATTAGTACTCCTAACAGGGTATGGTCTTGTCAAAATGTTAAAAACAATTTATAATTAATAGATACCCTGAAAGGAAGAGAATGATGAACTTAGAAGAATTGAAAAAACGACAGGAGAAGATTCGTAACTTCTCCATTATCGCCCATATTGACCACGGGAAATCAACTCTAGCAGACCGCATTTTGGAAAAGACGGAGACGGTTTCAAGCCGTGAAATGCAGGCCCAACTTCTTGATAGTATGGATTTAGAGCGTGAGCGTGGAATTACTATCAAGCTTAATGCTATCGAGCTTAATTATACGGCTAAAGATGGTGAGACCTATATCTTCCACTTGATTGACACACCTGGACACGTGGACTTTACCTATGAGGTTTCACGTTCCCTAGCTGCCTGTGAAGGTGCTATTTTGGTCGTTGATGCCGCCCAAGGGATTGAGGCTCAAACACTGGCAAACGTCTATCTTGCCTTGGATAATGATTTGGAAATCCTTCCAGTTATTAACAAGATTGACCTGCCTGCTGCAGACCCTGAGCGCGTGCGTACAGAAATTGAAGATGTCATTGGTCTAGACGCTAGCGAAGCAGTATTGGCTTCAGCCAAGGCGGGTATCGGTATCGAAGAAATTCTCGAGCAAATTGTCGAAAAAGTTCCAGCCCCAACTGGTGACGTGTCAGCACCATTGAAAGCCTTGATTTTCGACTCAGTATACGATGCCTATCGTGGAGTTATCCTCCAAGTTCGTGTCATGGATGGAGTAGTCAAACCTGGTGATAAGATTCAGCTCATGAGCAATGGTAAAACCTTCGATGTAACTGAAGTCGGAATTTTCACACCTAAAGCAGTTGGGCGTGATTTCCTTGCGACGGGTGACGTTGGTTATATCGCGGCTTCTATCAAGACGGTTCAGGACACACGTGTCGGTGATACAGTAACCTTGGCGATAAATCCAGCGACTGAACCACTTTCAGGATACAAGCAGATGAATCCAATGGTTTTCGCAGGTCTCTATCCAATCGAGTCAAATAAATACAATGACCTTCGTGAAGCTCTTGAAAAATTGCAACTGAATGATGCTAGCTTGCAGTTTGAACCAGAAACATCCCAGGCTCTTGGATTTGGTTTCCGTTGTGGTTTCCTTGGACTTCTTCATATGGATGTTATTCAGGAACGTTTGGAACGTGAGTTTAACATCGACCTCATCATGACAGCTCCGTCTGTTATCTACAAGGTTAATCAGACTGATGGTGAGTCTATGGATGTGTCTAACCCATCCGAGTTTCCTGATCCTACAAAGATTGCGACTATTGAAGAGCCTTATGTTAAGGCACAAATCATGGTACCGCAGGAGTTTGTCGGAGCAGTAATGGAATTGGCTCAACGCAAGCGTGGGGACTTTGTAACTATGGACTATATTGATGATAATCGTGTCAATGTCATCTATCAAATCCCACTAGCTGAAATCGTCTTTGACTTCTTTGATAAGCTCAAATCTTCAACACGCGGTTATGCAAGCTTTGATTATGAATTATCAGAGTATCGTCCATCTAAGCTGGTGAAAATGGATATCCTTCTTAATGGTGCTAAGGTGGATGCTCTTAGCTTTATTGTTCACAAAGACTTTGCTTATGAACGTGGGAAACTCATTGTTGATAAGCTCAAGAAAATCATCCCTCGTCAACAATTTGAAGTGCCGATTCAAGCAGCTATTGGGCACAAGATTGTGGCTCGTACTGATATCAAGGCTCTTCGTAAGAACGTACTTGCTAAGTGTTACGGTGGTGACGTTTCTCGTAAACGCAAACTCCTTGAAAAACAAAAAGCTGGTAAGAAACGCATGAAAGCCATCGGTTCTGTAGAAGTACCACAAGAAGCCTTCCTCAGCGTATTGAGCATGGATGAAGAATAGTTGAGCTCTCAAGAAAAAATAAGATAAATATAAAATAATGATTTTTTAAGAGGCTGGGTAAAAAGTCAATTTTCTCCGAAAATGAAAAAATATAACGCATAGTATCAAGGTTTTCAACATCTGATATTATGCGTTTTTCTGATTTTAAAGATTTTTTGCCCATCCTCTTTTCTTAATGTTTGACAAACGCGTCAACCTCAAGTATAGCAGATTGAACTTGGAATAGTACACTAAAGATTCTAAAACATTTTTAGAAATTGATTTGACTTTCCTAATCTCTTTGTTCATGTCTTATTTCAATCAACTATACAAGTTTGGGAATCGGTATTTCTGGGCGGAAGGTTATTATGTGAGTACAGTAGGTCTCAATGAAGCCACAATTAAGAAATATATTCAAGATTAAAGAAATTATCCAGTGGATGATTTCTAAACGAGTATGAAAATTTGAAAATAAGTAAAGCATGATCTATCACTAGATAAATTGAGTGTAAAAGAATATGAGGATCCCTTTAGGGATAGTAGCAAGTAATACTCACGCCTTTTTAAGAGGCAAGTGACGAGTCAAGAGCAATGAGGCTTGAACAAGGTGAAAGCCAGCGTCTTTAGGCGCTGGCTGGTAATTTGGGCTTATAGCGTTAGTGCAAACCACCCGTTAGATGGGTGGTTATGTTTTTTTGATTTTTTTCAATTTTTATTCTACAATAAAATTATATGAAGAGAAGGCGGTAACAATATGCTTAATGCGAAAATTTTTTATATATTTTTATTTTTGATCGTTGTCGAAACTACAGGCTTGTTGTTGTTGAAAAGAGGTCTCGAAATGGGTTATTTAGACACAAAAGCTATTATCCTCGCAATTTTTTCATTTGCTTTTTACAACCTATGTTCATTCGTTTGGGTCTACTTTACAATAAAAAACAATAAAAAATAAATAGACGTATTTTTAGTCAGAACCTCTCAAAAAACGCATTTTCTTGCACCTGCTCCGTAAATGTGTTATACGGATTCTGCGAAAAAGTGATAGTTTTCTAAGCCATGAGCAATGGAAAAGCACCAGCAGTACGAATGCTGAGGCTTTTTTTACGTGGTTGCAAATCACGTCCGGCCCAGTGGCACTTAATCATCACCTTTCTTATCTAGCCAGACATAAGAAACTCAAATAGTAGGTTCAGATGATTATCGCTATGTAAAAATTCCTAAATCATGGGTTCATTTCAAAGAAATTGAAGGTGGAGATGATATTCAGTACTGTGATGGGACGGATGTCAATATTGTAACTCTCAATACCTTTAAACCTTAGCAGTTTGGTATTAGTGAAAGTGAATATGCAGCTCTTGAAACTGTTCAAATTTCAACTAGCATTTATGAATCTAAACAGAAAAGTCAAGACTTTTCCAAGGTATGGGGGTCAAAATCAACTATCGGAGGCTATGAGGCATACGTAGTAAACTGTATTGCGAAGAATGGTAAATATCTAATTATCTGGGTATTTAAATCCGATGATGGCAAGTTTAGATACGTTTCTCTCGAAGGTGTTCCAGAGGTATTAAAAAATCTCCTTCCAATGGTTGAAGAAAGTTGGACCAATAAAAAGAGTTAACATCGTGAAAACAGGAGTCATTCCTGTTTTTTTATTATACTTATTAGGAAATTATAAAAAATATGTTTGAAATCATCAAATGTTTAATTCGTAAACAAAAAAAATAAAAATCAAACAAAATACAACAAAAAAACATTGACAACGGTTTCATATAGTGTTATACTTATACCATAAAAGTTAAATATGAAGGGAGAAGGCCATGGGATTAGATCATTTCTTTGACAAAGACCTAGTCTTTTGCTTAGAAGCAGATAATCAAGAGCAACTTTTCGATCAAGTTGCAACCATATTGGAAGAAAAGAAAGTTGTTACAGAGACTTATCGTTCGGCCTTGATTGAACGTGAAAAATCGTTCCCAACTGGTTTGGATATGGAGTTTTTAGGGAAGGATTTGCCTAACGTAGCTATTCCTCATACTGATACAATTCATAATCTAACTGAAAATGTTGTCGTGGTTCGTCTGGAAAAACCAGTAACGTTCCACAATATGATTGCCCCTGATAAGGAAGTAGAAGTATCATTACTCTTCTTTATCATCAACAATTCAAGCTCAAGTCAAACAAATATTCTTGCGCAGTTGATGGACTTCTTTACAGGCAATGGTCATCTTGAAGCGCTCTCTAAGATTACGGAACCTGAAGCTTTGTTCCAATATATCTCAGAAGCGACTGCTTAATTTGTTAATAATTTTTATATAAAAACGGAGGAAATCCAAATGATTAAAATTCTTGCTGCTTGTGGTGCAGGTGTTAACTCAAGCCACCAAATTAAAAGTGCTCTTGAAGAAGAACTTTCTAACCGTGGGTACGATGTTCAATGTGATGCTGTTATGGTAAAAGATGTCAATGAAGACTTGATTAAAGGTTATGATATCTTCACACCAATCGCTGCTACTGATTTAGGTTTTGAACCAGGTATCCCAGTTGTTGAAGCAGGACCAATCTTGTTCCGTATTCCAGCTATGAGCGCTCCAGTTTACGACAATATTGAAGCAGCTATCAAAGAACATGGTCTAAGCTAATTATTAATTTGTAAATATTCCATAAAAATAAAGGGAGGAAAATTATGGATTTCATTATTGACTTGGCCAATAAAGTATTCAAGCCAATCTTGGATATGGGTGGCCCAATTATCATGCTGATCATTTTGACAGTATTGGCTTTACTATTTGGAGTGAAATTCTCCAAAGCACTTGAAGGTGGTATCAAACTTGCCATCGCACTTACTGGTATCGGTGCTATCATCGGAATGCTTAACGGAGCTTTCTCAGCTTCTCTTGCAAAATTCGTTGAAAATACTGGTATTCAATTGAACATCACCGACGTTGGTTGGGCACCACTTGCTACAATCACTTGGGGTTCAGCTTGGACACTTTACTTCTTGCTTGTGATGTTGATCGTCAACATTGTAATGCTTGCAATGAAGAAAACTGATACACTTGACGTCGATATCTTTGATATCTGGCACTTGTCTATCACAGGTCTTTTGATTAAATGGTACGCTGACAACAATGGAGTTAGCCAAGGAGTTTCACTCTTCATCGCGACTGCAGCAGTTGTCCTTGTAGGGGTTCTTAAAATCATCAACTCTGACTTGATGAAACCAACATTTGATGACCTTCTTAACGCACCAAGTTCATCACCAATGACTTCAACTCACATGAACTACATGATGAACCCAGTTATCATGGTTTTGGATAAGATTTTTGATAAACTCTTCCCAGGTCTTGATAAATACGACTTTGACGCTGCTAAATTGAACAAACGAATCGGTTTCTGGGGATCTAAATTCTTCATCGGTTTCATCCTTGGTATCGTTATCGGTTTGATGGGAACTCCACATCCAGTTCCTGGTGTTGAAGGTGCTGAAAAATGGGAACTTGTTATTAAAGGTTGGTTGTCACTTGGTTTGACTGCCGGTGTCTGCTTGGAGCTCTTCTCATTGATCGGTTCATGGTTCATCGCAGCCGTAGAACCACTTTCACAAGGTATTACAAACGTTGCTACTAAACGTCTTCAAGGACGTAAATTCAACATCGGTCTTGACTGGCCATTTATCGCTGGTCGTGCTGAAATCTGGGCTTGTGCCAACGTACTTGCACCAATCATGTTGGTTGAAGCTGTGCTTCTTTCAAATGTCGGAAATGGTATCTTGCCACTTGCTGGTATCATCGCAATGGGTGTAACTCCAGCTCTCTTGGTAGTTACTCGTGGTAAATTGCTCCGTATGATTATCTTCGGAACACTCTTGTTGCCACTCTTCCTTCTTTCAGGTACACTTATCGCACCATTTGCAACAGAACTTGCTAAAGGTGTAGGTGCCTTCCCAGAAGGTGTAAGCCAAACTCAATTGATTACTCACTCAACTCTTGAAGGACCAATCGAAAAACTATTTGGTTGGGCAATTGGTAATGCTACAACTGGTGATATCAAAGCTATCCTTGGCGCATTAGTATTCCTAGTATTCTACGTTGGTATCTTTGCATGGTACAGAAAACAAATGATCAAACGTAATGAAGAATACGCAGCAAACGCAAAATAATTCGCTCCTAAAAATGTAAATTGTAAAAACTAGGTTGTCAGTTTCCAAATCTGGAGTCGACAGCCTAGTTTTTTTAGGTCTTAAATAAATGGAGGTAATTCTAATGATTGAATTAAAAACAGAACAGCTATGTGTACAGTTTCAAACTTTTGGTGGTGCACTTTCTTCAATAAAAGACAAAGATGGAATGGAGTATTTGTGGCAGGGAAATCCAACTTACTGGAGTGGACAAGCACCTGTTTTATTTCCAATTTGTGGATCCGTTAGAAATGATAGTGTCTTGTATGATCAAGAAGATGGTAGTCAAGTAAAAGGTAAAATTCCACGTCATGGATTGGTTCGAAAAAAAGAATTTGAATTAGTAGAACAAACAGAGAACTCTGTCACCTTTGCTATCGAAGATGACCAAGAAATGTATGAGAACTATCCCTATCATTTTCGTCTAGAAATAACTTATACTGTTACGGGAAAGACTATTCGAACACAGTATCAAGTTACCAATAAGGAAACAGATAAGAAAATGCCTTACTTTATTGGTGGACATCCTGGCTTTAACTGTCCTTTATTTGATGATGAAGCTTATGAAGACTACTATCTTGAATTTGAAAAGTCAGAAACTTGTACAGTTCCTAAACCATTCCCAGAAACAGGGATGTTAGATTTTCAAGATAGAAGTAGCTGGTTAAAAGACCAAAAAGAATTGGATCTAAACTATGATTTCTTTAGCTATGATGCTGTGACTTTAGATGAGTTAGCCTCTCGCTCTGTTTCCTTACGGTCACGTAAGCATGATAAGGGGTTGAAACTAAACTTTAAGGAGTTTCCAAACCTCATTGTTTGGTCAACGCTCAATAAAGGTCCCTTCCTTGCTCTGGAACCTTGGTCAGGTTTGTCAACATCACTTGAAGAGGGCAATCATCTAGAGGATAAGAAAAATGTTCGAATCTTAAATCCAGGTCAAAGTGATCAAATTGGTTTTGATATAGAAATTTTATAAAAATAAACAAAAACAAACACAAACTGTTGACTTTTTTAAACAATAGTAGTATATTATGTTTAGAAAGAACAATTTGTGTTTATTTTAACAAGTTATTCTTCAAATTTCTCCCAGGAGAAGTTTTTAAGAGTGATTAGATAAATCATTCTTAAACTAAAATAGTCAACAAAAACTACCAGTAACTACTTGGTAATGGTCATTTTCTTTCCAGAACCAAAAAATTTTTACTGGTCTATATAAAAAAGGAGTATACAATATGTCTATTGTTATTGGTGCAGATGCTGCAGGTTTGAGATTGAAAGAAGTCGTTAAAGATTTCTTGGAAAAAGAAAACTTCCACGTTGTGGATGTTACAGCTGAAGGTCAAGACTTCGTTGATGTAACTCTTGCAGTTGCTGAAGAAGTTAAAAAAGAAGAACAAAACCTTGGTATTGTCATTGATGCTTATGGTGCAGGTCCATTTATGGTTGCTACTAAAATCAAGGGAATGGTTGCAGCAGAAGTATCTGACGAACGTTCAGCCTATATGACTCGTGGTCACAACAACTCACGTATGATTACTATGGGTGCTCAACTCGTTGGTGACGAATTGGCTAAAAACATTGCTAAAGGCTTTGTAAATGGTAAGTATGACGGCGGTCGTCACCAAATTCGTGTCGACATGTTGAACAAAATGTGCTAATTTTTATAACGAAAGAAAGGTAAGATAAAAATGAGAATTGCAATTGGATGTGACCACATCGTAACTAATGAAAAAATGGCGGTTTCAGAATTTTTGAAATCAAAAGGACATGAAGTCATCGACTTTGGTACTTATGACCACGCTCGTACTCACTACCCAATCTTTGGTAAAAAAGTTGGTGAAGCAGTAGTTAGTGGACAAGCTGATCTTGGTGTATGTATCTGTGGTACTGGTGTAGGTATCAATAACGCTGTTAACAAAGTTCCAGGTGTTCGTTCTGCTTTGGTTCGTGATATGACAACAGCTCTTTACGCTAAAGAACAATTGAATGCCAACGTTATCGGATTTGGTGGTAAAATCACTGGTGAATTGCTTATGTGCGATATCATTGAAGCTTTCATCAACGCTGAATACAAACCATCTGAAGAAAATAAAAAATTGATCGCTAAAATCCAACACGTTGAAACTCATAACGATCATCAAACGGATGCCAACTTCTTTACAGAATTCCTTGAAAAATGGGATCGCGGTGAATACCACGACTAAGAGGTGACTTATGATTTTAACAGTCACAATGAACCCATCCATTGATATTTCCTATCCTTTGGATGAATTGAAAATTGACACTGTCAACCGTGTTGTCGATGTTACGAAAACAGCGGGTGGTAAAGGTCTCAATGTTACACGAGTTCTATCAGAATTTGGTGATTCTGTAGTCGCAACTGGACTTGTTGGTGGTAAACTTGGTGATTTTTTAGTAGAAAATATTGATGATCAAGTTTCGAAACGTTTCTTTTCTATCCAAGGGGAAACTCGTAACTGTATCGCAATTCTACATGGAGAAAATCAAACAGAAATCCTAGAAAAAGGTCCTGTAGTTCAAGAAAAAGAAGGACAAGATTTCTTGGCTCATTTCAAGGAACTTTTAGAAACTGTAGAGGTAGTAGCCATTTCAGGTAGTCTACCAGCAGGACTTCCTGTTGACTATTATGCTAGTCTAGTTGAACTTGCTAACCAAGCTGGTAAACCTGTTGTCTTGGACTGTTCAGGAGCTGCACTTCAGGCGGTTCTTGAATCTCCACATAAACCAACGGTTATCAAACCAAATAATGAAGAATTGTCTCAACTTTTGGGTAGAGAAATTTCTAAAGACTTGGATGAATTAAAAGAGGTTCTTCAAGAACCACTATTTGATGGAATCGAGTGGATTATCGTTTCATTAGGTGCTAATGGTGCATTTGCTAAGCACGGTGATACTTTCTATAAAGTAGATATTCCAAAAATCCAAGTTGTAAACCCAGTTGGATCTGGTGATTCTACAGTAGCAGGTATTGCTTCAGGTCTTTTCCATAAAGAAACGGATCAAGAATTACTGACTAAGGCTAATGTCCTTGGTATGCTCAATGCTCAAGAAAAAATGACTGGTCATGTCAATATGGCTAACTATCAAGGTCTATATGACCAATTAGTAGTGAAAGAGGTATAAAATGGTTTTAACAGAAAATAAACGTGCATGTTTGGAAAAACTCTCTGATGAGAATGGTATCATCTCAGCTCTTGCTTTTGACCAACGCGGTGCTTTGAAACGTCTCATGGCTCAATACCAAACAGAGGAGCCAACAGTAGCTCAAATGGAAGAACTTAAAGTATTGGTAGCAGATGAATTGACTAAATACGCTTCATCTATGCTTCTTGACCCTGAGTACGGACTTCCAGCTACAAAAGCTCTTGATCAAAATGCAGGTCTTCTCCTTGCTTATGAAAAAACAGGATACGACACAACAAGCACAAAACGTTTGCCAGACTGCTTGGATGTTTGGTCTGCAAAACGTATCAAAGAACAAGGTGCAGATGCTGTTAAGTTCTTGCTTTACTATGACGTAGATAGCTCTGACGAACTTAACCAACAAAAACAAGCCTACATCGAACGTATTGGTTCTGAGTGTGTGGCTGAAGACATTCCATTCTTCCTTGAAATCTTGGCTTACGATGAAAAGATTGCTGACGCAGGTTCTGCAGAATATGCTAAAGTAAAACCACACAAGGTTATCGGTGCCATGAAGGTCTTCTCAGACCCACGTTTCAACATCGATGTATTGAAAGTTGAAGTTCCAGTAAACGTGAAATATGTTGAAGGATTTGGTGATGGAGAAGTCGTTTACAGCCGTGAAGAAGCAGCAGCATTCTTCAAAGCGCAAGATGAAGCAACTAACCTTCCATACATCTACTTGAGTGCAGGTGTATCCGCTAAGCTCTTCCAAGAAACTCTTGTCTTTGCCCACGAATCAGGCGCAAACTTCAACGGAGTTCTTTGTGGACGTGCAACATGGGCTGGATCAGTTGAAGCTTACATCAAAGATGGTGAAGCAGCAGCTCGCGAATGGCTTCGTACAACTGGATTTGAAAACATTGATGAACTCAATAAAGTACTTCAAACAACAGCTACTTCATGGACTGAACGTGTGTAAACTTCCCCCTTTATGTCCTAAAACCTAGTAAAAAAACTTTTAAAAAAAGTTGTATGTAAAGGTTTACAAAATAAAAATCTTGTGCTATACTTAAATCACAAGTTAATACAAAGTGAGTGTTACTAAGTAATATTAGGCATGATCACAGATGACTCAGATGTATATTTTTTGAGTTCATTTGTGGTCATTTTTTATGCTCACAAAACTTAAATAATAGGGCAAGGAGGTTGCCATGTATCGGATATTAAATCCAATGAATAACAATGTTTCTCTCGTGCGGAATAGCAAGGGAGAGGAGTTGATCGTAATTGGTAAGGGTATTTCGTTCGGTAAGAAGAAGGGAGATTTGATTTCTGAGGATCAGGTTGAAAAAGTTTTTCGGATGAAAACAGAAGAGTCGCGAGAAAATTTTATGGCTCTTCTCAAGGATGTACCGCTTGATTTTATTACGGTTACTTATGAGATAATTGATAATCTTTCTAAAAAATATCAATATCCTGTCCAAGAGTATCTATACGTCACTCTGACAGACCATATCTATTGTTCTTATCAGGCTATTAGTCAAGGACGCTATAAGGATAGTAACTTGCCTGATATTTCTGCCAAGTATCCTATCGCTTTTCAAATTGCACAAGAAGCTTTTGAAATTTATCGTCAAAAACTGACAGAAAATTTTCCTGAAGACGAGATCATTCGTATCGCTTATCACTTCATCAATGCAGAAGGTGAAAACGAAGTCGAAGTTGTTGAGTCGATTGATAAGAGAAAGGAAATTTTAAAAAGAGTTGAAAGCGTTTTGAAGAGTTATAAAATCCAGCGAACACCTGAAAATAATAATTTCTACGATCGCTTTATGATTCATCTCAATTATTTTTTGGATTATCTGGATCGTAGTCGCGATGATAATCAATCCTTGCTCGATATGGAAGAACATATAAAAAATACCTATCCAGAAGCATTCGAGATTGGTAGTAAAATTTATGAGGTCATTGCTCAGGAAACTGGTCTTGACCTCTACAAGAGTGAACGAGTTTATCTTGTTCTACACATCCAACGTTTATTGTCATAACGCTTTACTAAAAAATATATAAGGAGAAATCTATCATGAATAGAGAAGAAGTGACATTGTTAGGTTTTGAGATTGTTGCCTATGCTGGCGATGCTCGTTCAAAACTATTGGAAGCTTTGAAGGCTGCTGAAGCTGGTGATTTTGCGAAAGCGGATAGCTTAGTTGAGGAAGCTGGTAGCTGCATCGCAGAGGCTCACCACGCCCAAACAAGCTTGTTAACAAAGGAAGCTGCAGGTGAAGATTTAGCCTATAGCGTGACCATGATGCATGGTCAAGATCACCTGATGACAACAATCTTGCTAAAAGATTTGATGCATCATTTAATTGAACTTTATAAAAGAGGAGCTAAATAATGAATAAGTTAATTGCCTATATCGAGAAAGGAAAGCCTTTCTTTGAAAAACTATCTCGAAATATCTATCTTCGTGCTATTCGTGATGGATTTATCGCTGGAATGCCAGTCATTCTCTTCTCAAGTATTTTTATCTTGATTGCTTTTGTTCCAAACTCTTGGGGCTTTAAATGGTCTGATGAAGTAGTAGCACTTTTGATGAAACCTTACAGCTACTCTATGGGGATTCTAGCAGTCTTGGTAGCTGGTACCACTGCCAAATCTTTAACGGACTCCGTCAATCGTAGTATGGAGAAAACCAACCAAATCAACTATATGTCAACGCTATTGGCGGCTATTGTTGGTTTGCTGATGTTAGCAGCTGACCCAATCGAGGGTGGCTTTGCAACTGGTTTCCTTGGAACAAAAGGCTTGCTTTCAGCCTTCCTGGCAGCTTTTGTAACTGTAGCTATCTATAAGGTTTGTGTCAAGAACAACGTTACTATTCGCATGCCTGACGAAGTTCCACCGAATATCTCACAAGTCTTTAAAGACGTTATTCCGTTTACGCTTTCAGTTGTTTCTCTTTATGCTCTTGACTTGCTCGCTCGTCAATTTGTTGGTACAAGCGTTGCAGAATCAATCGGTAAGTTCTTTGCACCTCTTTTCTCAGCAGCAGACGGTTATCTTGGTATTACAATTATCTTTGGTGCTTTTGCCTTCTTCTGGTTTGTCGGTATTCACGGCCCATCTATCGTTGAACCTGCCATTGCAGCGATTACATATGCAAATGCCGAAGTCAACTTGAACCTTCTTCAACAAGGTATGCATGCTGATAAGATCCTTACATCTGGTACACAAATGTTTATCGTCACTATGGGTGGTACAGGAGCAACTCTTGTAGTTCCTTTCATGTTTATGTGGTTGTGTAAGTCGAAACGAAATCGTGCTATTGGACGTGCTTCAGTAGTTCCTACATTCTTCGGTGTAAATGAACCAATCTTGTTTGGTGCACCACTTGTTTTGAACCCAATCTTCTTTATTCCATTTATCTTCGCACCTATTGCAAACGTATGGATCTTTAAGTTCTTTATTGAAACACTTGGCATGAACTCATTTACTGCCAACCTTCCATGGACTACACCAGGACCTCTTGGTATTGTTCTTGGTACAAACTTCCAGTTCTTGTCATTTGCTCTTGCAGCATTGTTAATCGTAGTGGATATTGCAATCTACTATCCATTCCTTAAAGTTTATGACGAACAAATTCTTGAAGAAGAACGTTCTGGTAAAGCCAACGATGAATTAAAAGAAAAAGTAGCCGCAAACTTCAATACTGCTAAAGCGGATGCTATCCTTGAAAAAGCTGGAGTAGAATCAGCACAAAATACAATCACTGAAGAAACCAACGTACTCGTTCTCTGTGCAGGTGGAGGAACAAGTGGTCTTCTTGCCAACGCCTTGAACAAAGCAGCAGCAGAATACAATGTTCCTGTTAAGGCAGCCGCTGGTGGCTATGGTGCTCACCGTGAAATGTTGCCAGAATTTGACCTTGTTATCCTTGCTCCTCAAGTAGCATCAAACTATGAGGACATGAAGGCTGAAACTGATAAATTAGGTATCAAACTTGCTAAGACAGAAGGTGCTCAATACATTAAATTGACTCGTGATGGAAAAGGTGCTCTTGCCTTTGTTCAAGCGCAATTCGATTGATGATAGGGACTGTAAAACAGTCTCCTATCATCACGGAAATCGCTATGGCGAATTTCCTAATCGCCTTGTTAATTCGTCGGTAAAAAAATATCGTTTTTACCTCCTCATGTCACAATTCGACTGACCTTGAGGACTATAAAAGAGTCTCCTGATTATATATTTGTTTTCCCCCTTTATGTCACTATTTGGTGACTTTGTACAAGAAGTGAGATGGAGATGGATGGCTCACTAACTCCTCTCCCCTCACTTTTCATTTTATCCAATCAAGAAATAGGTGAAAAAATGACAAAAACACTTCCTAAAGATTTTATTTTCGGTGGCGCAACAGCGGCTTATCAAGCAGAAGGTGCTACACATACAGATGGTAAAGGACCAGTTGCATGGGATAAATATTTAGCTGATAACTATTGGTATACAGCTGAACCAGCGAGTGATTTCTACCATAAATATCCAGTAGATTTGCAGTTGGCTGAGGAATATGGGGTAAACGGTATCCGTATTTCAATTGCTTGGTCACGTATTTTTCCAACTGGTTATGGTGAAGTAAATCCAAAAGGGGTAGAATTCTATCATAACTTATTTGCAGAATGTCATAAACGTCATGTAGAACCGTTCGTTACACTTCACCACTTCGATACACCGGAAGCACTTCATTCAAATGGAGACTTCTTAAATCGTGAAAATATCGAACACTTTGTGGACTATGCTGCATTCTGTTTTGAAGAGTTTCCTGAAGTGAACTACTGGACTACTTTCAATGAAATCGGCCCAATCGGTGATGGTCAATATTTGGTCGGCAAGTTTCCTCCAGGTATTCAGTATGATTTGGCTAAAGTATTCCAATCTCACCACAATATGATGGTGTCTCATGCTCGTGCTGTGAAATTGTATAAAGACAAAGGCTATAAAGGTGAAATCGGGGTTGTTCACGCCCTTCCAACTAAGTATCCATTGGATCCTAAAAATCCTGCAGACGTTCGTGCTGCTGAGTTGGAAGATATCATCCACAACAAATTTATCTTGGATGCTACATACCTTGGACACTATTCAGATGCAACAATGGAAGGTGTAAACCACTTCTTATCAGTAAATGGTGGTAGCTTGGATCTTCGTGACGAAGACTTTGCAGCACTTGAAGCATCTAAAGATTTGAACGACTTCCTTGGAATTAACTACTACATGAGTGACTGGATGGAAGCCTTTGATGGTGAAACTGAAATCATCCACAATGGTAAAGGAGAGAAAGGAAGCTCTAAATACCAAATCAAAGGTGTTGGTCGTCGTGTAGCTCCGGACTATGTGCCTCGCACTGACTGGGACTGGATTATCTACCCTCAAGGTTTGTATGATCAAATCATGCGTGTTAAGAAAGATTATCCAAACTACAAGAAGATCTACATCACTGAAAACGGACTTGGATACAAAGATGAATTTGTCGATAACACTGTTTACGATGATGGCCGTATTGATTATGTGAAACAACACTTGGAAGTTATTTCAGATGCCATTACTGATGGAGCAGTAGTCAAAGGATACTTCATCTGGTCACTCATGGACGTCTTCTCTTGGTCAAATGGTTATGAAAAACGCTATGGCCTCTTCTATGTGGACTTTGAAACGCAAGAACGCTATCCAAAGAAATCAGCTCACTGGTATAAAAAACTAGCTGAAACCCAAGTGATTGAATAGTACAACTAGTTATTAGGTATAGAATTTAAGCGAGGAAAGTTTATGCTCAAAGATTTTATCAAATCAATCTATGAAAAAGTTTATATTATTAACTTTGAACATTGCTCTCATGTACCATCCTTGACCAAGGAGCAACTTGCAAGTCTTGGAAAATGGTATGTCTCGACGGGTAAGGAGTGGATTTGTCATTCAGACTATGAATTTGAAGAATTTCAAAAGCTATTTTTAAATTTTGTCAACGCAGAAGATAAGGATAACATTTCCTTTGTTTCGGATTTTATGCCATTTCAACACTAAAATATTATAAAGAGGAATCTATCTCATACTAGGGGTTATTCCTCTTTTTTATCTACTTTTTACCAAAATTTTTAAAATTTTCTTGACAGATTTATGTGATAGGAGTAAACTATTAACTAGTTAAATAACTGGTTAAGTACATAAAAAGGTAACTCACTCGCTCAAATCTTGTTTGAAATATAGAAAATAGGAGGAGTTTTAAAAGTGATTTCGTTTTTCAGTTGTATGGTTAACCAGTTAAGGAAGGTCTTTAGGAAAAAGTGTAATTCTTCTTTAACGAATAAATGAAAATAGAAAGTGTGTTTAGATGAAAATCAATAAAAAATATGTTCTTGGTTCGGTAGCTCTTTTAGCATTAAGCCTTTCCAGTTATGAATTGGGGCGTTACCAAGCGTTACAGACTAGCAAAGAGTCTAATCGTGTGTCTTATATAGAAGGGAATCAGGCTGGTGCTAAGACTGAAAATCTGACGCCTGATGAGGTTAGTCAGCGAGAGGGGATCAATGCTGAGCAGATCGTCGTTAAGATTACCGATCAAGGTTACGTAACTTCACATGGGGACCATTATCATTACTTTAATGGCAAGGTTCCTTATGATGCTATCATTAGTGAAGAACTTCTGATGAAAGATCCGAATTATCAGTTGAAGGATTCAGACATTGTCAACGAAGTCAAGGGTGGTTATGTCATTAAGGTTGATGGTCGCTATTATGTATACCTCAAAGATGCATCCCATGCAGAAAATATTCGTAGTAAGGATGAGATCAATCGTCAGAAGCAAGAACACGGACATGGTAGTGGAACAAAAGTTAGCAATGAAGTTACCCTAGCAAGGGCTCAGGGACGTTATACAACGGATGACGGCTATGTTTTTAATGCAAGTGATATTATTGAGGATACTGGCGATGCTTACATCGTTCCCCATGGCAATCACTTCCATTATATTCCTAAGAGTGACTTGTCTGCCAGTGAATTAGCTGCGGCTCAAGCCTTCCTATCTGGTAAAGGTGGCCAAACAAGCTCAGTTGGGTATCGTCCGTCAACAAATTCTTCTAGCAGCTCATCAGAGGCATCGAATAGTAGTTCATATGGACAAACAAATCATAGTAATGTTGAGACAAATATTAGAAGATGGGCTCCAACTGTTAGCCCACAAGTGGATAATAGTTATCAAGCAAGTCCAAGTGAAGACATATCTAGTCTTTTGAAACAACTTTATGCCTTGCCACTCAGCCAACGACATGTGGAATCAGATGGACTTGTCTTTGATCCAGCGCAAATCACAAGAAAAACTGCGAATGGTGTTGCAGTGCCACACGGAGATCATTACCACTTTATCCCTTATTCTCAAATGTCTGTTCTGGAAGAAAAGATTGCACGGATGATTCCAGTTAAAAATCAAGGGAATATTTCAGCGCCTGGAGCAGCTAGTTTACGGCCAAATCCTACATTAAAACCAGTTCCACAGCCCGTCCCAAATCCGCAACCAGCACCAGTTCCACTTCCTGATAACCATTCTAATGAGGAGCTTGCCAAACAAGTAGTCAGAAAAGTTGGTCAGGGGTATGTCCTAGAAGAAAAGGGAGTTTCGCATTATGTCTTGAGTAAGGATTTGTCTAAAGAGAATCTTATAGCTTTTGAGAAAGAACTGAATAAGGTGGCTACACCAGCGCATACCTTGGCGGAGAAGAAAAGCACAATAGCTCCTCGAAATCAGGAATTCTATGATAAGGCTTATAGTTTGTTGGAGCAAACACATAAGAACTTACTTGAAAACAAGGGGCGGATGTCTGACTTCAAGACTTTGGATCAGTTGTTAGAGAGATTAAACGATGAGCATGTTAATAAGATAGCTTTTGTAGATGATTTGCTTAAATTTATTGCACCGATTAGTCATCCAGAACGGCTTGACAAGCCGAACGCTCAAATTGAGTATAGTGAAGATGAAGTTCGTGTAGCTCAGCTAGCGGATAAGTACACAACATCGGATGGTTATATCTTTGATGCCCATGATATTATCAGTGACGAGGGAGATGCTTATGTAACGCCACATATGGGTCATAGTCATTGGATAGGTAAGGATAGTTTGTCCGATAAAGAAAAATCCGAGGCTCAAGCCTATACCAAAGAGAAAAATATCAACCCTCCATCTGAAGATAGTGCGACCCAGGCAAATCCCAATGCGGAAAGCGCAGCATCTATTTACGAACGCGTTAAAGGTGAAAAACGAATTCCATTGGTTCGTTTACCTTATAATGTTGAACATACTGTAGCAATAAAAAATGGTAATCTAATTATTCCTCACAAGGATCATTACCATAATATCAAGTTTGCTTGGTTTGACGACAAATCTTATAAGGCACCGAATGGTTATAGTCTTGAAGACTTATTTGCAACGATTAAGTACTATGTAGAACACCCAGATGAACGTCCACATTCAAATGATGGTTGGGGAAATGCTAGCGAGCATGTCTTGGGTAAAAAAGATAATAGTCAAGATCCTACTAATAACTATAAACCAGAGGAAGAACCTGAAGAGGAAAGTCCTGTTGAACCAGAAGAACCACAGGTTGAGACTGAAAAGGTAGAAGCTAAGCTCAAAGAAGCAGAGGAACTATTAAAGACAGTCACAGATGCAAACCTTAAATCCAATGCTAGCGAAACCTTGGTTGGTTTGCGAAATAATCTGACTTTGGGAACTATGGATAACAATGGTATTATGGCTCAAGCTGAAAATCTCACAGCCTTACTAAAAAATAGTAAGCCTAAAACAAGTCAAAACGATTAAAATTCGTGAGTTAAAAATAACCAGTGAGAACTGAAAATGAAATCTAGTTCTCACTTTTTTCATGAAAATGCACAAAAAATATTGACATTTTAAATTTTTAGGAGTAAAATGTTTACTAGTTAATTAAATGGTTAAATACTAGTTAAGGAGTTGTTATGAAAAAAAGAAGTATCCTATGGCTCATGCTTGCCTTCCTTGCTCTCGTTTTAGGAGCTTGTGGACAGAAGATCAGTCAAGATAAGAGTGATGAAACTAAAGGGATGAAAATTGTGACCAGTTTTTATCCTATCTATGCTATGGTCAAGGAAGTATCTGGTGACTTGAATGATGTTCGGATGATTCAGTCAAGTAGCGGAATTCACTCCTTTGAACCTTCAGCAAATGACATTGCTGCCATCTATGATGCAGATGTCTTTGTTTACCATTCTCATACGCTCGAATCTTGGGCAGGAAGTTTAGATCCCAATCTTAAAAAATCTAAAGTTAAGGTTTTAGAGGCTTCTGAGGGAATGACTTTAGACCGCGTCCCAGGGCTAGAAGATGTGGAAGCAGGGGATGGAGTTGATGAAAAAACGCTCTATGACCCTCACACTTGGCTAGATCCTGAAAAAGCTGGCGAAGAAGCTCAGATTATCGCTGATAAACTTTCAGAGGTGGATAGTGAGCATAAAGAAACTTACCAGAAAAATGCGCAAGCCTTTATCAAAAAAGCTCAAGAATTGACTAAGAAATTCCAGCCTAAATTTGAAAAAGCGACTCAGAAAACATTTGTAACACAACATACAGCCTTTTCTTATCTAGCGAAGAGATTTGGACTTAATCAACTTGGTATTGCAGGCATCTCTCCTGAACAAGAACCAAGTCCACGACAACTAACAGAAATTCAGGAATTTGTTAAAACTTATAAGGTTAAAACGATTTTTACAGAAAGTAATGCTTCTTCAAAAGTAGCTGAAACTCTTGTCAAATCAACAGGTGTGGGTCTTAAAACTCTGAATCCTTTAGAGGCAGACCCACAAAATGACAAGACTTATCTAGAAAATCTAGAAGAAAATATGAGTATTTTAGTAGAAGAATTAAAGTGAGGAAAGAATGAAAATCAATAAAAAATATCTAGCTGGGTCAGCAGCTGCACTTGTTTTAAGTGTCTGTGCTTATGAACTAGGTTTGCATCAAGCCCAAACTGTAAAAGAAAATAACCGTGTTTCATACATTGATGGTAAACAACCGAGTCAAAAGGCAGAGAACTTGACACCAGATGAAGTTAGTCAGCGAGAGGGGATTAATGCTGAACAGATTGTCATCAAGATTACGGACCAAGGTTATGTGACTTCTCATGGGGACCATTATCATTACTATAATGGCAAGGTTCCTTATGATGCTATCATCAGTGAAGAATTGCTAATGAAAAATCCGAATTATCAGTTGAAGGATTCAGATATTGTCAATGAAATTAAGGGTGGCTATGTGATTAAGGTAGATGGTAAGTATTATGTCTATCTAAAGGATGCATCACATGCTGATAATGTTCGATCAAAAGAAGAAATCACTCGTCAGAAGCAAGAACACAGTAGTAATCACGGAGGTGGTTCTAATGATAATGCGGTAGTTGTTGCAAGAGCTCAAGGTCGTTATACAACAGATGATGGTTATATCTTTAATGCATCTGACATCATAGAAGATACAGGTGATGCCTATATCGTTCCACATGGCAATCACTTCCATTATATTCCTAAGAGTGACTTGTCTGCCAGTGAATTAGCTGCAGCTCGAGCCTTCCTATCTGGAAAAGGTAATCAACCAAGCTCAGTTGGGTATCGTCCGTCAACAAATTCTTCTAGCAGCTCATCAGAGGCATCGAATAGTAGTTCATATGGACAAACAAATCATAGTAATGTTGAGACAAATATTAGAAGATGGGCTCCAACTGTTAGCCCACAAGTGGATAATAGTTATCAAGCAAGTCCAAGTGAAGACGTATCTAGTCTTTTGAAACAACTTTATGCCTTGCCACTCAGCCAACGACATGTGGAATCAGATGGGCTTGTCTTTGATCCAGCGCAAATTACAAGAAAAACTGCGAATGGTGTTGCAGTGCCACACGGAGATCATTACCACTTTATCCCTTATTCTCAAATGTCTGATTTAGAGCAGAAGATTGCGAGAATGATTTCTGAAAATTATCAAGGAAATCATACTACTGCAGGTGGTAAAGAATTAAAACCAATTCCGACTCCAATCCCTGCTCCAGAGCCTACCCCAATACCAAGTCCACAACCTGTACCAAATCCTCAACCAGCTCCAAGCAATCCAATTGATGGAAAATTGGTAAAACAGGCGATTCGAAAGGTGGATGATGGTTATGTCTTCGAAGAGAATGGAATTTCGCGTTATATTTCTGCCAAGGAACTTTCAGCAGAAACTGTTGCAGCCATTGATAATAAACTTGCCAAACAAGAAAGTTTGTTTCATGAGTTAGGAGCTAAGAAAACCAATCTTGCATCTGCTTATCAAAAATTTTACAACAAAGTTTATGATTTACTAGCAACAGTTCATCAAGATTTGATTTCCAATAAAGGGCGCCAAGCTGATTTTGACGCTTTGGATAGACTATTGGAACGTCTCAACGATGAGTCAAGTGATAAAGTCAAGTTAGTTGATGATATCCTTGCTTTTCTAGCGCCGATTCGTCATCCAGAACGTTTAGGAAAACCAAATGCACAAATAACTTACACAGATGATGAGATTCAAGTAGCCAAGTTGGCAGGCAAGTATACAACAGAAGATGGCTATATCTTTGATCCTCGTGATATCACCAGTGATGAGGGGGATGCCTATGTAACTCCGCATATGAGCCACAGTCATTGGATTAAGAAAGATAGTTTGTCTGAAGCTGAAAGAGCAGCAGGTCAAGCTTATGCTAAAGAGAAAGGTTTGACACCTCCTTCAACAAATCATCAAAGTTCAGGAAATACTGAAGCTAAGGGAGCAGAAGCGATTTACAATCGAGTAAAAGCAGCTAAGAAGGTACCACTTGATCGTATGCCTTACAATCTCCAACATACTGTGGAAGTTAAAAATGGAAGTTTGATTATACCTCATTATGACCATTACCATAACATCAAATTTGAGTGGTTTGACGAAGGACTTTATGAGGCACCTAAGGGGTATACTTTAGAAGAGCTATTTGAAACTGTGAAGTATTATGTCGAACATCCAAACGAACGTCCGCATTCAGATAGTGGTTGGGGCAATGCGAGCGACCATGTTCACAGAAACCACAATAGTCAAACTGCTAACAATCAAACAGAGAAACCAACAGAGGAGAAACCTCAGACAGAAAAAATTGAGGAGGAAAAACCTCGCGAAGAAAAACCGAAAAATGAGAAAGCAGAATCTCCAAAACCAAAAGGACCAGGGGAATCAGAAGAAGAATCACCATCGGAACCAGAGGAACCTCAGGTTGAAACTGAAAAGGTTGAAGAAAAACTGAGAGAGGCGGAAGAGTTACTTAAAAAGATTCAGGATCCAATTCTTAAGTCTAATGCCAACGAAACTCTCACAGGATTAAAAAATAACCTGTTATTTGGTTCTCAGGACAACAATACTATTATGGCAGAAGCTGAAAAGCTATTAATCTTGTTAAAGGAGAGTAAGTAACTATACAACTATTATAGAAGATAAAAAGGGAGCAGAATATGGATTCTGTTCTCTTTTTTATGAAATTGTGTAAAAATTCTTGACATATTTTCTAAATAAAGATAAACTATTTACTAGTTAATTAAATGGTTAAATACTAGTTAAGGAGTTGTTATGAAAAAAAGAACTATCCTATGGCTCATGCTTGCCTTCTTTGTTCTTGTCTTAGGAGCTTGTGGACAAAAGACCAGTCAAGACAAGAGTGATGAAACTAAGGGGATGAAGATTGTGACCAGTTTTTATCCTGTCTATGCTATGGTCAAAGAGGTTTCAGGTGATCTAAATGATGTTCGGATGATTCAGTCTAGTTCTGGTATCCATTCCTTTGAACCTTCTGCAAATGATATTGCAGCCATCTATGATGCCGATGTTTTTGTTTATCATTCTCACACATTAGAGTCATGGGCGGGAAGTTTGGATCCAAGCCTACAAAAGTCCAAGGTAAAGGTGTTGGAAGCATCTGAAGGTATGACCTTGGAGCGCGTGCCTGGCTTAGAAGATATGCAGGCAGGAGATGGGATTGATGAGAAGACCTTGTACGATCCTCACACATGGTTAGATCCTGAAAAGGTTGCAGAAGAAGCACAGATAATTGCTGATAAGTTATCCGAACTGGACAGTGCCAACAAGGATACCTATCAGAAAAATGCACAGAACCTTAGTGCTAAGGCTCATGACTTAACTAAGAAATACCAACCCATCTTTGAAAAAGCAAATCAAAAGACATTTGTGACCCAACACACAGCCTTTTCATATTTGGCAAAACGATTTGGACTCAATCAGCTTGGGATTGCAGGAATCTCTCCTGACCAAGAACCAAGTCCAAGACAGTTAACCGAAATCCAGGAATTTGTAAAGACTTATAAGGTCAAAACCATCTTTACAGAGAGTAACGCTTCATCAAAGGTAGCTGATACACTTGTCAAATCAACAGGTGTGAGTCTGAAAACCCTCAATCCTTTAGAGGCAGACCCACAAAATGACAAGTCCTACATAGAAAACCTAGAAGAAAATATGGCTATCTTAGCTGAAGAATTGAAATGAGGAGATTATGAAGATTAATAAAAAATATCTAGCAGGATCTGCAGTGGTCCTTGCTTTAAGTATCTGCGTTTATGCTTTAAATCAACATCAAGCACCTGAGAAAAAAGATGATAATCGTGTATCCTATGTTGACGGTAAAGGATCTGAAGCTAAGAAGAATGAATCTCTGACACCAGATCAAGTTAGCAAGAAGGAAGGAATAGAAGCTGAACAGATTGTTACCAAGATCACTGATCAAGGTTATGTAACGTCCCACGGCGACCATTTCCATTACTATAATGGTAAGGTGCCTTATGATGCTATCTTTAGCGAAGAACTGGTCATGAAAGATCCGAACTATCAGTTGCGTGATCAAGATATTGTCAATGAGATTAAAGGTGGCTATATCATCAAAGTGGACGGTAAATACTATGTCTATCTAAAAGATGTGAGTCACGCTGATAATATTCGCACCAAAGAACAAATCGAGCAGCAAAAACAAGAACACACATCAGATAGTGGTAGTGCAAGTGAGGAAGTTCTTGCTGCCAGAGCACAAGGTCGATATACAACGGATGATGGTTATGTCTTTAATGCTGCAGATATCATTGAAGATACAGGTGATGCTTATATCGTTCCTCACGGTGGGCATTATCACTACGTTCCAAAGAGTGCCCTATCTTCTAGTGAATTAGCAGCAGCTCAAGCCTATCTAGCTGGAAGAGGAAGTCAACCAAGCCTAACGGATTATAAACCAAATTCAAGTGTTACACCAAGTTCTCAAGCCGATAGCCCAGCAACAAGCATCCCAGTAGATCAAGAGGATAGCCTCCAAAGTCTTCTCGCTCAGTTATATGCTTTACCAGTTAGTCAACGCTATCGAGAATCTGATGGCTTAGTCTTTGATCCAGCTAAAATTACTAGTCGTACACCATCAGGAGTTGCGATTCCACACGGTAATCACTACCATTTCATTCCTTATAGTAGTATGTCTGCTTTGGAGCAAAAAATTGCTCGTTTGATACCACTTGGAGGTGTTCTAACACCAACAAAACCGTTAGAAAATCAAAATAAACCAACAGTTCAGCGTGACCATGAAAATGTAACTCATAACATCCATCATGAAGATGAACATGATCATGGCTTTGCAGCTGAGCGAGTGATTAGAGAAGATGAGCAAGGTTTTGTAGTTTCACATGGAGACCACAATCATTATTTTTACAAGAAAGATTTGACGGCCAAACAGATTAAAGAAGCTCAGGAACACTTGAAAGGTAAAACCGAAGTTAAACCTAATCCATCAGATGAGCACCATGATGAAGACGGGCATGATCACCACCATGGTGAAGACCACGATCACGGATTTGATGCTGACCGAGTGATAAGTGAAGATGAGGAAGGTTTTGTCGTTTCTCATGGAGACCACAATCACTATTTCTTTAAAAAAGATTTATCAGCAGATCAGATTAAGGCAGCGCAAGAGCATTTGCATGGGCACCATCAGGCAGAGCCTGTAAAACCTCTTGCCAAGACTGTAGAAAGTTTCTCTCGAGACGCCAGCGATGAAGAAAAGATAGTTTATATCTCTAAAACTTATGGTGTTCCGCTTGAAGCGATCCGAATTTCAAATGGATTCTTTGTATTTGGAAATCCAGACCAGGCTTATGACCCAACTCACATTCACCCTTATGCAGTTCGAAAGGAACACGTTCGTATTCCTCTCCAAACAGGTGATGCAGAGCTTGATTTCCTAAACGAACTCTATACAACTGCTTTACGTGATGGCGTTTCTCCTTATAGTTTGCAGGTTGAAAATGGTAGCTTTGTTATCCCTCATGGTGACCATAATCACTACATCAAAGTACAAACTAAAGGCTATGAAGTGGCTTTGAAACATAAGATTCCTGCCTTGCAATCTAACTACCAACCAGGAGCCTTTGATGAAGCTACTGTTCAAAATAAGGTTGATCAACTTCTAGCAGAAAGTCGTGAAGTCTATAAAGATAAACCAATTTTACAAAGACAAATTGAGCTTGCCTTGGGACAATTCTCTGAAAATATGAAGAAGCTCTCAACCAACTCAACAGCTGGTTATCTGGCTGCTTTAGATCTCTTTGACAAGCAGTATATCCACGTTGACTCTAGTGTAAAACCAACAGAAATCAGTCCTTTAGACAAGAAATATCAAGCTTTAGTAGATAAGATTAATACCTTGGATACGGATGCTTATGGACTTCCTAAAAAGGATCTCTTGGCTCAACTCCAAGAAACTAAATTGGCTCAAGATGAGGCTGGTTTAGATGCAGTTGAAGCTAAACTACAAGCTCTGCAAGATTTTAATGATCGTACTGGTGTTACGACAGTCGAATACATTAAGTATTTCTATCAACATCTGTCAGATGGTCGTTTAAATGACACTCTTAGAAATAAAGTTGCTAACTTAACTTGGACTCTTTATCAGTCACAATCTTTCCTTAAGGCAACTGACTTGAACAAACTCTTCCCTGAAATCTATCAAACAAAACTAGAAGTTGAAGAAGCAGTGAAGAATGAACCTGTTGCTCATAAACCTTCTGAAACGATCCTAGACACTGAAAAAGTGGATGGTCATAGTGCTAAAACTGCAGTTTATGAGTTCTTGAAAGGTTTGTTTGATGATATTCAACCTGAGGAACAAAGTAACCATGTCTTAAAAGGTCAGGTGGCAGGACTTTTAACAAAAGCTGTAGAATTGGTAAGCCAAGTGAAAGAAGAAGGTGTTAAAGCTTCACTTGCTGACGAAGTTAAAAATCTGAAAGCTGCTCTAGATAAAGATGACGCAGATCTTGATGAATTAAATACGCAAGTCCAAGATCTTCTGAAGCGTATTTCACAAACTATTCAGAATGAACGTGAGAATGTCAAACAAGACCCAGAGGTTTTAGTTCTCTACCAAAAACTTTATAATGGTGTCATTGCCCTTCATACTTATTTAGAAATGAATAATGGTTCTGATGCTGACTTTGAAAAAGTGGACGCCTTATTTGACAAGCTTAGTGCCGCAAGCAAAGATAAGCAAGCTCTTTTAGCTCTTGCTCAAGAAATCGTTTTGTTAAACCAAGAATTTCAATCCAAAGTCAAGCCAGCTGAAGCTAGCACAGAAACAGCCAATACAGAAACAAACGATAAACAAGCTGAGTCAAACTTAACTCCTGCAACTAGCTCTCCAGAAACAAGAGAAAAAGTAGCAGAATAATAAAAAGTTCAGACAGCTACCGTGTCAAAAGTAGGCTGCTGATAAAAAAGAGGTCGGGAATTTTTTCCCGATCTCTTTAGTCTTTATAAGCTACAATCCCAATAATAGTGTCAACAGCACGTTCCATTGTTTGTAGGCTAACGTATTCAAAACGACCGTGCATATTTTCACCACCAGCAAAGATATTTGGAGTTGGAATTCCCATAAAGGAAATTTTAGAACCGTCTGTTCCGCCACGGATAGGTTCGATAATTGGTGTAATATCAAGATTTTCCATTACTGATTTAGCGATGGTGATTGGAGTCATATCCTTTTCAATGACTTCCTTCATGTTGTAATACTGATCCGTCAAAGTTAAAGTAACACGATCACTACCAAGTTCTTGGTTCATCTTATCAGCAATAGCTTTCATGGCAGCTTTACGCGCTTCGAAGGTTTCTTTTTCGAAGTCACGAATGATGTAGCTAGCACGCGCTTCCTCAACACTACCAGATACATCCATGAGATGGTAGAAACCTTGATAGCCCTCAGTCAATTCAGGGCGGTCACCAGCTGGGAGTTGGTTGTGGAAATCAATCGCTAACTGAAGGGCGTTAACCATTTGTCCTTTAGCTGTTCCTGGGTGAACATTACGACCTTGGAAATGAAGTTCAGCACCTGCAGCAGAGAAGGTTTCATACTGAAGTTCACCAAGAGGTCCACCGTCAACTGTATAAGCAAAGTCGACATCGAAGTCATCTGCATCAAATTTATTGGCACCGACACCAATCTCTTCATCAGGTCCAAAGCCGACACGGATTTCGCAGTGTTTAATCTCAGGATGAGCAGTCAAGTATTCAATAGCTGTCATAATCTCAGCGATACCAGATTTGTCATCAGCGCCGAGAAGGGTAGTTCCATCAGTTGTAATCAAGGTTTGCCCTAGATATTTCTCTAAGCTCTTGAAATCCGCTGGATCTAGTTTGAAACCAGAGTTGCCAAGCCCGATAACGCCACCATCATAATTTTCAATAACTTGCGGGTTAACACCTTCAGCATTAAAATCTGCTGTATCCATGTGGGAGATAAAGCCAATCTTACGAGTCAAACTAGGATCGTTAGCTGGAAGAGTACCGATAGCAAAACCGTTTGGTAGATAGTAGACATTTTGCAAACCAACACGTTTCATCTCAGGGATGAGGACATTGCTTGCGAAGTCTACTTGACTTTGGGTACTTGGTGTAGTGGTTGAATGTTCGTCAGAACGTGTATTGACTTTGACATAAGTCAAAAAACGCTCCAACAATGTTGGGTATTTCATAAAAACTCCTTTTTTCCTTGTTTTAAAACCATTGTATCATAGAAAGAAGAGAAAAACAAAAATCAGAAGGAAGATAAAATCCTTATGTTAGCGTTTACTTATGGCTACTTTAGTGATACAATAAAAAAGATAAAAATATCACAAGGATGGAAATATGAAAAAAGCGATTTTAATGATGACATTTGGTTCACCAGAAGAGATTACCTTTGAAGGAGTAGCCGACTTTTTTACCAACATTCGTCGTGGAGTTCGACCTCAAGATCACGAGATTCAAACACTCTATGATAATTATGTTCGAATTGGAGGAACTCCACTTCAAAAAATTACCCGTGAAGAAGTTGCTTTGGTAGAAGCTAGGTTAGGAAATGAATATAGTGTGTATTTTGCCAATAAATTTTCAACCCCTTTTATTCCAGATGTGATTCGGCAAATGGAAGCAGATGGAATTGAAAAGTGTATTTGCTTGATTTTGGAGCCACACTATTCTTTTTACTCTGTCATGGGGTACGAAAAGTTTCTGGAAAGCAAACAAATTCAGTTTTTAGTTATTAAGGACTGGTATCAAGAAGAAGCACTATTAAACTATTGGACAGCTGAAATTGCTAAAATTTTAAAAGAAAAGGTGAAACAGGATAGCTTTAAAGTCATCTTTTCTGCCCACAGTGTGCCCATTTTTGCCTTGGATTTTGGTGATCCCTATATCGACCAGATTTTCGAAAATAGCAAGTTAATTGCTGAGAAATTAGGCTTGAAACCAGAGCAATATACCAACACTTGGCAGAGCGAAAGTGATATTGGTATTCCTTGGATTAAACCAGATGTATTGGAGTATCTTAGAGAACAGGAAGAACATCCAGAGCATTATATTTTTGTGCCTATTAGTTTTATCAGTGAGCATATTGAAGTATTGTTTGACAACGATGTGGAATGTCATGACTTGTGTCAGGAATTGGAGGTGAACTACCATCGTCCACCAATGCCAAATACAGATTCTCGTTTGATTGATGCCTTGGTCAATATTGTCCGAGCTAACGAACATAAAGAATTTAGAGAATTCCTCCCAGAAGAAGAAACCTTTGATGAATTAGTCCCTTCGGAGGAAACTAAGAATATTTTAGATGAATCACAAGACTTACAAATGCCAGAATTTGTTAAAAAATTAATTGAGAAAAAAGGTCGTGAAAATGTCAAGATGCCTTATTTAATCAAAAGAATGCTTGAAAAAGCTGGCAAATTACCTAAAGACTAAGTGAAAATAGAAAAGAACTGGTAATACTCTTCGAAAATCTCTTCAAACTGCGTCAACGTCGCCTTGCCGTACTCAAGTACAGCCTGCGGCTAGTTTCCTAGTTTGCTCTTTGATTTTCATTGAGTATAAGGTTTGTTTCAGATTTCTGCTAAGGTAGGATATAACTTAGAAGGTGAAAGAAAAGGCGGTGGGACAGAAATCGATAGACAAAGTCTTGATTTCGTAGTCCCAGCCCCGCGAGGATGATTAGGAGCTTTTTGGAGTCTAAAAGACGAACAAAAAGTTCAATCAGCTATCGCGTCAAATTATGATTGATAATAAAAAGTGAGGTCGGGATCTTTTTGTCCCAACCTCTTTTTAGGTGACTAGTATTTTTTTGACCTAGTTTTTATGTTATTTACCCAGACAAAATTGGCTGAACAACTGAGTAATAAGTTCATCTGGAGCAGCATCACCAGTAATTTCTCCAAGAATTTCCCAAGTACGAGTTAAATCAACTTGAAGCAAATCAACTGGCATTCCTAGTTTGAGGCCTTCGTTTACAGCTTGTAGGCTTTCAACCGCCTTTTCAATTAATGAAATATGACGGGCATTAGACAAGTAAGTAGCATCTTGTTCGACCAAGCCAGCATTTTCAAAGAAGAGGTTGTTAATCCGTTCTTCAATCTTATCAATGTTTTGATTTTTGAGAACCGAAATACGGATGACATCATCTGGAAGCTCAGCAGTTTCAATCGCTTCTGGGAGGTCGGTTTTGTTGAGAAGAATGATTCGATTAGTATCTTGACTAATTTCAAGAAGTTGTCGGTCTTGGGCAGTTAGTGGTTCACTAGCATTTAGAACCAGTAGAACCAAGTCAGCTTCCTTGAGAGCTTTTTTGGAGCGCTCGACACCGATTTGTTCGACGATGTCATCTGTTTCACGGATACCCGCAGTATCAATCAACTTAAGTGGTACACCATTGATGTTGACGTATTCTTCGATGACATCTCGAGTAGTTCCTGCAATATCAGTTACAATGGCTTTATCTTCGCGCAGGAGGTTATTAAGAAGGCTAGACTTTCCAACGTTTGGACGACCAATGATAGCCGTTGAAATCCCTTCACGGAGAATCTTCCCACGACGTGCCGTTTTTAAGAGATTGGTTAAGAGTTGTTCAAACTCCAAGGTCTTTTCACGGACAACAGCAGTAGTGGCTTCTTCAACATCGTCGTATTCAGGATAGTCGATATTAACCTCTACTTGTGCTAGTGTATTGAGGATTTCCTGACGAGTATTATTAATCAAGTCAGATAGAGAACCGTCTAATTGTTTGACCGCTATATTCATAGCCTTATCAGTCTTGGCGCGGATGATATCCATAACAGCTTCAGCCTGAGTCAAGTCCACACGACCGTTTAGGAAGGCACGCTTGGTAAATTCACCAGGTTCTGCCATACGAGCCCCTTCACGGATAGCCAATTGGAGAATTTCATTGGTTACGGCGATTCCACCGTGGGTGTTAATCTCGATAATATCTTCACGAGTGAAGGTCTTTGGAGACTTCATAGCTCCAACCATGACCTCGTCCATAACCTTACCTGAATGAGGATCAACAATGTGGCCGTAGTTAAGAGTGTGGCTAGCAACCTTGCTCAAGTCCTTGCCTTTAAAGATTTTCTGCGCAATGGCAAAACTATCCGTTCCGCTTAAACGAACAATCCCAATAGCTCCTTCACCAAGTGGTGTCGAGATGGCTGCAATGGTATCAAATTCCCGTGTAATCATTTCAATTCCTTTATAGTTTATTTGTTTGTATAGACTAATATCTCTTCAAATTGTAACAAATTTTAGTATTTTCTTCAATGAATGTTACTTATAAAGAAAAGCCTAAGCAGATTGCTTAAGCTTTACTTAGTGCGCATTTCACCTTGTGGGAAATAGGTTCCTTCAGGCATATCGTTGATAATGACATGAACAGCAGATTGAGGTGCACCAGTGTTGCGAACAACAGCTTCCGTAACTTCCTTGGCTAGGGCTTTCTTTTGCTCTAACGTGCGTCCTTCAAATAAATCGATGCGTACAAATGGCATAATTGCGTCCTCCACTAGTTATTTGATTTCTTCTATTTTACCACAATTTGCCGTTTAAAGCTTTGAGAAAATATGGTATACTAGAATGTAGCAAAAATTTAGAATGGACGTGAAATAGAAGCATGGCACAGTTGTATTATCGTTATGGGACCATGAACTCAGGCAAGACGATTGAGATTCTCAAGGTAGCCTATAACTATGAGGAGCAAGGAAAGGGAGTCGTGATTATGACTTCGGCTCTGGATACGCGTGACGGTGTTGGCTATGTTTCAAGTCGAATTGGGATGAAAAGACCAGCAGTTGCTATTGAGGAAACAACGGATATTTTTGGATTTATCCGAGATTTACCTGAAATTCCATACTGTGTACTTGTCGATGAAGCCCAGTTTTTAAAGCGTCACCATGTTTACGACCTAGCGCGTGTTGTCGATGAGTTAGACATACCTGTTATGGCATTTGGTTTAAAAAATGATTTTCGCAATGAACTATTCGAAGGTTCAAAATATCTTCTGCTTTTAGCAGACAAGATTGACGAAATCAAGACCATTTGCCAGTATTGCAAGAAAAAAGCGACCATGGTGTTGCGTACGCAGAATGGTCTGCCAGTCTATGATGGTGAGCAGATCCAGATAGGTGGCAATGAAACCTATATCTCGGTTTGCCGTAAACATTATTTTGCACCACTGATAACATCTAAAAAGGAACAAGACTATGACAATTGAACTAAGAGATGTTACAATGGAAAATTATTTTGATGTTCTGAATTTGGATGTTAAAGAATATCAAAAACAATTTATTGCTACCAACGCAATTAGTTTAGCTGAAGCATATGTCTACACAAAAAATGGAGATTTTGTAGCTCCATTGGCAGTTTACGATAATGATGCAATCATAGGTTTTGTGATGTTAGCATATGATAAAAAGATAGGAATTAGTAATGGAAATTATTTACTTTTTCGTTTCATGATTGATAAGCATTTTCAAGATCAAGGATATTTTAAACCAATTATGGATAAGGTGCTAGACTATGTTCGGACAGCGCCAGCAGGTTTATCCAATAAACTTTGGTTGTCTTATGAACCAGAAAATGAACATGCAAGATCTTGTTACCTCAGTTATGGATTTAAAGAAACTGGGGAAATGTTTGAGAACGAAGTAGTAGCAATATACGATTTAACAATTGAGAAATAAGGAGAAAAAATGAATATCTATGATCAACTACAAGCTGTAGAAGACCGTTATGAAGAGTTGGGAGAATTGCTGAGTGACCCGGATGTCGTTTCAGACACCAAGCGTTTCATGGAGCTCTCCAAAGAAGAAGCTTCTACTCGTGATACCGTCACAACTTACCGTGAATACAAACAAGTTCTTCAAAACATCGTCGATGCTGAGGAAATGATTAAAGAATCAGGCGGAGATGCTGACTTGGAAGAAATGGCCAAGCAAGAATTGAAAGACGCTAAGGCTGAAAAAGAAGAATATGAAGAAAAACTGAAGATTTTGCTCCTTCCTAAAGATCCAAACGATGACAAAAATATCATCCTTGAAATCCGTGGAGCTGCAGGTGGTGATGAAGCAGCACTTTTTGCTGGCGATTTGCTAACCATGTACCAAAAATATGCTGAAGCTCAGGGCTGGCGTTTTGAAGTTATGGAAGCTTCAATGAACGGTGTTGGCGGTTTTAAAGAAGTAGTTGCTATGGTTTCTGGTCAGTCTGTTTACTCTAAACTCAAGTATGAGTCTGGTGCTCACCGTGTACAGCGCGTCCCTGTGACAGAAAGCCAAGGGCGTGTCCATACCTCAACAGCAACTGTCCTTGTCATGCCTGAAGTCGAAGAAGTAGAATACGATATTGATCCCAAAGACCTTCGTGTGGATATTTACCACGCATCTGGAGCTGGTGGACAGAACGTCAACAAGGTTGCGACTGCCGTTCGTATTGTTCACTTGCCAACCAATATCAAGGTTGAAATGCAGGAAGAACGTACCCAGCAGAAAAACCGTGAGAAGGCAATGAAGATCATTCGTGCGCGTGTTGCTGACCACTTTGCACAGATTGCCCAAGACGAGCAGGACGCAGAGCGTAAGTCTACTATCGGTACTGGTGACCGTTCAGAACGTATCCGTACTTATAACTTCCCACAAAACCGTGTTACCGACCACCGTATTGGCTTGACTCTTCAAAAACTAGATACGATTTTGTCTGGTAAACTAGATGAAGTTGTGGACGCCTTGGTTCTTTATGACCAAACACAAAAATTGGAAGAATTAAACAAATAATGAAATTAGCTCAAATGTTTAAAGATTTTGAGGAAAAGTTGATAGCGCAAGGAGAGGAAGCAGAAAGCCTCTCCTTTGTCTATCGTGGCCTGAAAAATCTATCTTTTACAGACTTTGTCTTTGCTCTTCAGCAAGAAATTTCAGAGAAAGAAAGACAGTTTGTAGAGGACATTTATAGGAAATTGGCAAATCATATACCTGCCCAGTATATTATCGGTCATGCTGAATTCTTTGGAATGCAGTTAAAAGTAGATGAGCGGGTCTTGATTCCCCGTCCAGAGACAGAAGAACTAGTGGAGCTCACCCTGGCTGAGAATCCAAAGGAAAATCTTAAAGTTCTGGATATTGGAACAGGGAGTGGTGCTATCGCTCTTGCCTTAGCTAAAAATAGACCTGATTGGACAATCACAGCTGCCGATATTTCTCAAGATGCTTTGGATTTGGCGATGGAAAACGCTAATAATCAAGGTCTAACATTATCCTTTATTAAATCTGACTGTTTTTCCGAAATTTCTTCAAAATATGATATAATTGTATCCAATCCACCTTACATATCTCGAGTAGATGAGGCAGAAGTAGGTTTGAATGTTCTCCATTCAGAGCCACATTTAGCCCTCTTTGCAGATGAGGATGGTCTAGCGATCTATCGCAGAATTGCGGAAGAATCAAAGGACTTTCTAAATGATGGTGGTAAGATTTATCTTGAAATTGGCTACAAACAAGGAAAAAGTGTGCCCGCTCTCTTTATGGAAAATCTTCCAGAGAAACGAGTTCGTACTCTGAAAGACCAATTTGGCCAAGATAGGATGGTTGTTGTTGATGATGGAGAAAATTAAGAAAGAGCTTGAAAATGGTGGAGCTGTAGTTTTGCCGACAGAAACAGTTTATGGTCTCTTTGCAAAAGCTTTGGATAAAAAGGCAGTTGACCATGTTTACCAGCTCAAACGTCGTCCTAGAGACAAGGCGCTCAATCTCAATGTCGCAAGTTTAGACGATATCTTGAACTTTTCTAAGAATCAGCCACCTTATCTCAATAAACTGGTTGAAAGTTTTTTGCCAGGCCCTTTGACCATTATCTTAGAAGCTAATGACAAGGTTCCTTACTGGGTCAATTCAGACTTGACGACAGTTGGATTTCGCATGCCGAGTCATCCTGTAACTCTGGAATTGATTCGTGAATTTGGCCCCTTAATCGGACCTTCTGCCAATATCTCAGGTCAATCAAGTGGAGTAGATTTTCACAAGATCCTTCATGATTTTGAGCAAGAGGTCGTGGGACTTGAAGACGATGCATTTTTAACAGGTCAGGATTCGACTATTTTAGACCTATCTGGCGATAAGGTGAAGATTCTACGCCAAGGAGCGATTACTCGAGAAGATATCCTTGCCAAGATACCAACAATTCCTTTTGAGGAGGTATGACATGCTACGTGATTTGAAAACAACAGATGTTACAGCTATTTGTGAGATTAATAAAGAAGCTTTAGGTTATTCGTTTAGTTTAGAGGAAACGGCTAGTCAACTAGCTAAGTTATCTCAGGACTCCCATCACTACCTACTGGGTTTCGAGGATTCGACCAGCCATGACTTACTTGGCTATGTCCATGCCGAGGTTTATGAATCCCTTTATTCAAAACCAGGTTTTAATATTCTAGCTTTAGCTGTTTTGCCTCAAACACAGGGCCAGGGTATCGGAAAAACTTTGCTCCAAGGATTGGAACAAGAAGCAAAAAAACGAGGCTATAACTTTATTCGCTTAAATTCTGCAGACCATCGTCTGGGTGCCCATGCATTTTACGAAAAAGTTGGTTATACTTGCGATAAAGTGCAGAAACGGTTTATTCGCATTTTTTAGTTTGGATTTTATATTCTTGTTGTAAAAACAAACTAAAGACCTGTCACACTATAAAGGAGAAGACCTATGATTTTTGACAAAGATGATTTTAAAGCTTATGACGCAGATCTTTGGAATGCTATCGCCAAAGAAGAAGAACGCCAACAAAACAACATCGAGTTGATTGCTTCGGAAAACGTAGTTTCCAAGGCTGTTATGGCTGCTCAAGGGTCTATCTTGACAAACAAATATGCCGAGGGGTACCCAGGACGCCGTTATTACGGTGGAACTGATGTAGTAGATGTCGTTGAAAGTCTAGCTATTGAACGTGCAAAGGAAATCTTTGGTGCAAAATTTGCCAATGTCCAACCTCACTCAGGAAGCCAAGCTAACTGTGCAGCTTACATGGCCTTGATTGAGCCAGGTGATACGGTCATGGGGATGGATTTGGCAGCAGGTGGTCACTTGACTCACGGGGCTCCAGTAAGTTTCTCAGGCCAAACCTACAACTTTGTTTCTTATAGCGTAGATCCAGAAACAGAGCTCTTGGACTTTGACGCTATCTTGAAACAAGCCCAAGAAGTAAAACCTAAACTCATCGTAGCTGGTGCTTCAGCCTATTCTCAAATTATCGACTTTTCGAAATTCCGTGAAATTGCTGATGTTGTTGGTGCTAAACTCATGGTCGATATGGCGCACATTGCTGGTTTGGTTGCTGCAGGTCTTCATCCAAGTCCAGTCCCTTATGCACATATTACAACAACAACGACCCACAAAACCCTTCGTGGACCACGTGGTGGTTTGATTTTGACTAATGACGAAGATCTTGCCAAGAAGATTAATTCTGCTATTTTCCCAGGTATCCAAGGTGGGCCATTAGAGCATGTTGTTGCTGCTAAGGCTGTTGCCTTCAAAGAGGTATTGGACCCAGCATTCAAGGAATATGCAGCAAATGTTATTAAGAACAGCAAGGCTATGGCAGATGTCTTCTTGCAAGACCCTGATTTCCGTATCATTTCTGGCGGAACTGAAAACCACCTCTTCCTAGTTGATGTAACAAAAGTTGTAGAAAACGGAAAAGTTGCTCAAAACTTGCTAGATGAGGTCAATATTACCCTAAATAAAAACTCAATCCCTTACGAAACATTGTCACCATTTAAGACAAGTGGTATTCGTATCGGTGCGGCGGCAACAACTGCACGTGGTTTTGGTGAAGCAGAGAGCCGTAAAGTGGCTGAACTTATCATTAAAACCCTTAAAAATGCAGAAAATGAGGCTGTTTTAGAAGAAGTGAGAAGCGAAGTCAAAGCCTTGACAGATGCCTTCCCATTATACGAGGACTAAAATTTTTATGGACATTTATATTAAGAGAGCTATTATCCATCAGTTCAGCCCAGATGACACGGAGTTGTTTCTAGCGGATAAATTTCTCAATATCACTCCAAAAATCGAAGAATATCTGCGCAAGAAAATCGAACGTGTGTATTCGGATGAAGCCAAGACTGGGATTTTCGAAGAAGAAAATCCCTTCTTCAATCATATTACAGATGATTTGTTGGAGACATCGGTGACACTGGCAAATCTCTGGAAAGAGGAGTTCAGTATTTCTGAAAATCTCAAGACCAATGACTTGATTTTTGTTCAGTTTTCTAAAGAAGGAGTAGAGCATTTTGCATTTCTACGTATTGCCTTGCGTGAGACCTTGACCCACCTTGGTGGAGAGGTTGATAATCCAATCAAGCTAACTCAAAACAATCTTCCAGGATTTGGTACAGGCGCAGATGAGGCCTTGGTGGTCAATCTTCAAAGCCGAAAATATCACCTGATTGAAAAACGAATCAAGTATAACGGAACTTTTTTGAACTATTTTTCTGAGAATCTGATACAGGCTCAGCCAAAGATTTCACCTAAGAAGTCAATCAAGGAACTGGAAAAAACAGCTCAGAGAATTGCTGAAACATTTAATACAGATGATTTTCAGTTTCAATCCAAGGTCAAGTCTGCTATTTTCAATAACCTTGAAGAAAGCAATGAATTGTCTCCTGAAAAATTGGCAAATGACCTTTTTGACAACAATTTGACAGCTCGATTGAGTTTTATTGACCAAGTCAAGGAAGCAGTGCCAGAGCCAGTTCAATTTGATGAAATTGATGCCAGTCGTCAATTAAAGAAATTTGAAAACCAAAAGCTTTCTCTGTCAAATGGGATTGAGTTAATCGTCCCCAATAATATTTACCAAGATGCTGAGTCGGTCGAATTTATCCAAAATGACAATGGTACCTACTCTATCTTAATCAAAAACATCGAGGATATACAAAGCAAATAATGTTTAAATTTATAAGAAGGGTCTTGGTGCTTGTTCTTATCTTATTTACTGGCTATAAACTTTTCCATATGTATCGGGATGTAAAGCAGGTCATGACCTATCAATCCTTGGTACGAGAGGTTTTAAGTGAGCAAGATACGCCAGCAAATGAAGAACTAGTCCTGGCCATGATTTATACCGAAACCAAAGGGAAAGAAAGCGACGTGATGCAGTCAAGTGAGTCTGCTAGTGGAACTACAAATACGATTTCTGACAATAGGAGTAGCATTCGTCAGGGAATTCAAACCTTGACAGAGAATCTTTATTTAGCTCAAGAAAAGGGTGTAGATGCTTGGACTGCTGTACAGGCCTATAACTTTGGGCCTGCTTATATTGATTTTATCGCCCAAAATGGGAAAGAAAATACCCTTGCCCTAGCTAAACAATACTCAAGAGATACCGTTGCTCCGATTTTAGGAAATACAACTGGAAAAACCTATCGATATGTCAATCCAATTTCCATCTTTCAAGGTGGAGAACTTTATGTGGATGGAGGGAACTATTATTACTCTAGACAGGTTCAACTAAATCTCTACATTATTAAATTTTTTAATCTATTTTAAGCACTTAGAAAATTCTAGGTGTTTTTATAAGCTTTCTTTAAGGCTAATAGACTATCCTAGATAGGAAAAGGAGGAACGTCTCATGCGAAAGAAATTCTTTCTGACTAGTGCTGCAGTTCTTTTAGCAGTTGCAACTTTGCAAAGCGCTCAAGCAGCCACTGATGTTCAAAAAGTAATTGATGAAACTTATGTTCAACCTGAGTACGTCTTGGGTTCTTCTCTTACTGAAGATCAAAAAAATCAAACATTAAAAAAACTTGGCTATAACGCCTCTACAGATACCAAAGAACTGAAGACTATGACGCCAGATGTCTACTCAAAGATTATGAATGTCGCCAATGACTCTAGTCTCCAGCTCTATTCGTCTGCCAAAATTCAAAAATTAGGTGAAAAATCTCCACTTGAAGTCAAGATTGAAACCCCTGAAAATATCACTAAAGTGACCCAAGACATGTACCGTAATGCGGCCGTTACCTTGGGTGTGGAACATGCTCGTATAACCGTAGCTGCTCCAATCCCTGTAACAGGTGAAAGTGCCCTAGCAGGTATTTACTATTCATTAGAAGCTAATGGTGTTCAACTTCCTCAAGAAAATAAAGACCTAGCTCAGGAAGAGCTAAAAGCCTTGTCAGACATTAACGATGAAAACAAGGACAAATCAGGCTATGATGCCAATAAACTCAATGTAGCCCTTGCCGATATCAAATCTGCTATCGCTAAAGCTAAAGAGTCTAAGGGTGAGCTTACTGAAGATGATGTTCGTAAGATTGTTGAAGATACGTTGAAAAATTATAAGTTGGATCAGGTTATAACAGGAAATCAGATTAATATCATCATCAACTTTGCCTTCAATCTTTCCAAGAGTGATATTCTCAATAACGAAGATTTCACAAAGACTCTAAAGGATCTGAAACAAAGTATCGTCGCGCAAGCAGGAGATAGTTTTAGCAATATAGACCTTAACTTTGATGCTAATAAAGCTATTCAAGACGGTGGCAATATCCTCAGTGCTATTTGGCAAGCAATTGTAAACTTTTTCAAGAGTTTTGGTGCTTAGGTTAATTCATGGTATAATAGATGGTAACAGAACAGTTGCCGTCTTTTTTTCGGCACATAGAAAGTGAAAAATATGTTAAAGAAAAATGATATTGTAGAAGTTGAGATTGTCGATTTGACCCATGAAGGAGCAGGTGTTGCCAAGGTCGATGGCTTGGTCTTTTTTGTAGAGAATGCTCTTCCGACTGAAAAAATCCTTATGCGTGTCCTTAAAGTCAACAAGAAGATTGGCTTTGGTAAGGTAGAGGAATATCTTACACAATCTCCACATCGTAATCAAGACTTAGATTTGGATTACCTACGTTCAGGCATTGCTGACTTGGGGCATCTAGCTTATCCAGAGCAACTCAAGTTTAAAACCAAGCAAGTAAAAGACAGCCTTTATAAGATTGCTGGAATCACGGATGTAGAGGTTTCAGATACTCTTGGCATGGAAAATCCGATAAAGTATCGTAACAAGGCTCAGGTTCCTGTTCGTCGTGTCAATGGTGTTCTGGAGACTGGTTTCTTCCGTAAGAATTCTCATGATCTTATGCCTCTTGAAGATTTTTATATCCAGGATCCAGTGATAGACCAAGTTATCCTTGCATTACGTGATTTGCTTCGTCGCTATGACTTAAAACCCTATGATGAGAAGGAACAGTCTGGCTTGATTCGTAACCTTGTTGTTCGTCGTGGCCATCATTCAGGTCAAATCATGGTTATCTTGGTGACAACCCGACCTAAAATTTTCCGAGTTGAACAGTTGATCGAACAAGTCATCAAGCAGTTCCCAGAGATTGTGTCTGTCATGCAAAATATCAATGACCAGAATACCAATGCCATTTTTGGAAAAGAATGGCGGGTTCTCTATGGTCAAGATTACATTACAGACCAAATGTTGGGCAATGATTTCCAAATCTCTGGACCAGCCTTTTACCAGGTCAATACAGAAATGGCTGAGAAGCTCTACCAGACAGCTATTGACTTTTCAGAGTTGAAGTCAGATGATGTGGTCATTGATGCCTACTCAGGAATTGGAACTATTGGATTATCTGTCGCTAAGCATGTTAAGGAAGTTTATGGTGTCGAAGTCATCCCAGAAGCAGTAGAGAATAGCCAGAAGAATGCTAGCTTAAACGGCATCACCAATGCCCATTATGTCTGTAACACAGCTGAAAATGCCATGAAGAATTGGCTCAAGGAAGGCATCCAACCAACTGCAATCCTAGTCGATCCACCACGCAAGGGCTTGACCGAAAGCTTTATCAAAGCAAGCGCCCAAACAGGAGCTGAACGCATCGCCTATATCTCCTGTAACGTCGCTACCATGGCGCGGGATATCAAACTCTACCAAGAATTGGGCTATGAATTGAAGAAAGTACAGCCGGTGGATTTGTTTCCACAAACACATCACGTTGAGTGTGTAGCTTTGATGGTAAAAGCCTAGAAACCTTTGAACGAAAGGGATAATCAAAAGCCTTGATTGTAAGGCTTTTTTTGTGTTTTTGTGATAGAATATAGGTAGTTATAATCGACAGCAACTAAGAAGCAGTAAAAATATTATTCATAAAATAATCAAGATAAGGGCAATAAAATGACAGAAATTGACAAAAAGAATTTAAAAAATTATCTTTATTGTACATTTGGAATTACTTATATAGCTTGGGGGATTCTTGCCATCTTTACGCAATCTCATATTTTTGGATTAGAAACGATTATAGGAAGAACTTTACATATAGTAGGTGCACTTGGACCAGCTATTGCAAGTGGCTTTTATTTGAAAAGGAATAATATAAAATTTAAACATTTTGTATTTAGTAAGAAAGAAAATAGTAGTGTTTATTTCATCATTCATTTGTTAGCGATTTTGATACTATTTTCTGTATCTTCCTTAGAATTAAATGAAGTATCAATTTATCTGATGCCATTATTCTTTATACAACTAATTTTTTTTGGTGGTGGACATGAAGAATTAGGATGGAGAGGAATATTACAACCCTTACTTGATAAAAAATATGCTTATTGGCAATCTAATTTGATTGTAGGATCAATTTGGGGAATATGGCATCTGCCTTTATGGTTTATAGTTGGAGAAAGTCATCAAGGATTTCCTTTCATTCTATTTTTTATATATACATTATTTTTAAGTTTTGTTTTTGGGCTTCTTTACCGTCAAACGAAATCTGTGGGGTACTGTCTATTATTTCATGCGTTCGCAAATTTGTTAAATCTCTATTTTGTGTTAAAAATTAATGTTATTTTTATTATCATTTTTATTGGTTATTTGGTTTATACTATATTGGCTAGTAATAGAATTAGTAAGGAAACAACATTTTAAAATTTAGATCAGGCTATCCTTTATTGAAAGTAACGATTTGCTAATTAGATGATCTATGTTAGAGAATTATCTATTATAATTTAAAGTGGAGTGATGAATATCGTTTCTTTTGGAACTAGCGAAAATCTTTCCGTTCCACAGTATCATTTTAAAATGATTTTCATTGCCTTTTGTTTATTAGTACAAAAAATATTATCACATGTCGAGTGTGTAGGTTTGTTAGTGAAATGTGGATAATCGTTCAAAAATCAGAAGGACTAGAGATGTATATGTTGGAATTGTATCAAAATCCTTCTTATAAAGATCTAGTCGCATTTGGGTCCTTAAAAGAAGGAAAAGAATTTGTATCTAAAATAACTGGATATACTCTAGAAAATGAAAATGATTTTGTTCAAGGTAATAAAGTAGAAATAACGAACATTTATATGAAAGGTTTAGAGTAAACATGAGTCTCTTATTTGAAGAATTTAAAACCATTTGTTTCCATTTAAATCGAGTCGGAATTACACCGACACTGATTGGGTCATTGGGATTGGAGTTTAGAACGAAAGAAAATTGGGGGCCGTCTGACATTGACATTCATGTGCCTGGTGACCCTAGAGGTTGGGAAGCGCCTGATCATCTCAGAATTTATGAATGGGACAAGATAATGAAAGTGATGAAAGACTTAGGCTACGTCTTAATAGATATTCATGAGCATGAATTCAAAAAGGATCGAGTGAGTGTTGAATATGGAAGTATCGATTCCTTACCTGATTTTGCAGGAGTTTCGGAATCGGATATAGAGCTTATTCACATTGAAGGTATCACTTTTCGTCTTCCAAGTCTGGAGCAGTATCTAAGTATTTACAAAGCTTCTTCTCAAGACTCCTATCGAAATGATCACAATAACAATAAGGATTTTAAAAAGATCGAGTGGCTGGAAAGACATTTGTAAATTAAGTAGTAAGTTGTAAGACTGGCTGCTATGTTATTTTTATTATCATTTTTATTGGTTATTTAATTTATACTATATTTGCGAGTACTAGAATTAGTAAGAAAAAGCAGGTGGAAAAATTGTAAAAGAGCCACAGGGACTTTTCTGGGGTGGATATCACGCATATTTTTCGGATTTAGATGGATATTATTGGGAAGTTTCTTGGGGACCCAATTTTCAATTTGATGAAAATGGACTATTGAAATTTTAGTAATTAAGGGAGATAGCAAAAATGGCTTCAAGTAAAGAATATTTAGATTTCATTTTAGAACAATTGTCCGAGTTGGAAGAAATATCATATAGAGCAATGATGGGTGAATATATAATTTATTATCGAGGGAAAATCATGGGTGGAATTTATGATGATAGATTTTTAGTGCAGCCTTTCAAATCTGCAATAGCGTATATGCCGAATGTAGAATACGAATTGCCGTATGAAGGTGCAAAGGAAATGCTATTGGTAGATGATGTTGACAACAAAGAATATTTAACCGGCTTATTTAATTCAATGTATGATGAGTTACCTGAAGCAAAACCAAAGAAAAATAAATAATAAAATCTCAGTTTATCTAGGTAATACCATTTAACGATAACCTTATGATATCGTTAAAAAGTATGTGGATATGTTCTCCATGACTGAGGATGTTCTGCCCATGCGATAGGACTCGTAGAATGAGGAGGGAAACCGACGAAATGATACGGTAAGTCCGAATCGCTGAGTGCGTGGCTCTGCTCTTCCGATCTGAGACATCGAAAAGTAGAAGGGGATGGTATTGGTATCAATCAATGAGTAACAAAGGAACAGCATGATTCGAAACATTTTCCTGTAATTTGCGGAGGAACATCAATATGGATGGAATAATAAAAGATTCTATAAAAACGGCTAAACTAATGAAACAATTATGGCCCCAATTGACCGATAAAGAAGCTATTGATGAAGTAAAAAGATATACGAATGGCAAAAATACTGCAATCTTTACTGAAGTTGAAGGTGACACAATTGTAGGTCTAGCACTATGTTCACTCAGATTTGATTATGTTGAAGGTTGTAAATATAGTCCTGTTGGATTCTTAGAAGGGATTATTGTCGACGAGGAATATCGTTTAAAGGATATTGCTAAAAATCTCTGTAAAAAATGTGAGGAATGGGCGAAAAATAAAGGATGTAAGGAATTTGCAAGTGACTGTACTTTAACGAATACGGATTCTATAAGATTTCATCTCAATATTGGATTTCAGGAGGCAAATAGAATTATTCATTTTAAGAAGAAATTATAATTTCAGAACGTGGTCAAAATTTATGTATCTTTAGGAAGTGTGAAAGATTGGACGAACAAATTTTTTTGATGGGTGGAAATCCGCCGATAAAGAACCATACGATTGTTAATAAAATTGTGTCATCAAGGAAGATCGAAAGAATTGTCATTTTTACAGTTTATCGAGAAAATTGGGAACCGTATATGAAAAAGTACACGGAAGTTTTCCGAAGCCATTTTTCTAACCTAAACACTGATTACTTACTCTTGGACATTGAACAGATTAATTTTAGTAGCTATCTAGATGCTGATCTAATTATCATAGGTGGTGGAAATACGGAAAAGTATTTAGCTACTTACGTCAATCAGGAGTTCAAGAATTATATCTATCATATGCTGAATAAAGGGGCGAAAGTTATGGGATTTTCTGCAGGAGCCCTATTATTAGGAGAAAAAGTCTATGTTTCACCAAATGATAATTCAGATCATCAGATAAAGATTAAAAATGGGTTGGGACTTTTTAGTCAGTTTTTAATTAGTGTCCATTATGATTCCTGGAATGATAAAGCTAATAAGGATAGAGCTGAAGAACTCGTTAATGTTCCCATAATCCCACTAAATGATCATTCCTGTCTTGTCTTGGATAAATCTGGAAACATTATTGAGAGAATTGACTAGTTTTCATTATCTAAATCTTGATCTAGGTAACTAAAGTGTAGACGAACTGGATAGGTTACTAGTGAAAACTGCAAAAAGTGTTGTGAAATGAATCGGAGTGTGCTTGATGGATTTTAGTAGTAAGATAGCCATAAATAAAGGGTGGTCAGATGATAAAAAATATTGTGTGACAGATCAAAATCAGCAAAAATATTTCTTGCGTGTTTCTGATAAGGAGAAGTTAGATTCTAAAAAATTTGAATTTGATATGATGGAGAAAGTAGCTTCTCTTGGAGTTCCGATGTGTAAACCAATTAGCATTGAACTCTGCGATGATGGAGTACATTCTTTACACGAATGGATAGACGGGAAAGATGCAAGAGAAACCATTTTAACTTATTCGAAAGAACAACAATACACTTACGGAGTAGAAGCAGGAAGTATACTTCGAAAAATTCATTCACTTCCTGTTACAGAAGTTCGTGAAGATTGGGAATCATTTTTTAATCGAAAAATTGATGACAAAATCAAAAAATACAAAGAATGTCCCGTCCAATACGAAAATGGTCAGATTTTTATTGATTTTTTAAATGCAAATCGAGAATTGTTAAAAGATAGACCACAGGTTTTCCAACATGGAGATTATCATATCGGGAATTTCATGATTGGTGAAGATCGTAAAATTTATGTCATTGACTTTGATCGATTTGATCTTGGAGATCCTTGGGAGGAATTCAATCGTATTGTATGGTCTGCTCAAGTTTCACCTTCTTTTGCCTCTGGTATGATAGATGGATATTTTGATGGTAAGGTTCCAGATTTATTTTGGAAACTTCTTGCTATCTATATTATAAATAACATAGTTGGTGCTCTGCCATGGGCTGTTCCTTACGGAATCGAAGAAATAGCAGTAATGCAAAATCAAGCTAAGGAAATTTTAGAATGGTATGATGATATGAAGCAAATCATTCCTAGTTGGTATTTGATTGAGAATCGGTTGAATAATAAAAGGGTTTAAATATCAATTTGAAAAAATGTCAAGATTATTTGCTCATATTATAATGAATTCAATTCTTTATTAATACCTATCGAGAAATATCTTGAAAATTGGGATGTTGTTTCGGGTTCAAGTTACATGAAAGAATATATTTTAAATTTAGAAAAAGAATTCTCTTTAATAGAAAATGGATTTAAAGAAGAAGAGCAAAGAGCTCTTGCTGACTATCTCTCGAACGATAATGCGTATACCAAAGAATTAGCATTTTTAGCTTTTAAATCCAATGTATATCAAGTTAGAATGTACAGTGTATTTCTCTTTGGATATTTGTCATCATATGAAGAAATTTTGATCTTCATGAGGGATGAGGTTTCAAAGGATGACAATTGGAGAGTTCAAGAAGTATTAGCAAAAGCATTTGATGAATTTTGTAAGCAAACAGGTTATGAAAAATCTCTTCCGGTTATTGACGACTGGCTACAAAATAATAATCCAAATGTCAGAAGAGCTGTTACAGAAGGTTTGAGAATATGGACGAGTAGACCATATTTCAAGGATAATCCAGATGAAGCTATTAAACGAATCGCAACATTAAAAGAAGATTCTAGTGAGTATGTTAGAAAATCAGTTGGTAATGCTTTGAGGGATATTAGCAAAAAATTTCCAGAGTTGATCAAAGAAGAACTTGATGGTTGGGATATTAATAGTAAAGAGATTCAACAAGTTTACAAGTTAGCAAGTAAATTTATTAAGTGACAATTATCAGCTATAAAGTTGAAAAAAGGGAACTATAAAATATTTTCATTCTAAAGTATAATTTTAAACAACAACTCTATCCCTTTCATTCTATAATATAGAAGTTTGCTAGCACCACATATTGAGGCTGTATCACTGCTTGTACGAGCTGAGGCATCAGCGAAGTAGAAGTAGATGCTCCGCCCATGGGACAGCTGTCGTAGAGTAAGGAGTTTACAACGAAACGATACGGTAACAGCGAACCGCTGAGAGTGTTTCTCTGCTCTTAAAAGTGAACGAAAGGAATAAAGAAAAGCGTGAAGGTAGCTTCTCTAATCGAATAGAGGGTAAGAATCAGAGTAATAGTTCAAGTTGGGCTTCTTGATACTATAGTCTGACATGCTATCAATCTATTTCAGAGCTGGACAAATTGTAGTAACTTTCCTTGAAGGAACTGAGGTAGATTTATAAGAGACTGTGACTGGGAAGTTGCAGTCTTTTTAGGGGTTTAATGGTATAATGAGATTATAAATGTGTATAATATTTAAATTCTCTGGAGGACGCATAATGTTGAATTTAGTAAAAGGTCACCGAGTTAGCTTGGTAGAAAGCCTATTTGAATCATTTACAAAGTTAACTGAACATCATTTGACGGCGAATGTACACGCAGAAAAAATATTAGAGGTTTTTCAACACTTTATTGCGATTCATGACGAGCCCTTATTTTTTATTTTGGAATTGCCTGTCAGTATTGATAGAGAAAAAGTGATAGCAAAGAATATTATCAAGGAATCCCATAAGGATGTTTATTATATTGATGGTTGTTCAAGAGAGGAATGCCTAGCACTGTTGATTAGATACGGTGATTTGCTTATTAATGATGGACTTAGTCAGTTTGGATTTGGTGGGCATAAAAGTCATGATGAGATCATGCTTGATAGCTATAATGTTGTGACAATTTATAGTAAAGAACTATCGAAATTTAATGACTTTTTTGAACCTCATAATATTCAATTTGTAGAAGAACTAGTGACAGCTTGGAAAACTTTTTCTAAGACCTCACCAGGAATCTCTGAAATCTATGAAAGTAATGGAAAAACTGTTTATGACTTGCCTGAAGAATTAGCTGAATGGGGAATATATTTAGCTGAAACTCGAACAGAATAGGTATAGTTATAGATTAGAAAGAGAATATTTCAATTCCTCTAATACCCGAAATTTAACTTGAGTCAATTTATAGAAGGAAAAGTTAGATATAAGTACATGTTGAGGCGGTAAGTTTGCTAGTCAAGGAGTAAAACGACGAAGATTAGCATTTACTTCCGCCCATGCGATAGCTGTCCGTGATTGACAAGTGCTAGCACGCAGACAGAACGGAGATAGCGAACCGCTGAGTGTGTCGCTCTGCTCGTAAAAGCTTAGAAACCTTTGAACGAAAGGGATAATGAAAGCCTTGATTGCAAGGCTTTTTGCTTTATGGTGGGTAAGTATCAGAGTGAGAAAATTTTTGGAATGAGTAGAAGTGATAGCTAGAAATTATCAGTTTCTATTTCCATTTACCCTGTGGGTACGTGTTTGTTTCCATTGACAAGGAGTTTGTGGGAATAGAAATGTACCCACCTTGTTTGAATCAAGTGAAGTGTAGTTGAAGGAAATCTGTTGAAAGCAATACTTCATTTTACCGAATAAGTAATAATTTAGGCAACTTCAAATCGATTAAAAAAAACTATTTTAAAGGTTAAGAGTAGACAAAAATTGTCCACTCTTTTTTGCAAACTCAATTTATCAATAAATGAAATGAGGGAATGTAAAATGAAATATTTTGAGGTTGAGTTAGAAAATCCTGATGAATTTTTAAAACTACAAACAGAAGATTTTGTGAAAGCTAATCGCTTGCTACTAAGGAAGATAATCCAGAGCGTTACAGTCTATGAAGAAAACTTCGTCATATCCTTTAAATCTGGCATCGAATTGGAAGTATGAGTCTCATTCCATAACTTTTATATTGAACATATCATCTTGTTGTGTTATACTATAAATTGATATAAACAAAGATGTAGGAGGAACCGAAACTATGACAGCCTCAATGCGTTTAAGATAAGCTGGCAATAAAAAAAGCAGAATCTATACCCGATGATAGGCTTTTTTGTTGTGCTTATTTATACGATATTGAGCATTCATTAGTTACGGTGAGGATATTGGTTATTTAACTATACCTTTATTTAACTATGTCTTTAATATGAATGTTTCCAAATTGTATGTATGCAGACCAAAAGCCACATTGTGGGGTTTGGCCTGCATTTTTTATTGCCTAGAATGCTATTCAAAATAGAAATTCAAGCAAAATAATATGCAGGAGATAATATAAATGGAAAAATACAACAATTGGAAACGAAAATTTTATGCAATATGGGCAGGGCAAGCAGTATCATTAATCACTAGTGCCATCCTGCAAATGGCGATTATTTTTTACCTTACAGAAAAAACAGGATCTGCGATGGTCTTGTCTATGGCTTCATTAGTAGGTTTTTTACCCTATGCGATTTTGGGACCTGCCATTGGTGTGCTAGTGGATCGTCATGATAGGAAGAAGATAATGATTGGTGCCGATTTAATTATCGCAGCAGCTGGTGCAGTGCTTGCTATTGTTGCATTCTGTATGGAGCTACCTGTCTGGATGATTATGATAGTATTGTTTATCCGTAGCATTGGAACAGCTTTTCATACCCCAGCACTCAATGCGGTTACACCACTTTTAGTACCAGAAGAACAGCTAACGAAATGCGCAGGCTATAGTCAGTCTTTGCAGTCTATAAGCTATATTGTTAGTCCGGCAGTTGCAGCACTCTTATACTCCGTTTGGGATTTAAATGCTATTATTGCCATCGACGTATTGGGTGCTGTGATTGCATCTATTACGGTAGCAATTGTACGTATACCTAAGCTGGGTAATCAAGTGCAAAGTTTAGAACCAAATTTCATAAGGGAGATGAAAGAAGGAGTTGTGGTTCTGAGACAAAACAAAGGATTGTTTGCCTTATTACTCTTAGGAACACTATATACTTTTGTTTATATGCCAATCAATGCACTATTTCCTTTAATAAGCATGGAACACTTTAATGGAACGCCTGTGCATATTTCTATTACGGAAATTTCCTTTGCATTTGGGATGCTAGCAGGAGGCTTATTATTAGGAAGATTAGGGGGCTTCGAAAAGCATGTATTACTAATAACAAGTTCATTTTTTATAATGGGGACCAGTTTAGCCGTTTCGGGAATACTTCCTCCAAATGGATTTGTAATATTCGTAGTTTGCTGTGCAATAATGGGGCTTTCGGTGCCATTTTATAGCGGTGTGCAAACAGCTCTTTTTCAGGAGAAAATTAAGCCTGAATATTTAGGACGTGTATTTTCTTTGATCGGAAGTATCATGTCACTTGCTATGCCAATTGGGTTAATTCTTTCTGGATTCTTTGCTGATAAAATCGGTGTAAATCATTGGTTTTTACTATCAGGTATTTTAATTATTGGCATTGCTATAGTTTGCCAAATGATAACTGAGGTTAGAAAATTAGATTTAAAATAAACAATATTGGAGGAATATTTATGTATCTTATTTTCATGTAACTCTTCCTGCTAAAATCGCAGGGTTTTCCCTGCATACAAGCAAATGAAAGCATGCGATTATAGACAGGAGGAAATGTTATGGAATTAATATTAAAAGCAAAAGACATTCGTGTGGAATTCAAAGGACGCGATGTTTTAGATATAAATGAATTAGAAGTATATGATTATGACCGTATTGGTTTAGTAGGAGCAAATGGTGCTGGAAAAAGCACTTTACTCAGGGTACTTTTAGGAGAATTAACTCCCCCAGGATGTAAAATGAATCGTCTGGGTGAACTTGCCTATATTCCCCAGTTGGACGAAGTAACTCTGCAGGAGGAAAAAGATTTTGCACTTGTAGGCAAGCTAGGTGTTGAGCAATTAAATATACAGACTATGAGCGGTGGTGAAGAAACAAGGCTTAAAATAGCACAGGCCTTATCGGCACAGGTTCATGGTATTTTAGCGGATGAACCTACGAGCCATTTAGACCGTGAAGGAATTGATTTTCTAATAGGACAGCTAAAATATTTTACAGGTGCACTGTTAGTTATTAGCCATGACCGCTATTTTCTTGATGAAATAGTAGATAAAATATGGGAACTGAAAGATGGCAAAATCACTGAGTATTGGGGAAACTATTCTGATTATCTTCGTCAGAAAGAGGAAGAACGTAAGAGCCAAGCTGCAGAATACGAACAATTTATTGCGGAACGTGCCCGATTGGAAAGGGCTGCGGAGGAAAAGCGAAAACAGGCTCGTAAAATAGAACAGAAGGCAAAAGGTTCTTCAAAGAAAAAAAGTACTGAAGACGGAGGGCGTTTAGCTCATCAAAAATCAATAGGAAGTAAGGAAAAAAAGATGTATAATGCTGCTAAAACCCTAGAGCACAGGATTGCGGCCTTAGGAAAAGTAGAAGCTCCGGAAGGCATTCGCAGAATTCGTTTCAGGCAAAGTAAAGCATTGGAGCTCCATAATCCATACCCTATAGTCGGTGCAGAAATTAATAAAGTATTTGGGGATAAGGCTCTGTTTGAAAATGCATCTTTTCAAATTCCGTTAGGAGCAAAAGTGGCGTTAACTGGTGGTAATGGAATCGGAAAAACAACTTTAATCCAAATGATCTTAAACCATGAAGAAGGAATTTCTATTTCGCCTAAGGCAAAAATAGGTTACTTTGCACAGAATGGTTACAAGTACAACAGTAATCAGAATGTTATGGAGTTTATGCAGAAGGATTGTGACTACAATATATCAGAAATTCGTTCAGTGCTAGCATCTATGGGGTTCAAACAGAACGATATTGGAAAAAGTTTATCTGTTTTAAGCGGTGGAGAAATTATAAAATTGTTGCTTGCTAAAATGCTCATGGGTAGATATAACATCCTAATAATGGATGAACCCAGTAACTTCCTTGACATACCAAGTTTAGAGGCTTTGGAAATACTAATGAAGGAGTACACCGGAACTATCGTGTTTATCACCCACGATAAACGATTACTCGAAAATGTAGCAGATGTAGTTTATGAAATTAGAGATAAGAAAATAAATCTGAAACATTAAATTTAAGGTAGTCGCTGGTCAGTATAGTCTGTTCTGGTTGGCGACTCCATTGTTAAAGAGTATAAAGACTTTAGATTTTATGAATATTAAAAATAGGAACAGTCAATTGAACTGCTCCTATTTTTCTGCTAAATATATTGTAGTTTTCTTATATGTATAATGATAGATTAGCGGATTCTCATCTACGGTACTTACTTCAAATATGAAGAAGTGATCGCGGTTATCTCTGGACTTTTCCTTATTGAGGACAAAGTAATTCTTACGTGAAGTCGCCATTGTTTTTAGGATATCATCAGTTAGGAAGGTCAATGGAATATTCATGTTAGAGTAGCGGTAGAAGTCACGTTCAAAATCTTGGTAGCTCTCGCTATAATAGTCCATTTGTAGGTGATTACGCTGAAACTCAAGCTGATTCATAGAGCACCTCCTCGACAAGTTCAATACTAATAATGTCTTTTAATTTCAAATTGATGTGACCTGTTGTAGTTTTTATCAAAATGAAATCTTTGGTCAGACTTGGTATTGTTCCAGTGTAGGAAACACGCTTGTTTTTTTCAATCACTTGAATGCGTGTGCGTAGCTGCCCGGCGTATACTTGACTGAGGAGTAATAATTTCTTCTCTAGTGATAAGTCAGACATGTACGTTACTTTGTTTGTATCATCAGAGAGTGCTGATGCATGTTCAGATAGGAAAAAGCCCATCCATTTTTGCATCTTTGTATCCTGGTACTCTCTTGCTGATTGAAATGGTAAATATGAACGGTCAATCATATCAAATCCTTTCTATGCAGAGGCAAGGGTATTTTTATCAAATTGAATCGTAAAACCTTGAATTCCCCCACCTGTGTAACATTCTTTAAAGCGATTGATTACCTCAGTATAGATTATCACAGATGAGCTTGTTGGCTTAATGCTAAATGTAAATTCCAATGGTAATCGGTTTTCAGATTTAGCATGTACTAGTCGTATCGATATTTCAGTTGTTTTGAGTTTTCTCTGACGAAGTTTTGAAGTTGCTGTTTCAACGATTCCATGTAAAAATCTTTCAAGCATTTCAATATCATTACATCCTTTGCTACGGATTTCTGAAAATTGTACTGTATTTTTTTCTTGTTTCATTTTAATCCCTCCAATCCACCCGCGGAATGACCACCGATAAGTTTACTGCGTTCAATATTTCTGGAACCTTCAGTTAGGACGGTTCCTTTTTGTATGGCTAAAAAACCAAACTGTTCTCTGACAACATCAATAGCTGTCTGAAGTCTATTATCTTTTTCAATTTGTTCTACATCATCAAAGAGTGATAGTAGAGTATAGCTTTCATCTACGAAGCCACTATAAGATACACCAATTTGTCTCACTGCACCAGAGGTGTATTTTTTCGGAATAATACAAGTACATGACTCACCATTGTTTTGGGGAGATTTGCGGGTTCAATTTTATTCTGAGCATTTATAGATTTTTTCATCTCAGTCCTAGAATAGCCAATATGAATAGAAACGACAGTAGTCAATACTAGGGCTACTGTTCCGTTCCACAGTATCATTTAAAAATCATTTTCACACCCTTTCGTCTATTAGTATAGAAGAAAGCTCTCAGCACACGTTGAGTGTGTGTGTTTGTTAGTGAAACGTGTCTAATCCTCAAAAGATTCACCCAAACCTTTTGAGTCTCACAGACGCACTATGTGGAATGTGTAGTGTTGCTACAACGACTAAAAGGGTGAAAATTCTTGATTTCAAGCTATTTTACAAGCGTTTTGTCTTTGTAGATAAAGGCAATTTTGACATCAAAAAAGTCCTAAAAAGGTACATGGAAGTAAATGTATTTACGGATATCGCCCACATATCGGAAAAATGAATACAACAATAAATATTTATATCTCAAGCGAGAACTATTCTATATGGTTCTCGATTTTTTTGCGTTTAAGGAGAAATTTTGTAGAAAGAAATGCAGTCATCACATCATATCGTGATTTCTTATCTAGTCCGACAAACTGGCCTGGATATTGTTGAAGCAACAGCTGTGATGGCTGATTTGGAAAAGAGTGGTTTGGTTCAAATCCAACCAGGTGATGAACTGGAGATAAAAGAGTGGGGAGGTATCTCATGAAAAAGATTACAGCAAATCAATATCAAACGTCTGGCGCTATTACAAGATCCCAAAGATTCTCTTTGAGGATGAACGAGGGACATGAAACTGAAAGTCAAGGTGGTTTATGCGGTTCTTAAAGACCGCCAAGAGCTGTCTCTTAGTCTTAGTTGGGAGGACAATCCCTATTATACCAATTGGCTTAATGATTTCTTTGGAAATACGGGTAAGTCCAGCTAGTCTCGCTTTCTAACCTACTGGGAGGGTAATTCAAGAAACAAGTTACTAAAATGCAAGACCAGAGAGACAGAGTAGTATTACCAGATTGAAAAGTTTTTTGTCAGCCAAATGGAGTCACAGCCCAAAGTGATTCTAAGGCTTTGGAAAATGTTCGAAGGGACGGTAACTCGATTCCAGGAGGTAGCGATGGTATTGTTATGCTATGGCCAGTGTACCTGGGGAGTAGCAGCTCGCATCAAGCAGTTAGGATTAAAACTCAAGGACAGAAATGGGGAAAAGATTCTCATTATCAACATCATGGGAAATGCTCAAGACTGGGTGGCAATTGCTGCAATTCTGGGTGGTGAAACAGGCTCTATTCCAAGAGCTGAAGTTATTATCTCATTTGTTGGTGGCAGTCATGGGACCTTTGATTCTTATAGTCATGTGTCTTTTGTCAAGGAGGTCTATCTAGATATTTCATTTCTGGTATGTCGATGAAGACGGTTTTCTCAGGTAGATAATAGTGCCATGAATTTTGCTTATGCGACGAAATAGAGAGTCTTTAATTGAAATTTTCTAATATTTTGGTGACTTATAGTTTTTGTAAGTCACTTTTTTATTATCAAAAAACTTGCATTTTATCATTTAAAATGATAAAATACGTACAAAATAATAAAAAGGAAAAACAATGAATGTTAAAAAGATAATTTCTATTTTTCAATCGTTTTATATTAATGTAAGTGTTGAAAAAATAGCTTTAACTTTACCAATTAGTTTTGAAAAAAGATTTCAATATGCTCAAATGAAGTTTCATAAGGAGTCATTTTTATTGATTAAAGAAAAGAGAAGAGGAAGTTTAGACTCATTTGTTACTCAAGCTCGTAATATGGGTGAAAAAGCTAGCATGGACGTTATTTTGGTATTTTCAAAGCTATCTGACATTGAAAAAAAACAACTCCTTCAAGCTAGAGTTCCTTTTGTAGATTTCAAGGGAAATCTCTTTTTTCCTCCATTGGGATTAGTATTGAATGCTAATGATGATGTTGTAGCATCTAAAGAATTAACACCTAGTGAACAATTAACTTGGATTGCCTTTTTATTGACAAAAGGTCAAAAAGAAGTAGATGTTGATATGCTTTCACAGGTAACTGGACTTCCAAACTCAACGATTTATAGGTGCTTGAGGACTTTTAAAACTTTAGATTGGTTAAATAAGCCAAATAAACTTTACACTTATACAGCATCAAAGAAAGAATTATTCTTAAAATCAGAGTCCTATTTATTTAATCCCATCAAAAAACGGCTCTTATTGCCAGATGTAGATCTGAAGAATATAAAATCTGCTTCTAGGCTTCTATACGGTGGTACTTATGCTTTATCCTATTTGACTTTTTTAGCTGAATCGGATGAAAATAGTAGCTATGTCATATCACAGAGACAATTCAATAAATTATCCTTGCCATTATCTCAGCATGTTTTAGAAGGCAAGGTATTAGAAATATGGCGATATCGCCCTTTTGTATCTGAATTTTGGAACGATTTTAAAGAAAATCAAGATAGACAGTTTGTAGATCCTATTTCACTTTATTTGACCTTAAAAGAAGATGATGATCCACGTGTGGAGGAAGAGATTGAAGTACTAAAAAGTAATATATTACAGTATCTAGGAGAAGATGATGCCAGCTAATACGAAAGCTATTTTTCAAGAAATGTTTGCGAATTTTCAAGACTATTATGTTTTGATTGGAGGGACTGCAACCTCTATTGTATTGGACTCGCAAGGATTTAAAAGTCGGACAACAAAAGATTATGATATGGTCATCATAGATGAATTAAAAAATAAGGAATTTTATGATACCTTGAATCACTTTTTAGAATTGGGAGAATATCAAGGAAGTCAGAAGGATGAAAAAGCACAGCTATTTCGATTTACAACAAATAAACCTGAGTTTCCTTCTATGATTGAACTATTTAGTATTTTACCAGAATACCCATTAAAGAAGGAGGGGAGAGAAACACCCTTACATTTTGATGAAGATGCTAGTTTGTCGGCCTTATTATTGGATAAGGATTATTATAATATATTAGTGCATGAAAAAGAATCCATTCAGGGATACTCGGTGTTGAGTAATCGTGGTTTAATTATTTTCAAGGCTAAAGCTTGGTTGGATATGAGAGAACGCTCTGCCACAGGTATTCAAGGTTTAAGTAAAGCCATAAAAAAACATTTGAACGATATTACTCGATTAACAGCTTTATTAGTAGGGAGTGAAAAACTGTCAAATATAACCTCTAGTGACACGGTGAAAGCAGATATGCACCGTTTTGTGATAGAACTGGAGTCTATGATATCAACTATCCCTCAAAATGATGATATTTTGTTGAATCAAAATGAAGTTTTTGAAATTTTGAAAGATTTTTTAGATAGTTAAAATAATTGTAGAAACATAGGTATATTGGAATGTGACATACTTGTTTTTGTCTGGGAGGACTGATGCGTCAGTTCTCCCGTTTTTTATGTTCAAGTCACTTGACTTAGTTCAGGTAGTTTTTTTGCTGTTCTTTTTTATGCTATAACCATTTCAAGGCGTTTTTGGTAGTATTAGAGAGAGAACTAAATAGCAGAATGTAGTTACATGTTGATTCAAGAAAAAGGTGAGCAACATGTTTTTCGTAAAAGCAAAAAATACCTCCCTTTTGTTCGATTACGATTGGAACTTTGATGAGCGCAGTTGTTGGTCAAGGTGTACAGTCGCTCCATGTAGATGAAGATGGGAAAACTGGAAATCCTGCCACCAATCTTATCCAAGCAAAGCCAGCTGATAGTGCTGAACACATAAACTAAGCCAAATTAAGTGGTCAGGCAAGTGGCGAATTGCCCTTTACCGTTCTAGACGAGGAATTAGATAAAGTAGAACAAGTAGCTAAGGCTGAAGGCGTTCAAGTTGTCACAGATAAGGAAGTCAATCTGGCTACAAAAACAGCAGTGGAAACAAGCATCGCTCTTTCAAAAGAACAGACTGACTCTGATAAGCAGGTCTCGGAAGTTAAGAAAGCGACAGCTGGTTATGCATTGGGAAATTATGGCCTATCTCCTTTAAACTCAATCAATTTTCATAAAGCTAGATGGAAAGAAATGGTAAAACCTTATTTTAAAAAAAAACGATGTCTTTACTATGCCTGAAAATGAAAATATAAGTTTCTAAAAGGAACAGAAATAAATCTGTGTAACTGCAACGAGTAAGTTGCAGTTTTTTATTTTGAATAATGATATAATAGTATAAAGTAATATTCAAGGGGATGTTAATATGCCAAAGGGTTTTCAAACTCCTATAACCATTAAAGAAGCGATTGATAAAATTGATGAAAATAAATATGTTTTGCCAGGAATTCAACGACGTTTTGTTTGGGGAAAAAATCAAATTGAACTACTTTTCGACAGTATTATGAGAGATTACCCTTTTAATTCATTGATGTTGTGGGAAATAAATTCTCCTCAAATAAAAAATAATTATAACTATTATTCTTTTTTGAGAAAGTATAAACAAAGATTTGAAGTTGAAAATGAAATGATTAATAAAACAGCTTCCGATGATGATTTTTTTGCTGTTATTGATGGGCAACAAAGACTAAATAGCTTATACCTTGGTTTAAAAGGAAGCTATACAATGAAAAAACCTCATAGACCTTGGGTAGATAAATCTGATTACTTTGAAGAACAGTTTTTATATTTAGATATTACTTCGGAATACCAAAGTGAATCAGATATCGACAGAGCATATAATTTCAGATTTTTGCCGAAATCTGAGGCTGAAAATAGTAAAGATAAAACTTGGTATAAAGTCGGTGATATTCTTCAAATAAATCCTGATGACATATTTGAAGAAATTAGTGATTTTGTTGAACAACAATTAAATATAAAAGATAAAAAATACGCACGTAATACACTAAGAAAATTAAATAAAGTAATTAGGGAAGATAAAATTCTTAATTACTACTTGGAAACCGAACAAGATCTTGATAAAGTATTAGATATATTTATACGCACAAACGACGGTGGGACTAAATTAACATTTTCAGATTTGTTAATGTCAGTTTTAACAACTCATTGGAAAGAGAGTAGGGATGAGTTCGATGAATTGATTAAAGATGTCCGTAGCTTTGGTGATTTTAATATTAGTTCGGATTTAATAATTAAATCTATTTTAATGTTGTTTTCTAATGATATTAAAAATAGAGTAAAAAATTTTGATGAAGAATTATTAAATTCTGTAATTAAAAATTGGTCTAGAATAAAATTAAGCATTTCCAATACTTTCCAAATGTTTTATAGGATGGGATTTAATTCTCAAACTTTTCCAGCTCTAAATGCTGCAATTCCCATTATTTATTATGTTTATAAAAATAACTTAGAAGAAGCGATTATTAAGGTTAGATTCTTTGGTAGCCCAAATCATAAATTGATTAAACAATGGCTTATTTTATCTTTCCTGAAGAGAATATTTGGTGGTCAATCCGATACTGTTCTTGTTGATCTTAGAAAGATTATTAATGAAAATAGCAGTTCTAGTTTTCCTTTGCAAGTTATTATTGATAAAGCTAAATCAAATCCAACAAAAAACTATAACTTCGATACTGAATTTATTGACGATTTGTTTGAACGGACATATGGTGGAGATGTATTTTTTGTACTATCATTATTCTATCCGGATTTAGATTACTTTAACCAAAATTTCCATGTTGACCATATTCATCCTCAAACACTATTCAAAAGGAAAGATAGCTCTTATAGTGCCATGATTAAAAGAGTTGGTAAAAATTGGAATAAATTGGGTAATTTGCAACTATTAAATAGTGAACTTAATACAGCAAAAAGTGATAATGATCTAGCTACCTGGGTTAAAAATAATGGTATTTCTAAAAAACGATTATTTATTAATGAGTCAGTAAGTTTGGATTTTTCTGATTTTGAAGAGTTTTATACAAACAGAGTTATTAATATGAAAGAACATTTGAGAACTATTTTAAATGATAAGTATTAATATAAAAATAAGCTTGGAGAAATCACATGAGAATAGATAAAATATGTTTAGAAGAACAATTTAATTACGACGATGTATCAGAATCTGAATTAAAAATTATTTTTGAAAAAAGACTAGAAGAAGCAAAAGAAAAATCAGTCTTTGAACCTTTCTGTATACCATACAGTTATAGTAAGTTTAAAAAGGACATTGTTCTTAATGAAGAGGTAGTACTTGAGAAAGGTTTTCATTTTTATCATCATTCAGAAAGTGAACTATTAGAATATGCATTAAAGCATAGGAATAATAGTCAATTACATATTAATGATATGTCAGGTTTGTGGTTGGATGAATATCCAGCACCAAATGAATCAGGTCGTGTATTTATGGTATCCACTAATGGACAACATCGCAGATTAGTTTTTAAATGTTTGGGTTTGAAATTTATAGAGGCAAACATTAAATATCTAAATAAAAAGAGAGGTAGTTGGAGATATTACTTTCATAGACCAAATAGCTTTATGATAAAGTTATTAAATTGGATGATTTTTAACAAAAGGATTGAGGTTGAGTATTTGGATAGTCGAACTTATTTGATCACAGATTCTTCGAATCTAATTCCATGGATTTTACCAAACTCAGAAATTTTTAAAGCATCAGATATTCGAAAAGATATGTTGAAACGATTAAACTTAGTAGAAAAATCATTCGGAAAACAGGATTTTGATGATGGTTTTATAAGAAAATCATTTCTTTTGTGGTATATAGATGTTCTACGAGTAAATTTTATTATTTATCTAAAAAAATTGTAATAATTTTACTTTGAATCAGAATCTGTATGCTATGCTATGCTACTAGTATCAGATTAATACTTTTTACTGTCTATACAAAAACTTAGACTCGTTAGTTTTCAGTTAAATGATTAACAGGTTTAAGAATAAGACCTTAGTGGTTTCTTATTCTCTTAAATTGATTTTATATATTTTCCACTATTTAAATATACTCTGTTTCATTACCAATTTTAGTGTATTACGCTTTAAAAACATTGACAGATTTAAATCTCTGAAGTATACTAAAGTAGTCCAGTGGAAACATTGGATAGGGCGACAATATACCCACCTATATATATTTTTGGCTTTAAAGCCTGAAAGGAGGTGTGTGCTATGAACTTAACTGTCTTAATTGACTGGAAGTTCGTTGTTGCCCTTGGCACAGCTGCGGTTGGAACCATTTTCGCTTTGAATATGGATTCTTCAGCAGCTGAGCGTGTTTCAATCCATGCGATTGAAGCTACTAAGGAGTTTGCAGTTGCTACTAAAAGCAACTGTTAACTCCTATATATTTGGAGAAGCACATAATCTCAGGATTTTATGCTTTTTTTTATTTTATAAAAATATTCAAGGTTAGAAAAATAATGAAAAAAATTGATTGTTCATATATCTATAAAGAAGAAATTGATAAAAATATAAATATGCTAAAGCATTTTATAGAATCGTGGGTGAAATCCCAGTTTATTCGGAATGAAGAACTTTTTCAATTTGCTGATGATGATTTCTATTTTTATCGTTTCGCAGTAGAAAGACAGGAAAAAGCTGCTAAAATATTACTAACTAACATCCTTTGGCGGGTACTGAAGGAGTATAATATACCTGTAGAATATTCACATGATGCTCCATTTATTTTTATAATTAAAGAAAATCATGAACGAATAGGATATAGGTTAGCAGATTTCCTTGAAGATGAAGATATCAATAGTATTCTTAAATCTAATCATGTCGATAAAGCGATTATCCTTAGAACTTCAAAAGGTAAGCAAACAAAAAAATTAATTGAGCTAGAGAATCAACAATATAAAGATGCAAATGTAAATATAAGAGCATTATCTATTCATGAATTTTATTTAAAACAATTTGGTGAAGAAGAATATAAAGCGTTTATTGATTCTATTGATAATTACCTAAACGTTACAAAGGAAATCACAGGTTATAAATCTGTTAAATTTCTTTCTAAAATGAATCTGGCTTCAATAAAAATATTTGAACAGAAAAAGCTTAAAGATTGGGATTATTTGAATTACAGGTATCAGATTATTAACGCAAATGATAAGAAAGTCCAGAACTATTTATATCTCACTCAAAAAGATATTATTTTTGAAAATCTGGATGATATGCATAAATCATATATTTTCGATAAATTATATGAAACAATGGTAAGTTCGAACGAATATGCTGCAAGTTTTATAACATCGGAATGGCTTTATTATTCGTTTAAGGGTAAAAAAAACTTTGATTATACTTCTGTCGTTAGTGGATACTTAAAATCTATTGAACAGTTATTGTATAAGATTGTTATGCTCAATATTGACAACGATTGTAAAATAGCAATGAAACGAGATATGTTAAAAAAAGCTTTCAGACAGAATATCCCAGTTTTTGAGCTAATTGATAACAAATTTAATAAAATCCCTGAAAATAAGCAAGGGAACAATTATAGGTTCACAAACTATCCATATATCGAATTTACGGAACATCATAAAGAATTCATGGATAGTTCTATTGGAACTTTTGAGTATTTTTTAAGATGTAATAAGCATATTTTTTCAAATCCGGATAACGCAAAAACAGTTACTGACATGATTAGTTGTTTTAGAATTGAATGTCGAAACGGTTTCTTTCATACTCATAATTTAAATGATTGGGATTTGGTTGAAAAAATACGTAGAAATGCGATCTACCTTTATTTCGTCTTATTGGGATCATGTATTATTCCAGAAAGGAGGAGACGTGAGTTAAATCTTATTTACCATGATCAATTTGATGAACTTTGTAAAAAAATCCGAGAATTCAAGAAGTATAATATATATTTTGTATTTGAATATGAAGATGGAATAAAACAAAAACTAGTATATGACATTCATAATAACACTATTGAATTTAATGATGATGGTGTAGAACATTATGATGGTCTTTTATTCTATAAAGTAGACGAATTTGAAGATTCTCTTAAACAGATTGATAAAGGTGAGTTAGAAGATAAAAAGCTTTATTTAACTAGAGATAATTTACCGAAAAAAATATTTGGAGTTCATAGAAAACATCGAAACTATGAATATGAAGAAATTTTTTTTTGATTAATAATAATTTTTCATTGAATAGATTTTAGATTATTAGCTTTTAGAGTACAGTGTGCAACACATAAATTATATAGTTAAGGCGAGGAACTAGATAGCATCCTATCAAGATATTTTTAAATAGATGATATTGCATTTTGGATTATGACAAAGGAGTACTAACATGCCGAAATATACCGACGAAGATATTAGAAAATTGAATAAAATTACATTAAAAATTGCTGGTGATTATTTAGGTATAAGTTCACAGGCAGTTGCTATAGGTCTTAGAAACAATCTCCTTCCAATTGGTTTTGCTATTCATAACGAAGAAAGAGACAGACGTTTCACAGAGAGTTGGTCATATCATATTATCGCTGAAAGAATGATTTCGTACAATCATGGTAAGCTATCAGAGATCCATGTTGAAAATATTGAAACTAGTTTAGATAAAATAATAGAGGAATTTAACGGTTTAAAACAAGATTTACTTTTTATATTAAGCGAAAATGCAGAAGTGAAGAATTAGAAGTCTTTGAATTTGCGTTTTCGCTTGGTAAATATAAAAACGGTGATGTAAAATATAAGGGTAAAGGTGTTTCAAATGAAGATGATAAAGACCATTTCTAGAGAAGAACTCTATGAAGCTCGTTTGTAAAATGAAGTACAACAAAAACATGTTCATCTGATATACTAGAGTTACGAAAAACAGTATAAAGGAAAAAGAAGATGCCATTTTAAAGGCTTTTAAACACTTTAATTTGCTATAGAATAATGGGGCACCCCTACATAAGATTTGTAATTTTTGTAGGGTTTATTTTTATCATTTCGTTGAAAAGTTCATGAATTCGTGATAAACTATGTTAGAATTTATTTAGGAGGTTGATGATGAGCGTTAGTTATAAAAAGTTATCACATGTCTTAATAGAGAGAGAACTCACTCATTCACAATTACAACGTATGGTGGGATATAGTGCAAACATTACATCTAGATTGAAGAAAGATGAGTACGTTTCTTTGGAAACAATCGAAAATATATGTCAGAAATTAGATTGTAAGGTAGATGATATTTTAGAATTTGATTGTAATATTTCAAAAGAAAATATAGTATTTTGAATGTTTCTTTTTTTAAATATGAATGTCTATATTATAAAAAAGAAACTACTTTTAAGGAGTTGGTATGGAAAAATATAAGACTATTGATTTATTTGCTGGTATTGGTGGAATAAGAATGGGGTTCGAAAGGGCTTTTGATAATGAAATTGATACAGTTTTTGTGAGTGAATGGGATGCACATGCCCAGAAGACTTATAAAGCAAATTTTAATGATAATTTTGAAATTGCTGGAGATATTACCAAAATCGATGAAAAAGATATTCCTTCATTTGATATATGTCTAGCAGGATTCCCTTGTCAGGCATTTAGTATGGCTGGAAAACATATGGGATTTGATGATGATTATAAGGGATTATGTAGAGGAACATTATTCCTTGATGTTGCACGAATCTGTGAATATCACAAGCCTAAAGTTATCTTCTGTGAAAATGTAAAGGGATTGACTATCCATGATAAAGGAAAAACATTTAAAGTAATATGTAATACCTTTGAAAAATTAGGCTATAAAGTCTTTTCTCAAGTATTGAATTCCAAGGATTTTGGTGTTCCACAGAATAGAGAGAGAATTTATATAGTTGCTTTTAGGGATGATATTGCGCCTAAATATTTTAAATTTCCTAATCCAACAGATTCAACAAAAACTCTAATAGATATACAAGAAGAAAATCCTGTTCCTGCGAAATATTATTTAAGTGATACATATATGGAGACTTTAATAAGACATAAAGAACGGCATGCAGCAAAAGGTAATGGATTTGGATACGAAATACGAGAATGGCATGGTATTGCAGGTGCTATTGTATGTGGTGGAATGGGGAGAGAAAGAAACTTGGTAATAGATAAAAGACAAACAGACTTGACACCGACTACGCATATCAAAGGTGAGATAAACAAGGAAGGTATTAGAAAAATGACACCTCGTGAGTGGGCAAGATTACAAGGATTTCCAGATTCGTATAAACTTGTCTTAGCTGATACACATTTGTATAAACAGTTCGGAAATACTGTTACCGTAAATGTAATTCAGTCAATTGCAGAAAAAATTCGAGATGTCCTTAATGGAACGTGGGAAGATGGACCAGATCCTCAGTATGGACAATTGTCTTTGTTTGACTGTTTAGATTAGGTTAATAACATTTACATTTCTAGATTTGTTTTCGGGGATAGGTGGCTTTCAATATGCTTAGTAAATGTGGCAGTCATTGCGTAATGGCATAATAAACAGATGGGAAAGCTATAGAGATATTTAAGTAGAATTATGGTATTATACATGTTGAAGAAATTAGTGAGATAAAGAACGAAGATATACCAGCGTTTAATTTATTATGTACAAATTTTCCTATAATAGAAGGTCATACCGAATTTGGATAAAAAGTAGAGTATTAAGTTTTAGATATTAAGATTATGGTGTTCCGAAAATAAGGAAGAGAGTTTTTATTTTTTGTGTGAGAAATAACATAGATATCTCATTTGGGTATCTAGCGCCAACTGTGTGTGACATTTTATTTTAAAAAATAATGGGCGGAATAACAGGAAGGGGTCATTCTTTCATAATTTTTATAAGAGGTGAGATGACATTCAGAGATAGATAACAAATACAATCGAGATTGCTATCGTGTAGATGGTGTTCAACGTTGTATTGTTGTTGAAGAATATCTTCGCTCACAAGGATTTTCTTGTAATTTCTACCCTGCAGGAAATAAGGGTAAACAAGTTGGAAATCCTCTCCCTACTGTAGTAGTTTTAGCAATAGTACGTCAGCTTTTATAAGTAGGAATAATATAAGATAAGGCGAGATGAGTTTATTCATTCCGCCTTTGTTAATATGAATTGTGATTTTTATTTTGATGTGCGTATATGTAAAGCGCCTCTGTAGTCGTTACTGTAATATCTTACCCATTTAGCAATGCTATCAGCATTCTTTCCATTGTATGTATTAATATTATAATTAGAAGGCATTCCTTTTTTTGCTCTGAGACTAAAAATCAATTTTGGCCAAATTGCATCTACAGCATCTTGTCTATTTAATCTTTTGTATGAACTTTCATCATATGGATTTGAAAATTCAATCAGGTATTTAGCAGGCGCGATGGATAATTTACTACCTGTTCCATCAAATAAGAAGTATTTGAGGATTGGTCCTAAATATTCTTTATATCTGGAAAAAGGACAATTTAAATCAGTTGTTCTAGTATCTTCTGCAATTATTCCTGACATTCTTTTTTTCCAATAGTCATCAATAATTATATCAAGATTTTCAATTGAAACCTTTGCGTTTTGGCAAGCAAATTCAAAGCCTGGACGAGAAGTATGATTAACCAGTGCAGCGGGTGCAGCCTGCAATGATTTTAATGAGACGCCTTCTCCATTTATTTCTACATCCGCTTTTGCTCCAGCAGGAGCCTTTCCACTACCTATGCTAAATGCAATTGTTTCAAGATGAGTATCTGACATTTCTTTTAATTCAGTTATTGTGAAATCGACTGGAAGTTTGCCAAATTCTTTTCCCATAAAGCCAACACTTTTTATTGGCTGACCAAATAGTGTTTCGTTATGATCTCTTTTGTATATCATTATTAGTTTAAATATTAATTCGTCTCTTTCTCCAACGTTCATAATTATTCTCCTTTGGTAAATGACTGTAGATTACCAACAAATCTTTCAGGAGCAGATAGGATATCTACAACATCTTGGTATTTCATAGGTGACAAACTATTTATATAATCGACAGTCCTATTAAGATAGTGCTCTGAATAAAAGAACCAACCATAAACAACATCTAATTCTTGTAGACAAAGTTTCTGTTCTCTTTCAATTTGATTTTCTAAATCAGTTATTGTTGTATCTGTCTTTTGAATCTTAGACTCAATGTTTTCTCGTTTTTTAATAGCTCGTTCACTACATTTTAAAAGTTCTTTCTTATAAGAATTAAGTTTGAGTTTGTATTTAGAGAGTCTCTTACATAGAGCAACATATTTGATAGCAACTTCAGTATGTAGGGGACATATTATGTGCGTACCAATGGGCAATTCCCCACGTTTTCCAGTAAGTCTTTCTATGTCATGTGGTAATCCTCTAGGTGAGAATTGATATAGCCAGATACGATACTCATTTTTCATGTAATTAAGTAAAACATCTGTGTGATCAGAGCTGTCCTGTTTGGAATTTAAATATGTTTTTACATCTGAATCAAATGTCATTAATTTACATTGTAAAACATATGCAAAATCAGGTTCTCTTAATAGAGAAGTTAAAGTTCTGAGCCCCCTTGCCAATGAGCCTATGATTTTGTTATTTTCATTTGTACTTTTGTTACTTTCGATTAATAACTGCAACATATATGACGCTGGTGTAAAAGTTTTTTTCTTAAACTCTTCATGGAATATTTCGGAATATGTTTTCTTGATTACAGTTCCTTGTTCATGTGTTTTTGGAAGATTTTCACATGAAAAACCGTTCATTGGAATATCAATTATTTTTAGTTCTGTAAAAATTGAAATGGCTTGTTTGTATAGTTCTGCATCTTTGATTACTATTTCATTCAAGCCATCTCTATATGTCTGTTTTGACCATTCTTCGCATAATGTTCTAATATCTTTCAAACCTATTTACCTCTCAATTTGTTTTAAATCTTCAAACAGCTTATCCACAGATATTTCCAACCCATCTGCAATTTTTTTGATGTTCAATAAGGAAATGTTTCTTTTCCCTGATTCTACTGAAGAGAAGTAAGTTCGATCCATTTCAATCTTTAATGCGAATTTTTCCTGGCTGAGACCAGTTTTCTGACGCAGTTCTCGTACTCGCTGACCAAATAATGTTAAATAATCTTTTTCCACAGGATTACACCTCCTCAATATATAATTATAAATTATATTGATTTTGAGACAACGGACTATAAGCAACAATAGTATTCAGGTGACTTTAAGAAAGTAAAATTTATTTATTTATTTATTTATTTATTTATTTATTTATTTATTTATTTATTTATTTATTTATTTGCTTATTTGCCTGAAAATTTCTAAAGAAGATGAGCTTCAAACTGAAAATTAATGAGATGATTGAAAATAGTAGAGGGAAAGATTTTATGCTAGAGTGGAAATCTATTATTCCAGAAGATGAATATGAAGCTAGTGCAGCTTTTAGTGAGAATAGTCATTACGAGATTTCTACGATGACTTTGAAGGGTAAGAAACATCTGATTCGATTGAAATTTCCCTTCTGTCATTTTTACCAAATCATAGATAGAGACTTATTTGATGCTCTTCATCAGATTCCTAGTTCGCCAGCGCTTGAATCCCCGATTTGTAAGCTAGAGACCAGTAGCCTGATTACAGAAGTGATTCATAGGGCGGGTGGAGTTTTGACTGAAGAAGAGTTGGTTCATTTTCGTATTTGTGCAAAGAATCTAGTCGTTGACTTAATTCTCTATAAAAATCAAGAGAGTGATATAAGGATAGAAGAGGTTGGTAAAAAATGAAGTGGGTTCATATTGGTGAGGAAATCAAGTATGATTGGTATGAATTACGGTGTCAACTTTCTCAAGAAAATCATCTGCAAATTTTTCTTGAAGGCTTAAAGAATCAAAAGTTAAAATACTGTATAGATTTTGGTAAGATTCTTTTCTGCAGATCTATCGATCAGGGGTGGGACCTGAATTTACTAGAAGAAGATTTACTTAGTGGACCAGAAATTCCCTATTTATCAGATGGGATTTTACTTGAAATAATAGATAGTCACCTCAAAAACAGAGTTCAAAAAATTTACTCTGTTCCAATCTATCACTACCAAGTTCAGGGAATTAATTTTGGGATAGACGTCCTTACAGAGGCATTTCCGATTATAAAAAAACTAGACTGAAGCCTAGGTAAAATTAAACCTTTTCAATAATAAAATAGACTCCATAATATCTATAGGGAATTTATCCACTAGAAATATTATAGAGCTTAAATCCTTACAGCTTTATCTACAGATTTTGGTAAGTTCTTTATAAAATATCCACCCTGAGGGAATCGAACCCCCATCTCAAGAACCGGAATCTTACGTGATATCCATTACACTAAGGGTGGAAACTTTAATTATTATATCAAAAAAGAGAGCTGAACTCAAGTTTTTTCTAAACTCAGCAAAAGGAGAATAAAAAAAGGATTCAGTATTGAACCGAATCCTCTATATGATTATTTTTTCTCAAGAAGAGCTTTGATTTCTTGAAGAACTTCCAATTCAGTTGGACCAGCAGGTGCTTCTTCAACAACCTCTTCTTTTTTAGTAAGGCTTTGAGCTTTTTCCATAGCTTTAATCACAAAGAATAGAACAGTACCAACTACAAGGAAGTTGATAATAGCACTCAAGAATTTACCGTAAGTAACACCATTCCATGCAAGCTCAGCGATGTTTTGTACTTTCGCAGCTTCCAAGGCTGGGTTCAATAGGAGTGGAGTGATGATATCATTAACAAATGAAGTCACGATAGCACCAAAAGCAGAAGCGATGATCACACCGACAGCAAGGTCTACAACGTTACCTCGGAGCAAAAATTCTTTAAGATCCTTTAACATTTTCTTTTTCCTTTCGAAATTTTTACAATCTAAATTATAACTTAATCATCTGTTGAATGCAAGAAATATGCTTAGTGTTTTTTAAAAACAAAAACTTTACTGAAGATATAGTTGAGGATTATGATTGTAACTTGTGCAAAAATAGTCTCAATTGTGTTGATAGTATTGAGATTATCACCTACAAACTGACCGATAATATGGGGGAAGCTTGTCACAAAAATAAAGGTCAGCAGCAGGTCTAAGAGGAAAGTTATGAATCTAGCGGTCGTAAATTTTATCAGACGCTTGAACCAATTTTTTCGTTTCTGTTTAAAAACAATGGTATCGTTGGTGAAAAAAGCAAACAAAATTCCAGTTATATTTCCCAGAGCAGTCGCCCATAATTCTTGTTGGCAAAGGTAAAAAATCGTGATACGAACAATGATCGAAACAAGAGTAGTTGCAACCCCGAAAAATAAGTAGGAGAGGATTTCATTATCGAAGAATTTTTTGATGTATGTTTTCATAAAAATAGTATAGCATAAAGGAGATAAATGTGCTATACTTGTAAGGTTGACTTGCTCAACCCTTGGTGCTTAGCTTCTTTCACCAAGCATATTATATGTGATATTGTCACTAAAGGAGAAAACATGAAAAAATTAACTGTCCGTGATATGGCGGATATTGCCATTGTCGCAGCAATTTATGTGGTTTTGACAATCACACCACCCCTTAATGCTATCAGTTACGGTGCTTATCAGTTCCGTATTTCTGAAATGATGAATTTCCTTGCCTTTTACAATCCTAAGTACATTATCGGTGTTACTCTTGGATGTATGATTGCTAATTTCTTCAGTTTTGGAATCATCGATGTCGCAGTTGGTGGAGGCTCTACGCTTGTCTTCCTAAGTTTAGGCGTATGGTTGTTTAGCAAATATAGTAAAGACTATCTTTTTAATGGATTGATTCGTAAAGATCATTTCTTCTTTTCAATTCTTTTTTCGATTTCAATGATCACCATTGCTGCTGAATTGAACATCGTAGCAGAAGCACCTTTCTTCTTAACTTGGTTTACAACTGCTATCGGAGAATTCGCTTCACTCATTGTTGGTGCTATTCTTATTGGAAAAATCGGTAAACGTCTTGATTTGACTAGATAATGAAATCACATCAAGTATTCATGAAAAGGTCTGAACTCTGTTCAGTCTTTTTCTTTGTCCATAAAACTAGTTGTACAATAAAAGTGATATAATAAGGTAAAAAGGAGCTTTAATTATGATAGATTATTTTTTAATTGGGCTAAAATCAATGATGAAAAGCTCGGTTTTGACTTTTGCTATTTACTTTATTTCCTTCCTTCTTTTACTGATTCTATGGCGTCGTTATGTCATTGTGCGTCAAAGTGGCGGAAACTTTTTCGCCCCGTTTCATATTTCTAAGGGAAGATTTTATATCCATAATGCTTATGTTTTTAGAAAGCGCATTATACCACTGAATAATATTAAAAAGATTGAGGTCGATTTTATTCCAAGTGTTAAATTGAATGGTGCTAGATATTTTTTGTGTATTGAACAAAAGAGCGGAAAAGCTCTAGCCTATTTCTTTGGCCAATCAAAAGAGAATGATAAGCTTGTCAGAAATTTAAAAAATGAAACGAAAAAGTATCATATCAAAGTTATCATTCACTGACAATTCCAAATATTGGAGAGGGATAAAGATGGAAAGGTTACAAATAATCAGAAATAATCAGCATTTAAGAAGATTACTTTTAGATGAGTGTGATATTTACTTTTATGATCAAATCAGAGAGGTGCAGTTTTCTAACAACGATGAAGAATATTCTCTAGCTTGTCAGGCCTTTGCGAGGGAGAATATGTAATTCTTGAGGATGAGAGTATCGGCTTTATAGGGAGTGAAGGCCAAGTTGGTCGGGTAGCAGAAAGCCTTAATGACTTTCTTACTTCATACTGCTTCTATCTCTGATTTTTCTTGTCGTTTGCTCTATCAAAACAAGCATTTGTTGGAAAAATTCAGTCAGGGATTTATCGACAAAGCACGAGAAAATTATCAGTCAAAAGGTGAAGATTGGGATAAAGTGAGAACTGGACTTGCACAAGAGTTGGGACTTGAATTTGATCCAGAAAAACTGCAAGAGTTAGCCTTAAAATTTTATCAATCAGCCATAAGAACCCCTCTTTTCACTTGTAAATATGGTCATGGTGAGAATGAATATATTTGTGATTCTGTCTTGTCAGATATTGTGGGCTTGTGGGTTTCAGAGCTTGTTGGAATGAGTAGGGAAGAAATGATGAACTTTGGCAACTAATAACTAGATGGTAATGATTTTTCTCTGTAGCTTGGGTATGGATTTCTAAAAAAGATGATGGAAAAATAAGGTCTGAAATTAATTAAAAAAAGAAAAAACTTTATTTCCTTAAGTTTTTTTATGTTATAATAGTAACAGAAAAATTTTTAGGAGTTTATATGAGTTCTTCAGAATTTATTTCAAAGATTGATTATTATTGCCATAAGAAAGAGGGTCTATTTGACCAAAGCAAGTTTAAATATGCCATTCGCTCGATGTTTGCAGGTGCTTTCTTAACCTTTAGTACAGCCGCTGGGGCCATAGGTGCTGATCTACTCAATAGCATTGTTCCTAGTGCTGGCTATTTTCTTTTTCCCTTTGTGTTTGCTTGGGGACTGGTTTACATTGTATTTTTAAATGCTGAATTGGTCACATCAAACATGATGTACCTGACAGCTGGAACATTCTTGAAGAAGATTGACTGGAAGAAAGCCTTTATTATCTTACTTTATTGTGCTTTTTTCAACTTAGTTGGAGCCATCTTAGCAGGTTGGTGCTTTGCTAATTCATCGGCTTTTTCACACCTGACTCACGATAGTTACTTACCAAAGATTGTAGCCAAGAAGTTGGCACGACCTAGTGAGTTGGTCTTGTTGGAAGGGATTTTGGCAAATATGTTTGTAAATATTGCCATTCTATCTTCTATTTTGGTTAAGGATAGCAGTGCTAAGTTGTGGATTATCTTATCAGCTATCTCTATGTTTGTTTTCTTATCTAACGAGCATATTGCAGCCAACTTTTCATCCTTTAGCATTATTAAATTCAGCATTGTTTCTGACCAAATTGCTAACTTTGATATTCCAAATATCCTACGCCATTGGGGAGTTACCTTTATTGCTAACTTGATTGGTGGAGGATTCTTGATAGGCTTACCATACGCTTTTTTAAACAAAAACGAAGAGACTTACGTTGATTAGACCTGAGTATTTTATATTGGCTAATAGAAGAAGAGAGAATCATTGCGATTCTCTTTTTATTTAGAATTAAATGCAGTCATTACTGGCTGATAACTTTAATCTAATCTTTATTTCAGAAATTTATTATTACTCCAATTGGTAAAATATATTAAATAATTTAGTATAGAAAATATAAACCTAACTAAAATAATAATTATAAATTAATAAAATAAATGTATAGAATAAGGATGGAAAGGATTGCTAAAATTAGTAAGAATTTAAAGTTATGTCTTAAGAAAGCCTTCCCATAATTTCGATTTTATGTTATAATATTCACAAATAAAAGTTTTAGGAGTTTATATGGTTTCTTCAGAATTTATCTCAAAAATTGAATTTGCTTGTAAGAAAAAGGAAAGTCTTTACAGTCAAAGTAAATTCAAGTATGCTATCCGTTCAATGTTTGCTGGTGCATTCTTAACATTTAGTACAGCAGCTGGTGCAGTTGGAGCTGACTTGATTAATAAGATTGCTCCTGGTAGTGGACGTTTCCTCTTCCCATTTGTTTTCGCTTGGGGATTGGCTTACATTGTCTTCTTGAATGCTGAGTTAGTAACATCTAACATGATGTTCTTGACAGCTGGTAGCTTTTTGAAAAAAATTAGCTGGAGAAAAACAGCTGAAATTCTTCTATACTGTACACTCTTTAATTTGATCGGTGCTCTTATAGCAGGTTGGGGCTTTGCCCATTCAGCAGCTTATGCAAACCTAACACACGATAGCTTTATTTCTGGCGTTGTAGAAATGAAGTTGGGCCGTTCAAATGAACTAGTCTTACTCGAAGCTATCTTGGCTAATGTCTTTGTAAATATCGCAATTCTTTCATTTGTTTTAGTCAAAGATGGGGGAGCTAAACTTTGGTTAGTTCTATCTGCGATTTACATGTTTGTATTCTTAACAAACGAGCACATCGCCGCAAACTTTGCATCATTTGCGATTGTGAAATTCAGTGTCGCTGCTGATTCAATTGCAAACTTCGGTATTGGAAATATTCTTCGTCACTGGGGTGTAACCTTTATTGGTAACTTTATTGGTGGTGGTCTACTGATAGGATTGCCTTACGCCTTCTTAAATAAAAACGAAGATACATACGTAGATTAAAAGTTGGATTCATTCCAACTTTTTCTTTTTGTTTTTCCATGCTATAATGAATGTAGAATAGATAAATATAGAGGAATAACATGAACGAGATTAAATGTCCCAATTGTGGCGAAGTATTTACAGTCAATGAAAGTCAATATGCAGAATTGATTTCTCAAGTTCGAACTGTAGAGTTTGATAAGGAATTACACGAGCGAATCAAGCAAGAGTTGACATTAGTGGAACAAAAAGCCTTAAATGAACAACAGGCAAAACTGGCTCAAAAGGATCAAGAAATTGCCCAGCTTCAAAGTCAAATTAACAACTTTGATACAGAAAAAGAATTGGCTAAGAAAGAGGTGGAGCAAAGTGCTAGTCAAAGCTTGCTAGAGAAAGAAAAAGAAGTCCAAGCTCTCGAAAATCAATTGGCTACCTTGCGCTTGGAGCATGAAAATCAACTACAAAAAACTCTTTCTAATCTTGAAAAAGAACGCGATCAGGTCAAAAATCAGCTCCTCTTACAAGAAAAAGAAAATGAGTTGTCTCTAGCTTCTGTTAAACAAAACTACGAAGCCCAGCTTAAGGCAGCCAGTGAACAGGTTGAATTTTACAAGAATTTCAAGGCGCAACAATCAACCAAGGCAATCGGTGAAAGTTTGGAACACTATGCAGAAAGTGAGTTTAACAAGGTTCGAAGCTTTGCCTTTCCAAATGCATACTTTGAGAAGGACAATAAGGTTTCAGCACGTGGTTCTAAGGGTGATTTTATTTTCCGTGATTTTGATGAAAATGGACTAGAATTCATTTCCATTATGTTTGAGATGAAAAATGAAGCAGACGGGACAGAGAAGAAACATAAGAATGCGGATTTTTACAAAGAGTTGGATAAGGACCGCCGTGAGAAAAACTGTGAGTATGCAGTTTTGGTAACTATGCTTGAGGCTGATAACGACTACTTCAATACAGGGATTGTCGATGTTAGCCACGAGTATGAGAAGATGTATGTCATTCGTCCCCAGTTCTTTATTCAACTAATTGGACTTTTGCGCAACGCTGCCCTTAATTCTCTCAAATACAAGCAGGAATTGGCTTTGGTTCGCGAGCAAAATATCGATATCACGCATTTTGAGGAAGATTTGGACGCTTTCAAGGTAGCTTTTGCAAAGAATTATAATTCAGCTTCTGTTAACTTTGGTAAGGCCATTGACGAAATCGACAAGTCCATCAAGCGGATGGAAGAAGTCAAGAAATTCCTGACCACATCAGAAAACCAACTGCGCCTTGCTAACAACAAATTGGATGATGTTTCCGTTAAAAAATTGACAAGAAAAAATCCAACTATGAAAGCGAAATTTGATGCCTTGAAGGGGGAGTAGAAAGCAGTGGAAAATGAATTATTAGTATTGAATACTGAAGAAGTAAATGGCTCTGAAAATTTAAATTATGACGAATTAGAAGAACTATTGGAACAGCAATTTACTATGGAGTTTTCTAATCTTGAGAAATTAGAACTAGAATGTAAAGAAATTAGTTCACCGGATAAATTAGGAGATGTCATTTTAGATGAAATTTGGAGTCAATTTGCGAATCAAATTGATTTAGACATGACAAGCGACACACTTCTTAAGCAGTATAACGATAAACATCCTAATGGTTATACAAAAGAAGAGGGTGCTAAAATAATGAATGATAAAAGGTATACTGATGCAAATAATGCTATGAAAGAAAAGCAAAAAAATGGAAATTTAAAGGATGAATATACTGGAAAAACAATTAAAATTAACGAAAAAGCTAATTTGGATCATGTCATACCAAGAAAACAGATTTTTGAAAACACATGGAGGAAAATAGCAAATATTGAAACTTCTGATTTAGCCAATAAATCAGAAAATTTTGCAGCAACTAATGAATCTCTTAATAAAAGTAAAGGGGCAAAATCTAATAGCGAGTATATAAAGAAAAGAGATGTAAGAGAAAAAAATCTAAAAGAACAAGTTGAAAAAGCTAATAAAAAAATTGATAAGATGAATATCTCAGATCCCGAAAAGCGAAATCTTAAAGCTGAAAATAATAAAAAATTAAATGATAAATTATCTGCTGATTCACATAAGATGCTAAAGGTTGAGAAAAAAGCCAAGAAAGCTATCAATAAAGATATAGCAAAAAAAGCTCCTGTAAGAATGGCGAACAAGGCAGGTAAAGATGCAGTTAAAGCTATGTTTGTTGCAGCGTTATTTGGGATGTTGAAAGAAATAATGAATGCTTTGGTTCGTTTTTTTAAATCTAAAAAACGTTCGTTTGATACATTCTTAGATGAAATGAAAAATGCGCTTCATTCCTTCTTTAGTAAAATTAAAGAATTTATCAAAGTTGGAATTGATAGTTTTGTTGGGAGTATCGTGGGAGAAATTATTGGAGCTTTCGCTCAAAAGTTGAAAAAGTTACCAAACTTGATTAAGCAAATATTTGGATCAATAAGAGAGAGTATTTCTTATCTATCAAATCCCGAAAGTCAGTCACATTCTACTGAGATTAAACTTGCACATATTTCAAAAATCATTACTTCTGCATTAGTAGGAGTAGGAGCAATGTTTTTAGGAGAATATTTTGAAAAGTACTTATTACCACTATCAGGAATGGGATTTGAGATTAAATTTTTAGGGACCATAGCAAATATCTTGGGAATGTTTTTAGCTAGTTTACTAACCGGAATTTTGGGAGCAATAATTATTAATGGAATTGATCAATTTATTTCCAGAAAGTTAATTGAGGAAAATCAAAAGAAACAAGCTAATAAGAAAAATGAATTGTTAAGAATTCAGGATGTTCAAATTTTTGTTGCCGAAGAAAATGTTGCTATTAAACGGAACCAAATTTTTAGTAAAATGGCCCAAAATCATCAAAAATTACGAGAATTACTTGGAAATGTCCAAGAAGATATTTATCTATCTAAGGTGAATTTCAAACAAAGATTACTAAATAATGAAGTATATTTTGATGAAAAGCATGATGAACTAGCTGAGATGCAAAACGTATTAAATGATTTACTATAGGAGGGGATTGTTATGTCAGAAGAATTAGAGATTCAAGTTTTGGCAAAGTCTGAAAAATTTAATGAGAAAAAAGAAGCGTTAAAAGCTTTTAGTGAAGAAATACCAGAACAATCAGATTTACCAACAGTTCCTCAGGAAGAGAATATATTTAATATTTTTTCTGTCGACTATGGAGTTAAAGGTAAGGATTTAAACGCTCTCACGGATGCTGTTCAAAATAGAATGATTGAACAAAACCAGCACATAAAAAAGATTATTCAAGAATTTAATACAATTTACGAAACTTTTCAGATATTAGATGATGACTATATTCAAAGAATTTCAGACTCTTTAATTGCTGCAAAAGAAGCTAATAATACGGCTTTACAGGGATTAAAAGAAATTGAAGCCTATCAAGAAAATAATAAAAACTTATTAAATGATGTTTTTAAACAAAATAAAGATTTAATTGATATTTTAAAGAAACATCATGATAGATTAGATGATTTAGAAAAACTAGAAAATAGTTTTAATAATTTACAAGTACAAGTAAATAATACACAAAATAATTTTAAAAATTACCTTGATGAAATCAATAACAAATCAATAACAGAGGGAAATAATCTAAAGTTAGTTGTTGAAGGTCTTGAAACAAAATTAGAAGAAAAGCAAAAGGAGATTGTTTTTCTAAAAAAAGGACTCTATACTCTAGGAATCACCGTTGTTTTAATAGTATTATTTCTATTGTTTAAAGGTATGTAGATGATTAGTGAAACTTATTTAAAATTGTTAAAATCAGAAGTGAAAAAGCTTGATGATCTGACAAATAATTCTTTTGAATTTGAGACTGTTCTTCAAGAAATTGTTGATAATAAAAAGTATTCGGAATTAGAGTTTATAAAACGTTTAGGTAATTCGTCAAATAATGATAGATTTCCTAAGATTAAAGATAGACAAACTAGTATTTTAGAATTATTGTATAAATATCTTGGTTCTAGATTTATAGATAGTGAGTACGCTATTTTAAAAGAAATCAAGACCAAATCATTTGAGGAGCTGTCCGATGAATTAAACTCTCTGATAGGATTAGAAAATGTAAAGAAAGAAATAGAAGACCTAGTAATCTTTAACAAAGTTCAGAAAAACCGAGAAAAGATTGGGTTGAAAAAAACAAATAGAACGATGCACATGGCTTTCCTCGGGAATCCAGGTACAGGTAAAACAACAGTTGCTAGAATTGTTGGTAATATGTATCGTTCTCTAGGAATACTAAGTAAAGGTCATTTTATTGAGGCGACTAGAACGGACTTAATAGCTGAATACCAAGGACAAACAGCTTTAAAAGTTAAAAGACTAATTCAAAAAGCTAAAGGTGGTGTTTTATTTATTGATGAAGCATACAGTATCACAGAAAATGAAAAAAGTGACAGTTATGGTCGAGAGTGTTTAACAGAACTGACAAAAGCTTTAGAAGACTACCGTGATGATTTAGTTGTAATTGTAGCAGGATATGATGACTTAATGAAGAAATTCTTTGAATCTAATCCAGGCTTAAAATCAAGATTTAACTACTTTATTATGTTTGAAGATTATACTGTGGATCAAATGTTAGATATTTTTCTTTCATATTGCAAAAATGAAGAGTACACTTTGAATGATTCTGCAAAAGATAAATTAAAAAAATATTTAGAATTACATAGTAACAATCCTGAAAATAAAAATGCGAATGGTCGGTTTGTAAGAAATGTATTTGATAAGATAATTATGAATCAAGCAAAGCGTTTAAGTAAACTTTCTTTGGCTACAAAAGATAATTACATTACGATTCTTGAAGAAGATATTTCATGAATGAAATTAGAAAGCAAAAATGAACGGTATTATCAATTTTAAAAAAGAAGCAGGGATGACCTCGCATGATGCAGTTTTCAAGCTGCGTAGGATTTTAGGAACTAAGAAGATTGGTCATGGTGGGACCTTGGATCCGGATGTGGTGGGTGTTTTGCCGATTGCGGTTGGCAAGGCGACACGCATGGTCGAGTTTATGCAGGACGAGGGTAAGGTCTATGAGGGGGAAATCACTCTAGGTTATTCCACGACTACCGAGGATTCTAGTGGTGAGGTAGTTTCAGAGACACCAGTTTTGTCACCTTTGAATGAGAATCTTGTCGATGAAGCAATTGCTAGTCTGACAGGTCCTATCACTCAGATTCCACCTATGTATTCCGCTGTCAAGGTCAATGGGCGCAAACTTTATGAGTATGCGCGTGCTGGTCAAGAAGTAGAGCGTCCAGAGCGTCAGGTGACGATTTATCAATTTGAACGGACAAGTCCGATTTCTTATGAGGATAAACTTGCGAGATTTACTTTTCGTGTAAAATGCAGCAAAGGGACTTATATCCGTACCTTGTCAGTTGACTTGGGAGAAAAACTTGGCTATGCAGCTCATATGTCTCATTTAACACGAACAAGTGCAGCGGGCTTGCAGTTAGATAATGCTTTGACCTTGGAAGAAATTTCCGAAAAAGTAGAGGCTGGACAACTAGACTTTCTTCATCCATTAGAGATTGGAACAGGTGACTTAGTTAAAGTTTATTTGACTCCAGAACAAGCAGAAGAAGTGCGTTTTGGTCGCTTTATTGAATTGGAGCAAACTGAGAAGGAATTGGCTGGTTTTGAAGGTGATAAATTATTAGCCATTTTAGAGAAACGGGATCATCTTTATAAACCAAGAAAGGTTTTCTATTAATTAGAGCTGGTGGAAAAATTACAAACTGATGTTTAGTTTAAAAAAGCTGATAGACAGTCTAGTTTAGAAGAGAAATTATTTTGAAAAAGGGTTGATAACACGGTGATATTTGACAGTTTTGCTTGCTTATGATAATATTTAAATAAAGAAAAGCTAGAAAACTTTCAGAGGATATTATGAGTATTGAGATGACTGTTAGTGAGATTGCTGAGGTCTTGGGCTTGTCCCGCCAAGCAATCAATAACCGTGTCAAGGAATTACCTGAAGAAGATACGACTAAAAATGATAAAGGAGTCACTGTGGTAACTCGCAGTGGCTTGATTAAGCTTGAAGAAATCTACAAAAAAACCATTTTTGAAGATGAACCTGTTAGTGATGATGTGAAGCAACGTGAGTTAATGGAGATTCTTGTTGATGAAAAGAACGCTGAAATCATCCGTCTTTATGAGCAGTTAAAGGCCAAAGACAAACAGTTAGCTGAAAAAGATGAACAGATGCGTGTTAAAGACCGTCAAATCGCAGAAAAAGATAAGCAATTGGATCAACAACAACAGTTAACTCTACAAGCTATGAAGGACCAAGAAAACCTTCAGTTGGAGTTGGATCAGGCTAAGCAAGAGGTACAAGCAACGAAGAAAGGCTTCTTTGCTCGCTTATTTGGAGGATAAGAAAAAACTGCTTGGTTTCTAGGTATAACCAAGTAGTTTCTTTTTACACATATAGTAAGGGATGGATAAAATGGAAAAATTAAGAGATTACATTTCATTTGATTTGGAATTTAATAAACACCAAGATAAAACTCACTTGATTCAGGTATCTGCGGTCCGTTTTAAAGATGGTGAAGAAGTAGGAGCATTTGACTCTTATGTTCATACAGATGTGCCTTTGAAAAGTTTTATCAATGGTTTAACGGGTATCACGTCTGAAACCTTGAAAGACGCACCGATGGTGGAAGATGTACTTAAGAATTTTCAAGACTTTGTGGGTGAGTTACCCCTTATTGGTTATAATGCAGCCAAGAGTGATTTACCGATTTTATTGGAGCATGGTTTGGATTATAGTAGCCAATATCTAGTTGATCTCTATGATGAAGCTTTTGAGCGACGCAGTTCTGATCTTCACGGCATTGCAAATCTCAAGTTACAGACTGTGGCTGAATTTCTTGGATTCAAGGGTCAATCTCATAATAGTTTAGAGGATGCGCGAATGACTGCGCGTGTTTATGAAGCTTTTCTAGAATCTGATGAAAGTAGAATATTACTGGACTCCAAGAGTAGTCTAAACTCTAATCCTTTCGGTGGTTTAGATTTATCACAGCTGTTTGATTAGGAGGTTTTATGAAACCTGAAAAACCTAAAAAATTGGGTTTTAAAAAGATTTACCTAAATCTGGATAAAATCCTCTTTCTATTTTTTCTAATCTTCATGCTGGTAGATTATATTTGGTTGCCATTGAACTCATTGATAGCAGGCTTTTTACTCAGTCAGACGGGCTATTTGTTTATCTCTTACAATAACATTTTTGAGATTATCAAAAATGCGCCTTTAGTCAGCTTTGGTTTTTTAATCTTAATAGCCATTAACCTTTTAGTAGCCTATTTTCAAATTAGTCTTCTCTTCATTGGGGCTCGACACCTTCTCTATCATGAAAAACGAACCTTGATTGAGTATAGTCGCAAGGTCTTTCGTGAAAGTATAGCCTTCATGAAACGTCTGACTCTTTCCAAGGCCTTGTTTATCTTCGTTTATATCGCTATGATTTTTCCGTTTATCAGGAAGATTTTTAAAATTTATTATTTTAATAAAATAGTTATACCTGATTTTATCCAGACCTACATGGAAGACAAGTATTGGATATGGTGGCTTGGTATTATCATCTTGTCAATTCTCTTCCTATACGTTTCTGTTAAGTTGGTTTTTGTTCTACCAAAAATCTTTTTTGAAAAGATGACGGTTAAGGATGCTGTGGTCTACAGTCTAGAAAAAACCAGGAATCATTTTTGGTTTTACGCTTGGCATCTTTTTCTCATTGTTGTCAAAACAAATCTTTTCTTTTACTTACTTCTAATCCCACTATTGGTTGGCCAGTTTTTAGTAGATGGTCTCACACATCGAGAATCTTTGATTCTTGCTATTTCGAACTATATTTTGATTAAAAATATCCACTATATGGCTTTGACTTACTTCTTGGTTAAGTTTACCTCCTTTTTAACTGGTGAGGAGTTGGATATTATGCCAAGACGAAAGAAAGATCATATCATGAGATGGGGTGTAATGGGGTGCGCCAGTGTCTTCTTTGCGATTGAGGGTTATGTTTATCTAGAAGCACCCGTAGTCAATCCTCCGCTTGTCATCTCTCACAGAGGAGTTTCTAATGGGAATGGTGTCCAAAATACAGTTGAATCCTTAGAAAAAACAGCTCAGTTAAAACCAGATTTAGTTGAGATGGATGTGCAGGAAACCAAGGATGGTCAGTTTGTCATGATGCATGATGCTAACCTAAAAAGTTTAGCGGGATTAAATGTAACACCGCAAGACTTAACTTTAGATGAGTTGAAGCAATTAGATATTTATGAAAATGGTTATCAGACCAAAATTTCCAGCTTTGATGATTATATAAATCGTGCCAATGACCTTCATCAGAAATTGCTGATCGAAATTAAAACGAGTCGAAAAGATAGTGCCCAAATGATGGATCATTTTCTAGATCAATATGGGGCAAAGATCAAAGTCTATGGGCATCAGATGCAATCTTTGGATTATCATGTTATTGAAAAAGTAAGTCAGTATGATAAGGAAATTCCAGTCTATTTCATTCTGCCCTACAATTCCGTTTTTCCAAGAACGAATGCTACAGGTTATACCATGGAATATTCTACCTTAGATGAATATTTTGTAACCAAGCTTTGGAATACAAAACAAAAACTCTATGTATGGACAATCAATAGTTCGGAATCCTTTGATAAATCCCTACGTTTGGGAGTTGATGGTATGATAACAGATGATCTAGAAAGAATTAAAGAAGAGCTTGAAACCGCTCAGGAAGATCCTGAATATACGGACTTGCTTCTCAAGAAAGCAGCAGAAATATTTACTTTCTAGGTAAGACAAAAGAGGCTGAATTGAACATCAGCCTCTTTTTATGCTATTAGAATGGTAATTTACCAGCAAAAGCACCTAGTTTCTTCTTAGTTGCTTCATCAATTTGTTCAAGAGCAGCATTGACTGCTTGAACAGTCATATCTGATAGAGTTTCAATATCTTCTGGGTCAACAACCGCAGGATTGAAATCAATTTTTGTAACTTTCTTGTCTCCTGTTAGTGTGGCAGTTACAAGGTTTTGAGCAGAAGTGCCAACAAATTCTGTAGCAGCAAGTTCAGCCTGACTTTGCTCCATTTGTTTTTGAAGTTTTTGAGCTTGACGCATCATGTTTTGCATATTCATCATGGTGGTATATAGCTTCCTTTTCTATTATTTTCCTTATTATTTTAACAATTTTAACTATAAAAGTCTATTCTAATTTTAAAGGAGTAAACATTAAATTTTCTGACAATTTATTGAATAATTAGAAAAAACATGATATAATAAATTTAAAAAATGGGATTCCCGTGATTTAATAGGAGTATTTAATGAAAAAACTTGGTTTTATCCTTTTATCTTCGGCATTGTTGTTATCTGCTTGTGCAGTTCGTTTTGAACAATCGTCAACTACAAGTGATTCATCTCAGGTCGCAAAATTATCAGAAGATAACCAAAAATTATTGGATAAGGCAACTAGTGACTACAAAACCTTTGTGGAAGAACAGATTGATAAACTTTTAACAGATACAGAAGGTTTTGTTAAACTTTTGAAGGATGGTAAGTTAGAGGAAGCTAAAAAGGCATACCCTTTAATCCGTATGTCCTATGAACGTTCAGAGCCGATTGCAGAGAGCTTCGGTGAATCTGATGTGAAGATTGACTTTCGTTTGGCAGACTATCTAGATGAAAATAAGACTGAAGAAGGTTGGTCTGGTTTCCACCGTATCGAGCGCATTCTTTGGGAGGAAAACACAACCAAAGGAACTGAGTCTTATGGTGACCAACTGGTAAATGACATCAAGGAATTGAAGGCTAAGATTGCTACTGTAGATGTTGATTACAAGATTATGCTAACTGGTGCTGTTGACCTTCTAAATGAAGTAGCGACAAGTAAGATTACTGGTGAAGAGGAGATTTATTCTCATACAGATTTGTATGATTTTCGTGCCAATATCCAAGGTGCTGAGAAGATTTTCCAGCTATTTAAACCCTTGCTTGAAAAATCAGATGTAGCTTTGGTTAAAGAGTTAGAAGAAGATTTCAAATCTGTCAATAGTTTGTTAGACAAACACATGACGGACAAGGAACACTATAAGCTCTATACAGACTTAACGAAAGAGGATACCAAAGAATTGTCTGAAGCAGTGACAAAACTTGGTGAACCATTATCACAAATGGGTAAATTTCTTGGTGGAGAATAAGTAGTATGACAAACAAAGGCGAAAAATTTTTTGAACAAAAAATGGACCGTCGAGAATTTCTAAAAAAAGCAGGTATCGGAGGGGCTGGTCTCGCACTTGGACTCTCTGGTGCTTCTGCTTTTTTCGCACCTAAGCTTGATGGTCAGGAGAAAATCTCGTACGGGGATGAAAAAATAGCCTTCTATGGCAAACACCAAGCTGGCATTACAACTGTCATGCAGAAAAACATTTATTTTGTGGTTTTAGATTTGCATACAACTGACAAAGAGAAAATCATCCAGTTATTTAAGGATTGGACGGATTATAGTGCCAAACTTGTAGAGGGAGAATTGGTTAAAAAAGATGGTAACAATAGCCTCTTGCCTCCAAGTGATACTGGAGAAACAGTTGGTCTTAATCCTCATCGTTTGACCCTGACCTTTGGAATTTCGGCTAGTTTCCTAGAAAAGATGAAACTAGAGAACAAACGTCCCAAACTTTTCAGAGATTTACCTCCATTTCCAAAGGAACAGTTACGAGAAAAGTATACGGGTGGAGATATAGTTATCCAAGCTTGTGCTGATGATGAGCAAGTTGCCTTTCATGCTATTAGAAATCTTATCCGAAAAGGGAGAAATGCAGTTACTCTTCGTTGGAGTCAATCAGGGTTTGCAGCTATCGGTAATCGTATGGAAACTCCTCGTAATCTCTTTGGTTTTAAAGACGGGACTGCTAATGTTACCACTGAGAAAGAATTTGATCAGGTTGTTTGGGCTGACAGTAAGGATTGGATGGAAAATGGTTCTTACATGGCAGTTCGGCGCATCCAGATGTTCCTAGATACTTGGGATCGAACCAATCTCGAGGAACAAGAAAATACCTTTGGGCGCTATAAAGAAAGTGGCGCTCCCTTTGGCAAGAAGAACGAATTTGATGAGGTTGATTTAAGCCTTCTTCCTGATGATTCTCATGTGCGCTTAGCTAAAGAAGTGGATAAGCCTCTCTTGCGTCGATCGTATTCTTATTCTGATGGAATTGATGAAAAGACAGGTCAGTTTGACACAGGTTTGCTCTTTATCTCCTTCCAAAAGGACCCAGATAACTTTGTTAAGGTGCAGACCAATCTAGGTGCTACGGATAAAATGAATGAATACGTTACCCATATAGGCAGTGGACTTTTTGCCTGTTTTGGTGGTGTAGAGAAGGGAGGTTACATTGGGCAGAAATTATTGGAATCCTAAAAGTATTATCCTCCTATTTGCTTGTTTCTTCTTGTTGATTTTTCCGGTAGGAGCTAAGGAAAATTTGAGTCCTTACTTTGTGAAAATAGCTGATGCAACTAAAGTTGTTAAAGAAGGCAAACAAGATCAGGCTAGAAAACTAATCGATGAAATGACCAAAGATTTCGAGAAAGTCGAGAATTCTGACTCTGAAGCAGGACGTCAAGTTCAAGAAAGGTTAGCCTTAACTGGTGATATTACTGAAGAACAGTTAACTCAGATTTCTTTAGCCCTTTTGACATTTGAGAAAGAGCAAAATCCAGTCGACCTAGATGCAGAAAAAGAGAAACTTGTAAGTCGCTTAGAACCTCGTTTTCAAGCGTTAGACAAGGCAATCGCTTCTCAAGATCTGGAAGCAGTAAGAGAAGCCTATAAAAAAATGAATTCAACCTGGACCATCAATGAAGCAGTGGTTCGAGACCATAGTACAGCTCATTATGGACAAGTGGAAACAGCAATTTCCTTTCTGCGTAGTAGCATTGAGACTGAACCAACGAACTTTGATACTATTCAGGCATCCTTTGATGATTTGAAGACAGCCATTTCTAACTTTGTTGATGGAAAAGAAGTTGAAACAAATTCAACGAATCTGACACTTAAGGATGGGATAGATCTTTTAAAGAAGGCTTTGACCCAATTTCAAGCTGGTCAAGATAGTGAAGCAGCTGCAACCATGAAGGAGTTTATTACAATTTGGCCAACAATCGAAGGTTCTGTAAGTACAACCAATCCTTCGCTTTATACCAAGGTTGAAAGTGAAAGTCCTGTCATCATGGTTAAGGGAAAGGAAAGTGAATATCAAGAAAAGCTTTCTAGCTTGATTGCAGAGCTATCTCAAATTGATACTAGCGCTTCCTATAATGCATTTGATGCCATGCTCATCTTGCTCCGTGAAGGTGTAGAAGCACTCTTGATTGTCATGGCGCTTGTGACAACTTTGAAAGCTGCTAAGATGAGAAAGGGCCTCAAGTGGGTCTATGGTGGTGCATTTGCGGGAATAGTGGCCAGTCTTTTAATTGCCTATATCCTACAGATTGCCTTTCCAGCAGTCACCTCAGGAACTAACCGTGAAATCATCGAAGGTGCAGTCGGAATTTTTGCGGTTATCATGATGATTTTAATCGGTATTTGGCTTCATAGCAAATCTTCTGTTAAAAAATGGAATACTTTTATGGAATCACAAATGCAAACTGTCACGAAAACAGGATCTTTCCTTTCTATGTTTGCTCTGAGTTTTCTAGCCGTATTCCGAGAAGGTGCTGAGACGATTTTATTCTATGTGGGGATTCTGCCAAGGATTTCTAGTTTTGATTTTGTCCTAGGAATTTCTCTGGCCCTCTCAGTCTTAGTCGTGATTGCTTTTGTGATGAACAAGGCCAGTCAATTTTTCCTACCTCACAAGGTTTCCTTTATCCTGACTTGGATGATTTATGCCTTAGCCTTTAAGATGACGGGAGTCAGTATCCATGCCTTACAGTTGACAAATATGATTCCAAACCATCTGATCTCAGGAATACCAAGTATTGATATATTGGGAATTTACCCTAGTTGGGAAGGGTTAGCAGGTCAGACTCTCTTTATCCTCGTAGTTTTTCTAATTACCATTAGACAGGGTGAAAAGTGATGGATCAAAAGGAATTGACAATTATTGAACATTTGGTAGAATTTAGAAAGAGATTGCTAGCAGTAGTTGTTTGCTTCTTTCTAGTATTCTGCGTTTCACTATTATTTGCTGATCAGGTTTATCAATTTATCACACAAGGCTTTAGTCAGAAGTTGATGGTCTTAGGGCCGAATGATATTTTATGGATTTATCTCCGTTTAGCAAGTTTAATGTCCTTTAGCCTTACCTTACCTTTTACGGTCTATCAAGTCTGGAGTTTTGTTCGACCAGCACTTAAAACTGAAGAAGCAGGGGCGATTTTTGCTTATATCCCTGCAACTTTCCTTTGTTTTATCTTGGGATTAGCCTTTGGATTTTATTTTGTCACACCAGCTATACTTCAGGTCTTACTAGGATTAGGTGAAAACTTATTTGAAACGCAATTAACGGCGCAAAATTATCTAGCTTTTGTCTTTCAAACTACTGTACCACTAGCATTTATCTTTGAATTGCCAGTTATCATTGCTTTCTCAACCTCAATTGGTTTGATTGGGCCTGGCCTACTCATTACTTACAGACGTTATGCTTACTTCATTTTATTGGTATTGGCAGTTATATTGACGCCGGCCGATTTTATTAGCGATTTAGCGATGACTGTTCCCCTAATCCTTTTGTATGAGGTTAGTATCGCTATTAGTAAATGGATAATTAAGAGAAAAAGGAAAGGAGAAAAAAATGGGAATCTTACGTGATATTGGTGCACCAGGCTTGATAGTCATTGTTCTTGGAGCACTATTGATTTTTGGGCCAAAACGCTTACCAGAGTTAGGCGAATCAGTAGGAAAAATGCTTGCCGAGTTTAAGAAATCCGTTAAGGGCATTGGTGAGCAAGAAGAAAAATAAACGAAAAATAATTGAATAGAGTTGAGAATTGTTGGCTTGGAATTATCTCTGGCTACAATCTCAACTTTTTTATTTAGTTTAAGGTTTCTTTAAGTTTTCTATAATATTCTAAAGAACTCTATATTAATGGAAAGATGGATTTGAAAACCTACTTTTTATCATTCAAGATACCTTCCCAAAAAGTATGTAACAACCCTCTTTCTGACTAGAGAATTCTAGTATTTATTTCGATAAAAGGCTAGGTTGTGATATAATAATAAAGAATGAGTTTTTTTAAGAACAGACTAAAGGAGTATTAAAATGATCTACGCTGGAATTTTAGCAGGTGGAACCAGCACGCGCATGGGGATTAGTAATTTACCTAAACAATGCTTAGAGCTAGAAGAACCAGTCAGAGAAATCAAAGATATTCACCGAGTTTTTGCAACTGACTTAAATACCGCATTTAAGACAGTCTTTAAGTGGGAAGTATAATGGAGGATGATTGTGGAAAAAAACATTAAGGAAAAACTTACCTCTTTACTATCAACTGATGAAGATATTCTGAGCGTTGAACAACTGGGAGGCATGACCAATCAAAACTACTTGGTCAAAACAAGCTCAAACCAATATATTGTTAAGTTTTTCGGAAAAGGTACAGATAAACTAATCGATCGCCAGAATGAGAAGTTCAATCTTGAATTGTTGAAAGATTTGAAATTAGATGTAGAAAATTATCTTTTCGATATTGAAGCAGGAATTAAGGTTAATCAATACATTGAAAATGCTGAGACACTTGATTCAACTATCATTAAAACCAAATTTGAAAAGATTGCACCAATTCTACAAACCATTCACGCTTCTGGTAAAGAATTAAAAGGAGAGTTTGCTCCTTTTGAGGAAATCAAAAAATATGAATCATTGATTCAAGGAGAGATTTACTATCCGAACTATGAAACTGTCAGAAAGTTAGTATTTTCTCTGAAAGACCAACTTGAAGAAATTGGTATCGATAAGAAATCATGTCACATTGATTTGGTTCCTGAAAATTTCATAGAAGGACCAGATGGTCACCTTTATCTCATTGATTGGGAATATTCATCTATGAATGATCCCATGTGGGATTTAGCCGCCCTTTTCCTAGAATCAGAGTTTTCTTTAGAAGAGGAAGAAGACTTTCTAAGTCATTATAAGAGTGACAAGACTTCAGTTTCTAGAGAAAAAATTCGTATCTACAAAATCTTGCAGGACATCATTTGGAGTCTTTGGACTATTTACAAAGAAGAAAATGGTGCAGATTTCGGAGATTATGGAATTTCTCGCTACAATAGAGCTGTAAAAGAATTAGAGTCTGAAGGAGATTTATATGAAAACTAAAAATGGAGTTTCTTTTGGTCTACTTTCAGGTGTCTTCTGGGGATTAGGCTTAACCATTAGTGCCTATATCTTCTCTATATTTACTGACCTATCACCTTTTGTAGTAGCAGCAGCACACGATTTTCTGAGTATTTTTATCTTGCTAGGATATCTTTTATTTAAAGAAGGTAAAGTACGTATTTCAATCTTCTTGAACATTCGAAATGTCAGTGTCATTATTGGAGCACTTTTAGCTGGGCCGATTGGGATGCAAGCCAATCTCTATGCGGTCAAATATATCGGTAGTTCATTAGCATCCTCAGTTTCAGCTATTTATCCTGCAGTATCTGTCATTCTCGCTTTCTTTTTCTTAAAGCATAAGATTTCTAAGAATACAGTATTTGGTATTTTGTTAATCATAGCAGGCATTATTGCTCAGACCTACAAGGTTGAACAAGTGAATTCCTTCTATATCGGAATACTCTGTGCCTTGATTTGTGCGCTTGCTTGGGGAAGTGAAAGTGTTCTGAGCTCATTCGCTATGGAAAGTGAACTCAGTGAACTCGAAGCACTCTTGATACGACAAGTCACATCTTTCTTGTCCTACCTTGTCATTGTTCTCTTCTCGCATCATTCATTTGCGGAAGTAGCAAATGGTCAATTGTTGGGTCTTTTGATTATCTTTGCAGCATCAAATATGATTTCTTATCTAGCCTATTATATGGCTATTAATCGATTGCAGCCGGCAAAAGCTACTGGTCTAAATGTGAGTTATGTAGTATGGACTGTTTTGTTTGCAGCTATTTTCTTGGGCTCGCCCCTTAATTTACTGACCATTATTACTTCCCTTATCGTAATGGCTGGTGTTTATATTATTATTAAAGAATAAAGGAGAAAACGCGTGAAAGCGATTATTTTAGCAGCCGGATTGGGAACTCGTTTGAGACCCATGACAGAAAATACTCCCAAAGCCTTGGTCAAGGTTAATGAAAAACCTTTAGTTGAATATCAAATCGAATTTTTAAAAGAACGTGGTATTGATGATATTATCATCGTTGTCGGTTATTTAAAAGAACAATTCGACTATCTTAAAGAAAAGTACGGGGTTCGTTTGGTCTTTAATGATAAGTTTGCTGATTACAATAATTTTTACTCACTTTACTTGGTGAAAGAAGAGTTGGCTAATAGCTACGTTATCGATGCGGATAACTATCTTTTCAAAAATATGTTCCGTAATGATATCGAGCGTTCAACATATTTCAGTGTTTATCGTGAAGACTGTGACAATGAATGGTTCCTAGTTTACGGAGAAGATTACAAAGTTCAAGATATAATCGTCGATAGTAAGAATGGACGCATCTTGAGTGGTGTATCGTTCTGGGATGCTCCAACAGCTGAAAAGATTGTTGGATTTATCGATGAAGCCTATGCAAGCGGTGAATTTGTAGATCTCTACTGGGACAACATGGTTAAAGATAATATCAAAGAACTGGATGTTTACGTAGAGGAATTGGAAGAAAATTCTATCTACGAAATCGACAGTGTCAAAGATTATCAAAAATTGGAGAAGATTCTCTCTTCACAAAAATAAGTAAACTAAAATACGTCAGACACCGTACCTATTTTTGCTTGACTTTTTAGGGTTGATACAGTATACTAGTAAAAATTTAACCTTTAAGGGAAGTCCAGAGAGGCTCACAAGGTGTCAGATAGAAAATAGATTACACAAACTTCGAATAAACACAGTTTATTTGATTCTTTTCTGTAAGTATCTTACTGAAACCTTGCGATTGCAAGGTTTTTCTTTTTCTGAACCCCTTAAAATTTAAGGAGGAAACGGTATGAATCCAAATTGTAAAAAACGCATGGGTGCTATTCGCTTGGAAACCATGAAAGTAGTGTCTCAAAAGGAAATCGCACCAGCAATCTTTGAACTAGTACTTCAAGGAGAAATGGTTGAAGCTATGAAAGCTGGACAATTTCTACATTTGCGTGTACCTGATGATGCCCATCTCTTGCGTCGTCCGATTTCAATCTCGTCTATAGATAAGGCTAAAAAACAATGCCATCTTATTTATCGTATCGAAGGTTCTGGTACAGCAATTTTTTCAACTTTGAAACCAGGTGATAGTTTAGATGTTATGGGACCTCAAGGAAATGGCTTTGACTTATCTGATTTAGATAAGCAGAGTCATGTTCTCCTAGTCGGTGGAGGAATTGGTGTGCCCCCTTTACTTGAAGTAGCTAAACAATTAGATGAACGTGGTGTAGATGTCACAACAGTTCTAGGATTCGCTACTAAAGATGCTGTTATTTTGGAAGATGAATTATCCATATTTAGTCAGGTCTTTGTAACGACTGATGATGGATCTTATGGTATTAAAGGAAATGTATCGGTAGTGATTAATGAATTTGACACAGAATTTGATGCAATCTACTCATGCGGTGCGCCAGGTATGATGAAATACATTAATCAAACATTTTACGACCATCCAAGAGCTTACCTATCCCTAGAATCCCGTATGGCCTGTGGCATGGGAGCTTGCTACGCTTGCGTCTTGAAAGTGCCTGATAGTGAAACAGTTAGTCAACGTGTGTGTGAAGATGGCCCTGTATTTAAAACAGGCACAGTTGTTTTATAAGGAGAGTGTCATGACTACAAATCGATTACAAGTTTCTCTACCAGGCTTAGAATTAAAGAATCCTATCATTCCTGCTTCAGGCTGTTTTGGCTTTGGTCAAGAATATGCCAAATACTATGATTTAGACCTTTTAGGCTCTATCATGATTAAGGCGACTACCCTAGAACCCAGGTTTGGAAATCCAACTCCAAGGGTTGCAGAAACACCAGCAGGTATGCTAAACGCCATTGGTTTACAAAATCCTGGTTTAGAAGTCGTTCTCTCTGAAAAATTACCTTGGCTTGAAAGAGAATACCCAAATCTCCCTATTATCGCCAATGTTGCTGGCTTTTCAAAACAAGAATACGCGGCCGTATCTCATGGAATTTCTAAGGCAACTAACGTGAAAGCCATTGAGCTCAATATCTCTTGTCCTAACGTTGATCATGGGAATCATGGACTTTTAATTGGACAAGATCCTGAGTTGGCCTATGATGTGGTGAAGGCTGCGGTAGAAGCATCAGAAGTGCCCGTTTACGTCAAATTGACTCCAAGTGTTACTGACATCGTAACCATTGCTAAGGCTGCAGAAGATGCTGGAGCTAGTGGAATCACCATGATCAATACCCTTGTAGGAATGCGTTTTGATCTCAAAACAAGAAAGCCGATTATTGCAAATGGGATAGGTGGCATGTCTGGACCTGCAGTATTTCCTGTAGCTCTAAAACTAATCCGTCAAGTAGCTCAAACAACTAAGCTTCCAATCATTGGTATAGGGGGAGTGGATTCTGCTGAAGCTGCCTTAGAAATGTATCTGGCTGGTGCATCAGCTATCGGAGTCGGAACAGCAAACTTTACCAACCCATATTCTTGTCCAGATATTATCGAAAATCTGCCAAAAGTCATGGACAAATATGGTATTGATAGTCTAGAGCAACTCCGTAAAGAAGTCAAAGAAGGTTTACTTTAAGTTTTATGTGCTGAATTCAGTCTAAATTGTTTTGAAAGCGCCATTTTTTTGGTATAATAAATACTATGATTATTACAGTACCTATTAAAACAGAAAAAGATATTGCAACACCAGGACCAAACGTCCTTGTACTTGGTTATTTTGATGGAGTTCACCTTGGACATCAAAAATTATTTGAAATAGCTTCTAATATTGCTGCTGAAAAGCGCCAGGGAGTAGCTCTAGTAACTTTTAACGAATCACCAAAACTAACTCTGAATCAATATTCACCTGAACATTTATTGCATATTTTGTATGCTAGTGAACGTGAACGTAGATTGAAGAGAGCTGGAGTTGAGAGTTTGTATTTGATGGATTTCACTAGTCGAGTAGCAAATATGACTGCCCAAGAATTCATTGATACCTATGTCAAGGAAGCAAAGGCAGATACGATTGTAGTTGGTTTTGACTATACTCTTGGTTCAGATAGAAAAACAGCTGAGGATTTAAAAGAACTCTTCCATGGTGAAGTGGTTATTGTTCCACCAGTTGAGGATGAAAAGGGGAAAATTAGTTCAACGCGTATCCGCCAAGCCATTCTAGAAGGAGATGTAAAAGAAGCAGGCAAACTTTTGGGATTTCCTTTACCAACGAGAGGAGTAGTGGTTCACGGAAATGCTCGAGGTCGAACTATTGGCTTCCCGACAGCTAATCTAGTCAACTTGGATCGGACATATATGCCAGCTGATGGTGTTTATGCCGTTGATGTTGAAATTCAAAGAAAAGTCTATCGTGGTATGGCAAGTCTAGGTAAAAATGAAACCTTTGATGGCGAAGAAGAGCGTTTTGAAGTTCATATCTTTGATTTTTCTGACGATATCTATGGGGAAACTGTCATCGTTTCCTGGTTGGACCGTATCCGTGATATGGTGAAATTTGATAGCGTTGATCAATTAGTTAAACAACTAGAAGAAGATGAAAAGATAGCTAGAAAATAAAATCAAAAAATAGTAGAGTTTGGGATTTTCTCAAACTCTTTTTTATTTGTATTTTTAGCTTAAGTTTGGGGAATCATCATAACTATTATAGTAGGCTAAATAAAGAATAGTTCATTTCGACTTCTAAAAAATTGCTAGAAATTGATTTGACTCCCCTAATCAATTTGTTTATATCTTATTTCAATCCACTATATTTAACTTAGGTCAACATTTAAAATTAAAACTGACAAGTAGCTATATAAAAATTAGAGTATTATGAACAGAATCTATCTTTTCTCCATTTTGCTTAAATAATAAGGATTGTTTTTTATGATAGAAAAGTGTTTTCTTCAATGTCTATCTTGATTTTTTGAGTATCCTAAAAGGTTATGCTATACTAGAAATATGTTAGATTTGGAGAAATATAGTGTGACCATGTGGGAAGAGGACAAGATTCTCTCTTTCCGTCAAAAATTATTAGCTTGGTATGACGAAAACAAGCGTGATTTACCTTGGAGACGGAGTAAGAATCCTTATCATATCTGGGTATCTGAAATTATGTTGCAGCAGACTCGAGTTGATACCGTCATTCCCTATTATGAACGTTTTTTAGACTGGTTTCCGACTGTTGAGAGCTTAGCAAATGCTCCTGAGGATCGCTTATTAAAAGCCTGGGAAGGACTTGGCTATTATTCTCGTGTCCGCAATATGCAAACAGCCGCTCAACAGATTATGAGTGAATTTGAAGGCAAGTTCCCGTCTACTTATGAAGGTATTTCAAGTTTAAAAGGGATTGGTCCTTATACAGCTGGTGCAATCTCTAGTATTGCATTTAACCTTCCGCAGCCTGCAGTAGATGGCAATGTCATGCGCGTTTTGGCACGTTTGTTTGAAGTAAATCATGATATTGGAAATCCTAGCAATCGAAAAATATTTCAAGCTATGATGGAAGTTCTGATAGATCCTGATCGTCCAGGTGATTTCAATCAGGCTTTGATGGATTTAGGTTCAGATATTGAGGCTCCTGTTAATCCAAGACCAGAAGAGAGTCCTGTTAAGGAGTTCAGTGCTGCTTACCAACATGGGACCATGGATCGCTATCCCATTAAGGCTCCAAAGAAAAAGCCAATCCCTATTTATCTAAAGGCTCTTGTAGTGCAAAATAGTCAGGGGCAGTTTCTATTAGAAAAGAATGAGAGTGAAAATCTCTTGGTTGGATTTTGGCATTTTCCTTTGATTGAAGTTGATGAATTCTCAGACCAGACTCAGGACTTGGACCTTTTTAGTCAAGTAGCGGAGCCGATTCTAGAACTGGGACCATCTCCACAGGAGAGTTTTGAACAGGACTATGATCTTAAAGTTGAGTGGCAAGATCTACGTTTTGAAGAGGTCAAGCACATTTTCAGCCATCGTAAATGGCATATCCAGATAATTGCAGGCCGAGTTGCTGAGACAAAGGAATATGCAGATAGAGAAGTCCTTTGGCTAAGTCCAGAAGAATTTATCAATTATCCCCTAGCCAAACCTCAGCAAAAGATTTGGCAAGCCTACTTGAAAAGAAGCTGCTAGCATCGGTCATGCGTGTCTTCTTTACTTTTTTTTGGTATAATGAGATAAGGAAAAAGGTGACTAAATGAAAAAAATACTAATTGTAGATGATGAAAAACCCATCTCAGATATTATAAAATTTAATATGACCAAGGAAGGTTATGAAGTTGTAACTGCTTTTAATGGTCGTGAAGCACTTGAACAATTTGAAGCTGAGCAACCAGATATTATTATCTTGGATTTGATGCTTCCAGAGATTGATGGACTTGAGGTCGCAAAAACTATTCGTAAGACAAGTAGTGTTCCCATTATCATGCTTTCAGCAAAGGATAGCGAATTTGATAAGGTTATCGGGCTTGAGCTTGGGGCGGATGACTATGTAACCAAGCCGTTTTCAAATCGTGAACTACAGGCCCGTGTTAAAGCTCTTCTCCGTCGTACAGATCTTGTCTCAGTTGATAGCCAAGAACCTGAAACGAAATTACAAAGTCTGCAGATTGGCGATTTGGAGATTTTACCAGATGCCTACGTGGCTAAGAAATATGGTGAAGAGTTAGACCTAACCCACCGTGAATTCGAACTCTTGCATCATTTAGCTTCTCATCTTGGACAAGTTATTACCCGAGAACATCTTCTTGAAACCGTTTGGGGATATGACTATTTTGGAGATGTCCGTACAGTTGATGTAACCATTCGACGCTTGCGTGAGAAGATTGAAGATACACCAAGCAGACCTGAATACATCCTAACTCGTCGTGGAGTAGGATATTATATGAGAAATAATGATTGAAGTAATTAGACAAACAATTTTGACGAGCGACTTTATCTTTATCCTCATCTTAATTGGCTTTATTCTGTTAGTGTCTTTTCTCTTGCTTGAGAGTCGTCGTGATAATATTCGTTTGAGGCAGATCAATCAGAAAATAAAAGATTTGATTGATGGTGATTATTCTCAGGTTTTGGATATGCAAGGAAGCTCAGAGATAACTAATATCACTAACAATCTTAATGATTTGTCTGAAGTCATTCGTCTGACTCAAGAAAATCTGGAACAAGAGAGTAAAAGGTTGCATAGTATCCTGTCCTACATGACAGACGGAGTGCTTGCGACCAATCGTCGTGGTCAGATTATCATGATTAATGACATGGCCAAGAGACAACTTGGAGTTGAAAGGGATGATGCTCTTAATCAAAATATCTTAGAGTTACTCAAGATTGAAGAAGAGTATGAGCTGAGAGAACTTATTACTCAGAGCCCTGAGCTGATGATTTATTCGCAGAATCTTAATGGCGAATATATCAGTTTGCGCGTTCGTTTTGCCTTGATTCGTAGAGAGTCTGGCTTTATCTCTGGTTTAGTAGCAGTTCTACATGATACGACTGAACAAGAGAAGGAAGAACGTGAGAGAAGGCTTTTCGTTTCGAACGTTAGTCATGAGTTGCGTACACCTTTGACCAGTGTAAAATCCTATCTTGAGGCCTTGGACGAAGGAGCGCTGACAGAACCAGTTGCTCCAGACTTTATCAAGGTTTCTTTGGATGAAACCAACCGTATGATGCGGATGGTGACGGACCTCTTGCATCTATCACGGATTGATAACGCAACTAGTCACTTAGATGTTGAGTTGATAAACTTTACGGCCTTTATCACCTTTATCCTTAATCGTTTTGATAAAATGAAAAGTCAAGATGAGGAGAAGAAGTACGAGTTGGTGAGAGATTATCCGATTACTTCTGTTTGGATTGAGATTGATACAGATAAGATGACCCAGGTGATTGACAATATCCTGAATAACGCTATCAAGTATTCACCAGATGGTGGAAAAATCACTGTTAACATGAAAACTACAGATGATCAGATGATTTTATCTATTTCAGATCAAGGACTTGGGATTCCTAAAGAAGATTTACCAAAGATTTTTGACCGTTTTTATAGGGTTGATAAGGCTAGAAGTCGTGCTCAAGGAGGAACAGGACTAGGATTGGCTATCGCCAAGGAAATCATCAAGCAACATAAAGGCTTTATCTGGGCCAAGAGTGAATATGGCAAGGGATCTACCTTTACTATCGTACTTCCATACGATAAGGATGCCGTGAAAGAAGAGATTTGGGAGGATGAACTAGAAGACTAGAATGAGTGATATCGGTTTTAAATACAGTATTTTAGCATCGGGTTCCAGTGGAAATTCATTTTACTTGGAAACACCAAAAAAGAAAATTTTAGTAGATGCGGGACTCTCTGGCAAAAAAATTACAAGCCTCTTGAGTGAAATCAATCGTAAACCAGAGGATTTGGATGCTATCTTGATTACGCATGAGCATTCAGACCATATCCATGGCGTGGGCGTTCTGGCTCGTAAGTACGGAATGGATCTTTATGCCAATGAGAAAACCTGGCAGGCTATGGAAAACAGTAAGTATCTTGGTAAGGTTGACTCATCTCAAAAGCATATTTTCGAGATGGGGAAAACCAAAACCTTTGGTGACATCGATATTGAGAGTTTCGGTGTGAGTCATGATGCAGTCGCGCCCCAGTTTTATCGCTTTATGAAGGATGATAAGAGCTTTGTCATGCTGACGGATACGGGCTATGTTAGTGACCGTATGGCTGGCATTGTCGAGAATGCAGATGGCTATCTGATCGAGTCAAATCATGATGTGGAAATTCTACGAGCAGGATCCTACGCATGGCGACTCAAACAACGCATCCTGTCTGACCTTGGTCACCTCTCAAACGAGGATGGAGCAGACGCCATGATTCGCACACTAGGTGATCGTACCAAGAAAATTTACCTAGGCCATTTGTCCAAGGAAAATAATATCAAGGAACTGGCCCACATGACCATGGTCAATCAGTTAGCTCAGGCAGATCTGGGAGTAGGAGTAGACTTTCAAGTTTACGATACTTCACCAGACACCGCAACACCACTGACTGATATATAGAAAGGAACGCCGAGAGGTGTTCTTTTTATATTGACTGGGTTCTTAAAAAGTAATACAATGGTATTACCAATAATTCTAGGAGAAGAAACATGCCGACTATTACATTAAAAGTTTCCGAAGCAGATAAAACATTTATGAAAGCCATGGCTAAGTTTGAAGGAGTTTCTCTATCCGAGTTGATACGAACAAAAACTTTAGAAGCTTTAGAGGATGAATATGATGCTCGTGTAGCAGATTTAGCTTATCAAGAGCATTTAGAAGACTTGGAAAAAGGACTTAAACCCATTACTTGGGAAGAAATGATGCATAATCTAGGTCTGGAGGAAGATTAACTTGTATAAGCTAGTTCCAACAAGACGATTTATCAAACAACTAAAGAAATTAGATCGTTATACGCAGATACTAATTAAAAAGTATCTAGAAAATAACGTTTTAGAGGATCCAAGAAGGCATGGGAAAGCTTTGGTGGGGAATCCATGTGGGCAATGGCTGTACCGGATTGGTAATTATCGAGTTATTGTGCACATTGTAGATGATGAACTGATAGTCTCTACTTTAGAAATAGGTCATCGTAGAGATAATTCTTGAATTTCTTTTCCAAATAAATTTTCATTTTCTAAAATATGATATAATAGGGTTTACAATATAAGAAAGGTTGCTTATGACAATAGATATTAGTGAAGAACAGTTGGCTCTGGAGTCGGCTGACTTATTAAAAATTCTTTTAAAAGATCGAACGACAAAGAAAAATATTGTTTGGGCGACACATTCTTATGAATTGTTGGGAAAAGGATTTGCTCCAAGTGATCGCATCACTCCAAGTAGGGTGACGGGAACCTATGCAAGCTTGATTCAACCTCGTTCGGAAAAGTCTAAGTATGAGCAAAAAGATAGAACCAAGATTCGAGCGGAAGTATTTACGCCTACATGGTTGGTTGAAAAGCAAAATGCTTATGTGGAAGCTGAACTTGAAGTTCTAGCGCTTGAAGAATATATCAAAGTCCGCTGGCTAGAAATTACCTGTGGTGAGGCTCCTTATATGGTAACCCGCTATGATACAGTAACCGGAGAGGAAATTCCACTGTCTGAGCGAGTTGGTTTTGTTGATAGAAAATTACAGCGCATTAGTCGTGAGGTTACAGAAGAAGCCACCTTCTATGAACTTGTAAAAGAAGTTTACCGTGCTTCCTATGGCTATGAGTATCAAGGAGATTCCCTGCTTTTGGCGCGTGAAAATCTTTTAGCAACCTTTGAGGATTACTATCTAGCTAAGACTGGAAATCAACCAACATTAGAGCAAAAGAAAGAAATTGCAACCATTATCTCTTATAACGTCTTTCAGATGGACGGATTGAATAAAATCAGTCCTTACTCAGGTACACAAAAGCAATCTCAACAGCTAAGCTTGTTTTCAGATGAGCTGGAAGTAGAACAAGCAGTAGAATCTAAAACCCAAATCAAAGACTGGAAAAAGAATAAGATGATAGGTTTTGAGCGCCTATCTAGTGAGGAAAGTGAAATGAAATTTGATGTCGTGATAGGAAATCCGCCGTATCAAATAGATAGTGGGACATCTGCTCGTGATGATGCTATATATAATTTATTTTATGACTCTGCTGAAGAGATTTCAAAAAAATACCTACTTATTACCCCTGCTCGTTTTCTATTTAATGCAGGATCTACTCCTAAAAAATGGAATAAGAAAATGCTTGAAGACGAAAAATTAAAGGTTGTTTTCTATGAGCAAGACTCATCAAAAGTATTTCCGGGTGTTGGCATTTCTGGAGGTGTTGTAATTCTATATAGGAATGAAGATAAAATTTCTGGGCCTATAGGCTCCTTTACCAGTCATCCGGAGCTAAATAGTATTTCAAAGAAAGTAGAAAGTAACACTCCATCAACTTTGAATAATATTATTTCAGGTAGAGGTATCTATAGATTAACAGAAAAAGCGCATTTGGATTTTCCTCAGATTGAAAGTATACAATCAAAGGGGCATAAAAATGATATTGGTACAGGTGCATTTGATAAATTTACTGACATAATTTTCTTTGATTCGATTAATGAAAAGAAAGAAAATTTTACTAAGGTATATGGTAGATATCAAAACAATCGAGTGTATAGATATATACAAAGTGATTATATAAACAAACCTTTAGGTCATGAGAATTGGAGAGTTATACTACCAAAAGCGTATGGAACTGGCATTGCGAATAATAACACTTCTGTAATTTTGATAGGAGAACCATTTGTTATAGAACCTCTTTCAGCTTTTACTGAAACATACATTTCGATTGGTCAGTTTAGTAGTCAAGAGGAAGCATTAAACTGTTTAAAATATATAAAGAGTAAATTTGCTAGAGTATTACTCGCTGTCTTAAAAGTTACTCAGGATAATACACGTGATAAGTGGGCTAAAGTCCCACTCCAAGACTTTACGGTCAATTCGGACATTGATTGGACACAATCAGTGGCTGACATTGACCGTCAGCTCTATCAAAAATATGACCTTTCCCCTGAGGAAATTGCCTTTATTGAGACCCATGTAAGGGAGATGGACTAGAAAAATACTTTTATTTGACATATAGCGCCCAATGATCTATAATAGATTGCATAGGATTAGGTCAGGAAGCATACGATGCCCTGACCCTTTTTGTTTTATAGGAGATTAGTTTGAAGGAACATAAAACATTCAATCAACAATTAACGATTTTAAGAAATAGGGGAGTTGTGGTCCCAACGAATGGCAAACCAAAGAGATTTTTAGAACAAGAAAATTATTACAATGTTATAAACGGCTACAAAGATTTATTTTTAGTAAAGGATAGCAATAATCTCCCTGTTGAGCCTGAACTTTATCAAGAAGATACTCATTTTAACGAACTCAAAGCCCTATTTTTATTTGACAGGGAATTACGAATATTATTATTGAAATATTTATTGATATTCGAAAACTCAATAAAAACTACGATTGCATATGAATTTTCCAAAAAATATTCTCGGAAGAATGCTTATTTAGATATTGCAAATTTTGTCGATAATGACCCTAAAAAGGTTCTTCAACAAATCTCTATCTTAACAAAGACTATTCATGATAAGGTAGATAGGACAGGGGCTATTAAGCACTACATTGAAGAGCATGGAGAAGTCCCACTTTGGGTTTTGGTTAATTTTCTTACGATGGGAAACATTGCTAATTTTTACAATATTTTAACGGATAGCATGAAGAATATCATTGCAAAGTTTTATACAGACAAGTACAGAACACAAAATAAAGATCATACATTTAGACTTTCTAGTGCAGATTTAAGCGCTTGTTTGAAAGTGGTTAACTTAGTTAGAAATATCTGTGCACATGATGAACGACTGTATAATGTTAATTTAAGAAGTGTCAGAGTTTCCCAGATAGCAAATCATTTTGGGATTAGCAGATATGATAATAAACGTTTCATAGTGGTCATTCTATTTTTAAAAGTTGTACTTGATAAAAAAGATTTTCAAAGATTATATAAAGCTTTGATGCATTTATTTAAACAGTACGCTGATGAATTCAAAACAGTAGTATTTAACGACATTTTAAAGACTATGGGAATCGACTTAACTGAGTTGGAAAAATTAGCCTAATTTCATTTTAAAAGGAACACGTATGTCAGTTGAGATTAAAACAAAAAAGAAAATTGATCCTAAAATCTATGCTTACACTACACCGACTGTAACCAGTAATGAGGGCTGGATTAAGATTGGTTATACGGAGCGTGATGTAACGCAACGGATTAAAGAACAAACGCATACTGCTCATATAGATACAGATATCTTATGGACGGCTGCTGCAGCATATACGGAAGAACCTGATAAAGGAAAAACTTTTAAGGATCATGATTTCCACCATTTCCTTTCTTTCCATGATGTGGAGCGTCGTCCTAAGACGGAATGGTTTTACTTTAATGGAACTCCTGAAAAATCTAAAAATCTTTTTGATAAGTTTGTTCAGCATGATTTGTCAGGGTATCAGCCCGGCCAAGGACAGGACTATACTCTGCGACAAGAGCAAAAAGAAGCAGTTGCTAAAACGGTAGCTTATTTCAAGAATCACCCAGGAGGTAAGTTCCTCTGGAATGCCAAGCCACGCTTTGGTAAGACCTTGTCTACCTATGACCTAGCTCGTCGGATGGAAGCTGTCAATGTCCTGATTGTAACAAACAGACCTGCCATTGCTAATTCGTGGTATGATGATTTCGAAACATTCATAGCAGGTCAAACGACTTACAAGTTTGTTTCAGAGTCAGATAGCCTTAAAAATCGTCCAACATTGTCACGAAAAGAATTTGTTGGCCTTTTAGATGATGATGTACGACAACTTGCTTTTATCAGTCTTCAAGACTTGAAAGGTTCTGCTTATCTAGGTGGAGAGCATAATAAACTCAAATGGGTAACTGACCTACATTGGGATTTGTTGGTCATCGATGAGGCTCATGAAGGAGTTGATACTTTTAAGACAGATCAAGCCTTTAACAAGATTCGTCGGAATTTTACTTTACATCTTTCTGGAACTCCATTTAAGGCACTAGCTAAGGGAGATTTTACAGAGGAGCAGATCTATAACTGGTCTTATGCGGATGAACAGTCTGCCAAATCTACTTGGTCTCCTGAACAAGAAGAGGAAAATCCATATGAAAGCTTGCCTCAGTTGAATCTCTTTACCTATCAAATGTCCCAGATGATTGGTGAAGAGCTAGAAAAAGGTGCTCAACTAGATGGTGAAAATATCGATTATGCTTTTGACTTGAGTGAATTTTTCGCTACAGATGATAAAGGGAAATTTGTCCATGAACAAGATGTTATAAATTGGTTAGATACTCTATCAAGCAATGAAAAGTATCCATTTTCAACCAAAGAACTTCGGAACGAACTCAAGCATACTTTTTGGTTGTTGGAGCGTGTAGCCTCAGCTAAGGCCTTAAAAGCACTACTAGAAGAACACCCCATCTATGAAAATTATGAGATTGTTCTAGCTGCTGGTGACGGACGTATGTCAGAGGAAGATGATAAGGTCAAACTCAAATCCTTAGACTTGGTTAGAAAAGCGATAGCAGAGAATGACAAAACCATTACCCTATCAGTCGGTCAGTTGACGACAGGTGTGACTATCCCTGAATGGACAGGCGTATTGATGTTATCAAACTTGAAATCACCTGCTCTCTATATGCAGGCTGCCTTTCGTGCTCAGAATCCATATTCATGGAGTGATAACAAAGGAAATCACTTCCGCAAAGAAAGAGCCTATGTATTTGACTTTGCGCCAGAAAGAACCTTGATTCTCTTCGATGAGTTTGCCAATAACTTATCTCTTGCAACTGCTGGAGGTGGAGGAACTTCCGCAACTCGTGAAGAAAATATTAGAGAATTACTAAATTTCTTCCCTGTTATAGCAGAAGACCGTGCAGGTAAGATGGTTGAAATTGATGCCAAGGCGGTTCTAACCATACCTCGTCAGATAAAAGCTAGAGAAGTCCTCAAACGAGGCTTTATGTCCAATCTCTTATTTGATAATATCAGCGGCATTTTCCAAGCTAGTCAAACCGTTCTAGATATTTTAAATGAGCTTCCAGTTGAAAAGGAAGGCAAGTTACAAACACCTTCTGCACTACTAGACTTTTCAGATGTTACAGTCGATGATGAGGGCAATGCAGTAGTTGACCATGAAATCGTAGTTAATCAGCAGATGCGACTTTTTGGTGAAAAAGTTTATGCGCTGGGTGAGTCAGTTACAGAGTTGGTCACTGAGAATGAAGACAAAACTCAAAAACAGCTGGTCAATGACTTGAGCAAGACAGTTTCTTCAGTGATAGTAGGGGAATTGAAAGCTGGATATGATCTGAAAACTCGGGAAACAGACCAAATCAAGAAAGAAATTTCCAAAACATTTGAGAATGAAGTTCGAAAAAATGAGATAGAACGTAAAATTTCTGAAGCTCATATCAAGGAAGAGTTGCAACAACAGCTCAAGGAAACAAATGATAAGGAACAGAAAGATAAGATTCAAGAAGTTCTTGAAAAACGTTTAGAAGAAAATAATCTCATTCACAAAGAAAAATTAGAACAAACACTCAAAAAAGAAGTGGAAAAAATGCCTGAGAAATTTATCGAACAAGTTGAGATAAAACGTGTGGAGCAGTTGAAACAATCCGCTCAGGATGAGATTCGTGATCACCTTCGAGGATTTGCAAGAACAATTCCTAGTTTTATTATGGCCTATGGTGATCCATCTCTAACACTTGATAATTTTGACACCTTTGTTCCTGAACATGTTTTTTATGAAGTAACAGGGATTACGATTGATCAATTTAGATATTTGAGAGATGGTGGGCAAGATTTTACAGGACATCTATTCGATCGAGCAACGTTTGATGAAGCCATTCAAGAATTTCTTCGTAAGAAAGAGGAATTGGCAGATTATTTTAAAGATCAGAAAGAAGATATTTTTGACTATATTCCACCGCAGAAAACCAATCAGATTTTCACTCCTAAACGAGTGGTAAAGAGAATGGTGGATGATCTTGAAAAAGAAAACCCAGGAATCTTTGATGATTCATCTAAGACATTTATTGATTTGTATATGAAATCAGGCCTCTATATTGCAGAATTGGTTAAACGTCTCTATAATAGCGTAGGTATGCAAGAAGCCTTTCCAAATCCTGAAGAACGCTTAAAACATATCCTAGAAAATCAAGTTTATGGATTTGCGCCTTCAGAAATTATCTACAACATTTCCACTAATTTTATCTTTGGAAATCTCTCCCAAGATATTAGTAGAAAGAACTTTGTTTTAGAAGATACCATTCCTGCTGCTAAAGAAGGAAGGATTCAGGAGTTGGTTGATTCCTATTTTGAAAATAATTAAAAAAGAAGGCATTGACCTTCTTTTTTATATCTTTTTTACAAGCCTGCAAATTCTTTGATTTCTTGTGCTGACATAGAAGAGTCGCAACGGACATTGATTTGTCCATCAGCAATGTGAACGAAGCCTGGTACAGTTGGGATTCCGCAGCGTGAGCGGAATGCTTGCAACTCATTGAGTTGGCTTGGTTCTTCACTATTGATGAAGTAGATGTGAGCTTTAGTTTCAGCTACGACACCTGACAATGTAGCAGCAAATTTACGGCAGTAAGGGCAAGTTTTGCGACCGATAAAGAAGGTTGCAGTTTCTTTTTTATCAAGAGCTTCTTGCGCACGCGCAACTGTAGTGACTTCAAGGTCTTTGATGTTATCTAAAAATTGTTCCATGAGATTACCTCGCTTTCATTGATATGTCTAGTATGCCATAAAGTTTCTAAAATTGCTTAGATTTGATACGAAAAAAAGATGAGATTGGTTGGTCTCATCTTTTATAGGGCCTTATTTTACAAAAGCATTGATTTCTGCTTCGATATTAGTAATCTTAGCTTGTGATTCTTCGTTTGTTTCCCCTACAACTGCAATGTAGAACTTGATTTTTGGTTCTGTACCTGAAGGGCGAACGGCAATCCATGAACCGTCAGCAAGTGTGTATTTCAACACATCACTTGGAGGAGTTGTTAAGTTTGTAACAGTACCGTCAGCAGCAGTAGCTGTTTGAGCTTTGAAGTCTTCTACGACCGTGATAGCTGTTGCATTCCATTCTTTTGGAGCATTGTTACGGAATTTAGCCATAATCGCTTTGATTTGTTCAGCACCATCGACACCTGAAAGGGTAACAGAGATTGTCTTTTCTGCATAGTAGCCGTACTCTTTGTAGATTTCTTCGATACCGTCAGCAAGGGTCAAACCACGTGAACGATAGTAGGCAGCAAGTTCAGCAACGACTAGAACAGCTTGGATAGCGTCTTTATCACGTACGAATGGTTTAATCAAGTAACCGAAGCTTTCTTCAAATCCCATCATGTAAGTGTGATTGTGTTTTTCTTCGAATTCTTGGATTTTTTCAGCGATAAATTTGAAACCAGTCAGAACGTTGAACATGGTTGCCCCGTAGCTTTCAGCAATTTTCGTTACCAAGTCAGTTGAAACGATAGATTTGCAGAGCGCTGCATTTTCAGGAAGAGTTCCAGCATTTTTGTGGGCTTCCAAGATGTATTTAGCCATGATAGCACCGATTTGGTTACCTGAAAGGTTGAGGTAGCTACCATCTTTTTGAAGAACTTCAACACCAACACGGTCAGCGTCTGGGTCAGTTGCGACAAGAACGTCTGCACCAACTTGACGACCAAGTTCTTCAGCAAGGGCAAAGGCTGCTTGGCTTTCTGGGTTTGGAGATTTTACAGTTGAGAAGTCAGGATCGGCAGTTGCTTGCGCTTCAACGACTTGAACAGAGTCAAATCCTGCTTGGGCAAGGGCACGACGAGCCAACATTTCACCAGTACCATGAAGTGGTGTGTAGACAATCTTCATGTCTTTACCGAATTCTTCAATCAAGGCTGGGTTGATGTTTACGTCCTTAACCTCTTTAAGGTATTCTACGTCAACAGCTTCGCCGATGACTTCAATTAAGCCAGAAGCTTTTTCAGCTTCCACATCAGCAACTTCAACTGCAAATGGATTTTCGATTGCACGGATATAAGTAGTCAATGCGTCCGCGTCGTGTGGAGGCATTTGTCCACCGTCTTCACCGTAAACCTTGTAACCGTTAAATGGTGCAGGGTTGTGGCTGGCTGTGACCATGATACCTGCGAAACAGTTGAGATGACGAACTGCAAATGATAGTTCTGGAGTTGGACGAAGGCTTTCAAATACGTAAGATTTGATGCCGTGTTTAGCAAGAACTGCCGCAGACTCAAAGGCAAACTCAGGTGAGAAGTGACGGCTATCGTAGGCAATTGCTACACCGCGTTCTTTTTCGTTTCCACCTTTTGACTCAATCAAACGAGCCAATCCCTCAGTAGCTTGACGAACAACGTAGATGTTGATGCGATTTGTACCAGCGCCAATCAAGCCACGCATACCTGCAGTACCAAATTCAAGATTTGTATAGAAGGCATCTTCCTTAGTTTTTTCGTCCATATTTTCCAAATCATGACGAAGATAGTCTGGAAGTTCTGCGAAATCAACCCATTTTTGGTAGTTTTCTTGGTAAGACATAGGAAATCTCCTTTAATATATAATCTAATCGCTTACATTATATCACGATTTGAAGTTTTAGTAAAACGTTAGCATAAGTTTCTGAAAAAGTTATGAAATATACCTAAACCACAAGTCTTGAACGGCTTACCGAAACATGCTATACTAACTGTATGATTATTTTACAAGCTAATAAAATTGAACGTTCTTTTGCAGGAGAGGTTCTTTTTGATAATATAAACCTACAAGTAGATGAAAGAGACCGTATTGCCCTCGTTGGAAAAAATGGTGCTGGGAAGTCTACTTTGCTCAAGATATTGGTTGGAGAAGAGGAGCCAACCACTGGTGAAATCAATAAGAAAAAAGATATTTCCCTCTCATATCTAGCACAGGATAGCCGTTTTGAGTCTGAGAACACCATTTACGATGAAATGCTACATGTATTTGATGACTTGCGTCGTACTGAAAGACAACTTCGCCAGATGGAGTTGGAGATGGGGGAAAAGACTGGAGCAGAACTAGATAAACTCATGTCTGACTATGATCGCCTATCAGAAAATTTTCGTCATGCTGGAGGATTTACCTATGAAGCCGATATTCGTGCTATCTTAAATGGCTTCAAGTTTGACGAGTCTATGTGGCAGATGAAAATTGCAGAGTTATCTGGTGGTCAAAATACTCGTCTAGCTCTTGCTAAAATGCTCCTTGAAAAGCCTAATCTCTTGGTCTTGGATGAGCCGACTAACCACCTAGATATTGAAACCATTGCCTGGTTAGAAAACTACCTTGTAAACTATAGCGGTGCCCTCATTATCGTCAGTCACGACCGTTATTTCCTCGATAAGGTTGCGACCATAACACTCGACTTAACAAAACATTCTTTGGACAGATATGTAGGAAACTACTCGAGCTTTGTGGAGCAGAAGGAGCAAAAACTCGCAACTGAAGCTAAGAACTATGAAAAACAACAGAAGGAAATTGCTGCCTTAGAAGACTTTGTTAACCGAAATCTTGTTCGAGCATCGACAACCAAACGTGCTCAATCTCGACGCAAGCAACTGGAGAAAATGGAGAGATTGGACAAGCCTGAAGCTGGCAAGAAATCAGCTAATATGACCTTCCATTCTGATAGAGTATCTGGTAATGTCGTTTTGACGGTGGAGAATGCTGCCATTGGCTATGATGGTGAAATCTTATCAGAACCCATTAACCTTGATCTTCGTAAGATGAACGCCATCGCCATTGTTGGTCCTAATGGTATTGGTAAGTCAACCTTTATTAAGTCTATTGTAGACCAAATTCCATTTATTAAGGGGGAGAAGCGTTTTGGTGCTAATGTTGAGGTTGGTTACTATGACCAGACGCAAAGTAAGTTAACTCCGAGCAATACAGTCTTAGACGAACTCTGGAATGATTTTAAATTGACGCCAGAAGTTGAAATCCGTAATCGCCTAGGTGCCTTCCTTTTCTCTGGTGACGATGTTAAGAAATCAGTTGGAATGCTTTCAGGTGGAGAGAAAGCTCGTTTGCTTCTAGCTAAACTTTCCATGGAAAACAATAACTTCTTGATCCTCGATGAGCCGACAAACCACTTAGACATCGATAGCAAGGAAGTCTTGGAAAATGCACTGATTGACTTTGATGGGACTCTTCTATTTGTCAGCCATGACCGTTACTTTATCAACCGAGTGGCCACTCATGTGTTGGAATTATCTGAGAATGGGTCAACACTTTATCTGGGTGATTATGACTATTATGTTGATAAAAAAGCAGAGCTAGCAGCTAGCCAAGCAGAAGAAGCAGCAGCTGTTAACGAAGAAAAAGAAGCTTCTCCAGTTAATGACTACCAAGCTCAAAAGGAAAGTCAAAAAGAACTTCGTAAATTGATGAGACAAATCGAAAGTCTTGAGACAGAAATCGAAGAGCTGGAAACTCAAGCCCAAGCAATCTCTGAACAAATGCATACCACCAATGATGCGGATGAACTCATGCAATTGCAAGCAGAACTGGATAAAATTAGCCATCGTCAGGAAGAAGCTATGCTGGAGTGGGAAGAATTGTCGGAGCAGGTGTAAGATGGAAAATCTTGGAAAAGTCTTTCGTGAATTTCGAATCAGTAAAAATTACTCTCTAAAAGAAGCTGCAGGAGAGGCCTGTTCGACCTCCCAATTATCCCGATTTGAATTGGGGGAGTCAGATCTGGCTGCATCTCGTTTCTTTGAAATATTAGATAATATTCACGTGACGATTGAGAATTTTATGGATAAGACTAGAAATTTTCAACATCATGAGCATGTCGGCTTGATGGCTCAGATTATTCCGCTTTACTATTCAAATGATATTGGAGGTTTTCAAAAGCTTCAAGAAGAACAACTTGAAAAGGCTAAGAGTTCAACAAATCCCCTCTATTTTGAGCTGAACTGGATTTTGTTACAAGGTCTGATTTGTCAAAGAGATGCTAGCTTCACTATGAAGCAAGCTGATCTGGATAAGGTGGCGGATTATCTTTTCCAAACAGATGAATGGACCATGTATGAGTTGATTCTCTTTGGCAATCTCTACAGCTTTTATGATGTGGACTATGTTGCTCGCCTTGGTAGAGAAGTGATGGAGAGGGAGGATTTCTACAAAGAAATTGGTCGCCATCGAAAACTGGTCTTGATTTTAGCTCTTAATTGTTACCAGCATTGTTTAGAACATCTTGCTTTTGAAAATGCCAGCTACTTTGAAGCTTATATAGAGAAGATCATAGGTAAGAGCATCAAACTCTATGAGCGTAATGTTTTCCACTTTCTTAAAGGATTTGCTCTTTATCAGAAGGGGCAAAAAGAAGAAGGTTGTAAACAAATGCAGGAAGCCATGCATATTTTTGATGTGCTAGGTCTTCCAGAGCAAGTAGCTTACTATCAGGAACATTACGATAAATTTGTAAAAGATTAATTTCCCAAATAAGGGAAAAATGAGAAACTCCTTCAAGTTTTGATACAATAGTTTCAAAATTTGAGAGGAGTTTTTATGAATCGATATGCAGTACAGTTGATTAGTCGTGGAGCTATTAACAAACTAGGAAATATGCTCTATGATTATGGGAATAGTGTTTGGTTGGCATCGATGGGAACGATTGGGCAAACCGTTCTAGGGATTTATCAGATTTCTGAACTCGTTACATCCATTCTAGTCAATCCTTTTGGTGGAGTGATTTCAGATCGTTTTTCCCGTCGCAAGATTTTGATGACAACAGACTTGGTTTGTGGGATTCTCTGTCTGGCCATTTCTTTTATCAGAAATGATAACTGGATGATTGGAGCTTTGATCTTTGCTAATATTGTCCAGGCCATTGCATTTGCTTTTTCTCGGCCTGCCAATAAAGCTATTATCACAGAGGTGGTAGCAAAGGACGAGATAGTGACCTATAACTCTCGCTTGGAGTTAGTTTTACAGGTTGTAGGAGTCAGTTCTCCGGTGCTTTCTTTCCTTGTTTTACAATTTGCAAGTCTCCATCTGACGCTCTTATTAGATGCTTTGACCTTTTTCATCGCTTTTGCCCTAGTCGCTTTACTTCCCAAAGAAGAATCAAAGGTTCAAGAGCAGAAGAGTTTTACAGGGAAAGATATTTTTGCAGATATCAAAGATGGCTTACACTATATCTGGCATCAAAAAGAAATTTTCTTTCTCTTATTAGTGGCTTCCAGTGTGAATTTCTTTTTTGCAGCTTTTGAGTTTTTGCTCCCTTTTTCAAATAAATTTTATGGTATAGACGGAGCCTATGCAACTATCTTAACCATGGGTGCAATTGGCTCAATCATCGGAGCATTGATTGCAAATAAATTTAAATCCAATATGAATACACTTTTGTTCTTATTGATCCTCACAGGAGTAGGAGTTTTCATGATGGGCTTGCCACTGCCAAATTTTCTAACTTTTTCAGGAAACCTAGTTTGTGAACTCTTTATGACAATTTTTAATATTCACTTCTTTACACAGGTACAGACCAAGGTTGACGGAGAATATCTGGGGAGGGTATTGAGTACCATTTTTACACTGGCAATTCTCTTTATGCCGATTGCGAAAGGGTTAATGACCTGTCTACCGAGCGTCCATTTAGCTTCCTTTTTAATTATCGGACTTGGAGTTATTTTACTTTCGTTGATATCGATAGTCTATATTCAAAGACGGAAGAAGGATTCGAGTGAGAAAAACCAAAATTGAAGATAAAATTGAGTAAATCTGCCCATTATAAAACGTATCGTATCAGTTCATTGAAGTCTTGATATTATACGTTTTTTTAATTTTAAAGACTTTTTAACTATTTTCTACGATTTGTTAAACTTATCAAGGTAAAAAAATGCTACAAGACAGTAGACATCCTGAAGTTTCTATCTTATTTTTAATACTAATTGAGTTATAAAAGGGCATGCTCAAATAACACCTCATCTGTATACAATAAAATGGACTAGGTAATCATTTTAGGGAATTGACCGATTACAATAGTATATATCCGTGAATGCCATCTGCTTCAGTCTTTTTTCTGTTAATGTAGTATAATAAAGGGTGTAGGGATTCTATTTTTTGAAAGGATTTTTCTAAGAACGAAACTCCAATTAGAAAGAGGAGAAGCATGAAGCAATCACTTGAATTTTTAAGAGAAAGAATCACCGATAAGATGTCCTTAGAGGATATGGTAGCTATCTTTGAAGACTTGTGTCGTGAGCCTATTGATGATGAGATGATTTTATTTGAATCAGGGACGTTTACAAGTATATCTGATAATCCCTTGTTTCAACTATCGTTGGTAAGGCAAGCTCCAAATGAAGATGAAGAGTTTTATCAAGTTCACCTTGATATTTTCTATGAAGCTAGTCAAGACAATCAAATCTTTAGTGAATCAACCTGGGATGAAGATTTAGAGGAAAATATTTTTGACTACATTAGAAATTCAGAAGTATTTGCCTATGCTAAAGAGCAGGAATACCTAGCAGTCAAAATGTATCTTGAAGAAACTTAAGAAAAGGTAGTAATATGTTTGATTTTTTTAGAAAGAAAAAAGCTAAGGTCCTTTCTATGAATTTACACGGAAATTCTATCGATGTTCTAGAAACAAGCTTGAATTTCCCTTTATCATTAAAGGATATTGAAACTGTTTTTGGAAAACCTGACCGATTTTTCAAAAAAGAAGGGCAGTTTATCAAATACATTTATGATGAACTTGGTTTCGTATTTGTGCATTCCTTTGAAGTTAAACAACACTTAAAGAGTTGTGAGGTCTATATTGATGAGGAGTATTTAATAACTTCGCTATATTTATATTTTGGAGAGAAGGTCAAACCCATGTGGGACGAGGAAGAATTACCTCTCAATCCTTGCAAGACCCTGATAACTTGTAATGGAAAAAGCCCTTATTTTATTTCTGATAGACAGAGAGTAGGGGATTTTAACTTGATTTTATGGACTCCTTACGGAACTAATTTTAATGGAATTGCAGAGACCATCACTGACACACTTTCTATTTCCTACTTTCCAGAGGTCAAACATGAACGGGAAAGCTACAAGTTAAAAGAAACTGACGAAGAACTGCTACACTTTGACAATATAAATTTTAAACTAACTATTATCCAAGTTTTGATGTATGATTTACTTGTACTGAAACCCTACTTTGACATCTATGATTTTGCGGAAGAATTTAGTGAAGAGGAAATCGACACAGAAAGTATGGAGATTATTCAGCCGGCCCTTGAATATATGATGAATCTTCCTATACCTAAGAAATATGCCGAACAAGTTCAAGAAATCTATATGGATGGCGGAAATGAAATTTATCTGAATTTGATTCCTCAGTGGGATGGAGAAGATGATGGTTTCGATCTAAATGAAGTGAGTCTTAAAGAACTGCAACAGTTTCCAAATCTGAAGCAAGCGACTATCATAAGCAATAATTTTGAACATGTCAAAGAAACGTTCGACAAGCAAGGGGTTCAAGTGAAGTTATTATAATTGTCGCATTTATCTGGATAAATCATAAATGGATGAGATAAGTTCTTTAAGGATAAGGGCTAAAAAGGAAAGAAATCTGGTGTTGGAAAATGAACATTCTTGATCTTAATTCTAATCAGAAAGAGACGATATTGTTAATCCACCCTATGTTATCATCTGCTCAAGGGATGAAGTCCCTTATTGCAGACCAGATGGGGCAAGAGTTTAGATATATCATTCCGGATTTGTCTGCGCATGGGCAATCAGCTTCGGATACTTACGAGTCAGCTCTTAAGGAAAGCCAGATGATCTATGATTATCTAAAAGAACATCAGATAAAAGACCTGAGTTTAGCCTTTGGTGCATCCTTGGGTGGAGTTGTGTTACTGAAATTATTGAATTACAAGGATATCAGGTTTGGGAAACTTGTTTTTGAAGGGGTTAGTTTATGGACCAATGCGCCCTTGCTTGATGTCTTTACTAGGTATTTATTGTTAATAAAGCATAGAAAAGCCTTGCGAAATAGAAATATAGCTGTTCATAAGATGGTTTCACTTTATGGAGAAAAAGGAGAGATGATGGCGGATTCTTTCATTGCTATGGCTGAAGAAAGTATCAGACATATTTCCCATGATTGTGCCTTCGTAGCTTTGCCTAATCTTACGCTAGAGGAACAAAAAAACTGTGTTTTCTTTTATGGTTCAAAAGAATTCGACTTGATAGCTGCTAAAAAAGTTCTTCCAAAAAAGTATCCTCATGCCACATTTCACATTTGGCAAGGATATGACCACTGTCGCAAGATCACTGAAAATTCGGCAGTTTACTCTAAGATCCTGCGAGATGAAATGTTAACTAATGTACAGTATTAGAACACACAAAAAAGACCTATGTGTAAGACCATAGAAATGAGTGAAAATAGATTGATGCAAGATCCTGTATGACCTTAACTTTATCTAAGAGCTGCTAAAATAGTTGCTCGCCAAAAGTGCTTGCAACTCCAAACATATTTAGAAAGATAAATTGATGAAAAAAAACAATCGACTGATAAAAATTGTCCTTTGCTCAACGTTTCTTTTGACCTTAGTAGCTTGCAGTCAACCACAAAAGGCAAGCGATGCTACTACGGAAAACTCAGTAACTCAAACACAGTCTGGTCAAGTTTCCTGGAAAGCGTCTTACACCAATATGAACAGTAAACCAAGTGCAGAAGAAGTTCGAAAAGCTTTGGCTGCGCATTTGGATAAGGACAGTGTGGATGCATTTTTCAACCTTGTAAATGATTATAACAATACTGTCGGTTCAGTTGGTTTAACTGGAGATTTTTCTACATTTACCAAAAACGAGTATGACGTAGAAAAGATTAGTAATCTTTGGACACCGAAAAAAGGTGATTTTGTAGGTACCAACTGTCGTATCAACAGTTATTGTTTATTGAAAAATTCCATCGAAATTCCTAAGTTAGAGAAAGATGATTCCCTTTTGTTTGTCGATAATGATGCTATTGATAAGGGAAAAATCTTTGGTGCAGAAGACAAGGATGCCTTTGATATTCTATTCTCAAGAGTCAAGACCCAAGCAACAACTGATGTCAAGGTTCATGCTGCTAAGATGGAAAACTTCCTTTCTCAATTCAAGTTTAATGAAAATGCAAGAATGTTGTCTGTAGTCGTCCATGATGACTTGGATGGGCAATCCCTCTTTATCGGCCATGTCGGTATACTTGTGCCAAGCGAGGATGGCTGCCTCTTTGTTGAAAAGTTGACCTTTGAGGAACCTTATCAAGCCATTAAATTTGCGACCAAGGAAGATTGCTACAAATATCTAGATACAAAATATGAAAACTATACAGGTGAAGGTCTAGCTAAACCATTTATTATGGATAATGATAAGTGGGTTCAACTCTAAAAGTAGTATTTTTGGGATGATTTGCCTAAAGAGTGGGATAAGAAGTTACCAATCGAATGATAGCTAAATTGATATGATTAGAGGACAGCAAGCATGGATGAACATACATTAAGAGTTGTAAAAATTGATAAGGAAGCTATTTTTGAATTGATCTACGAAACTTTTAGAGCGCAAGAGCAAGAACTGCTGGACCTGTCTCCAGTAGATGTTATCAATGATTGTGCTATGGATTGGTAAAAGGGAGAGTTTATCTTTGCAGCACATCTTCAGGAAAATAGTCTGGGAGAATTGAATCCTCTTCCCAACGATATTGATATCCAAGATTTGCTGCAAAAACTACCTGTTACAACAGATTCCGTTCTTGGCAAAGAAGTGATTTATAGAGACTTTTCATTCGATCAATTAAAAAAATAGTATAATAGTAGTAAATAAAATAGTTATAAGGAGACACAATGGATATTAAAGATTTTACAGAAAAAGAACAAGAAATGATTAAAAAGGGACTAACTTTCTCTAAGCTGAATGATAAGGAAACTGCCGATAAGATTATCGGTTTGATTCCTCAAGATATGATTAAACGGATTCCATTTTTTGTTAGAAAACATGCCATTACACGTACTGTTAAGAGAATCTCGCTCGAGTATCCAGAGTTGTACGCTGTAGCTGAACAAGAAGGCCAACTTCCTGAAAAGGAAGCTCAAGAATTGCGCCAAATTCTTACAGATATTTTCCAAGAAAAAATGAACAAACATAAGATTAAGTAGTTTTTAATTAATTACTAAATCTTATACTTGTTCGTATTGAAATGATAGTATTTTATTCCCACATGCTGTGTTGGGCTCTGACACCATAGCTATCTAGGGAACCATCTCTATTAAACTTAGCTTCAATCCGGTATCTTTTCCAGAGGTCGTAATCTGCTGTTTGAATAGTCAGAATGAAGTTGGTATCCTTATCAGAGACATTATAATCAGCAGGATTGACTTCAAAGATATCGATTAATTGTCGTGTTTGAAAGTCTTGGAGCTTGAGATTTGCTAAACTGACATGATTGATAGAAATTTCCTGCAACTGACGAGTATCCTTGGGCGTTCTGTAGTAGGTGACGACGCAGTTTTTGAGCTGATCAGTATCTTTTTCTGTAGGAGTAAGGCTCATAAAGCCATAGGACTGATTATCCCGCATGACTTCGAGAACGTAGTAGAAGTGGTCGTTTTTTGGATTGGTAATAGGACTATCTGCATCTTTATCTGCGAAGGTGAACCCATGATCTAAAAGCTCGGAAGCCTTGGTCTCCCCGATAATGACAGTGGTATCTTGAATGGTTACTGGAACAGGTTGCGCTGGAAGGCCACTCATCATCATGCAAAACATAAAAACATAACTCGTTAAAAAAGCTGTCCCGACAAAAGAGTTGGTTGATGCATAGGCATGACTGTTATGAAAGTTTTTTCTTATAGCTAGTACAACAAATTTTCCAAGACTTTTTAAAACCATACTAACAAGTACAATAAAAAATTGTTTTTTCAAACATTCATAAATGGCTTGAGGAAAGCTATTACCATGATAGTAGAAGCTAGCTAATAGGAGTAGATTTACGATTAAATAGATCAGCAAGAACCAATGAATCTCTTTAAGGGCATTGGCATCAGTGATTTCTTCATAGTCAACGTGAATTCTTCCTTGAACAGCATGGCCGAGTTTATAAATCCATTTGGGAATGTCTTTGCCTTTTTTTACAGCAACTACAAGTCTAATATAAAGATAAATGGTAAAGGATAAGGATAGAAAGAAAAGAGCATAAAATCCTAAAACAATAGTAGTGAACATGACTACTTCCCCCTATTTAACATACAATAAAACAATTTCTTAGCTCCATTATAGCATTTTCTAGGAAAATAGAGCTAGAAATATCCGTATGATACTATCTGATTCAAAGGAGTAAAATCATGGGAATGATTGCCAATTATCAATATTTACCAGACGATGAATTAGAACAAATAAAAGGTCTTTCCAATCAAGAAGATGACTTGTTAGATTTTGCTGAAGATTCCGCTGATAGTCATGATATCTTAATAGATATTGACAAAATGTGGGATGCCTTGGTCTTTGTCTTGACAGGATTTAGTAGTTCAGAATTTTTGGACGACAATCCCTTGAGAGAAGCTGTTTTAGGGGTGACTCCTTTAGAGGATGTATCTGAATATATCGCCTATACTGAAAAAAACAGGATAGCTGAGATTGTAGAAGCTTTAGAAAGTTTTGACATGGACAGAGCTATGACTGACTTTAGCATGGAAGCCTGTAAGAAAGCCGACTTGTATCCTAATATTTGGGATTATCTTGAGGAAGAGGAAGAAATCAAGGATGACATTTTAACCTGCTTTGTAAATATGAAAGAGTTTTACAAAAAGATTCTGGAGCTCAATGGAAATGTCCTCGTCACCATTTGTTAATCAGAATTTATCCATGTAAGAAAAGGTAGTCAGATGAATCCATATTTACAAGAATATATCACCCTGACAAGGGAATACCATGCTAAAGATGGAAAGCCTTCAAGTGTCGCGGCTCTCTATGATTTGGCTGATGAATTAGCTAAATCTGATGATTTAGAAGCGAAGAAAGTCTTAGTTAACCTCTATGAACAATTGGGTCTCTACACTAGTGCCTATAGCTTATTTACCGAAATCTTAGATAAACCAGACCGAAAACAATTAAAGAAACTGAGCCGTTTACAAGAAATGAGTCAGAGTCATGGCGATCGTTTTGCCCTTCCTCGTCCCCTAAGAAAAGAAGAGAAGAAGCAAAGACAGGACTTGTTAAAAGACTTACCTCATTTTCTCTATCATCCAGATCCCTTAGCTACAGGTTCATTTGTTGAAGGAGAAGCTAAGCTTTGTCCATCTTGTGGGAAAGAAAGCAATATTTATTATGACTTGATTCCTTACTGTATTGACAACATAGAATACCTTTGCCCATTTTGTATTGCAAACGGTCAAGCGGCCAAAAAATTCGATGCGGAATTTATCCAAGATGCCGAGTGGCAGGGTGAATTGGATTCAGAAAAGAATCAGCTGCTTTTTTGTCAGACCCCAGGATACTCTAGTTGGCAGGGAGAATATTGGCTTTCTTGTTGTCAAGATTACTGTGCTTACTTGGGTACAGTTGGAACTCGAGAATTGAAGGACATGGGAATCGCTGAGCAAGTCTTGGCAGACTATGAAGCGCGTGAAGAATATCAAGAGGTAGAAGACTACTTGGTCAAAGACGGGCCTATCTGTGGTTATTTGTTTAGATGTCTACATTGTCAAAAATACCAGATCTGGGTCGATGCAGATTAAATCGAAATGTGATTCGCTATGAAAATTAAAGTGAAGCCTATGGAAGGACTAGAAGTATTCGAAGCTGCTTCCAAAGATTTATTAGATAATATGCAGGGATTTAAAGACAATCTATCTGCTCAATTTCCCCTATTAGATAGTGATAACTGGCAGTATGATAAGGGATCGATAAAAGTTTGTAGGGCTGATGAGTCAGGATTCAAAAAAAGATGTAGAGTCGGAATCAGCTACAACTTGAAAGTCTCCTTATTAAACGAAGATGCCGAGCAAATCTGGCTACTGTTTAAAGACTGGTTCAATGCTAGCAGATTGGGTCAAGTTGAAAGAAATTCTAATAATGAGGATTTGAGAAGATATGTCTTTTCAGCAAGTTCCCCTCTAGGTGATCAGGTAGATTGTTCGATTTATTTGCCTAATGAGTGGAATATCCCTCAGATTAGCCTTTCAGGCTATCTAACAGCTCGCTATAGGGCTTGTGATCTTGATAAATCGCAAGGATAAGACGGAGGTTTTTAGAGATGAGAAAGATTGATTGGGACAAGATAAAGACTCGTTTAGATGCCTTGCTGGTTATTGATGAGTATCTGACAGATCCGAGTGAGGATTGGCTCAGACTCGTGATTAAGACTGAGGAAGACTATGGACTCCGCTACCTTATTGATAATGGCTCTGGTGATTCTTTAGATGTGATTTTGACTGATAAAATGATCCTTATAAAAGGCTTTGATCATGAAAGTAGTTTAAGCCAGTTTGCTGCTGACGAGTGGAATCAAGATATCATCGATAGTTTTTATAAAGGACTGGATGAAAAGTATGTCTCACTTTATTCAGAAGACCAAAAAGATGAAACAACCTTCCTTATCTGGTATGACGGTCAAGCGCATCAACAGACTTACCAAGACCAGGATGGCGGAGAATGGTTGCTATCTTACCTCTTTGATAGCTTTGAGAGATTTCATGAGTTTGTGACTGACTATTATGAAATTACCGTATATAAGGATTTACTTAGGAAACTTTACATGGAAGGAAAACTTTCAGACTTAGAATTAAAGCAATTAATCCAGGAGAGTTAAGAGAGTAATTATGAGAGTGAACTATAAAAATACCCCTGAAAGATATCAAACTCTGGCAGAAATAATCATCACACCATTGCTTGATTTACTCAAAAGTTTAACCTTGTTAGAAGAGGAAATTTTTGAGCGTAACAGAGCACTGGATAAGGAAAAAGAAGGCCTTGGCATCCCAGCAAATCAAGTTCATCCCAAGTGGAATGAACTTCTGGATGACTATTTTCAGAGACAAATGCAACTTCTAACTGGACGAGTGACTCAAAAATACTTGGAAAGAGGACCTCGAAATTCTTATGCTTCCCCAAGTGAGTATAACTATGTTCAAACGAATGATTTTTCTGTAGATTTTATCATGACAAAAGCTGAAGAAGCAAGAATTATCACCCATTATCAAGAAGCTTTAGAAATGAAGCATCAGTTTGTTCTTAGATTGGTGGATGGAAATTGGTTGCTTGACCAGAAATTTTACGGTTTTGAGGATGAAGAAACTTGGTATGGCGACTTACTTTGAGTAAGATAGCTTTACTTTCCAACTGATATGAGAAAAGGAGAAGTCCTATGAAATTTTTGAAAAATCTATTTGCTAGTAAGAAAGAAAAGTCAGAGAAGAAAAAGAGCCTTACCTTGTCCATGCCCCTCTTCAAAGGCAAGCAGGCTTATTCTTTAGACCAGGTTTTTCAGGAATTGAAATCTCACTGGGGGCTTGAAATTTCTGAAGTTTCTGGTGATGATTCTAGTGCAACCTTTGTGATTGATGGTGCTTTCGTTGCTTTGGCATTGATGGATCTTCCTATCCCAAGTCAAGAATTTGAAGAATTGTATGCTTATTCTTACCTCTGGCAGGATGTTGAGAAGGAAACACAGGAGCACACAAAACACGCTATTGTTTCTATCCTGTCTGACAATCTTTCGCCAGTAGAAACTTATTCCTTATTAACTAAAGTCAATGCCTCTATCCTAAAAACTAGTCAATCAGCTATTGGTATTTATCAGGGTTCTACCACCTTGCTTTTGCCCAAAGATCTTTATCTAGACCTGGCTGACCTTTTGAAAGAAGAAATGCTTCCCCTTCAACTCTGGATCTATATGGGGATTATCAATCAGAAAGATAAGACCAGCATTTACACTTATGGTTTGAAAGAGTTTGGAAAAACTGAGATTGAAATTATCGACTCCCCTATGAATAGCGATGACTTATATTTTTTTCTCTTGTCCATTCTTCAGTATATTTTGGGCAGTGATGTCACCTTAAAGGACGGTGAAACCATTGGCTTTTCAGAAGATCAAAAAATCAAAATCACTGAGTCAAAAGCCATCTATTTGGAAGGAAATTCCTTGAAATTAGAGGTTTAGACCATGATTTATAATTGAGTGTTCTTCCTAGATTGAGGTTTTTATGAAGCGTGATATAAAAAAGTATTATCTCTACCGATTTCTGGTCTATAAATTTGAAAAACTCTCTTGTAAGAATCCAAGTATCAAGGAAATAAAGCCAGAGAACAAAGAAAAAATCCTTCTCGAGGCTACTCGAACTAGTCAAAAGATTATTCTAGTCCTTGGAATTCTTTATGTTTTGCTAAATTCTGCTTTATTCATTTACCTAAGGCTCAGTGATTTCCAAAATCCTTTGTTTATGATGTATACTGACTACATCGACTATTTGGGTCAGCTGATAAACGGAGAATGGGGCGGTAGTTGGCGTCAAAAGAAAGCTAGTTTTTTGATGATTGCTATACTGGCTTTACCGATTGTACTGATAGAAGGCGGCCCCTTCTTCTTGCTAGTTTTATTAGTTGGGAATTGGACATTAAAGAGAAAGATAAGATTTGAGAGAGAACATAAAGGAGTAGAGAGCCATGGCTAGAACGGCGATAATAGGTACTTTAATAGTTTTTGCAATCTTTAATCTGCTACTCGGTCTGGGGTTTTATCTTTTTCTAAAAAAGAGGAAAGAGAATGGGCAGTCATTGTACGAAACGCCTGTAAACCAACAAACTCGAACTGAAAAGCTGGGTCTAGGTGAGATTTTGGTCTACCTGTCCCTGATTGCAATCGCGGGGATGTTTGCTTTTCAGACCTTAAATAGAGGTGGTGTTGGGAATTCTATTTTAGCCAAAATGATCCTCCTACCAGCTCTAATGGCCCTTTTTAATGCTCGAAAACGAACAGGGAAGTCTATGCTCGCCCTCCTTATAACCTTTATGGTTTTTCTAGTAGGAGTCATGTTTAATCTCACGATTGGACTCCCGCCTCAAGCACCGATTTTGCAAATTAATGAAAGTAAAATCACGTTAGCAGAAACAAAAGCAAGTGATCTGATGGAAGCTGGATTTGATATCTATGTAAGACAAGGTGATGGTGGTAGCGACTCCGAAGACCTCCTGACAGAAGGCAATTTCCAAAAGTATTCAGGAGATAAGTCAGTCACTATCGAAAAAGGCTTCAGACTTGATAGCAATGCTGTTCCCTACGCTCCCTATCTCTTTGCAAAAGATGGCATAGTTCTTGGGAGTATTTCCTTTTACGGGGCAGAAGATAAGGACGTGGTTCTAGAAGATTCTAAGGTTATTCAGGTTCGATTTAACAAGGATAGCATTGAAGCAGCTAAAGAACATTCTATAATTTTGAAATTGGATGAACTCGACTTGACTAGTCGACTGGATGTTCCACTTGTTCAAGAAACTTTTAAAAAGCATCTATGGTCAATCCCCCCATCACATACAAGTGATGTCACTCAATTGTGGTATGGATTACAGTGGTCAAGTAACAGTGACTCTCTATTTTGGAATGAATATTATAGTCTTATCCGACTAGATGAAAATTATTTGATGACTGATTTTGAGCTAGCTATTCAAGTAGCACGAGATGAGTAGATAGGATTTTGAATAGTTGACTGTACTTATAACTACTTGAGGAACTGAGTATTTTAGTTCCTTTTTAATCTTTTTGAACTTATTTTAAAACGATTTCTATTTTGAAACTAAAGCAATTTCACGAACAAAATGTTAAATTGTTTAAAAAAGGTTCTAAAAATACTTTACAAGATAGTGAAAACATGATATAGTAATGAAGCTTAGAAAATGAGATGATGTTTTCTAGCAAATATAAACCCGAGTAAAAAATGCCTACGGACAGGCAGGGTTGAATGCCGAAGCGTGGTTGGAAAGCCACATTATTGATAGGGTTAAAAGCCTACTTTTATAAGTTGATGTTAGGGCACTTGTCCTAATTCGTATAGATTTGTTAGTGTGGTGAAAGCACACGTCATCTTGTGAAACGATCAATAAAGTACGTAATATTTGCTACTAGAGAGTTAGGAAACATCAGGAACAGACATACTCAAAAGAAACAAACATAAACACGTCAGTAGATTGTAGAGCAGGTGCCAACCTGCTCTTTTTTCATAAGTATCCTTTAGCACCTTGCATTGTTAAGGTGTAAAACTATGGTAAAGGAGTATGTCTCTATAATGTTAAATCAAAACCAAGCTCCTATTTATGAGGGACTGGTCAAGTTACGAAAGAAAAGAATTGTACCTTTTGATGTACCTGGTCACAAACGTGGCCGTGGGAATCCAGAGTTGGTTGAACTTCTGGGTGAGAAATGTGTAGGAATTGATGTCAATTCTATGAAGCCTTTGGATAATCTAGGGCATCCCATTTCGATTATCAGAGAAGCAGAGGAACTAGCAGCGGAAGCTTTTGGAGCTGCTCATGCCTTCCTAATGATTGGGGGGACAACTTCATCTGTTCAAACCATGATTCTCTCCACTTGTAAAGCTGGAGATAAGATTATTCTTCCGCGTAACGTACATAAATCAGCTATCAACGCCCTTGTTTTGTGTGGTGCTATCCCCATCTATATCGAGATGAGTGTGGATCCTAAAATCGGTATTGCTTTGGGGCTTGAAAATGATCGTGTGGCGCAAGCTATTAAGGACCATCCAGATGCCAAGGCTATCCTAATTAACAATCCAACCTACTATGGTATTTGTTCAGATCTTAAGGGGTTAACAGAGATGGCCCATGCTGCAGGAATGAAAGTCTTAGTAGACGAGGCACACGGAGCTCATCTCCACTTTACAGATAAACTTCCTCTATCTGCTATGGATGCAGGAGCAGATATGTCAGCAGTGTCTATGCATAAATCTGGTGGTAGCTTGACACAAAGTTCACTTCTTTTAGTTGGGGATCAGATGAATCCCGAGTACGTGCGTCAAATCATTAACCTAACCCAATCAACATCAGCATCCTATTTGTTAATGTCTAGTTTGGATGTTTCACGCCGCAATCTGGCCCTTCGTGGTAAAGAGTCATTTGAGAAGGTCATTGAGCTATCTGAGTATGCTCGTCGTGAAATCAATGCCATCGGTGGCTACTACGCCTACTCAAAAGAGTTAGTAGATGGCGTGTCGGTCTGTGATTTTGACGTTACTAAGCTGTCAGTTTACACTCAGGGCATTGGTTTAACAGGTATTGAAGTTTATGACCTCTTACGGGATGAATATGACATTCAGATTGAGTTTGGTGATATTGGCAATATCTTGGCCTACATTTCGATTGGTGACCGCATTCAAGACATTGAACGCTTGGTTGGTGCTTTGGCTGACATCAAGAGACTCTACTCACGAGATGGGAAGGACTTGATTGCTGGAGAATATATCCAACCTGAGTTAGTGCTTTCTCCTCAGGAAGCCTTCTACTCAGAGAGAAGAAGTTTAACCCTGGACGAGTCCATTGGTCAAGTCTGTGGCGAATTTGTCATGTGCTATCCTCCAGGAATTCCAATCCTGGCGCCAGGTGAACGGATTACACGAGAGATTGTTGATTATATAAAATTCGCCAAAGAACGTGGTTGTTCCCTCCAAGGAACGGAAGATCCAGAGGTCAATCACATCAACGTCATTGAAAGAAAGGAGAACTAGATGGATTTATGGTTTTCTGAAGTTCATACTCCAGATGTGAAATTATCCCTGAGAACAGCCAAGCAACTCTACGCTGGTAAAAGTGAATGGCAGGATATCGAAGTTTTAGACACGCCTGCTTTTGGGAAGATATTGATTTTAAATGGGCATGTCTTGTTTTCAGATGCAGATGACTTTGTCTACAATGAAATGACGGTCCATGTGCCTATGGCTGTCCATCCCAATCCAAAGAAAGTTTTGGTAATTGGGGGTGGTGATGGTGGTGTTGCCCAAGTTTTGACACTCTATCCAGAATTGGAACAAATCGATATCGTGGAACCTGATGAGATGTTGGTTGAGGTCTGTCGTGAGTATTTCCCAGACTTTGCAGCAGGACTTGATGACCCTCGTGTCACCATTTACTATCAAAATGGATTGAGATTTTTGAGAAACTGTGAAAATGATTACGATATTATCATTAACGATGCGACAGATCCCTTTGGCCATACGGAAGGGCTCTTTACCAAGGAATTTTACGGTAATAGTTACAGAGCCTTGAAAGAGGACGGAATTATGATTTATCAGCATGGTAGTCCCTTCTTTGACGAGGATGAGTCTGCATGCCGCAGCATGCACCGCAAGGTCAATCAAGCCTTTCCAATCAGCCGAGTTTATCAGGCTCATATCCCTACCAGTCCTGCTGGCTATTGGTTATTTGGATTTGCATCGAAAAAATATCACCCTGTCAAAGATTTTGACAAGGAAGGCTGGAAAAAACGCAAGCTTTTCACAGAATACTACACTGCAAACCTACATGTGGGGGCCTTTATGTTGCCAAAATACGTTGAAGACATTTTAGAAGAAGAGGAAGGAAGAAAATGAGTCGTTTATTAGTTATCGGATGTGGGGGCGTTGCCCAGGTTGCTATTTCAAAGATTTGTCAAGACAGCGAAACTTTTAAAGAGATTATGATTGCAAGCCGTACCAAGTCAAAATGTGATGACTTGAAGGCTAAATTAGAAGGTAAAACAAATACTAAGATTGAGACAGCTGCTCTTGATGCTGACAAGGTAGAAGAAGTGATTGCCTTGATTGAAAGCTACAAACCAGAAGCTGTTTTGAACGTAGCTCTACCATACCAAGATTTGACTATTATGGATGCTTGTTTGGCAACAGGTGTGCACTATATTGACACAGCTAACTACGAGGCAGAGGATACAGAAGATCCTGAGTGGCGTGCCATCTATGAGAAACGTTGTAAGGAACTTGGTTTTACTGCCTACTTTGACTACTCATGGCAGTGGGCTTACCAAGAAAAATTCAAGGAAGCTGGATTAACCGCTCTGCTTGGATCTGGTTTCGACCCAGGTGTGACCAGCGTCTTTTCAGCATATGCACTCAAACATTATTTTGATGAAATCCATTATATCGACATTTTGGACTGTAATGGTGGTGACCATGGTTATCCATTTGCGACAAACTTTAACCCAGAAATCAATCTACGTGAGGTTTCTGCACCAGGTTCTTACTGGGAAGATGGAAAATGGGTAGAAGTCGAAGCTATGTCTATCAAACGTGAGTATGATTTCCCTCAAGTTGGGCAAAAAGACATGTATCTCCTTCACCATGAAGAAATTGAATCATTAGCAAAGAATATTCCAGGAGTTAAACGCATTCGCTTCTTTATGACCTTTGGTCAATCTTACTTGACGCACATGAAATGTCTTGAAAATGTTGGACTCCTCCGTACAGATACTATTAACTTCAATGGACAAGAAATCGTTCCAATTCAATTCTTGAAAGCCTTGCTTCCAGATCCTGCAAGCCTTGGCCCACGCACTGTTGGTAAAACCAATATCGGCTGTATCTTTACAGGTGTCAAAGATGGCGTTGAGAAGACTATCTACATCTACAATGTTTGCGACCACCAGGAATGCTACGCAGAAGTTGGTTCACAGGCAATTTCTTACACAACAGGTGTTCCTGCCATGATTGGAACAAAATTAGTGATGGATGGTACTTGGAAACAACCAGGAGTTCATAACCTTGAAGAGTTGGATCCAGATCCATTCATGGAAGCCTTGAATAAATACGGTTTGCCATGGGTTGTGGTTGAAAATCCACAAATGGTGGACTAATGAAGTTAGAACAAGTACCAACACCTTCTTATATCATTGACTTAGGAAAATTAGAGGAGAATTGCCGCATTCTACAAGAGGTTCAAGAAAAGGCAGGCTGTAAGGTGTTGCTAGCTCAAAAGGCCTATTCCCTCTATAAAACCTATCCTTTGATTAGTCAGTATCTGTCTGGTACGACAGCTAGTGGTCTCTATGAAGCTAAGCTAGCTAGAGAAGAGTTCCCGGGAGAAGTCCATGTCTTTGCGCCTGCTTTCAAGGAAGCTGACATGGAAGAGTTGCTTCAAATATCTGATCATATTGTTTTTAACTCTGAGAGACAATTACGAAAATATGGTCAACCTTGTCGTGAAGCTGGTATTAGTGTAGGTCTACGCATCAATCCTCAATGTTCAACACAAGGAGATCACGCGCTCTATGACCCTTGTGCTCCTGGATCCCGTTTTGGAGTGACATCAGACAAGATACCGAGTGATTTGCTGGACTTGGTGGACGGCCTTCATTTTCATACTCTTTGTGAGCAAGGGGCAGATGATTTACAAACGACTTTGAAAGCAGTAGAAGAGCAGTTTGGAGCCTATTTGCATGAGGTCAAATGGCTCAATATGGGAGGTGGACACCACATTACGAGAGCCGACTATGATGTGGACTTGCTGATTTCTGAGATTAAACGTATTCGTGAAACCTATAACCTTGACGTCTATATCGAACCAGGAGAAGCGATTGCACTCAATGCTGGTTATTTAGCTACTGAAGTCTTAGACATCGTTGAAAATGGGATTGAGACTTTAGTCTTAGATGCTTCAGCAAGTTGTCATATGCCAGATGTCCTTGAGATGCCCTATCGTCCCCCATTGAGAGATGGCTTTGAAGCGAAAGAAAAAGCCTATACTTATAGATTATCTTCCAATACCTGCCTAACAGGTGATATTATTGGCGACTATAGTTTTGAAAATCCAGTTGAGATTGGAGATAGATTGTACTTCGAGGATATGGCAATCTACTCCTTTGTTAAGAATAATACCTTTAACGGGATTGGACTTCCAAGTTTGTATGTGATGGATAAAGAGGGTGAGTGCAGTCTAGTCAAATCCTTCGGCTACCAAGACTTTAAGGAGAGATTATCATGATGGATAGTCCAAAAAAATTAGGCTATCGTATGCCAGCAGAGTATGAACCCCACCATGGGACTCTCATGATATGGCCTACTCGACCAGGGTCTTGGCCTTTTCAAGGTAAGGCATCTAAAAAAGCTTTTAGTCAGATTATCAAAACCATTACTCAGGGAGAAACAGTTTATCTTTTGGTGGAGCAGGACTATCTATCTGAAGCCCAATCCTATCTTGGAGACCAGGTCGTTTATCTAGATATCCCAACAAATGATGCCTGGGCTCGTGATACAGGTCCGACCATTCTCCTTAATGATAAAAGGGAAAACTTGGCGGTAGATTGGTCTTTCAATGCTTGGGGTGGCTCATATGACGGTCTTTATCAAGACTATGAAGCAGATGACCAAGTGGCCAGTCGCTTTGCAGAAGTTTTAGAGATACCTGTTTACGATGCCAAACCTTTTGTACTGGAAGGTGGTGCTATACACAGTGACGGCCAAGGAACCATTCTTGTGACTGAAAGTTGCCTTCTTAGTCCTGGTCGCAATCCTCACATGACTAAAGAGGAGATTGAAAAGACCTTACTAGAGAGCCTTGGAGCTGAAAAAGTCATCTGGCTTCCTTATGGTATTTATCAAGATGAAACCAATGAACACGTTGACAATGTGGCAGCCTTTGTTGGTCCAGCGGAGATTGTTTTAGCTTGGACGGACGACCAAGACGATCCCCAGTATGCCATGTCTGCAGCTGATTTAGCTCTCTTAGAGAAGGAAACTGATGCAAAAGGCCGTTCCTTTACCATTCATAAACTTCCGATTCCAGCTATCCATCAAGTAGTGACGGAAGAAGATTTGCCAGGCTATTCATATGAAGAAGGCGAAGAGGAGCGCTATGCTGGTGAGCGTTTAGCAGCATCCTATGTGAACTTCTATATTGCCAATAAGTCTGTCTTGGTGCCACAATTTCAGGACGAAAACGACCAAGTGGCCTTGGATATCCTGAGTAAGTGTTTCCCAGACCGTGAAGTCGTCGGAATCCCTGCAAGAGATATTCTTTTAGGTGGTGGAAATATCCACTGTATTACCCAACAAATTCCAGAATAGGAGAAAAAGATGAGAAATGTAACGGTTGCAGCTATTCAAATGCAATGCGCTAAGGATGTGGATACGAATATCCAAACAGCCGAACGTTTAGTACGTCAAGCTACTGAGCAAGGGGCGCAAATTATTCTCTTGCCTGAGTTGTTTGAACGTCCCTATTTCTGTCAGGAACGTCAGTATGACTACTACCAGTATGCCCAGTCGGTGACAGAAAATACTGCTATTCAGCATTTTAAGGTGATTGCTAAGGAGCTAAAAGTCGTTTTACCAATCAGTTTCTACGAAAAGGATGGTAATGTTTTGTACAATTCTATTGCTATCATTGATGCAGATGGAGAAGTACTAGGCGTTTATCGGAAGACGCATATACCAGATGACCATTATTATCAAGAAAAATTCTTCTTTACTCCTGGAAATACTGGTTTTAAAGTTTGGGATACTCGCTATGCCAAGATTGGTATTGGGATCTGCTGGGACCAGTGGTTCCCTGAAACTGCCCGTTGTCTTGCCTTAAATGGCGCAGAATTACTCTTTTACCCAACAGCAATCGGTTCGGAGCCTATTTTGGATACAGATAGTTGTGGTCATTGGCAACGCACCATGCAGGGACACGCTGCAGCAAATATCGTCCCAGTTATTGCGGCTAATCGTTATGGCGTAGAAGAAGTTCAACCTTGCGAGGAAAATGGAGGGCAAAGTTCTATCCTTAACTTCTACGGTTCATCCTTTATGACCGACGAAACAGGAGCTATCTTGACCCAAGCAGAACGACAAGGCGAAGCCATCCTCTTAACAACTTATGACCTCAACAAAGGAGCAAATGAACGCCTAAACTGGGGCTTGTTTAGAGACAGAAGACCAGATATGTATAAAGATATTGTCAGATAATAACAAAAAGTAGCCCACTCAGGCTACTTTTTAAAATTCTTTATAAACATAAGGATTCTCTGGTTTATCGACTTTTACAAAGGATTGAACTTCAAGGGTTGGGAGGACTTGGTTGAGTTCCTTGTGATAGCGATTGCTAATCTTACCTTTGACTCTCACCCAAGTGTTATTTTCATACTGATTAGTGTTTCCTGTAGTCAAAAGTCCAAAAACTCCTGAATCAGCGATACAGTGCATGATACCAAAACGAAAGACAAATTGACTATTAGAGTAATTGGGATCATTGTAGACAAAGCCAGTAAACTCGATCTCCTTACCTTCAAATTCATTTGGAAAATCGTAGATAACTTCCATAATTTCCAAGTAATTCTCATCGGTGATGACAATGCTTGATTGGGCTAAGTATTTATCAGCACTCTTACGAACAGTGTCTATATAAGCTGTATGTGAATAAAACCTACTCGTATCTGGTTTAAGATACTGACTGCTAGTACCTTCACTTGCTTGGATTGCCTTATCAGTTCCTTCCGACAAAGGGAAATAATATCCTTTGGCCGATACTGTTTGCGAATCTAGAGCGACAGTTGGAAATGTAAATCCAACTAACAAGGGTAAACTTAAGAGGACAAAACTAGCAAGCTTGGCTGAAAAACTATGTAAGTGACTATGTTCTTTCAAACGCTTGAAGCAAATATAGGCTTGAGCAATGGCTAGTAACAAAGATAAAAACATAGTAATATAAGCCAGATATGAGTAGTGGAGGTTTATATACTGATTGAGCTTACCTGATTGGTGAAGATAAAGGGTTAAGATAAAATAGCTAAATAGAATAAGAAATCGAATCATAACATCACCCCAACTAGATAAGAATAGACAAGAACAACAAGTGTTACAATTGTCATGAATTGCCAAATAAAGCGAGTTTTGAGATAATTCTTCATCATGAGTAGGTTCTTGACATCAAGCATGGGACCTATAACTAGAAAGGCAAGCACTGGAGCAAAGCCAAAACTTGATAGAAGAGAAGATCCGATAAAGGCATCCGCTTCACTACAGAGAGATAGTAGGAAGGATAAGACCATCAGAAGAACAATCGCAAGTAGTGGTGTTGCGCTGATAGATGTCAGAACCCGAGTTGGTACATAGACCTGAACTATGCTGGCAAAAAGACAGCCAAAGACCAAGTAACGCCCCATATCAAAGAATTCATCAATAGCTTGGATAAAGACTTGAAGCAATTTTTGACTTTTAGTCAAGTGAGAAAAATTATGCTCATGACAAGCCAGCCTATTTTCCTTCTGAATGGGTTCTTCCCAGAAAAATCCAAGAAAAATACCCAATATAGTAGCAACGAGAATAGAGCCCAAAGCACGTAGTAACACCATTTTAAATGAGTTACCAAAGGCCGAATAGGTCGCAAAGAGTACGATGGGATTGATGATAGGAGCTGTTACTAGAAAGGGAACAGCTGTATAGCTTGGAACCTTCTTCTCCAAGAAACGATTGATGATCGGAACAATTCCACACTCACAAGAGGGAAATAGAAAACCGATGAAGCTACCAAAAAAGATTCTCCCTAGGCGGTTTTTAGGGAGAAATTTATAGACCTTCTCAGGAGTCACATAGACTTCAATGGCACCAGAGATGATGCTACCAATTAAGACAAAGGGTAAAGCTTCAATGATAATTGATAGAAAAATAGCGCCAGCTTGTAAAAGACTAGAGGGTAGAGATTGAAAGATAGTCATCTATTTTTTCTTTTCTGCCTTATCTTTCTTTTCTTTGTCATCTGGGAAAGTCACTTGCTTCAAATCTGGAAGTTTAGCGAACTCTTCGAACATCTTATCTAAGTCATCAGTTTTTGTAAATTTAACAGCCATTGGGCATACCTCAATTCTTATTGTTTCCTCTATTATACTATTATTTCTGGGAAATAGTTGGATTTTAAAACAAACATTGCTTTTCTCTTTATAAAGTTGAAATAAAGCAACAAATTAAGGAAAACAAGCTTTCTTCCTTATGGTATAATAGATTCATGGATAAAAAATATGAAAAAATTTCCCAAGATTTGGGTGTAACCTTAAAGCAAATTGATACGGTCTTGTCTTTGACAGCAGAAGGAGCAACCATTCCCTTTATCGCTCGTTATCGGAAAGACATGACTGGTAGTTTGGATGAGGTGGCTATCAAAGCTATTATCGACCTTGATAAAAGTCTTACCAACCTCAATGACCGTAAGGAAGCTGTTTTGTCAAAAATCAAAGAGCAAGGTAAGTTGACCAAAGAGTTAGAAGAAGCCATCTTAGCTGCTGAAAAACTCGCAGACGTTGAAGAGCTCTATCTTCCCTATAAGGAAAAACGTCGCACCAAGGCAACGATTGCGCGTGAGGCGGGGCTTTTCCCTCTTGCTCGCTTAATCTTACAAAATGTTTCTGACCTAGAAAAAGAAGCAGAAGCATTTGTCTGTGAAGGATTCGAGACTCCACAAGATGCTTTAGCAGGTGCAGTTGATATTTTGGTTGAAGCTCTCTCTGAGGATGTCAACTTGCGTTCGATGACTTATCAAGAAGTTCTTAGACATTCTAAAATTACATCTCAACTTAAAGACGAAACTCTAGATGAAAAGCAAGTCTTTCAGATTTATTACGATTTCTCAGAGACGGTTCCTAACATGCAGGGATATCGTACTCTTGCCCTTAATCGTGGTGAGAAGTTAGGCATCTTGAAGATTGGTTTTGAGCATGCGGTTGAACGTATTCAAGCCTTCTTTGCTGCTCGTTTTAAGGTTAAAAATGCCTATATTGAAGAAGTTATTCAGCAATCTGTTAAGAAGAAGGTACTGCCAACTATCGAGCGTCGTATCCGTACAGAGTTAACAGAGAAGGCAGAAGAAGGAGCTATTCAACTCTTCTCAGAAAACCTCCGTAATCTTCTTCTGGTAGCACCTCTTAAAGGGCGCGTGGTTCTTGGTTTTGACCCTGCTTTTCGTACAGGTGCCAAGCTTGCGGTCGTTGATGCGACTGGGAAAATGTTGACGACACAAGTCATTTATCCAGTCAAACCAGCTTCAGCTCGTCAGATTGAAGAAGCTAAGCGTGATTTGGCAGATTTGATTGGCCAATACGGTGTTGAAATTATCGCTATCGGAAATGGAACTGCTAGTCGTGAGAGTGAAGCCTTTGTGGCAGAACTTCTGAAAGAGTTTCCAGAAGTTAGCTATGTCATTGTCAATGAGAGTGGTGCGTCTGTCTACTCAGCTAGTGAACTTGCCCGTCAGGAGTTTCCAGAACTAACCGTTGAAAAACGTTCGGCAATCTCAATCGCTCGTCGCTTGCAAGATCCCCTTGCTGAATTGGTTAAAATTGACCCTAAATCCATCGGTGTTGGCCAGTATCAGCACGATGTTAGTCAGAAAAAACTATCTGAAAGTCTTGATTTCGTGGTGGATACAGTTGTTAACCAAGTTGGTGTCAATATCAATACAGCTAGTCCAGCCCTACTTTCACATGTTGCAGGACTAAACAAAACCATCTCTGAAAATATCGTTAAGTACCGTGAGGAAGAAGGAAAAATCACTTCACGAGCCCAAATCAAGAAAGTTCCTCGACTAGGTGCTAAGGCCTTTGAGCAGGCTGCTGGTTTCCTTCGTATTCCTGAAAGCAGCAACATCCTTGACAATACTGGTGTTCACCCAGAAAACTATGCAGCGGTCAAGGAACTCTTCAAACGCTTAGATATTAAAGACCTAAATGAAGAAGCGCAAGCCAAGCTAAAATCCGTTTCAATCAAGGAAATGGCTCAAGAGCTAGAACTCGGTCAAGAAACACTTAAAGACATTATCGCTGACCTTCTCAAACCAGGACGTGATTTCCGTGATTCCTTTGATGCTCCAGTCCTTCGTCAGGATGTCTTGGATATCAAAGACTTACAAGTTGGGCAAAAACTTGAAGGAGTTGTGCGCAACGTCGTTGACTTCGGTGCCTTTGTTGATATCGGTATCCATGAGGATGGTCTCATTCATATTTCTCACATGAGTAAGAAATTTATCAAACATCCAAGTCAAGTAGTATCAGTCGGCGATTTGGTAACCGTTTGGGTGAAAAAAATCGACGCTGACCGCGAAAAAGTGAATCTGTCGCTTCTTGCACCAAATGAATCTAACTGATTACGTTAAACAGGTTTCTATAGAAGATTTTGGAAAACCTTTCAAACACCAAGCTCAATGGAATACTCGTCTACGGTCGACAGGTGGGCGATTTTTCCCTAAGGATGGTCATTTGGATTTCAATCCCAAAGTATATCAAGAACTTGGTTTAGAGGTTTTTCGTAAAATTGTTCGTCATGAGCTCTGTCATTACCATCTTTACTTTGAAGGCAAGGGCTATCAGCATAAGGATTTAGCCTTTAAGCAACTTCTAAAAGAGGTCGATGGTCTCCGCTTTGTTCCTCCCTTATCAAGTGCCAATCAAAAGCCAAGCTTAGTCTATACTTGTCAGACTTGTCACCAAATCTATCAAAGAAAGCGAAAAATCGATACCAAGCGTTATCGTTGTGGTCTCTGTCGTGGAAAGCTCCTCTTGTTAAATCGGCCTAAGGACTGATGTAGCAAATCTAGCTTAGTGCTATACTAAGATTAAGAAATCCGAAAGAGGAATAAATTATGAATACAAAATTTTATAAAATGAGAAGAAATCGCATGATATCAGGTGTTCTTGCAGGTCTATCTGATAAGTGGAATCTTGATGTAACCCTAGTTCGTTTCCTTTTTGCAATCTTTACAATCGCAAACTTTGGACTCGGAATTATTATCTACATTATCTTAGCTTCTATCCTACCAACAAAGGAAGATATCGAAGCTGAAATGTATGGAACAGGCCCACGCAAGATCAAAGAAGCCAAACCTATCAATGATGACGAAGGTTGGTTTTGGTAAATCAAATTAACTGTCTATATTTTGATAGTAAAAGAGGCTGGGACGAAAGTCCTAGCCTCTCAATTGTCTTTGGATTGCCGAGCAAGACGCAGTGGTTGAGTGGGCTTTACTACGCTGATTTCATCAGCTTTTACAGCCCTACTCAACTGTGCGGAGGTGGGACGACGAAATCGAATTCTAACGAATTACTGATTTCTGTCCCACTCTCTTTTTTAAATACTAAACAATTGACCCAATAGATAAGTCATTCCCATGGTTAAAAGACCGATACAAAGGTTACGAATCATAGCTGTTTTGGTTGGGGCTTTCCCGAGTCTTGCACTGGTGTAACCTGTAATCAATAGAGAAATCGCAACGATAAAGACAGTAGCAGGAATTCTGTATTCGCTTGGGAAAATAATAATCGAAAGCATTGGTGGTAGGCTACCAAGTACGAAGGCAATAAAGCTAGATGCAGCAGCATGCCAAGGATTAGTAAATTCTTCGTACTCGATTCCGTATTTTTCCTCAACCAAAGCCTTGAGAGGATTTTTAAGAAATGCTTTGTTGGTTAGTAGTTGAGCAGATGTTTCACACTCACCATTTTGAAGATAAGCTGCATAGAGGGATTTTTTTGCAGCTTCGGTATCCTTATCCAAAAGTAATTGTTCACGCGCTACAGCGGCTTCTTCAGTGTCTTTTTGAGTTGATACAGAGACATATTCACCTCCAGCCATAGAAAAGGCACCAGCAAGGATTGCGGCTAAACCTGAGAGAAAGATTATCCAGATATTACTGGTTGCACTGGCAACACCGATAACGACTCCAGCGATGGAAATAATCCCGTCATTAGCTCCAAGAACACCAGCACGTAAAATATTTAAACGGCCAGCAAAGTTTGCATCAATTTCATGTGTAATTTCTGACATAGTTTTCTCCTTCCTGTCCATTATAAAGTAAAGAGGAAGTGAATACAAACTTTTTAAACTATCTGAAAAAAATTCTACAATTCTAATTTAAGACAAAGTAATTAGAAGTAGCCATAGCTATTGCTTATGCCAAGATATAACAAAGTTGTATTTGTAACCTAGTGAAATAGGTGATACAATGAACCTAATGAAATCTTTGGAGGTCTGATGATGACTCGTGAATTTAAATTTGAAACCCTACAATTGCATGCAGGACAAGTTGTAGATGCTACTACCAAATCTCGTGCTGTACCCATTTACCAAACAACATCTTTTGTATTTGAAGATACACAAGAAGGAGCAGAACTTTTTGCACTTCAGAAAGCTGGGAATATCTATACTCGTATTACTAACCCAACAACTTCATCCTTTGAAGAGCGTATTGCAGCTCTTGAAGGTGGTGTTGGTGCTCTTGCCACAGCATCTGGGATGGCAGCTCTTACTTATACTATTCTTGGACTTGCTCACGCAGGTGACCATGTTGTTGCAGCTTCAACTATCTACGGTGGTACTTTTAACCTATTGAAAGAAACCCTTCCTCGTTACGGAATCACCACAACTTTTGTTGATATCGATAATCTAGAAGAGGTAGAAGCAGCGATTAAAGACAATACCAAACTTGTTTTGATTGAAACCTTGGGAAATCCAGTCATCAACATTCCTGATATCGAAAAAATTGCTGAAATTGCTCATAAACATCAGATTCCTTTGGTTGCAGACAATACCTTTGCAACACCATATCTGATCAATGTCTTTTCTCACGGTGTAGATATCGCAGTCCACTCGGCTACTAAGTTTATCGGTGGTCATGGTACAACAATCGGTGGTGTTATCGTTGATAGTGGGAAGTTTGACTGGACTGCTTCAGGGAAATTCCCTCAATTAGTCGAAGAAGATCCAAGCTACCACAATATCAGCTATACTCGTGATGTTGGTGCTGCAGCTTTTATCGTTGCTGCTCGTGTTCAACTGCTTCGCGATATGGGAGCTGCCCTTTCACCATTTAACTCATTCTTGCTCTTGCAAGGCCTTGAAACACTTTCTCTCCGTGTAGAACGCCATGTTCAAAACGCTGAGAAAATCGTTGATTTCCTTGTGAACCATCCAAAGGTTGAAAAAGTTAATTATCCAAAATTAGCTGATAGCCCTTACCATACCTTAGCAGAGAAATATTTACCAAAAGGTGTTGGTTCAATCTTTACCTTCCATGTTAAAGGTGGAGAAGCAGAAGCACGTAAGGTGATTGACAACTTGGAAATCTTTTCAAACCTAGCCAATGTGGCAGATGCAAAATCATTGGTCGTTCATCCAGCAACTACAACTCATGCCCAGTTGTCTGACTCAGATTTAGAAGCAGCAGGGGTAACTAAAAATCAAATTCGTCTATCAATTGGTCTTGAAAATGTTGATGATTTGATTGAAGATTTGCGTCTTGCTCTTGAAAATATTTAAAAATATATAAAATTTATCTGGTTTAAGATCCTTCTCACGAATAATAAAGTGAGGAGGATTTTTATGTATAGTATTTCATTTCAAGAAGATTCACTCTTGCCAAGAGAACGGCTGGTGACAGAAGGAGTGGGAGCTCTGAGCAATCAGGAATTACTAGCTATTTTACTCAGAACAGGAACTCGTCAATCGACTGTTTTTGAAATCGCTCAAAAAGTATTGAATCAATTAAGTTGCTTAACTGATTTGAAAAAAATGACCCTACAAGAACTACAGGGATTATCAGGTATTGGTAGAGTGAAAGCTATTGAGTTGCAAGCCATGATTGAACTGGGCCATCGTATTCATAAGCAAGAAACCATGGAGGCAGAGAGTATTCTCAGTAGTCAAAGGTTGGCTAAAAAGATGCAAGCTGAACTGGGAGATAAAAAACAAGAGCACCTGGTGGCGCTCTATCTTAATACTCAAAATCAAATCATTCATCAGCAAACCATTTTTATCGGCTCAGCTACTAGAAGTATTGCTGAACCACGGGAAATTCTCCACTATGCTTTAAAGCATATGGCAACATCTGTGATACTGGTTCACAATCACCCTTCTGGTGCTGTCATGCCAAGTAGAAATGATGACCATGTTACGAAGCTTGTCAAAGAAGCCTGTGAATTAATGGGGTTGGTCTTATTGGATCATCTTATCGTCTCACACTCCGATTATTTTAGTTACCGTGAGAAGACGGATCTGGTGTAAAAAACCTGTATATGATACAGGTTTTACAATTCATTGACGACATAGTCGAAAAGTGTTTTATCTTTGGGGCGATTTTCAAAGAGAAATTCAGGATGCCATTGAACACCGAGGTAAGGGAAACCATCCGTTGTTGTAACAGCCTCGATAATTCCATCTTTAGGATCATGAGCTACAACCTTGAGATTTGGAGCTAGGTCCTTAATACTCTGATGGTGGAAAGAGTTGATATGAGAGATTTCTCCATAGATTTCTCGAAGAATAGTATCAGGCTCGGTGACTAAACGTTGAGTTGTATACTCGGCTGAAGTATCCTGCCAATGGTCTTCAATATCTTGATAAAGAGTTCCTCCCATAGCCACATTAAAGAGCTGGGTGCCTCGACAAACAGAAAAAATTGGTTTCTTTTGTTTGATTGCTTCTTCAATGAGTGCCAACTCAAAAAAATCGCGTTGAAGGTGGTAGTCATCGCTATCGATCGTTTTAGATTCACCATAGAACTTTGGATCGACATTTTGTCCACCAGTTAAAATGAGTTTATCAATCAAGCTAATGTAGTAACTGGCCATTTCTTGATCACCAATTGGTAGGATAATGGGAATTCCCCCAGCTTCCTTGACTCCTTCAACAAAGCCCTTCGCAGCATAGCTCATCATCAGCTCATCATCAGGATGAGCTTTTTCGTTTCCTGTAATCCCAATAACTGGTTTTTTCATAAATGCTTACGCTTTCTAATCCTCTTTTCTCATGAAATAGAGGAGAGTTTGCAATTCACTAGTTAAATCCACATACTGAGCTACCACATCTTTTGGTAGTTGGAGATGAACGGGTGAAAAGCTTAAAATTCCTTTAATACCTGCTTCAACAAGAAGATTAGCTACTTCTTGTGATTTGACACTCGGAACAGTTAAGATTGCAGTTTTAACATCTGCATTTTTTATTTTCTCCTTGATTTGGGAAATTCCATAAATTGGGATTCCATCGGGAGTTTTTGTCCCAACCTCAGGATGATCATCCAAATCAAAAGCCATAATGATTTTCATTTTGTTTCGTTCGTGGAAACGGTAGTGAAGGAGAGCGTGCCCCATATTACCAATACCCACCAACATAACATTTGTAATAGAATTATCATTTAGAAGATCAGCAAAAAACGTCATTAGTTTTTTGACATCGTAGCCAAATCCACGGCGACCAAGTTCACCAAAGTAGGAAAAATCTCGTCTAACGGTAGCAGAATCAATACCAATGGCCTCGGCAATTTGTTTTGAGTTGGCTCTTTCAATCTTTTCTGCATGAAATCTTTTAAAGATACGATAATAAAGAGAAAGTCTCTTTGCTGTTGCTTTTGGAATAGCAGACTGTTTTTCTTTCACAAAATCACAACCTTTCTAAATACTATTTTATAGAAAGATTGTGAAAAAATCAACAAAAATAAGAAAAAACTAAGAAAAATCTTAGCTTATCTTCGTAAAATCATAGTGAGATAGAAAACGATAGAGATTTCCCAGAAGCCCCTGATAGATTTCTTTTCCATTATAGGTCAGAGAAGTAATGACAGTAGTATCTGGAAGAGTCACACAGCCTGAAAGTGATAGCATGAGTGCTTCATAATCTTCGTATTCTAAAACGCGATCGACTTGATAGGTATCTTTGTAAGTTAATCGAAACATGATTGCCTTCTATCTTTCGCTTTTAGTAAATACATCACGTTCAACAAGACTATCCATCAAGAAGTAAAATTTCTCTTGGTGGATATGAGTTTCTTCTGACTTAAAGATATCGACTAAACGTAGACCAAATTTATCAGTGATGTTGATTTTTGCACCTGTTAAGTCTTTGTTGATGATAATCTTAAGTTGGAAACCTTCCCCACTATTTGGAACTTTTTCAAGAAGACGCGTTAGTTCATAGTTACCAACCTTAGTTTCAAAAAAAGTGTTATCTTTTAGAGTGAACTTTTTGACGGTTGGGCTAAGTGTGTAATTATAACGGCAATTTTTAAGACTAATGGTTTTTTCGAATGCCATTGAGTTAACCTCCAATGATTTCTTTTAGAGTTTGTGCGAGAGTGATTATTTCTTGCTCTGTATTTTGAGGTGAAATGCTGACGCGAACGGATTCGTGTAAGCGAGGAGAGTCTTCACCGTAGAAAGCCTGAAGAACATGACTAACCTGAACGACACCTGCAGTACAAGCAGAGCCAGTTGAAATAGAAATACCTTCAAGATCTAGACGAAGGAGTAGTAGATCATTACGTTGACCTGGGAATCCAATATTAAGGACATAAGGTAGCTGGTCATTTCCTTGATTGAGGTAATAGTCTGTGTCAGCCATTTCCTTTAAGAATGTTTCTTTTAGTTTTTGAACCTTTTCAAAGTTTTGTGCTTGGTTTTCAAGATCATCCTTTAGAGCTGCTACCATTCCCACAATGGCAGGAAGATTTTCTGTTCCTGCTCTTTTTTTCTGCTCTTGATCACCACCATGAAGGTAGGAGTCAAAATCTGTAGATGCAGCATAGAGAAAACCAACTCCTTTTGGACCATAAAATTTGTGTGCAGAAGCGCTAAGAAAATCAATTCCCAATTTTTCGGGAAGAATCTCTAATTTACCAACTGCCTGAACCGCATCGACATGATAGACGGCTGGATGATTTTTTAGAACTTCCCCAATTTCAGCAATAGGTAAAAGTGTACCAGTTTCATTGTTTGCAAACATAGTAGAAACAAGAATGGTATCTTCACGCAGTGCATTTTTGACCTGGTCTGCAGTAATTTCTTGATTTTCAGGCTGTAAAATAGTCACTTCCAAACCGAAATTTTCAACCAAGTATTTGATGGGTTCTAGAACAGCATGGTGCTCAATCGCAGTAGTGATAATGTGCTTTCCACGATTTTGATGGCGAAGGCAGTAGCCGATGATAGCAGTATTATTGCTTTCAGTACCACCAGTGGTAAAGAATATATGTTGTGGCTTTGTTCCTAGTAAACTTGCTAGTTCTTGACGAGCTTCTCGTAATAGTTTACCTGCTTGGCGCCCATGTCCATGAATACTAGAAGGGTTGCCATAAGTTTCTTGCATGACTTGAGTCATTGCTGAGATAGCTACTGAAGACATAGGAGTCGTTGCAGCATTATCCAAATAAATCAAAAACTCACCTAATTTCTATTTAAATAGTGGACTAACTGGTTTTCTTTCATGAATACGAACCATAGCATCACCAATCAATTCGCTAGCAGTGATATATTGTACGTTTTTAGGTTTTCTACTTTCTGTCAATACAGAATCTGTAACCAAGATTTCCTTGATATTTGTTGCATCTAATAACTCTGCTGCACCGTTAACGAATAGTCCATGACTGGATACAGCGTAGATTTCAGTTGCACCGTCACGTTCTAAGATTTTAGCAGCTTCAGAGAAGGTGCGGCCAGTGTTCAGAATGTCATCGATCAAGATTGCCTTTTTACCTTCGACATCTCCGATGATGTAACCTTGACTGCGTTCAGAATCATCTTGTGCATAATCAATGATGGCAATTGGAGCATCAAGATATTCAGCAAGACTACGAGCACGTTTTACACCAGAGTTTTTAGGACTAACAACAACCACATCGGAGCCAGTCAACCCTTTGTCACAGTAGTGTTTTGCAAAAAGTGGGATAGTATAGAGGTTATCTACAGGAATATCAAAGAATCCTTGAACCTGAACGGCATGGAGGTCAAGAGTCAATACACGACTAACTCCAGCTTTGACCAGCATATTTGCAACCAGTTTTGCAGTAAGTGGTTCGCGTGAAGAAGCGATACGGTCTTGGCGAGCGTAGCCGAAGTATGGAAGTACAACGTTAATGGTATTTGCACTAGCGCGAACACAAGCATCAACCATAATCAAGAGTTCCATCAAGTGGTTATTTACTGGATAACTAGTTGATTGGATAATATAAACATCGTATCCACGAACACTTTCCTCAATATTAACCTGGATTTCACCATCTGAAAATTGACGTGAAGATACTTTTCCAAGTGGAACACCTGCAGCATCTGCGATTCTTTGAGCAATTTCCTGGTTGGAAGATAGTGCGAAAAGTTTCATGTTTTTTGTATCTGACATCGATAAACCGTCCTCTTTAAACTAAGTGAATCGCTGTAGTGAAACACTTTTAGTGATAAATACTCTCTACAACAGATTCTATTATTTTTCATCCCTTTTATTTTATCAAAAAAAGAAGATTATTTCAGTATTTTTTCATATTTTCTATAAAACGAACCAATTTTGAAGGAGCTTTTTTGTAATGGATTTCATTGGCTTGTAAAAATTCTTGGAAATCAAGACTACCTTGGTTGCCATCTTCCACTTCTAATTCAAGCTCAAAGTCAACAATATCAAAGTATTCACTTTGATCAAGTGCCATGAGTCCGATCGGAGTTTGCTTTTCGTATCGAACAGTAGTTAGGCAACCTAAAACTACCCAGCCACTGGTTGAAAGTCCACGGCTAGTCAATTCGTCAAGAATCATTCCTTGTGGAAGTTTACATTCTTTAAGACAATGGTTTGCTTCCTCAAGGCTGAGATCTTGATTGTACTCCATATTTCCAACTTTTTGTGGGATTTTTATGGTCAATTCAGCGCTATTTTCAAAAGTACGAATGCGCATAGCGATTTTATGTTTACGAAGGTAAAAATCGGGCGTGTCTAGGTAGTAATTTTTTTGTGTAATAGGTGTGACTCCTGAAAAGTGCTCCTGCAATCTTTGATATTCATCCTTGTTTAGAAGTGTTTTCATTTCAATTTCTAAATGTTTCATTTTTTTTACTTTTTCCTTATCTTTGAAAGCGATTGTATGGTATAATAAGCATTGTATTTATTGTATAAGATTTTTCCTAGAAAATCAAAAACTAGATAAATCGAAGTGTATAGAGAATTGGATGAAAAAGATATATGATTACAGAATGGGAAGAATTTTTAGATCCTTACATTCAGGCTGTCGGAGAGCTGAAGATAAAACTCCGAGGTATTCGAAAACAATACCGCAAACAAAATAAACATTCTCCAATTGAGTTTGTAACTGGTCGAGTCAAACCAATCGAAAGTATAAAAGAAAAAATGGCTCGTCGAGGTATTGGATACGATACGCTGGAACAGGACTTGCAAGATATTGCAGGTTTACGCGTCATGGTTCAATTTGTAGATGACGTGAGCGAGGTTGTTGCCATCCTTCGTAAGAGGCAAGACATGAGAGTGGTACAAGAACGTGACTACATCACTCATCGAAAGGCTTCAGGCTATCGTTCTTACCATTTGATTATTGAGTATACTGTTGACACAATCAAGGGGGCAAGAACGATTCTGGTGGAGATTCAGATTCGTACCTTGGCTATGAATTTCTGGGCTACCATTGAGCATTCTCTTAATTATAAATATCAAGGCGATTTTCCAGAAGAAATTAAGGAACGTTTGGAAATTACAGCAAGGATATCCCACCAATTGGATGAAGAGATGAGTAAAATTCGTGATGATATCCAGGAAGCACAAGCTCTCTTTGATCCATTGCATAGAAAGTTAAATGACGGGGTAGGTAATAGTGACGATACCGATGAAGAATACAGGTAAACGAATTGATCTAATCGCTAATCGCAAACCTCAAAGTCAAAGAGTCTTATATGAATTAAGAGATCGACTAAAAAAAAATAACTTTATATTAAATGATAAACATCCCGATATCGTGATTTCCATAGGTGGGGATGGGATGCTTTTGTCTGCTTTTCACAAGTATGAAGACCAGCTGGATAAGGTTCGCTTTGTGGGAGTTCATACGGGGCACTTGGGCTTTTATACGGACTATCGTGATTTCGAACTGGATCAACTGGTTACTAATTTGCTATTAGACAGTGGAGCTCGAGTATCATACCCGCTTTTAAATGTAAAGATTTTTCTGGAAAATGGTGAAGTGAAAATTTTCCGTGCCTTGAACGAAGCAAGCATTCGGAGAACTGATAGAACCATGGTAGCGGACGTTGTTATCAATCATGTACCGTTTGAACGCTTTCGGGGGGATGGTTTGACCGTCTCGACACCAACTGGAAGTACAGCTTATAATAAATCTCTTGGGGGTGCTGTATTACATCACACTATCGAAGCTCTACAATTGACGGAGATTGCAAGTTTGAACAATCGTGTCTATAGGACTCTCGGTTCGTCAATCATTGTACCTAAGAAGGATAAGATTGAGCTGATACCGACACGCAATGACTATCATACAATTTCAGTTGACAATAGTGTTTATTCCTTCCGTAATATCGAGCGAATAGAGTACCAGATAGACCACCACAAAATCCACTTTGTCGCGACTCCAAGTCATACCAGTTTTTGGAATCGTGTCAAGGATGCCTTTATTGGTGAGGTGGATGAATGAGGTTTGAATTTATTGCTGACGAACATGTCAAGGTAAAGACCTTTTTAAAAAAACACGAAGTCTCGAAAGGTTTACTTGCTAAGATCAAGTTTCGAGGTGGAGATATTCGCGTAAACGGTCATCCACAAAATGCAACCTATCTCTTAGATATTGGGGATGTGGTTGTCATCGATATTCCTCCTGAGGAAGGTTTCGAGACACTGGAAGCAATAGATTATCCACTTGATATTCTGTTTGAGGATGATCATTTCTTGATTTTAAACAAACCCTTTGGTGTAGCCTCGATTCCTAGTGTCAATCATTCCAATACCATCGCTAACTTTATCAAGGGCTACTATGTGAATCAGAACTACGAAAATCAACAGGTCCACATTGTAACCAGACTAGATCGAGATACTTCGGGTCTTATGCTTTTTGCGAAACATGGTTATGCTCATGCTAGACTAGACAAACAATTGCAGAAGAAAGCCATTGAAAAGCGATACTTTGCTCTGGTTAAAGGAGATGGTTTTCTGGAACCTCAAGGTGAGATTATTGCACCGATTGCCCGTGACGAAGATTCAATCATTACTAGACGAGTTGCAAAAGGTGGTAAGTATGCCCATACTTCCTATCGTATAGTGGAGTCTTATGGCAATATTCATCTAGTTGATATTCGACTACATACAGGAAGGACCCACCAGATTCGTGTCCATTTCTCCCATATCGGTTTCCCTTTACTTGGTGATGACCTATATGGTGGTAGTCTTGAACATGGCATAGAGCGTCAAGCTCTGCATTGCCATTACTTATCGTTTTATCATCCTTTTCTTGAAGAGCAGTTGGAGATGGAAAGTCCACTGCCGGATGATTTCAACACCCTTATTACTCGGTTATCAAATAATAATTTATCTTAAAAGGAGTAAAAACTCATGGAAGTTTTTGAAAGTTTAAAAGCCAACCTAGTTGGTAAAAATGCACGTATTGTCTTGCCTGAAGGTGAAGAACCACGTATTCTTCAAGCAACAAAACGCATCGTAAAAGAAACAGATGTTATCCCTGTCCTGCTAGGAAACCCTGACAAAATTAAAATCTATCTTGAAATCGAAGGAATCATGGATGGTTATGAAGTAATCGATCCTGCACATTATCCTCAATTTGAAGACATGGTAGCATCACTTGTAGAACGTCGTAAAGGAAAAATGACTGAAGAAGAAGCTCGTGAAATCTTGGTTAAAGACGTGAACTATTTTGGTGTTATGTTGGTATACATGGGCTTGGTAGATGGAATGGTTTCAGGAGCTATTCACTCTACTGCGGCGACTGTTCGCCCAGCCCTTCAAATCATTAAAACACGTCCAAATGTTAGTCGTACTTCAGGTGCCTTCCTTATGGTTCGTGGCACTGAGCGTTACCTATTTGGTGACTGTGCCATCAATATCAATCCTGATGCTGAAGCTTTGGCAGAAATTGCGATTAACTCTGCTATCACAGCTAAGATGTTCGGTATCGAACCAAAAATTGCAATGCTAAGCTATTCAACTAAAGGTTCTGGTTTTGGTGAAAGCGTAGATAAAGTTGTTGAAGCAACTAAGATTGCTCATGATCTTCGTCCTGACCTTGAAATTGATGGGGAATTGCAATTTGATGCTGCCTTCGTTCCAGAAACAGCTGCTCTTAAGGCACCAGGAAGCAAGGTTGCTGGACAAGCAAACGTCTTTATCTTCCCAGGTATCGAGGCAGGGAATATTGGCTACAAGATGGCAGAACGTCTCGGTGGCTTTGCAGCAGTTGGTCCAGTATTGCAAGGTTTGAACAAACCAGTTAATGACCTTTCTCGTGGATGTAACTCAGATGACGTCTTCAAACTTACTCTAATCACAGCAGCACAAGCTGTACACCAATAAAATACAAGATAGCTCCTTTTCTGTTAAAGGAGCTTTTCAATAGGAAGAATTCAAACTGGTTATTAAAAGGTGATAGGAATATCGGCTTTTGTTAATACTCGGTGAAGTTTATAGATCAAACCTATAGATACCCAAAGAATTGGTTGGAAACATAGTCAATACTGCCAGTTCTATAGAAATTAGCTTCTGCAATCTTTTGAATGACTATTTATTTTTTTACTCACTTAATGTTCAGAAAGGAGTATTTTAATTTGAAATATAAGTATTTACTTTTCGACCTCGACCACACTTTGCTTGATTTTGATGCTGCTGAGGATGTGGCTTTAGACTTTCTACTCGCTGAAGAAGGAGTTGAGGATATCCAAACTTACAAAGATTATTATGTGCCCATGAACAAAGCCCTTTGGAAGGATTTGGAGCAAAAGAAAATCAGTAAACAAGAGCTCGTTAACACGCGCTTTTCTCGTTTATTTGCTCATTTTGGACAGGAAAAAGACGGTAGTTTTCTAGCCCAGCGTTACCAATTTTACCTCGCTCAACTGGGACAAACTTTTTCAGGCGCTCATGAACTTTTGGACAGTCTCATTGAGCGTGATTATGAGCTGTATGCTGCGACAAATGGGATAACTGCTATTCAAACGAGTCGTTTGGCTCAATCAGGTCTGGCTCCCTATTTCAATCAAGTATTTATCTCTGAACAGTTGCAAACACAAAAGCCTGATGCTCTCTTTTATGAAAAAATTGGTCAGCAGATTGCTGGATTTAGCAAAGCAAAGGCGCTGATGATTGGAGATTCTCTAACCGCCGATATCCAAGGTGGCAATAATTCTGAGATTGACACTATCTGGTACAATCCTCATCACCTCGAAAATCACACACAAGACCGGCCGACTTACGAAGTCCATTCTTACCAAGATTTGCTGGATTGCTTAGATAAACTGTAAAAAGTGGTTTAGATAGCCACTTTTTGCTATAATAGAGGCAGTAAAAACGAAGGAGTCGGCTATGGAACACTCGTCTTGGCATGCTTTGATTAAGGAGCAATTACCTGAGGGTTATTTTGCGAAAATCAATCAGTTTATGGAGCAGGTCTATGCTCAGGGAACTGTTTATCCACCTAAGGAAAAGGTTTTTCAGGCTCTCTTGACTACACCGCTTGAAGAAGTTAAGGTGGTGATTCTGGGGCAGGATCCTTATCACGGACCAGGTCAGGCGCAGGGCTTGAGTTTTTCTGTTCCTGACTCTATCCCAGCTCCGCCATCCTTGCAAAATATCTTGAAAGAATTGTCAGATGATATCGGAGTTAAGAAATCCCATGATTTGACGGCTTGGGCTGAGCAAGGAGTCTTACTTCTCAATACATGTCTGACTGTTCCTGCCGGTCATGCCAATGGTCATGCTGGGCAGATATGGGAGCCATTTACAGATGCAGTGATTAAGGTTGTCAATAATTTAGATAGACCAGTGATTTTTGTACTCTGGGGTGCTTATGCACGCAAGAAGAAGGTCTTGGTTACCAATCCTCACCACTTGATTATCGAATCAGCCCATCCCAGTCCTTTGTCGGTTTATAGAGGATTTTGGGGTTCCAAGCCTTTTTCCAAGGCTAATGCATTCTTAACAGAAACAGGACAAGAGCCAATCGATTGGCTTAGATAAGGAGAGAATATGCCTCAGTTAGCGACAATTTGCTACATTGATAATGGAAAAGAATTGCTCATGCTTCATCGCAATAAAAAGCCTAATGATGTCCATGCAGGGAAATGGATTGGTGTTGGTGGAAAGATTGAACGTGGGGAAACACCACAAGAATGTGCTGCTCGTGAGATTTTAGAAGAAACTGGTCTAAAAGCAAAACCAGTATTAAAAGGAGTGATCACCTTTCCTGAGTTCACACCGGACTTGGACTGGTACACCTACGTCTTTAAGGTGACAGAGTTTGAGGGGGACTTGATTGACTGCAATGAGGGAACGCTGGAATGGGTTCCCTATGATGAAGTTCTGAGCAAGCCAACTTGGGAAGGTGACCACACCTTTGTTGAGTGGCTTTTAGAGGATAAGCCCTTCTTTTCAGCCAAGTTTGTTTATGATGGGGATAAACTATTGGATACCCAAGTCGATTTCTATGAATAAAGGAGAAAGTAGATGCTACTAATCAAAAATGGTCGTGTAATGGATCCCAAGTCTAGTTTGGATCAAGTGTGTGATGTCTTGGTTCAAGATGGGAAAATTGTCAAAATTGCGCCTGAAATCAAAGAAGAAGGAGCAGATGTGCTTGATGCTACTGGTCTAGTCGTTGCTCCTGGCTTGGTAGATATCCATGTTCATTTCCGTGAACCTGGTCAGACCCACAAGGAAGATATCCATACTGGTGCCCTAGCAGCCGCTGCAGGTGGTTTTACAACGGTTGTCATGATGGCTAATACTAGTCCAACTATTTCAGATGTGGAGACTTTACAAGAAGTTCTTCAGTCAGCTGCCAAGGAAAAAATCAATGTCAAGACGGTTGCCACTATCACCAAAAACTTTAATGGCCAAGACTTGACTGACTTTAAGGCGCTTTTGGAAGCAGGTGCCGTTGGTTTTTCTGATGACGGTATTCCGCTTGAAAGCAGTAAAGTTGTCAAGGAAGCCATGGAAGAAGCCAAAAAGCTCAATACCTTTATCAGTCTTCATGAGGAAGATCCAGGTTTGAATGGGATTCTTGGCTTTAATGAAAATATCGCTAAAAAACATTTCCATATATGCGGTGCGACTGGGGTGGCTGAGTATGCTATGATGGCGCGTGATGTTATGATTGCCTATGCGACCAAGGCTCATGTTCATATCCAGCATTTATCTAAGGAAGAAAGTGTCAAAGTTGTGGAGTTTGCTCAAAATATGGGAGCAAACGTAACTGCAGAAGTAGCTCCACAGCATTTTTCTAAGACTGAAGCTCTGCTTTTGACTAAAGGAAGTAACGCTAAGATGAATCCACCTCTTCGTTTGGAATCAGACCGTCGCGCCGTCATTGAAGGTTTAAAATCTGGAGTCATTTCTGTCATTGCTACTGACCACGCGCCTCACCATGCAGACGAAAAGAATGTTGAGGATATTACCAAAGCTCCATCAGGTATGACAGGTTTGGAAACTTCCTTGTCACTTGGTTTGACCTATCTGGTGGAAGCTGGCGAGTTGAGTTTAATGCAATTGCTAGAAAAAATGACCTACAATCCAGCCAAACTTTATAATTTTGAAGCAGGTTATCTAACTGAAAATGGGCCAGCTGATATTACGATTTTCGATGATAAAGCTGACCGAATCGTAGACACGCATTTTGCTTCTAAAGCAGCTAATTCACCATTCATTGGTGAACAATTAAAAGGGCAGGTCAAATATACTATCTGTAAGGGACAAATCGTTTATCAAGCAGATTAGGAGCTTGAGGATGAATTATTTTCGTAAACTTAGAAATCGAAAACGAAATGCTTGCCATGGAGTATTTTGTCCAGCAGCTAACCGTGCTAAAATTCAGTATGAAACCAAGGAAAAAGCTGATCACGCCGTAGACTATGATAATGGTGGCTTGGTTAGAAGCTATTATTGCGCCTCATGTAATTGTTGGCACACGACATCAAAAGCTAGTAATCCACCCTTGAGCTTGAGAAAATACGGCTTAAAGCTTTTTGGCTTGGATGAAAAGGAGTAGAAAGAGTAGGTATGCATACAACAGAAACAATTAAAGACAAAATCATCTTATTTTTAAAAATTTTCTTTCCTATTTTAATTTATCAATTCGCTAATTTTTCCGCATCTTTTGTCGATACCACGATGACAGGGCAATATAATACTCTTGATCTAGCGGGTGTTTCCATTGCGACTAGTTTGTGGAATCCTTTCTTTACCTTCCTGACAGGGATTGTCTCAGCCTTGGTTCCTATTATTGGCCACCATTTGGGACAAGGAAAAAAGAAAGAAGTTTCTTCGGATTTTTATCAATTTCTTTATTTGGCTTTAGCCTTATCTATCGTACTTTTTGGCTTGGTTTTCTTTTTAGCACCAATTGTGTTACAATTCATGGGGCTGGAAGTGGCTGTATCCAGTGTTGCCATACGTTATCTATGGCTCCTAGCCATCGGTATTATTCCACTTTTGCTTTTTAGTGTTATTCGTTCGTTACTTGATACGCTAGGACTGACAAAGTTGTCTATGTATCTTATGCTTCTTTTACTTCCTTTAAATAGTGGATTTAACTATTTACTAATATATGGAGCTTTTGGTTTTCCTGAGTTAGGAGGTGCAGGAGCAGGTCTGGGGACTTCCCTTGCGTACTGGGCTTTGTTACTGATTTCAGTTTTGGTCTTGTTAAAGCATAAAAAGCTTAAGGAATATCAACTCCAAAAACCTATGCCCCTACAAATCAAAAAAATCAAGGAAGCTATTTATCTTGGTCTACCAATTGGGGGGACGGTATTTGCTGAGGTTGCCATTTTTTCAGTTGTTGGTTTGATTATGGCAAAATTCTCATCACTTATTATTGCCAGTCATCAGTCAGCTATGAACTTTTCTAATCTGATGTATGCCTTTCCCATGAGTATTTCAACTGCCATGGCCATTGTGATTTCTTATGAGGTAGGAGCTAAACGGTTGGAAGATGCTAAGCAGTATATCCATATTGGTCGTTTAACAGCTTTGGTGTTTGCATTTTTAACACTTAGTTTTCTCTACATCTATCGTGAAAATGTAGCTAGACTATATGGTCAAGATTCAGAATTTATTCAACTGACAGCATCTTTTATGACCTATAGCTTGTTCTTCCAGTTAGCTGATACCTTTGCGGCACCTTTACAAGGTATTTTAAGAGGTTACAAGGATACGATTGTTCCTTTTTGTCTTGGTCTTCTCGGATACTGGGGTGTTGGGATTCCGCTTGGGTTATATCTTGATTATTCGACTAGTTTAGGTGCGTACTCCTATTGGATTGCTCTTATCATTAGTTTAATGGTAAGTGGAATTCTTTATCAGTGGCGTTTACAAGTTATTATGAAAAGATTCAAATAATTTGTTGAAAAATGATGAAAAAACAACTTGTGAAATTTGTATTTTACACAAAGAAAAGTCTCGATTTTATTGACTTTTCTTTTTTTATATTGTGAAAAATTACAGGCATATTTTTTGACACTAATTAACCTATAAAGTAAAATAGAACTATAAGAATTTAAACTTAGAAAGGCAAGATTATGTCAACTTTAGATAAAAATCTTTTGCTTGAGATGTTCCGTAAGATGGAAGAAATTCGTCGTATGGACTTAAAAATTGCTCAATTAGTAAAAAAAGGTAAAGTGCCAGGTATGACGCACTTTTCTGTTGGGGAGGAAGCTGCAAACGTTGGGGCTATGTTAGCTCTAAACGAAGATGACCTCATAACATCGAACCACCGTGGTCACGGACAAGCCATTGCTAAAGGAATCGACCTTAATGGTATGATGGCTGAAATCCTTGGTAAGTATACTGGAACTTGTAAAGGTAAAGGTGGATCAATGCACATCGCAGACCTTGATGCAGGTAACCTTGGTGCCAACGGTATCGTAGGTGGTGGTATGGGAATCGCAGTAGGTGCAGCCCTTACTCAACAAATGAAAAACACTGGTAAAATCGTTGTCTGCTTCTTTGGTGATGGAGCGACTAACGAAGGTGTATTCCACGAAGCTGTTAATATGGCTTCAATTTGGAATCTTCCAGTAATTTTCTACTGTATCAATAACGGTTATGGAATTTCTGCCGACATTAAGAAAATGACAAATGTCAAGCATATCCATGAGCGTAGTGCTGCTTACGGTATTCCAGGAATGTTTATCGAAGACGGTAACAATGTTATCGATGTCTACGAAGGATTTAAGAAAGCAGTTGACCATGTTCGTTCTGGTAAAGGCCCTGTCTTGATCGAAAGTGTAACCTATCGTTGGCTTGGTCACTCATCATCAGACCCTGGTAAATATCGTACACGTGAAGAAGTCGATGAGTGGAAGGAAAAAGATCCAATCGAAAATCTTCGCAAGTACCTTTTTGAGAATAAAATTGCTAGTGCAGAAGAACTCGAAGAAATTCAAGCGCAAGTTAAGGAAGCAGTGGAAGCATCTGTTAAGTTTGCAGAAGAAAGTCCGTTCCCTCCACTTGAATCAGCATTTGAAGATATTTACGCAGACTAAGGAGAAGTAGAGAAATATGGAAACAAAATTAATGTCTTTCCGCGATACCATTATCCTTGCAATGTCTGAGGAAATGCGTCGCGACGAAAATGTGCTCTTGATGGGTGAAGATGTCGGTGTCTTTGGTGGAGACTTTGGTACATCTGTAGGTATGCTTGAGGAATTTGGACCAGAACGTGTACGTGACTGTCCTATTTCCGAAGCAGCGATTTCTGGAGCAGCTGCTGGTGCTGCTATGACTGGACTTCGCCCAATCGTTGACATGACTTTCATGGACTTTTCTGTTATTGCCATGGATAATATCGTCAACCAAGCAGCTAAAACTCGTTACATGTTTGGTGGTAAAGGTCAAGTGCCTATGACAATCCGCTGTGCCGCTGGTAATGGAGTAGGTTCTGCAGCTCAGCACTCACAATCATTGGAATCTTGGTTTACTCATATCCCAGGATTGAAGGTTGTAGCTCCAGGTACACCAGCCGATATGAAGGGACTTCTTAAGTCTTCTATCCGTGATAACAACCCAGTCATCATCCTTGAATACAAATCAGAATTTAACCAAAAAGGTGAAGTTCCAGTTGATCCGGACTATACAATTCCGCTTGGTGTTGGTGAAATTAAACGCGAAGGAACTGATGTAACAGTTGTAACATACGGTAAAATGCTTCGTCGTGTCATGCAAGCAGCTGAAGAATTGACTGAAGAAGGCATCTCAGTAGAAGTAGTAGACCCACGTACCTTGGTTCCACTTGATAAAGACATCATCATTAACTCAGTTAAGAAAACTGGAAAAGTGGTTCTTGTCAATGACGCTCATAAGACAAGTGGATTTATCGGAGAAATCTCAGCTATCATTTCTGAATCAGAAGCATTTGATTACTTGGATGCACCTATTCGCCGTTGTGCTGGTGAAGATGTACCAATGCCTTATGCACAAAATCTTGAAAATGCAATGATTCCGACAGTTGAAAGCATCAAAGATGCAATCCGTAAAACTTATAACAAACAATAACACATAATATAAATTATGTAAAAAATTAATTAGACGAGAAGCTTTGTATCTTTTAGGTGCAGAGTTCTCTGCGTTCTTGATATCTTAGATTAGAGCACGGGCTAAAAGCTCGGAAAAAAGATAAATCTCCTTGACTTCATCGAAGTCTGCGTAGATTTCCTATTTTTCAGTCGCTTTTAAACGCCCTTAGTATCTTATAATTGAATTCGGACGGAGGTCTGCGAAAAAAAGATAGATTTCCTTGTGTTCATGGAACACATCGTCAATCTCCTATTTTTTCATTGCCCTCTTCGTCCTTAATATCTTGTAATAGAATAGGAGAGGTCATGGCTGATGATAAGCTAAGAGCGACTCCTGCGGCTAGAAAATTAGCGGATGATTTAGGGATAAATCTCTACGACATTTCTGGCTCAGGCGCAAACGGTCGTGTCCACAAAGAAGACGTGGAAACATTTAAAGACACTAATGTGGTTCGCATTTCACCACTCGCAAAACGAATTGCACTAGAGCATAATATTGCTTGGCAGGAAATCCAAGGAACTGGTCACCGTGGTAAGATTATGAAGAAGGATGTTTTAGCCTTTCTTCCTGAAAATATCGAAAACGATACGATTAAATCACCTGCTCAAATTGAGAAAGTGGAAGAAGTTCCAGATAACGTAACACCTTATGGAGAAATCGAACGTATTCCGATGACTCCTATGCGTAAGGTTATTGCACAACGTATGGTTGAGTCATACTTGACTGCTCCAACCTTTACGCTTAATTATGATGTAGATATGTCTGAAATGCTTGCGCTTCGTAAGAAAGTTCTTGATCCAATTATGGAAGCAACTGGTAAGAAAATCACTGTTACAGATTTGCTTTCACTTGCGGTTGTCAAAACTCTTATGAAACATCCATATATCAACGCTTCGTTGACTGAAGATGGTAAGACAATCATCACTCACAATTATGTCAACCTTGCGATGGCAGTTGGTATGGATAATGGATTGATGACACCAGTTGTCTATAATGCAGAAAAAATGAGCTTGTCTGAGTTGGTAGTTGCATTTAAGGACGTTATTGGACGTACCTTGGAAGGAAAACTAGCTCCTAGCGAATTGCAAAATTCAACCTTCACCATCAGTAACTTGGGGATGTTTGGTGTTCAATCATTTGGTCCTATCATCAATCAACCAAACTCAGCAATTCTCGGGGTTAGCTCAACAGTTGAGAAACCAGTTGTAGTTAATGGTGAAATCGTGATTCGTCCAATTATGAGTCTTGGATTGACAATTGACCACCGTGTCGTAGATGGTATGGCTGGTGCTAAGTTTATGAAAGACTTGAAAGCTTTAATTGAAAACCCAATCTCAATGTTGGTTTAAAATATTTGTTTTAGAAATATAGATAGAGGAAGTAAGATATGGCCTTAGAAGTAATTATGCCAAAAGCCGGCGTGGATATGACAGAAGGACAAATCGTCCAATGGAATAAAAAAGTCGGAGAATTTGTAAAAGAAGGAGAAATCCTTTTGGAAATCATGACTGACAAAGTCAGCATGGAATTGGAAGCAGAAGAAGACGGTTACTTGATCGCTATCCTGAAAGGGGACGGCGAAACTGTTCCTGTTACTGAAGTTATCGGATATCTTGGTGAGGAAGGGGAAAACATCCCATCAGCTGGAGCATCTGCACCAGAAGCTAGCCCAGCACCTACAGCAAGTGCTTCGAACGATGATGGTAAGAGCGATGATGCTTATGATATCGTTGTTATTGGTGGTGGACCTGCTGGTTATGTTTCTGCCATTAAAGCAGCTCAATTAGGTGGTAAGGTTGCTCTTGTTGAGAAATCTGAACTTGGTGGAACTTGCTTAAACCGTGGATGTATCCCAACTAAAACTTACCTTCACAACGCCGAAATTATCGAGAATATCGGTCATGCAGCAAATCGTGGTATCGTGATTGAAAATCCTAACTTCACTGTTGATATGGAAAAACTTTTAGAAACAAAATCTAAAGTTGTCAATACCCTTGTAGGTGGTGTTGCAGGACTTCTTCGTAGCTATGGAGTTGATGTTCATAAGGGTATCGGTACTATTACTAAAGATAAGAATGTCTTGGTAAATGGTTCTGAATTGCTTGAAACTAAGAAAATCATCCTTGCTGGTGGTTCAAAAGTAAGCAAAATCAACGTTCCTGGTATGGAATCATCACTTGTTATGACTAGTGACGATATCCTTGAAATGAATGAAGTACCAGAAAGCCTTGTGATCATTGGTGGTGGAGTTGTCGGTATCGAGCTTGGCCAAGCCTTCATGACTTTTGGTTCAAAAGTTACTGTTATCGAAATGATGGATCGCATTGTCCCAGCAATGGATGCGGAAGTATCTAAGAACCTTCGCTTGATTCTTGAACGCAAAGGTATGACTATCTTGACAGGTACTAAACTTCAAGAAATCATTGAAGAAGATGGCAAACTTCGTATCAAAGTTGAAGGAAAAGATGATATCATCGCAAATAAAGCCCTTCTTTCAATCGGTCGTGTTCCAGATCTTGAAGGAATCGGTGAAGTTGAGTTTGAGTTAGACCGTGGTCGTATCAAAGTTAACGAGTACATGGAAACTTCTGTTCCTGGTATTTATGCACCAGGTGATATCAACGGTACTAAAATGTTGGCACATGCTGCCTTCCGTATGGGTGAAGTTGCTGCTGAAAATGCCCTTAAAGGAAACCACGCTGTTGCTAAATTGAACTTGACTCCTGCAGCTATTTACACACTTCCAGAAGTAGCAGCAGTTGGTTTGACAGAAGAACAAGCTCGTGAGAAATATGATGTCCAAATCGGTAAATTCAATTTTGCCGCAAACGGACGTGCCATTGCTTCAGATGCAGCTCAAGGTTTCGTTAAGGTTATTGCCGATAAGAAATATGGTGAAATCCTTGGTGTTCACATCATTGGTCCTGCAGCAGCTGAATTGATCAACGAAGCGTCAAGCATCATCGAAATGGAAATCACTGTTGAAGAAATGCTTAAGACAATCCACGGACACCCAACATACTCAGAAGTTATGTACGAAGCGTTTGCGGATGTTCTTGGAATGGCTATCCATTCACCTAAGAAAAAATAAATAAGTTTTTCAACTAAATTTTCTTAAAGTAGTACGGACGGCAGCGACCTCTATTAGAGTGCCATGTCTAAAAATTGAGCCTCTTGTCTCAATTTTTCCGAGAAATGTAACGTGTTATCGTTACATTTCTTTTTACCACTTTAGAAAATTGGATTGTTATGAACAGAATTTAAAAACTAGATTTTTGGAAATACTATGAAATACATTATCAATCATTCAAATGACACTGCCTTTAATATTGCTTTAGAGGAATATGCTTTTAAACATCTTTTGGACGAGGATCAAATCTTCCTTCTTTGGATCAACAAACCATCTATCATTGTAGGACGTCACCAAAATACGATTGAAGAAATTAACCGTGACTATGTTCGTGAACACGGAATTGAAGTAGTGCGCCGTATCAGTGGTGGTGGGGCTGTTTACCATGATTTGAATAACCTTAACTACACCATTATTTCAAAAGAAGATGAAAACAAGGCCTTTGACTTCAAGAGCTTCTCTACTCCAGTTATCAATACCTTAGCTGAACTCGGTGTTAAAGCTGAGTTCACTGGCCGTAACGACCTTGAGATTGATGGCAAGAAATTCTGTGGAAATGCACAAGCCTATATCAATGGTCGTATCATGCACCATGGTTGTCTTCTCTTTGACGTGGATTTGTCAGTCCTTGCTAATGCCCTCAAAGTATCTAAGGACAAATTTGAGTCTAAAGGTGTTAAATCAGTTCGCGCACGTGTAACCAATATCGTAGATGAATTGCCAGAAAAAATCACCGTAGAAGAATTCCGTGATCTACTTTTGGAATACATGAAGAAAGAATATCCTGAAATGACAGAATATGTATTTTCAGATGAAGAATTGGCTGAAATCAATCGTATCAAAGAAACTAAGTTTGGAACTTGGGACTGGAACTATGGGAAATCACCTAAATACAATGTCCGTCGTGGAACTAAATTCCCAAGTGGTAAGGTTGAAATCTTTGCTAACGTCATTGAATCAAAAATTCAAGACATTAAGATTTACGGTGACTTCTTTGGTATCGAAGATGTTGCAGCAGTAGAAGATGTCCTTCGTGGTGTTAAATACGAACGTGAAGATGTTCTTAAAGCCCTTCAAACCATTAACTTAGGCCGTTACTTCGCAGGGATTACTGCTGAAGAAATTGCTGAAGCAGTTGTTGAATAAAGAAAAAAGAAGTTGGACTTTACCAACTTCTTTTGGCTCATTGTCAACTGTAGTGGGTTGATATAATAGTATTAGACCTTGATTTTTCAAGGTCTTTTTTGAATTTGGTCAATTTTTGGTCAACCTTTTTTAGAAAAAATTATTGACTTAATAACTCTCTAACACGTTTGTTTTCTGATTCTTCTTTTTCTCTGATTAAGTGACCATATGTTTGAGTTATTTGTGTAATATCTTTGTGTCCCATGTTTGAAGCTATAACCCAAATATCAATCCCATAGCCTAACATAATACTTGCGTACGTGTGTCTAATACCAGTTGCTGATAAATCCATTGGATTGAGTTTTAACTTTTTGAGATGCTCTCTTAAACGCTTATTCACTTCGTGATTTGAAGGAACAACAGTGTACAAATCGAAAAAGATATGATTTTCTTTATTTTTAATATTTGTTTGTTCAATATCTCTACTTTGAATCTCTTTTAATTGATTCAAAACATTCAATGTTTCTATATCTACTGGTATAGTTCTGATTGATGTTTCTGTTTTTGGTGGTCGCCATTCTTGTTTTCGAGGGTCATACCGCCTGTATGTTTTGACTTCTTGAGTTTCATTCAAAACACAATCCCATGTCAAGCCTAGCACCTCACCGAAACGCAAGCCAGTTTTTAGTTGAATAAAAAGAAGATAGTCAATAATATTAAATTTCTGTTCAATATTATGTTTTACCTCTTTCAATAACTTATGATAATCTTCCGAACTTGTAATAGCTTTGTCTTTTTTAATCTTTCGGCTTGCTTGTCCTGTAATAACCACACCATCTGTAAAATCAATGATTGATAACTTATCTTTTTTCGCAAATTGAATGACTTTTCTAACTTCCGCATTTAAGCGCCGAACTGTATCTTTTCCAACTCTTTTTGCGTATTCGTTGATAAATTCTTGATACTCACTAAAATTGATGTTAGTAGCCGATTTATCTTTGAAATAATCTAAAATAAGTTTACCTCTATGCTTGTGATGTGCAATTGTCCCCTGACTTTTATTTAAAGGAACTATTTGCAGATTATACCATTTCTGCCATAATTGATAGAGAGATATATTTGAATCAATTACGTTACCGTTTAACAACTCTAATTCAATTTTACTTGCTTCCAATATTGCTTCTTTTTTCGTTTGAAATCCTGAAGCTGAAGCAACTACCTTTTTATTCTTATCAAATATTCTATAATCCCAAGTTTTCTTTTTACCTCTTTGTCTGTATGAAATTGCCATACGATTATCCTTTCTTTTTAAAAAGATAACCAAGACATTCGTCTTGGCTATTATATCATGTTTCTTTCAATAACTCTGAGAAATGCTGTTCAAAAAATGCCCTTGTCTTAGAGGCAAGAAAGATATATTTACCACCCTGATTTTGAGGATATTTTACAAAACCATCTTTGTTTTTATCAATATCGATTTTTGAGCGAATATCAGCTCGATAGAGAACATTTTCCAAAAGCCAAGGTCGAGAGACTGAAACCATCTCTAAAACCTCAGATAAGCCCATATATTGCCCCTGAGAAGCCTTGTTTTTTAAGTCAAGATATTCATCTTTCTCTACTATAATATGAGTACTAGGAAGATTTACTTCTAAATTGTCTATTTTGATTAAAATTTTATCTGTCATATAAATTTTTCTCTTTCTATGATAAAATAAGGTATAGAAATAGTATTTACTGTTTCCATTAACTTTAGTTGTCGCTGTTTTTCTTGGTTTGGTCACTAGGAGAGTCAGCGATAACTTTTTTTATATCTGATAAGATATCATCAGTAGCAGTGTCTATTCCTTTGCTAATGAGTTCTTCTGCAATTTCTTCAATAGATTGTTTTTGTTCCATTAGCTCAAGATATTGTCTCATTTCAAACGTTAATTCTTTGTATTGATTATCATCAATTTTGACATGATAAACAATGTAATGAATACGACGATTTAGTTGAGTGATGGGGTCGTACTTCTGTTTGTCGGGTGCAACCAACATTTTATAAATTTGGTATGGTGTGAAGATGCTAGAGATATGGACTGTATCCCACAAAGCATATACATTGCTGTAACGTGCATGAACTTGATTTGGATATACATCTAGCAACTTTAAAAATGTTTGATAATCAATATCCCCTTTAAATTCATCCATAAATAAAATTGATTCTCCGGTATAATTATCAAGCCCCCCTGTACCATAATCTGATAAAACATAAACATTTTCAATACCAAATTCTTCTTTTAAACGAACTTGCATATAACTTTTACCTGTTCCTGAACCTCCAAAATGCCAGTATACAGTAATGTTCTTGACCAGAGGAGCGTTAGCGACTTGCATTTGATAATAATGCTCTTTAATCATTTTTGAAAACTTACGATAAGATAAATTTTGACGCATAATCTCTTCAGGGGATAGACCTGCTTCAAGTAATTCTTGAATTACTTCTAAATCTTTTCTTTTTCCTTGTTGATTCGCTTCAATAATACCATGATTCATCATCGAAACAACAGTTGTATGAGCTTTTTCTTCATGCTTCCCTGTCTTATTGAGATATGCTACGACTTGTTCACGAGTTCCACGAGTCAGCTCAACATGAATAGTCGGATAGAGCTTTTTGATAGCTGAAAAACGTGTCTGATTTTTTGCTTCTAAAATAAGATGAGAATGATGATTGCCATTATCTCCTATCTCATAATTAGCAGCTGCTGAACGAGTTTCTTCTTTACCGTCCACCCAAAGATAAATTAGATGTTCAACCATTTCTACAGGACTATATTTTTTATCCGCTTCAAGATTGTTTCGAAATTCTTCTACTTGTTTTCGAGTTTCATCTGAATATTTTTCATCATTAAAACTTGTATCATTAACATCAAAGAGCTTATCAATATTGTTGAGAGTACAACAAAATGAATTCGCTTTAAATTGAGAGTTGAGTTCTTTTGACATAATATAAATTTCCTCCGTTTTTGTCTTTGTCTTGATAGTAAAAAACTCTTTTTGACTTGTCGATTTGTGTCTTTGTCTTTGATGTTGAGTAAAGGTAATACTAGCTTTACTCAACAACCTAGACATATAACGAACCGCGTATATGTGCTGGTGTACCTGCTTACCTTCGGTAGCAGTACACCGCACTATTAACCATCATTATTTTTAATAGGATAGACTTCACCAATATTACATTTAGCAACAGATGAAAAATTTTTTCCTTCAGGGTCTCTAATAATATCGTTGAATTGATAATCTTTATCTAAATAATTTAATTCCTTTTTTATTTTTGGAAATAATTTTTCAATAATATCAGCACTTTCATTATTTGAGGGCAATCTTCCATTTAATACTGCATAATCTTTATAATAAGTGACAGTCAATGCTTTTAATGAACGATTGGCTTTCTTTACAATGACTTGTTTTGTATTCAAATAACGTGAAGATTCTTCCATTGACGGCTCTACATTGATGTGAGTACAATAACGACGAATTTTCCTAGTAGCTAGATAGGATTTTATGCCATTGATGAAAGAATCAGAATCAGCACTTCGAGATATAAAATCTATACCAATTGTTATTAATAAGACAGAAAATGCACTTACTGTAATTAAACGCAAAATCCAAATAGACATTACAAAATAATAGAACGTTTCTAAATGAATTTGAATAATTAAAAACGTTGCTAAACGTTCTATAATAAAGAATATTAATAAAATAAAAACTGTAAAATTAATTACATTATACTTATTGAAATAATTTCTCATGTACTTTTTTCCTTTCTAATCGTATATGTTGGGGTTAGCAAGGGCATGATGTGAGTTTTGTGTTCATTGTCTGTAAACTTGACAATGCCTGTACCAATCCCTGTTGGAACTACAATATTTTCAACGTTAGCGTTGGGGAGTAAAAATTGGCAAGTATTCGCATTTATCTCACCTAGAATAAAGACACAGTTGATTTGTTCACGGACTGCCGTATTCCCTGCAAAAGCAGTCGCATCAAAACGTTGACTGCATAAAATGAGTGAAATTGAGGTCTGACGACCTAGCAGAGCAATCGTCCCAAGCAATTGCCCAAATGCTTCACGGGACTGCTTTGAACTTCCCTGAACGAGTGCTAATAGCTCATCTATTACAATATAAACTCTTTCAAAACGCTTGTTAGGCTCTTTCAGTAATATCTCTCCACGCTGGTATATCTTTTCAATAACCCGACCCAATAATTCATTGACTTCAGTAATAAAACTGTTTAAGTTTGAACCGTGCATTGGAGCTAATACTTCCAAGCCTAATTCTTTGCTTAGTAAATAAATATCGGATAGCTTGGGATCAACGCAAATAATTTGATTTGTGAAAGATTTTAGACAAGTAATCAAATAACGTAAAAAGTGTGTCTTACCCGATCCAGATGCACCGCTGACTGCTAAATGTGTAACCGTTTTCATAGAGATATTACAAATGTTGTTCGCCATAATTGGAAGAGAATTTTCTGATACGTTCTCTTTAATAAAAGATGGAAGATTATCAATCTTTAAACGTGTTGGAATACCATCCAGCCATGGAAAGAAGAAAGCCCGAGCTAAATTGGGATTAGTAGTATCATAAGGAACAAAGAAAGCATTATTTTGAGGTAATAGTGTCTTGTATGGATATAGTATTCCAGAGCATATTGCAAATATATTAAAGTAAAGTCGTGAATCAAGTGAGTACGAGACCGGGAGATTTACAATGTAAAAGAATCCCGTGTCATTGCTTGCGACTTTAATATTAAACGAACCTAAATATGATGATTCATTATTAATATCTAGAGCATTATTCAAATTTCTTAGAATGAATTGTTCTAATTCGAATTTGTTTTTACCAAATTCAGTAGTGCCAGAAACAACTGCTTCTGACACTTTCTGAGTTTGGCTTTTATTCATTAAAAAAGCCATTTTTTACTTTCCTTTCTTAATACCTTTTGCACGAAAATAAATCTTACGATTCATTTCAATTGCTTCTAAATGTTCAAACTCGATAGAATCACCAATTTTATAAGCAGATAAATCAATATCACAATCTGCAGGAAGTTTAATTTTGAAAGGATTATGAGTTTCAGTTGCGACCCAAACTTGTTTTCCTGTTACTTCGTTGGTTGGTTTGTTATCCTCAAATTTGACTTGAGTTTCAGCTTTAAGACCAACCAGAATGATTTGTTCGTTACCAAGAGCAGCTTCTGCGTTTGCTACTGAGTAAGATGAAAAATTTTTGTAGAATACCATAATTGGACTCCTTTGTAAAAAAAGTATTTTAAAGTTTTGCTACTAAAGCATTAACTTTATGAGTCTATTCTAACAATAATTTTTTCCAAAAGCTACAAAAATGTGTATTTTAAATTTGACAAATAGGTTAAAACGATATACAATTGATATATACAAAATACAAAAAATTATTTGGAGGACCAAAAAAATGTCTACTTTAAAACTAAAGAGATTATCTGAATTTATTGATGACATGATACAAAAGTATCAAATTGAGGAAATAAAAAATATTAAAAAAAGTTTACGTATAAAATTTGTTAGAGAATTGGAAGCAATGGGAGAGTGGGATAAGGCTAAATATAAAACTTTTGAAAGAAGTAGAACTAAAGTATTCACTTATGAGATTCTTGATAGATTAGAGGAGCGTTGTCAAGCTTACTTAGTTAAGAAGAGCGGATTTGATTTTGATAAGTTCAAAGATTATAAAAGCAACATAGATAGCGAAAACTATTTTGAAGAACTAACAGAAGATGAACTAAAGGATATGCATGAAAGAGCTGTTTTTAGGTCATGGGCTGGGTCTATCTCAAAAGAAGAGATTCGAGATGTTATGCTAACAGCTTTATTTGAAAAATTTTTTACTCCTATTGATGTTGAACAATGGCAAAAAGATAGTGATATTTTAACAATTGTTGATGTTAATAATGATAGAAAATCTAGTTTCGAATATTACAAGGCGAAGGAGCGTTATTCGTCTCACAATAAATCTGCATATTATAAAGAAAGAAAATAAATGAATAAAAAAATAACCGCTAGGATTCTTTCTTAGCGGTTTGGTTTTTCTTTTACGGTTTTTATAAGTAATTGGAAGGCTTCTAACAGCTGTTCTTGACTCGTTTGTGGAAGTTGAGTTAATTGGTCAGCTAATAACTCTAGATGTGGGTTCTTTGGGGTTATACGGCTTTCAAATAGCTCTGATGGTGTAATGTTAAGAGCTGTGATAATCTTTTCTAGTGTATCAATCTTTATATTTGACCCTTTTGTTTCAAGGTTGGAAATATAATCTATGCCCACACCAGCCTTTTCACTGAGATTTTGCTGACTTAAATTTTTTTCTTTCCGTATGATTCGTATTCGTTGTCCGACATACTTTTGTAAATGAATTGATTTCATAAGCTACCTCGTTTCAATACCATGATACAAGGAAGATAACTGTAAAATAACCCATATACAAACAAAGTTTTGTTAAAATATTGCCTACAAACTAAAAATGTGTTAAAATAGTGTTATAAAATATGTAAAAACGCATGATATACTACATATATCATGGTTTGACTTAACAGTCAAACCAACACTATTAGCCCTTACGAGGAGAAAATGATGAAGAAACTGCAAACCCTCACAACTTCAACAGCTATTGCGCTTGCATCAGTTGGTGGAACTGCATTTGCTCAAGAAGCTCAAGCGACTTCAGTACCTACTGACACTGCTGTCAATGAACCTGCTCTTGTTACTAAGTCACAAGTGAAACCACTTGAAAAGAGTGAAGTTCCTGCGCCTTCTACAGTAAAACCTGCTCTTGAAGCACAAAAAGCTGTAGTAAAAGATGCTGAAGCTAAGATTGACACAGCTGAAGCTGATGTAAAAGCAAAAGAAGCTACTGTTGCTTCAACTGAAAAAGAAGTAGCTACTGCTACTAAAGCTGTCAAAGATGCTGAAGCAATTGCTTCTCAAGTAACACCTGAAAAAGTTGCTCAAGTCAAAGATACTCAAGCTAAGAACCTTGAAGCTCAAACTGCTAACCAAGAAGCAACTGAAGCTACAAATGCTCAAATCAAGGCTGAAACAAACGTTCTTGCTGAAAAGCAATCAGACGTGGCAACAGCTAAAGAGAATCTTGACCAAGCTGAAAAAGACGTCCAAACAGCTGAACAAACAGTCGCAAATGCAGAATCTGCACTTGACGGAACTGGACTTACAAATGCTGAGAAAGACTTAAAAGAAGCTCAAAAAGGTGTCAAAGAAGCAGAAACTACAGTCTCTGACGCACAAACTGCATTCAAAAATGCAACAAAAGCAGATGCAGACCGCGATCAAGCTATCAAATCAGCTGAAACAGATGTCAATACTAAAAATGATGCTGTCAAATTGGCAAAAGAAAAATTGGCAACTGCTAATCAACATGCTGAATCAGTAGATGCTAAATTGCAAACAGCTCAAGATGAGTTGACAAAAGCTCAAGATGCACTCAAAAATGTTGATGTTGTAAATATCCAAAATCCAACTTTCCACATCTCTGATAGTCTCCGTGATAAAATTGGTGCAAAATCAAATGATATCACATACAAAGACGCTTACGAATTGTGGCGAGCAAATGATAACGAAACAACTCGACGTGTTATGCGCGGTATGGCTGTTCAAATGTCAAGTGCTTCAACTATCAAAATCAGCGAAGCTGATAAAAATCGTCCAGTTGATTTGAATAACTTGACTGATGACCAATTAATTGAAATTAGTGATTTCTATGCTGAAATGCTTACTCAATTGAACCATAATTTTGATTATAATGCAAACAAAAAAGCTTATGTTTCACGTGAAACACTTGACCGTTCAAAACAAGATGCTAAACGTTATGAAGAACGTGCTCTTGACCCAGATGTAGCTGGTCATATCCGTAGCGGACTTGAAAATCTTACATCATTTGGTGACGGACACGATTTCAAAACTATGTATGATTTGAAATATGGTGTTAAACGTACATTCCAATTGACGTCTTATGAAGATGAAGTTGAAAATTGGGGACATTTGCGTAACAACTTGTCTAACCAAGCCGTTAGTTCGGTAGCTTTGACAGTTGCAAATATTAACGGTAAATACTGGATGCTAACAACATTTGGTGGTACCCAAGAAACATCCGTTTCTAAACGTGTTGACATCGCAACTCTTGAAAAAGGTGTCGCAACAGCTGAATCAAACCTTGAACAAGCTAAAACTGCATCAGAAAATGCTAAGAATGCTTTGACAACAGCTTCAACAGATTACGCAAGCGCACTTAGCTTGAAAACTGAAGCTGAAAAAGTCCTTGCTGATGCAATGGCTACGCCACTTCAAGCCCAAGTTGCTGAAAACAACCTACGTTTAGCAAACATTGCTCTTGAAAATGCTAAGAAACGTGAAACTCAAGCAAGTGAAGCAGTCGCTAACTTCTCAGCAAGTCTAGCTGACAAGAAATCTGCTCTTGAAAAAGCTCAAGATGCACTTAAAGAAGCTAAAACTGTTCAAACAATTGCGTCACAAGCTCTTGAAAATGCTTCAGCTAAACTTGAAGACCAAGAAACTAAACTAGACAACTTGAACAAACAAGTTACAAAACTTCTTGCTGAAAAAGATGCACTCGTAAAAGAAGCCAAAGAATTGGCTGAAACCTTGCAAGCATATTTGGACGCACCAGTTGCTCTAGCAAATGCTCAAGACACTCAAGCTAAAGCTGAAGCTAAACTTGAAACAGCAAAAGCTGAACTCACTACGGCACAGTCTACTCTTGAAGACTTGTTGTCTGCGTATCGTACAGAATATGCTAAGTTGGTTGACTTGCAAACAGATTACGATGAACTCGTTGACCTTGCAGAGAAAGCTCAAGAAAATGTTGTTGCAACACTTCCTGACGGTACAGTAATCGCTATCCCTAAAGGTGCTCCAACTGCTGAAGTGCTTCCTGAATTGAATCTTAAAGAACTTGCTAAAGAAGATGCTAAAGATAGCATTGTGAAAACACTTCCTGACGGAACAATTGTCGCTGTCCCTAAAGATGCACCAGTTGCTGAAACACTCCCTGAACTAAATCTTGAAGAACTAGCTAAAGAAGATGCCAAAGGTAGCGTTGTAAAAACACTTCCTGACGGAACAATCGTTGCTGTTCCTAAAGATGCACCAGTTGCTGAAGAACTTCCTACTGTCAATGTTGACGAATTGAAGAAAGCTCTTGATGCAGGTAAAGAAGTTACATTGGATGCACAAGGGAATGTTGTTGTGAAAGAAAAACGTGAAACATACTCAGCGCCTGCTGTTAAATTAGTAGAAAACGAAAAAGTGACTTACTCAAGAGTAGAACGTGCAAAATCATTACCAAACACTGGCGAAAACTCAAGTGTTGCAATGTTGGTACTCGGTGCAATTCTTGGAACATTTGGACTTGTAACAGTACGTAGAAAAAATTAGAATAATACAAAAATCTTCTTATTATAAATAGGAAGATTTTTTGGATTCACAAAACTAGTTGAAAAGACTTCGCTATTTAAACTAGTTTTGTGAATGAGTATATAAGGATATTCAGAAACTTGGTTGGTCAACCTTTGGTCAACTTTCAAATTTTGAATATACCTTAGATGGTGACGATGTCTTGGTATATCTGATACTCACTTACATATTCTAACTTATTTTAACTAAGATAAAACTGTAGTGGGTTGAATAAAAACTAACATCTGGAGAGGACAATTGATGTCCTCTTCATTTTTATATTCAGAGCGATGAAAATTCGTTTCTTAAAGTTGTCAAAGTTCCGAAATCCAAAGGCATTTC
>NZ_JASHDL010000002.1:0-212720 GCF_047463635.1 Streptococcus infantis
ATTCTTTCTAATGAGTTGTTTGATCGCTTTTCATTATAGGTCATATGGGACTTTTTTTCTACACAAAAATAGGCTCCATAATATCCATAGGGGATTTACCCACTACAAATATTATAGAGCCTTTTTTATGTAGTGAAACATGGTATAATGATAAAACTGATGATAGTCAGTGAAAATTAAAGAGTAAATCAGTTATGAATCGATAAAGATATTATTTTGAAGTTGCAGATGTTGGTATTACATTAATGCTAAGGGACCTCTGATATATTTGGACTAAATTTTCAAAGATAATAAGCAGGAAAAGAGAGAAACTATGAATTATACAGTTGAAGAAAAAGAAAGATTCATGAGAGAGGCATTGAAAGAGGCTGAGATTGCTCTTGAACACGATGAAATTCCAATTGGTTGTGTGATTGTCAAGGACGGAGAAATCATTGGTCGTGGGCATAATGCGCGTGAGGAGTTGCAACGAGCGGTTATGCATGCGGAGATTATGGCCATCGAGGATGCGAACTTGAGTGAGGAGAGCTGGCGCTTACTGGATTGCACACTTTTTGTGACCATTGAGCCTTGTGTGATGTGTAGCGGGGCGATTGGGCTTGCTCGTATCCCTAAGGTAGTTTATGGGGCTAAAAATCAGAAATTTGGTGCAGCTGGAAGTCTGTATGATATCTTGACAGATGAGCGTCTTAATCATCGTGTAGAGGTTGAGACGGGCATTTTAGAGAGTGACTGTGCTGGCATTATGCAGGAATTTTTCAGAAATCGACGGAAAAAATAATTTTGCTTTTAAAATGAAGAGGAATGTGATATAATAAATAGTGGAGCAACAGTTCTGCGTGAAGCGGGTCAGGGGAGGAATCCAGCAGCCCTAAGCGATTTGAATTGTGTGCTCTTTTTTTGTGCACTTAAAAAGCCCTTTAATATCAACGCTTTAAGGGGCTTTTGTTTGTCTTGTGTAAGGAAAAGGGGCAGCCGAGGGGCAGAATTTAAAATTTTATCTTGTCTAACTTGCTAGATATGTCTGATACCATTTTTTGAGTGACATGGGAATAAATCTCTAGCGTGGTCTTTGAGTCGCTATGTCCTACTCTATCCATGATAGCAGTCAAGGGGATACCTAATTCAGCAAGTAGGGATATATGGGAGTGTCTGAACATATGTGTAGTGATGTTCTTATCTATGCCGATTTTCTGTCCGTGTCTTTTCAAGGCTGCAATCACCCGAACATTTGTTATCGGCTCTCCTAGAGTGTTGATGAAAATAAAATCTGTATCAAATCCATTTGTTGCATTCTCTATTATCTGCTCTTTGATAATGTCTAACACTTTTTGAGGTGCTGTTATAACCCTATCAGATTTGACTGTCTTTGGTGTAGTTCTCTCTTTTTGTCTGAAATCGTATGTATGCTTGATGTGAATGGTCTTTTTAGAAAAATCTATATCCTCTTTGTAATTTAAGGCAGCAAGCTCTCCATATCGCATGCCGGTAAGGAAAAGAACTTTAGCGATTCGGATATACTTTGTGATTCGATAATCACAAAGAGCTTCTTCTTTTAAGTTTTGGATAAATAACTTAAATTCTTTCTGATCTAAGTATTTGGTATTTTTCTTTCTGAGATCGTCAGTTGTAATTACCTTTCTAGGCATTTCAACAAATAGCATTTCATTTGTATCGATGTAATTCATTCTGACAGCGAATTTCATTATCTGATTGAGTTTGAATTTGATTTTAGAAACATAGTTATGAGACTTTCCATCTTGTAATAGCTGATCTATCACTTTTTGTAATAAACGTCTATCAATATTTCTAACTAAATAGTCGCCCTCTATCTGCTTTAAAATCTCTTTTTTAACATTCTTTGAAGCATAGACGGTTGAGTTTTTAACGCCATGTTTCCAATTTTCCTCAAATTCTTCATATAGTTTTTCAAAAGTTATATCAGAAACAAAATGTTGTTTTTCTCCCAATTTTTGATTTATCTTTTCCTGCAGCAAGATGGCAGCTTGATTCCTTGCTTGTGGTGTTTTCTTTTCCATCGTGACTGAGACTTTTTTTAATTTTTCAGTGTATGGATCTTTATAGCGCTCAAAAAATTTATATTTGCCGTTTGGCAATTCTTCCATCCACATTGCGTTTACCTCACTTTTTTGATAAAATGGGTATAAGAAAGCGACCTTTTGAATGGTTGTTTCTTATATTGAAGTTCCTCACGCTCAGACTCGCCAAAGTTTGAGAGCGTGGGGATTTTTTTATTTGAACTATTTCCATTTGGGAAATAGTTGGTTTTACTCTTTCGGTAAGTGTTGTTGAAGAATTAAGGCCACATTGGCTTTTTCTTTTTCGGTCATAGGAGGCTCATTTGGATCGTCTACCGAAAACTCGATAGCATGCCATTTATCATTTACTCTAATCCACTCTCTTCGTCTATGACACTGACAATCTAGGTTGTGTTTAATCACTTCCATTGGTCTACTTTCGCTACTCATGTTATCCCTCCCGATAAATGTCCACAACTTCACCGATAATTCGGAAGTCTGTCTCTGGTGTGATTGGCATATCTTTATAGGCTGGGTTTAGGCTATGTAAATAAGCTTGGTCTTTGTCAATGACAAGCTGCTTGATATAAGCATCGCCGTTGTAGTTAAATACTCCGATAACACCGTCATTCAAGTCCACGCTGGTCTGAATGAATACCAGGTCGCCATCATGGTAGTCAGGCTCCATCGAATCCCCTTTAATCGGGATAACAAAGTCGGCATCGATATCTACTGGCAACTCAATCCGCTCCACTCGTACATCGTTCAAATACTGGCCTGTACCTGCAGAAGCTGGGTGGTCGTAGTAGTCGTAACTGTAGAGCTGAATAATTTCCTCCGATACTTCGTTTATCTTCGTTTCTTCTTCGTTTTTATGTCGATACGTTTCGCCGTTTGCTTTTTGGCTCTCCCAAAGATCCTCAGAAGTCCGTAGTACGATTTTCTTATTATCAGTGTTTAATTTTCGAGCCGTATTTGTAATTTTTTCTAAAAGGGAGTCTGATGGTTGTGCGGTAGAAATCTTATTTTCAATAAGGTCGGATTTATTTATATTGAAATAGTTTGCCAAAAGTTCAATTTTACCAATCCGAGGATAAGTTATTCCTTTCAACCAATCGCGAACAGTGGTGTATTTTAAATCCAAGTCTGCGCATAATGTATTTCTATCTACCCCTTTTTGTTCCATGTAGAAACTCAGATTGTTGGCAAAAATTTTTTTGTTTTCGATTTTCATTTCCGCTCCTCCTTATATAGTATATTTTACGGCAAAAACGCAAAAAAGTAAAGAATAAAATAAAAAATTGCGAAAAAAACGCAAAAAATACTTGACATTGCGGTTAAACCGCAGTATAATATAATCAAGCTTAAGGAAATAACAAAAAAACAAACCGGAGGGAAACAACATGAACACATTAAACGAGAAAGCCATCAACATCTTCAAAGCAGTGGTTGCAGAAACCCTGCTTCAAAACACATACGAGGAAGGCTTCCTCTATGGTCAGCTTGAATCATTCTGGAACAACAGCCGTCAGTTCGCTTTCGGATGGACAGAGTTGACAGAAGAGATCGGACGTCAAGAGCGTTACCTTCTTGATGCTGGTTTCACTCAAGACGAAATCGATGACATTCGCTTTGATGCATCATTCGCAGGAATGCTGGACAAAATGAATGTAGCCTGATCGGTAGCACCAGGGTTCGACTCCCTGGCAGGCTGTTGCTCATAGAGCAAGAAAAATAAAAAATAGAAAGGAGCAGAAAGATGAATGAATTAGAAAGAACAGCCCTCAATGAAATATTGAGGACCGTGACATATATTGCTGAGAAATTGGATGAAGTAGATTCTAAGATTTCTTTGAACGATTCACAAGCTCTTGAGCATCAAGGAAATTGAGTTTCATTTCCATGTAGTGAATAACTCCGTGCAGGTAGTTCTTTAGGTCTTTAAAATCTTTATCAGGATTATTTCTATAGTAATGACCTTCGTCATTACCGATATAAGCAGATGCTAGTGCAAATGTTTTAAGATCTTCATCCTTGATATATTTTTCAATAACTTGTTTTAATGACATTTTAATGATTTTATCTTCATCATCAGGATTTGTAACAATAGAGAAATCTTTAACAAAGAACTCAAGTGCCTTTCGATATCCGATGCCTGCAATGTGGTCTAATTGTTCATGTTCTGCTTTCAGTGCTTGGACATAAATTTGCTTACCAATTGGAGAAACTATCTCTACATCGTCGGATATAGGTATATCGCTTGGAAGATTAGGGATTACTTTGATATGTTCAATTTCATATTTTTCGGTATAGTCATTGATTAAAAATCTTGTAGCTATAAACTCCTCTGTCCAAAAGTGCTTACAACCTAAGCATCTACATGTTAATACTAAGCTTGTTTTATTTTCTCCAAGAGAAAAATAAGAAGAGTTTACAAGATCTGGATTGGTTGGTTTTTTACAATTTGGGCAAATGTCTTCAACGGTTACAGGTCTAGAAACAGAAGAATTTACTTTCACTTGAAATATCATAAGATTTCTCCAATCATTTTATTTTGATTATACCACATTTGAAAGGGGGTGAAACAAATGGCATCTAACAGAACTATATCAGTAAATACATCAGAGCATGATGTATTGTTGACGGCAAGAAAAGACTACCCTGCTGTATTCGTCGATGGAATGTTTCTCGACGGAGTTCAGCGAGTGGAATTTATCAATAATTTTGGAGACAAAGATTGTGAAGTCATTCTTATGTTCAATGAACGAGTAGAAAACAATCCTTTCCCTTTAAACGATGTCAGTCTATTAGAAAAGTTATTCGGTCAGGCTTCAAACGGGCAATCCTTACGGGATATTGTCTTGCAAACTCTTGAAGATGGTAATTAGTATCTAAGCCATCAAAGAACGACACATGTATGCTGAAGCTTTCTTTTCCATCTTTCTGGGCTCTTTCGTACTCTTTGCTAAGGACGATCAGAGAAGCTTCTAATTGATAATCAGTCATAACATCACCTCCTTTCTGACTACATTATAGCAGAATTGCGAGGAACAAATAGAAAAATAAGGAGGTAGGAACGTGCCGAAAATGACATTAAAAACACTAAGAACACTCAAAAACTGGAGACAAAGTGATGCGGCAGCAGCTGTGAATGTATCAGTTGATACGTGGGGGCATTGGGAACGTGGGATAACAGAACCTAGTGTTTCGAAAGCATATCAAATCGCTAGTGTTTTCAATGTATCAGTAGATGATATTATTTTTTTACCCGATATTGCGGTTTAACCGTAACAAAAAAGAAAGAAAGGAGAAAAGGAATGGAGGATATTATTAGAGTTCTGGAAAAAGAAAGAGACCATCTTGATAAAATTATCAAGTCGATCTCTAATAATGGAAATTTTCTTAGGCCGCCATATCAAAAGAGACCTGTTTCGCTCAGTGAGAATCTGAAATTGATTTCTCAAAATCTTGATAAATTGAGCGAGCGAGTTCAACAAACCACGAATCAGCATTCATGATTTCAAGATGACGAAAGAAACCTGTTTTGGTTTCCAGTTCGGAATCGTGTGCATAACGTAATATTTCTCTAGCAAAGATGGTTTCAAAATCAAAATCTTTACCATCATCGTAGATGTCGCGTTTGCTTGCTATTGTCAAATATTCTTTAAAAGTCATAAGGTTAACTCCTTTCTGCTTTTATTATAGCAGAATTGTAGATAAAAAAAGCACCTAACAGAAGTCAGGCGCTTATCAAAAATAACTAATCAAATTATAACACGAAAGGAGCAAAAATGGAAGCAGTTGAAATTGTAAGAATTAAAGATGTGATCATCGAAAAGGTTTCGGCTAATGATGAAGAATTAGAACACATCTTCGGATGCTCAAAACGACAAGCAGGAGACATGAGACGAGAGATGAAGAAGCTACCTAGCCAACAGAAACATCTTAGAAATGATGGCCAACTTGTCACAATCAAAGGTTTTGACGAATATCTGCAATATCGTGGGACTCAAGCTTGGAAAAAAGAAATGGTGAAAAGCAAGAAAATGAGGTCGGCCGGATGAACTTTTTAACAAAAATAAAAGACTGGCTGGGAAAAGAAATAAATACGGACTGGAGAATCGTAGCTTTGGATTTGAACAGAGCATTGATTGACCTTCAAGAAAAATACCAACAAGCAAATCAGCGTATAGCAGATCTTGAAAATATTGTGGCGATTTATGAAGAAAAGGAGAAAGCGAGATGATGGAGTACATTTACCTGGTAACAATCGTAGGAATCCTCCTGTGGTCACTAGTAAATAAACTAGATGATCACGCTGAAATGAAGCAGCAAGAGCACCAGCGAATAGCTAACAATGTCGCACGGATGAACCTGAGAAATTCAGATAAGCAATTTACTTATGATGTAGAGCCGCCGGAAGGGTTGAAATAAGGAGAGAAAGACATGACACAAGCGGAACGAATTAGGGAATATTATAGAGAGCACCCTGCTGCCTCATGCGATGAAGTGGCCGAGGTTGTTGGTACAACAAATAGTAATGTGAGAGCGAACTTAGCCAAAGACATCAAGGCAGGCAGATGCGTTCGCTTGGAAGATAAGTCATACGACTACTCGCCTTACTTCAACCATACAAAGGAACTCACAGAGTTGGTTGATTGGAAAAATGACAACAGACGTGAGTGGGTGGATATGCTGACAAGAGCAGCAGAGAAAGAAACGGATAGCAACGTTATGCGTTTGCTGATTAAAGAAGCAAATAAACTGATGAAAGAGGTGACTAAGTAGATGGTTCGAAATAAATTGACAGATTTAACAAATACTTTGTTTGCCCAACTAGAAACTCTGGATGACAGGGATCTTACAGCAGATGAATTAAAAGTGGAATTGCAGCGCTCAAAACATATGGTCGCAATCTCAGGACAAATCTTACAAGCAGGTCAATTGGCCTTGGATGCTGAGAAGTTCAAAGATAAGGTAGGTGAGGTTAATGCCCCGATCGCTTTGCTGGAAGGATGAGTACACGGAGTACATGCATGAGATATGCCCTGGTCGATTAACTCCTGAAGTAACCAGGTTGCTGAACGAGAAATTTGGTACGAACTATACCAAGACTCAAATAGGAGAAGTACGCAAACGTTTAGGGTTACCAGTTGGAAAAGTCTATCAAGGTCGATTACTAACAAAGGAGCAACACGATTATCTTGTATCGATCCAAAAAAATAAGATTTCTCGTGATGTCGCAAATGAAATGAACCAAAAATTTGGCTTATCACTAACAGAGAAACAGATTAAGAGTTATCGAAGAAATAATAATCTACATAGTGGTTTGACGGGAAGATTCGAGAAAGGTCAGACTCCCCACAATAAGGGGAAGAAGTACCCCAATATGCCAAAAAACAGCGGGCAGTTCAAAAAAGGTAATCGACCTCCAAATTATGTTCCTGTCGGTACAATCAACTACACAACAGACGGTTATCCGAAAGAAAAAATCGGTGAACCTAATAAATGGGTGTTGAAACATCGTAAGGTTTGGGAAGAACATCACGGGCCGATACCAAAAGGGTACTCAATCGTTTTCCTAGACGGAGATAAAACAAACTATGATATTTCAAATCTTGCTTGTTTATCTAAAAACGAAATCGCTAGAATGAATCAAAATCATCTATTCACGTCCAACGCTGATTTGACTAAATCTGGTATTGGATTAACAAAACTTACAAACAAAATCAGAGAGGTAGAAAAAAATGGCTAGTTTATACGAACTGACAGGTCAGTTTCTGACAATTTATCAAATGGATATTGATGACGAAACAAAAACGGACACGCTTGAGGCTATCGATTGGCAAGAACAATTCGAACAGAAAGCAGAAGGGTATGCCCATGTTATCAAGAATCTAGAAGCCGACGTGGTCATGTACAAGGCTGAGGAAGAGAGCTTCAAAGCGAAGAAACAGGCGGCACAGAAAAAGCTGGATTATGTCAAGGACAACATTATGACAGCTATGAATGTCACGGGGCAAACCGAAGTTAAGAGCGGTGCTCTTACTATAAAAATTGCTAAGAATCCAGAATCAGTTAAGGTCAACGAAGACGACCTTCCGAAAAAATATTTTACAAAAAAAGTGACGCTTGCGCCGGACAAAAAAACACTCAAAGAGTTGCTTAAATCTGGCAAGAAAGTCAAAGGGGCTGAACTTATTCGGACAGAAAAGTTGGTGATCAAATGAGGATTTTAGCAATTGATCCCTCAAGCAATCGAATTGAAACCAGTACAACAGGGATTGTCTTGTTGGACAATGCAAAGCTTGTTGACTATTGGGTAGTACCCTATGGCGCTCAGAACTTTAAAGCCTGGTTCAAAGAGATTGGTCGCAGTCTTGAGTTCGACATAGTGGTCGTTGAAAAATTCGAAGTTAGGGACAATGATTATTCCAGGGACAACTCAGTTGTAGAAACTATTGCAGCCATTGAGCTATGCTATCCGAATTTGGTTCTGCAACGAAATGCTGGCTATCAGACAGATATACCCAACGACTTACTAAAAGCGTTAGGGATGTGGACCTTTGACAAGAGTCATCACAACGATGTGAGGGCAGCAGCAAGGCTTGGGCTCTTCTATGCCCAGAGAAACGATATTGAGGAGGTGATTGTGGACATTGGCAATCGAATTACGCAAATGGCAAGCTGAAGCAGTTGAACGAAGCGACCGTAATTGTCCTGGGATCTTTCTTGAGGCATATGGAGGGCGTGGTAAGACCATCTGTGCTTTTGAAATAGCAAAGCACAAGTCAGCAAAAAAAGTCCTGGTTATCAATAATCGACTAGCCATCCTGAACGGATGGAACAGCACTTATCAAAATCTAGGATACAACACTGATTTTGAATTAGAAACGATGACGGACCGCAGATTGCAGAACAGACTTGCAAGCGGTGAGTCTATTGAGTGCGATGTGTTCATTATTGACGAGTGGCAGAACATGTCTAGTGATGCCAACGTGAAGGCTTATCGCAAGGTCAAACGTGGCTATACAGTTGGACTATCTGCAACCCCAATCAGGAAGAAGGGGCAAAATTTCTACCCTCTAGAAAAAACATTTTTTGGGATGGCTGATCCTAATCAAAGGGAAAACTGGCAACTAGCCCACGGCAAGATGAAGTATTCCAAGTTCAGCTATTCTAAGCAAGAGTGGGATGACTTCCGAGACTATGAAAACTATGTAAGCAATCTGCCCAACTTCTTCCGCTGGGAGGAAGTAGAAGCCATTGAAGAAGCGGAGGAAAACAACGGATTTGAAGTTGTCTTTGAACCTATCTGGTGTCTAACAGCTAATCCGGAGGAATTAGAACAATTTAGGAAATTGAACATCGTTGGGAAAAATGGTAAATATGCCATGGCCAAACAAACATTTGGCCGAAAAACTTTTGAGCGATATTTAATCCAGACCGGTTTTGAGATTGACTTTCCAAAATTGAAAGCAGTTAATGCAGATACTCCAATGCTACTTCAATTGGATCTTCTACTAGCCAGTAAGACAGACATGTTGATAGTTAGCAAATCCAAGCAGATTGTAGAGGTTATCAGAGAGCGACACCCGGAAATTGGTATTTGGACAGGAGACAAGAAGGACTCTCTTGAACAGACAAATGTGGTTGCTACAAGCCAGGTTTTGGGTGTAGGGGTTGATGGCCTTCAGCATAAATTTAAAACTATTGTAATTTTAGATCCTGTCAGTCCGTCTGACGGAGATTATGACGATTATCGCCAGCTTCTGTGGCGAGTAACAGGCAGCCGTCAACAGCATGACGTGCGTGTCATTGAATTTTATTTCTAAGGAGAATCAAAATGAAACTTTCAAGTGATTATATTGTAATGCGTGACAAACAAAACGGACATTTTTTAAATGAACTCAAGAATAAGCGTTCTTCATTAGCTACTCAGGCCTGTTTTGTGGATGATATTCGAGGCGCTCTTACAATGCCATACAATTCTTATCTCGAACAGAAAACAGCGGTAAAATCATTGGCCAAAGTACACGGATTGGAGATTGTTCGGGTTAAGGCTACATTTGATCTAACTTATCCAAATGGTGGCGATGTTCAAAAAATCGAGCGTCAAAATACTAAGCTTGATTTGTTTGATCTATTGAGAAGTTTATAAAGGGGAACTGTATGGTAACAAAACAACAATCCCCAATCTTTGTCACTTTACAGAGCATTCAGCAGAAGTTGGTTGCTCCAAAAGGGCAGTATAACAGTTTTGGGAAGTACAGCTATCGAAGCGCTGAGGACATCTTAGAAGCGCTGAAGCCAATACTACAGGAACATGATGCGGTGTTGATTTTGCAAGATGGAATTGTGCAAATTGGCGACAGGTACTATGTTGAAGCAACTGCGACTCTTTATGCGGTTGGTGAAACTATTGGGACTACAGCCTATGCTAGAGAAGATGATAGCAAAAAAGGGATGGATGGTAGTCAGGTCACAGGGGCGGCATCCAGCTATGCCCGTAAGTACGCGCTAAACGGACTTTTTATGATTGATGACAACAAGGATCCTGATACGGATGAATATCATAATCAGAATAGCCAAGCAGGCCGTACGTCGCAAAAATCAGCTCAAAAACCAAATAGTAAGCAAGAGCAACCGGCTAATGCTCCAGCTAAAAGTAACGGAGCCAAAACTATTACAGGAGCACAGGCTAAAGCCATTCGGACAGAACTCAAAAATATGGCTGAAGCTACAGGGAGTCCTGCTGCAACAATTGGAAAATGGTTCATCAATAAAATGGGTGTTGATAAACCTGAAAGCATTCCAGCTGATCGATTGAAGGAAGCTCAGAAGATTATCGCAGATGCGAAGAAAGCAAGAGGTATTGAGTAATGGGATATACGGAACTGGGGCGCAAACGTCCGATTGAATTACAGAGTGATTATTATGATAAGATCCTAGTCTATCAGCATCAAGGTGAGATTTGGGGTGTATGTTATAAGCACGGAGAAATTGATTGTGTTTACAATTACACTAAGAATGATTTCTTTTGGCTTGAAATTTTAGATATGTCCTTAAAAGAAATTGTTACTAAAATTATCAAGCCTTTGAAGAGAAATCACCCTGGATTATACCTATTTCCTGAGAGTACGTTCAGTAGAATTTTGGAGGTAATAAAATAATGATTAACAATGTTGTACTTGTAGGGCGCATGACCCGTGATGCTGAACTTCGCTATACACCGCAAAATGTAGCAGTTGCGACTTTTACTCTTGCAGTAAACCGTACATTTAAGAGTCAAAATGGCGAACGCGAAGCTGACTTTATCAACTGCGTTATGTGGCGCCAACAAGCCGAAAATCTTGCAAACTGGGCTAAAAAAGGCTCACTTATCGGGGTGACAGGTCGTATTCAGACTCGTAGTTACGATAACCAGCAAGGACAACGTGTTTACGTGACAGAGGTCGTGGCTGAGAATTTCCAAATGTTGGAAAGTCGTAATCAACAAAGTTCGAATGATACATTTGGGAATGACAACCCGATGGATATTCAAGACGACGATTTACCATTCTAAGGAGTTACTAAATGGGAATGAAAGAACATGCCTTGGCTTATCAAAAAAAAGGATTTTCGGTTATTCCTATTAGTCCTTCGAATAAGCAACCGATGATCAAATTTGCTGATAAACCAGCTATGACTGCGCAAGAAATTGAGGATTTTTGGAGTCAGTATCCGGATAGCAATATTGCTGTTCGGACTGACAAATTTTTCGTAATCGATATTGACTTACACGGTAAGCATAACGGATACGAGAGCTTGGCCAATTGGGAACATCTGAACTTGATAACTCCAACGCTGCAGGCAAGAACTGCAAGTGGTGGCAAACATATCTTTTACTTTAAGCATCCAGATGTAAATATGACTCAAATGATAGGCTTTCTACCTGGAGTCGATATCAAGGCGCATCCAAATAACTATGTTTTAGTTGCTCCATCTAAGACCCCAAAAGGAGAATATGCCTGGGACTTAGAAAAATCTAAAGAGGGTGGCACTATGGTCACGGCTAGTCGATCTCTTGTAATGGCCATCAAGAAGGAATACAACAAAAAGAACTCTGGTAGCGATCTGGATAATATCTACTATCAAATCAGCAAAGGTGCTGGCAAACGAAACAGAACAACCGAATTATTTGAAATGGTTGTCCTAGGCTTCGGCGATGAAGGCAGCAGAAATGATACACTTGCAAAATTTGTAGGCGGACTCTTGAGCAGGTCAGTAGAACCGAACTGTATACTGCAACTAGCAGAAACAGCCAATAACAATTCAGTAGAACCTCTTAGTCACAAAGAATTAAGTAGGACTGTCGAATCGATGATCAAGAAACACATGAGGGGGGGTGGCCATAATAGGTGATGTTACGAATATTTCAATCAAGCAATTTTCGCGCAGAAAGAAAAAAATCTTAAACGAAGAAGGTGAACAGATTGAGATTGAATCTATTGTGGCTGACAGTCCTAGAAATGTTCTGCTTGCAATGAAAAGCGATAACAAGCTCAATGACTTTCTCAGGCACAATGAATTTACTGGTGAACACGAAATTGTGGAGGATGTCAAACTGGATGCTATCCAGTTGAGAAAGGGTCAGCTACCTTCATCCTTTGAATCCTACCTAAGCGTATATTTGGAGAATCACTTCAAGACAGTTTTCAAGGCTGGAGCATTAAGGGATGGTATTGAAGCATTTTTTGCAGAAAAGACCTACAATCCGGTTAAAGAATATATGGAAAATGCTTATGAGTCATGGGATCATAAAGAACGACTTGTCCAGGTATTTCAAACTTGGTTGGGTGCTGAGGACAGTATCTATGTCCAGAGAATAGCTGTCATGTTTTTTGTTGGTGCGGTTTCTAAGGTTTTTAATCCATGGGTTAAATTTGACTACACGCTTGATCTTGTGGGTGGTCAAGGTGCTGGTAAGACCACTTTCTTGCAAAAGATAGCTGTTGATTGGTACACGGATTCGGCTAAAGATTTTATGGACAAGGACAACTATGAGATTATGCTGAAATCACTGATCGTCAACGACGATGAGATGGTTGCTTCCAGGAAGACTACTTTTGACGAACTCAAAGCTTTCGTGACTAAAACAGAACTTTCTTTCCGTAGGTCGTACGGTCGCAGGGCCGAAAAATTCCCTAAAAACTTTGTGATCGCAAGGACTAGCAATAAAATTGAGTATCTGGGAGATAAGACTGGTGAACGGCGCTTTCTGCCTGTGCTGGTGGATGCAGGCCAGCAGTTTGTCAAGCCATTTGATATGACCGATCATGATGTGCTCCAGCTTTGGGGTGAAGCAGTCGCTATTTACAAAAAAGGATTTATCCTTACCTTTGATGATGAGTTCGAAAATGAGCTTGCGGTCTATAAGGAGCGCTTCACTTATAAAGATGAAGCCGAATCGCAAATATACGACTATCTTGAAATGTTGGTTCCAGAAGAATGGGAAGATTTCTCAGTCACTCAGCAGCATCAATATACCTGGTGCTACTTCAATGATGGTAGCTATCGCAATGAGTCCGGCCTGATATATGAAGGTGTGAAGCTTCAATCGAGTGTGTCTGCCAAACAGATATTAAAGAATGTTTTTGACATTGATAGTGCGAGAGGTGAAAAGATTGCTAGGAAAATCAAGTTGATTATGGACAATAATCAGGATTGGGAATACAAAATAAAGAAGGTTAAAGGGAAAACAATACGTGCATATTTTAGAAAAAATATACAAACAGAAGTGATGTAACCTTAGTGAAAATGATGTAACCTTTTAGGCAAAAAACGGTCAAAAATCGTGTTTCGGTTACATCAGGTTACATCATTGATGTAACCGCAGGAAAAGTCAGTTATATCAACGGTTTGAGTGCTGTTTTTGATAAAACTTTAAAAAAAGTGATGTAACCCTCCTAAACCCTTGATACTACTGATGCTTTGGGGTGTCTATTAGCAAGGTTACATCATTTATATAAAATATTTAATAAGTAAAAATAGCAAGTGCTATAAACGTTGATATAACAGCATTCTTGTTTTTTATAAAATATGTTTTTCAAAAAGTGATGTAACCTGTAACCTTAGAAAAAATATTCATTAAACAAACATATTTTTTAATAAATTAAGGAGAAGAAATGTCATACACAGTAACACTATATTTTGACAATATGGTAGATGAAACTCACTTCTTTAAGAAAGTGGGTGATGCTGCTAAATGCAAGGCTCAGCTTGAGAGCAAGTATCGAGGGAATCGGTTATATAAGGTAAAAATGGAGGAGATGGAATAAATGACAGATATTAGATTGCAAAATCCATACTCTGATGAAGTTATCAAGGTAAAAGAAGATTATGGACATATTCTAAATATGTTGGAATGGCTTGAACGAGGGAATATAGATTATCTCCATTTACAACAGATTGAGCCTACTGAAACTATCATCACGATAAGTCCTAAAAACTTTGCAAAAATTGATTTTTACGAAATTGAGGAGGTGAAATAATGATTATCAAAAATTATAAATATGATTTTTCGAGTGGCAGAATACGCTACACAATTGATGTAGATGGCTATGAAACAGCTATGGAACATACAAAGACAGAATACGGAAGTGTCCAAAGAAATGATATTGATGATTTCTTGGTTTCAGTCGAGAATTACGACTTTCAAGAAGCTGAAGCGGTTGAAGAATTTGTTGATTTTCAAAGCTGTCTGCTTATGTATGGGATTGATTTTGAATTGAGAAATGAGGTGGAGTGATGGAAGAAATGAAAAGAGATTTTGCAGGTAAATTGTACAGAAAAGCTTGTGAGATTGCAGAATTTGATGAAGAGCAAATGGATAGCAAAGACGATAACGAGGTGTTTGATATCGAGGAGTGTCTGGTGGAGTTATGTCAGCTAGTTTTTGATGAAATGATTTTTTGTCAAGCAGCAGTATCGATGACATACTTCGCAACATTGCCAACAGACAATCCTCATATTATGAGCGAAGCAAGGAAAGAACTACCTTTCAAACCAGAACGGGAGTAACTGCATAAAAAGATTCATTGGTGAATGAATACAAGTAATAAAAAAAGCCAAGGCACTCTCTGCCTCAGCTATAATCTCAATAATATTATTATACCACAAAGGAGATAGAGAGTGAACAAGGCTAAAGAGTTACTTGATGAACTACAGAATTTGGATGAAGAGATACAGAATCGAATAGACGAGCTTGCTAATCTTGAAGCTAGTTTACTTTCTAGCCCTAAAATGAGCATGGATAAGGTTCAAGGTGGTCAGAAGGTTCGATTAGATGAACGTTACATCGATATTTTTAGCATGCAAGATTCCTTGAAAGAGTACATGAAGCAAGCAACTGCTGAAGCAATCCAGCGCAGAATTGAGCTCAGTAAATTGATTGATAAAATACCTAAGCCTGCAAGTCGAACAATTTTAAGGATGGTTTATATTCAGAAAGCAAGCGTGTATGATATGATTGAATTTTTACAATGCAGCAAGACTACTTTTTACAAAAAGAAGAAAGATGCAATCCGTGAATTGGGTGCTGCAGTTGATAAAAGCGAACTAATGTGAACTAATGTGAACTAGGTTGAAGCGCACTGGTCTAACAATCGTGCTATTATAGTATCATCAAGAATTAAGGGTAAGGCAGTAAGCCTTCCCTGACATGGAGAGTTGGCAGAGTCAGGTTGAATGCGCCCGTTTGCTAGACGGGTGGTCGCCTATGTGCGGTTCGTGGGTTCAAATCCCACACTCTCCTTTGAGTATTTTGTGTCCCAGAATGGGGTAGGCAGTAGGCTTAGCATTCATAAATTACTCATTAACTTACAAATGGTTGCGGAGCGACTGGACCTCGCATGATTGCGTAGCTACTTATATCCTAGGTAAGTTATAAGCTAGAGGGTTTGATTCCCTTAGAGGTTTTAAATGACTACAAAAAATAAAAAATCAAACATAGTATCTATCGGTTCGCAAGTCTGTAGTCTGCTTGCAGTAAGGACATAGCTCAGTGGGGGAGCGATATGACCATAAAGGGTCTGAAACGTACGCAGGTTCGATTCCTGCTGTTCTTATGAGAGGTCTTGCATTAAGTCACACATTGTGTGGCTTTTTGTGTTGTGAAAGGAGGTAGCAATGAATGAACGTGAAGAAATAGCTATCAAAGAATTAAAAAATCACGCTATGGATTTGATGTCAGACTGGCCTGCCTCTAGGAATAGACAAAAATCCTTTGTGTTGGCTTACATGGCTAATGGTTTCCAGAACGCAACTCAGGCAGCAAAAGAAGCTGGTTTTAGTGAAAAGACTGCGAGAACATCAGCTTCAAATATGTTAACGGGAATGAACAATTATGAACATATTCCGCCAGTCGTTGAAAAACTCAAAAATTCCTTTGATGAGCGCAGGACGGAGCTTTCTTTGCTTAATTCGGTTGATATTCAGCAATTCTGGGCAAAAATTATCAGACGTGAGATTAAAGACGTCAAGCTTGTTGGTGACGGAGAGGGTTATCAATCAGTCAAGGAAGTACCGCCTGATTTGTCTGTGATGCTATCTGCATCAGATAAGTACGCTAAGACGTTAGGCATGTATCAAAACAACATCGATATCACTCAACGCACTATCGAAATCAAGGTAGGTGATTGGGATGCTGACGAAGACTAGACCAAAAATCAATATTGTCATTCAATATCCTAGTAGAGTTTTTAATAAGCATATCTATGACAAGCTCAATGACTATTCTACTTTTACCGAAGTTCACTACGGTGGAGCTTCAAGTGGAAAGAGTCACGGTGTAATTCAGAAGGTAGTATACAAGGCTTGCCAAGATTGGAAGCATCCACGCAAGGTTCTATTCTTACGTAAAGTTGGATCTACTGTGTATGACTCCATTTTCGAAGATGTGAAGCAATGTTTGGATAAATGGCAGTTACTCGACAAGTGCAAGATCAACAATTCAGCATACCGAATAGAGTTGCCAAACGGCGCACAGTTTATTTTCAAGGGGCTGGATAACCCTGAGAAAATCAAGTCAATTAAGGGTGTGTCTGATGTGGTCATGGAAGAAGCTTCTGAGTTCACGCTAGACGATTACACGCAGCTGACTTTGCGTTTGCGGGATAAGAAACACTTGAACAAGCAGATATTCTTGATGTTTAACCCAGTGTCGAAAGTTAACTGGACCTACAACGCTTTTTTTGTTAAGAAACCAAAAAACACGGTTGTTTATCACACGTCATACAAGGATAATCGTTTTTTAGACCAGGTCACAATTGAGAATATCGAAGAGTTAGCCAATCGTAACGAAGCGTACTACAAGATTTATGCTTTGGGTGAGTTCGCAACTCTGGACAAGCTAGTCTTTCCGAAATACGAGAAGCGGTTACTGAATAAAAGCGAATGGGAGCATCTGCCGGCTTATTTTGGTCTTGACTATGGATTCATCAATGACCCGAGCGCGTTCTTACACGTCCGAATAGATGATCAGAATCGCAAGCTATACGTCGTTGAGGAATACGTCAGAAAAGGGCTTACGAACGACAAAATCGCGGAGGCTATAAAGTCTCTCGGTTATGCGAAAGAGCCGATCCGAGCCGATTCAGCGGAAAAGAAATCGAATCAAGAGCTCCGAAATTCGGGAATCCCTCGAGTTATCGACGTACAGAAAGGTCCTGGATCGGTTATGCAAGGGATCCAGTATCTCTTACAGTACGACTGGGTAGTCGATGAACGGTGTGTGAAGTTGATTGAAGAACTCGAAAATTACACTTGGAAGAAAGACAAGAAGACGAATGAATACATCAACGAGCCAGTAGATAGCTACAATCACTGCATCGATGCGATTAGATACGCTTTGCAAGATAGGATTTACCAGTCTAAGAAAGAGATTGATGTTGATAAAACAATTGGTAAAATCAATAGAATGTTCAGGAGGTAATACGTGGACAAAGTAAATGAATTCGAATACGGCATTGATATTTCAACTAAAGCAAGGGCTGACAGCTTATATTTCAGCCGTCTGTCGAATGAGCAATTTAGATATACTTCAAGCGAGGAACTATTATTTACAGACAAAGGCAAGAAAGCACTTCGAGATATGATCGAAGCGTTTTTTGATATCCAAAGAAAACGTCTGGATGTACTTGAATCGTACGCTCAAGGAGATAACTACAGTATTTTGTCTGGCCGTCGTCGATTGGATAAAGAAAAGGCAGATTATCGGGTAAGACACAAGTGGGGCGGGTATATTTCTAGCTTCGCTACTAGTTATGTAATTGGGAATCCGGTCACAATTGGTATTCTCGAAGGTGCTAATAAAGAACAGTTGAAGACGATTGAAGAGATTGAATGGCAAAATGATATCAATGCACTAAATAGTGATTTAGCATTTGATGCATCAGTTTACGGACGGGCTTTTGAATACCATTTCAGAGACAAAGACAGCATCGATCGTGTAGTACTAATCAGTCCTCTTGAAATGTTTGTGATCCGTGATTTGACGGTTGAACAGAATATCATTGCAGCAGTTCACTTGCCTATTTATGTAGATAAGGTCAACATGACCGTCTATACAAAAGATAAGATGATTTCCTATAAGCCTTTTTCGGTAAAATCAATCAGATTATCTGTTGAAGATACGAGAAAACATGAATACAACGATGTTCCGGTCGTCGAATGGTGGAACAACCGATTCAGAACTGGTGATTATGAAAGTGAAATCTCACTTATCGATGCCTACGATGCTGGACAATCTGACACGGCTAATTATATGTCAGATTTGAATGATGCAATGCTTGTTATCAAGGGCGACTTGGATGCAATCGGCGCAAGTGCTGAAAGTGTTGCGAAGATGAAAGATGCTAACACTCTACTGCTTCAAACGGGTATAAGTGCTAACGGGCAACAAACGAGTGCAGATGCTGGGTATATTTATAAGCAGTATGACGTGAGTGGCACCGAGGCATATAAGAACCGTTTAGCGAACGACATTCACAGATTCAGTCGTATTCCTAACCTAGATGATGATAGATTTAATGCTACTTCTTCCGGAATAGCTTTGCTATATAAGATGATTGGGCTTGAGCAAGTACGCAAAAACAAAGAAACGTACTTCACTAAGGCTTTACGCCGGCGCTATGAATTGATTAGTAACATTCATAAAGCTATCAATAAGCCTTTAATTGAAGCAGACAAACTGACTTTTACTTTCCACCCGAATATTCCTCAAGACGTTTGGAACGAAATCAAGGCTTACATTGAAGCTGGAGGGGTAGTATCACAAGAAACACTCATGAACAACGCTAGTTTCACTGATTACAAGACGGAACAATCACGAATCCTGAAGGAAGGCGGAGCCAGTGACGGCGAAATTAGTCAGATTGTAGGTGATGTACATGCTGAACAAGAGAGCGACTGAAAATCAACGTTATAACGCTGAGCGTAAGGCACAAGCAGCGTTGATGAAAAGAGATGTTGATAGAGATGCGATTCTTACTCAGCTTTATCAAGAGTCTTTTAATAGGTTACAAGCAGAAATAGATCGTTTTTACATAGCCTACGCTGGTAAAGAAGGCTTGACCAAGCAAGAAGCCATGAAAAAAGCATCTGAATTTGACATCACAAAATTTGCAGAGAAGGCTAAAAAAGCAGTCAAGGAAAAAGATTTTAGTCCAGGTACAAATTCATGGTTAAGAACTTATAATCTGAAGATGAAAGTCAGCAGATTGGAACTTTTGAAAGCGGAACTTGCCCTTGAAATTCAAAATCTTACCTCTAAAGTGAATGAGGTCTTTGATAAGGCACGCAGAGAGGAGTATTTAGCTGAATACAAGCGCCAAGCAGGAATCTTGGGGATTTCATCCAAAGGAGCAAACAAACGCATACAGAGTGTTTTAGGTGCCGATTTCTACGGACAGAATTTTTCAAGCAGAGTGTGGGGGTCTACAGGTCTACAAGCAACTTTACAGAGGGATGTCTTTGCTTTTCTCAATCGTGTGTATACGGACATGATGGGTTATAAGCAAGAAATGAACCTGCTTTCAAAAAAATATGGGACAAGTAAAGAAAATGCTAAACGCTTGTTAAAGACTGAGATTGCAAGAATAAACGCTGACACACAACATGCTATGCTGAAAACCAATGGTTTTACTCACATGATTTTTGTGGCCGAGCCTGGAGCTTGTGACATTTGTGGGCCTCTTGATAAGAAGGCGATTCCTATCGACGAAGTGGAAAAGGGAGTGAATATGTTTCCAATGCATCCCAACTGTCGGTGTTCTGCCTATGGTCATATCAAGATGGATTACAAGGCAGGTGGGAGTACACTTAACGAGTATGAGCTTTGGGATACTACCATTGAAACCGATGATAAAAAAGTGTATAATCAGGATATGTTTATAATGGACTTAATGGCTAAGCAACGCTCTTTTGTAGTTGGAAATGATATCAGAGTTAAAACAAAGAAATTGAATGGAACGGATTTTGATTTTTGGGTACAAGATAACACAAAGAAAATCAGAGATACTGTTTTTAATGTCCAATCAAGCCTTAAGGAATTAAATGATTTTCCAACTCCAACAGTTGTTTTTTTGAAAAAATCAAGACTACCTGGTTTTGCTGGGTATGATTATAAGCAGGACATTCTATTTGTGAGTGATGCACTTCATTCGGAAATAGAATTTGCTAAAGTTCTATCTGATAATTATTTTGCTGCTCAAAACATTACAGATACCATGGTTCATGAACTAACGCATAAAAAACATTGGGACTCTGCTAAAGCATTTTACAAAGCCAACAAAAAGCGGTATAATAGTGTCGAACAAGCAATGTCTGAATTGAATTCCCCATTAGTGTCGTATGTCAAGGAACAATTGAAGCATGACTATAACTATCTTTATAGTATTAGCGATAATGCAGCTATTGCATTTTACAACGATAACATCAATGAGTTAGTTGCTGAAGTCGGGGTATTGGGGGATAAGGTTACAGACCCAAATCTGTTAAATAAAGTTAAGGAGGTATTATCATGGAAGTAATGGCTATGCCTAGCAAAGAAGTTTTGATTTTTACAAAACAAATTCGCCACTGGATCGTTGGTGATAAAACTATTTCAGGAAAGAAACAATTTATCTTCCGTGAAGATACTCCTCCTGAAATCTTAAAACTTTATCAAGATATAAAATCAAAGCTTGAATTTGCTTATTAATAATTATCAAAGCACCTAGAGAAGTCTATGTGCTTTTTTCGTGCTCAGAAAGGAGGGTTTGATGAATAAGTACAAAAAGTTGATAGAATTGATTGAAGATAACAATCTTGAGATACAATCTAAGAAATGTTATGATCCACAGAGTGCTTGGCATGGTGAGGAGTTATGGATTGTCGATAAGAAGAAACAAAATAAAATTTTTGATTTATCGGGTAACGGTTACTGTTTTCATGACACTAAAGTTGAGGAAGCCATTGAAGAAGTTGAAAAGTATTTGTCTCTTAAAAATATGAATACTTTTGATGATTTCAAAAAATGGGTGGAAAAGAATGCTAAGCCTCAAAAATGATGCTCAGAAAGGAGAGACGTATGTTTATTTGGGAGTGGGTATCAATCGCCTTTGGTTGGTTGGTTGGTATTCTTGTTGTTAATCTTTATTATTCTGGCTGTGACCAGCGGAATAATTGAGGGTGTAAAGAAAGGATTGAAAAAATGAAATACAGAAAGAAACCCGTTGTGGTTGAGGCGGTGCGTTGGAACGGCAATAACTATAAAGAAGTAATTGACTTTGCAGAAAATAATAAGATTTGGTTTGATGCACTTGGAAATACATGGATTTCTACACTTGAAGGTGATATGATAGCCAAAAAAGGGGATTATATTATCAAAGGAGTTCAAGGTGAATTTTATCCGTGCAAGCCTGATATTTTTGCAGAAACATACAAAGAAGCAGAGTATCTAAATATTTTAGATACTATTTAGGAGGTGATCCAACATCTTGACTGGCAGGAATAGACTGCTATAAACCGTTATAAATTGCTATAAACCGTGTCGAATTCGAGGCGGTTTTTATATTGTCCAAACCATGCTGATGACAAAAAAAGCTACATGAGTTCGGGGAGGTTGCCCGTAAAGCGTAAAAGAAAGGAGCCAGAATATGGCAGATGAACAAAACAACGTTGCAGTCGATCAGGTTAAAGATACTGAAGTAGCTAGCACTCAGGAAACTGAATCTGAAAAAACTGTGACAGTAGCAGAAATGATGCGTCGCCTCAACAAAGCGAATGAAGAGCACAAAAAAAAGACGCAGGAAGCAATTGAGAAAGCTCTTGAGCAATACAAGGCAGAGAATGAACTATCTGGTAAAGAGCTAGAAGAATATCGTAGACAAGTGGCTGAGGCTGAGAAGCAGGAATTACTTGATAAGATCGCAGGTCTTGAGAAAGAACAAACCAAGCGTGAATTGACAGACGAAGCAATCAAAACGTTATCTGGTCGCAAGCTTCCTGTAAATGACAAGGTACTTTCGTTTGTGGTAAAAGATACCGCAGACAACACTTTGAAGGCTATTGCAGATTTTGAAAGCATCATCAGCGAAATTAAAGCTGAATACACTCAATCAGAACCACCTGCTGTTTCATCATCTTTTGGTGGTTCAAACTCAAAAAGTCAGGGAGATATCTTCCGTGACTCACGCATTATCTAAAAAGGAGAACAATAAATGACAGTACAAGTTTTTAACCCTGAAAAAGTTTTAGTTTCTGAAAAGAAGGACGGAACTCTTCACAAAGAATTTACAGACATCATCATGAAGGAAGTTGCTCAAAACTCACTTGTTATGCAGCTTGGTAAATATCACGAAATGGACGGACAACAAGAAAAAACAGTTTATGTCCAAACTGACGGAGTTTCTGCTTACTGGGTAAATGAAACTGAAAAAATCAAGACAGATAAACCTGAAGTGATTCCGGTTAAGCTTAAAGCCCACAAGCTTGGTATCATCCTTCTTGCTTCTCGTGAAGCATTGAATTATACCTGGGAAAAATTCTTCAACGACATGAAACCTCAGATCGTCGAAGCGTTCTACACTAAAATTGACGAAGCTGGTCTTTTGGGGCATGAAACACCATTTGCAAATTCAGTTGCCAAGGCTGCAAAAGATGCAAGTAAAGTGATTGGCGGACCGATCAACTTTGAAAATATCTTGAAACTTGAAGATAAATTGCTAGATAGCGATGTTGAAATCAATGCATTTGTATCTCGTGTCTCTAACCGTTCTGCACTTCGTGAAGCTCGTGACGGCGACAAGAAGACAATTTACGATAAAGAAAACAATAAGCTTGACGGAATTGTGACTGTGGACATGAAATCTAAGAATTTCAAAAAAGGCGACTTGCTCGCTGGTAACTTCGACAATCTTATCTACGGTGTACCTTACAACATCAACTATAAGATTTCGGAAGAAGGCCAAATCTCAACGATCCAGAATGCAGACGGAACTCCTGTCAACCTGTTTGAGCAAGAGATGATTGCTATTCGTGCAACAATGGACATTGCAGTCATGATCACGAAGACAGACGCATTTGCTAAATTGACAGACGCTGCAAACGTTTAGAAAGGAGCTTGTAAATGGCTTACATTGTAACAACAAATATCATTGATACTAAAGACAATAATCGTCTTTATGAAAAAGGCGAGGTATATCCTCGAGAAGATCTGAGCGTAACAGATGCTCGCATTAAGGCTCTTTTGAAAAAAGGGGTTATCGAATCAAATGGTGAAGCAGGAGACATTGTTTTCCCTGCTGACGAACCGGTTGGAGAAATCGAAGAAGAAGCAGCAGGGGAATAATCATGGATGATGCCCAACTTGAAAAAATAAAACGTCGGTTGGGTATTGATCCAGCCGACTCAAAAGAAAATGACTTATTACAAGATTTAGTTGATGATGCAGAAAGTTATTTTAAAAGTTTAACAGGAACCACAGCAGTAGATCCTAAATATAACTTTATGATTGAGAATGTAGTTTATAAGCTTTATGGACGCAAGGGTTCAGAAGGAGTAACTTCTGAGACCGTGGATGGCTACTCAGTAACCTATCAAGACTGGGATAATTTATTCAAACCTTACATGGCTATCTTGAATAAAGATTTTAATCTTGATGGTTCTTTGCGAGAAAAAGGTCGGGTGGTATTCTTATGAAAACTCCACACAGAATTATGCTCGTAAGAGGGAAAGGCGTTGCTAAGTACAATCCAGAAACGGATACTTATGATAACCAAGCTGAACAATCCGAAGTCGTTCCATGTTTTGTGAATTTTATTCAAAAAGCGAAAGTTTTTGAACTCTACGGCAGTCATTCTGATGTAGTCATGATCTGTAGATTTCAACAAGAACAAGAACCGTTCTTGTATGCGATCTATGACGGTTTCAAGTATGAACAGATTGATAGCGTAGAAGCATCTAAAAGCGCCATACGGCTAAAAAGGACGGCTAAGGTATAAAAATGGGTGCAAATATTGAATGGCACGGCTTAGAGAAGCTAACAAGTACGATTTTTAATGCACATCCCAAAGCAGTCGAGCAATCTTTGAAGGTTTTGAAAAACAATGGTGAAAAAGGCAAAAAGATTGCCCAGGAGTTGGCACCAAAAGATACTGGATTCTTGAAAGATCACATCACAACATCATATCCAGGAATGGAAGCACATATTCATGGCGGGGCAGGTTACGATGGTTATCAGGAATATGGGACCCGATTCCAACCAGGTAAGCCTCACTTTCGCCCGATGTTAGAGAGAATTCAACCGGAATTTCAACAAGACATGACAAATGTAATGAAAGGGGTATTTAAATGACACCGAATCATGATTTGTTTAGAAAGATATTTGCAATCAGCGATGCAAGGGTTGATACATACGATTATTTGCCTGAAGCTGATGTAAAATATCCGTTTGTCTATATCGGTGAAAATAACGGCGCAGACACGCCAAACAATGACCTAATCGGAACAGCAAGGCAAACCGTCCACATTTACGGAATACGAGCGCACAGAGCCAAAATAGACAACATTTCAGCCTATCTCGAGAATGTGTTGAAGCATTTGAAAGACGGGTATGAATATAATTTCAATCATGCATCAACAGATAAACAAGTTATTCCAGACAACACAGATGTCCAACCGTTACTTCATGTCGTGTTGGACTTTACTTTTAATTACACTAAAAAGGAGAAATAAATGCCAGAACTTATTTTAGGGAAAGATGTAATTGCTTTTTTCCGACGCTACGCTGACCGCACAAAACAAGATGCGGGCAAAGTACGTTTTCAATCTGAATTGACCATCAACTCAGAGAAGGAAGTTGAAAGCACAAAGACAAAAGACGGAGTTGTTAACTCAATCTCCGACGGAGAAACCAGTGGAGAATGTAAATCGCTTGCTTATCGCGAAGACGGCGACACAGTGAATATGTGGAAAGAAATGCGCAAATGGTTTAAAGCCGGCGATAAGATTGAGTGCTGGGTTGTTGACCTTGGAAGCAAGAAACAGGTTGGCGGAGTTGATAAGTACGACGTTGAATACTATCAAGGCTATTTCAAAAACTTTGAAATGTCAGCACCGGCAGATGATAAGGTTGAATTGTCATACGAAATCGCTATTGACGGAAACGGTATCTTACATACTGACAAGCTGACAGAAACGCAAAAGCAAGCAGTCGAAAGCGCACAATACAACTACCACACTCTTGAAAAAGAAACAGACGGTACAGGAGTACCTGTCTAATTATAATGTAGCATTTACAAGGGCAATTATTTGCCCTTTGTTTTTTTACTAAAAAGGAGAAATGACAATGATTTTAAAAATCGGAGAACGTGATTACACACTACGCTTTGGCCTTGGATTCTTGCGAGAAATGAATCGACTTCATTCTGCTGAACTTGAGGGAATGAAAACCGGATATGGTGCAATGACCTTGTTTAACGCTGGACAAGCACTTAATGATCCAATGGCTTTTGTCGACATTATCAAAGCCGGAACAGTAACGGAAGCGCAAAAACCAAGTAATGAAGCAATTGAAAAATATCTCGAAACCTTGATTATCAATGATGAATACGACAAGACAATTAACGAAATTGTGGCAGAGTTAAAAGCGTCACCCCTACTCAAAAAAGCAATGAACCTAGCCGAGTAGGAGAAAAACAAGGTTCAGATTTTAGTTATGATGAGGCGATAGCGCTGCTCATAGCAAGGCATGATATGACCTTTTTAGAGGCTTCACGAACTACGTTAGAAGAATTTCAGATATACAACATGGCTTACTTAATACAACAAGAGGACAAACGCTATAACGCTGCGATTCAAGCGTGGTTTAATCAGACCGTGCAAGCGACAAAAGGAAAAGGGAAAAGCACCCGTTCCGCCTATAAGACGTTTGAAGATTTTTACAATCATAAAGACGAGTTTGAAAAGATATTCAAAAAAGAAGATGCCAAACAAGTCAAAACTAAAAAAATGAGTCTAGCTGATAAGAACAGGAGACTCAATCAAATAGGGAAAGGAGGTAACTAATGGGAGTAAATTTCGACGTCACTGCAATCTTGAAGGCGAATGTATCTGATTTTTCTAGAGGTTTAAAAGAAGCTCAAACATCAATCCAAAGTTTGAAACAACAAACTGGATCTAGTTTTGAAAAAATCGGGAATAGTTTGTCAACGGTTGGAATGTCCGCTATGAAATTAGGCGCAGGTTTGACCGCTGGGCTGACAACACCAGTTGTTGGAGCAGTGGGAGGTGTTGTAAAATCTTTTGCTGATCTTGAGCAAAGTCTCGGTGGTGTTCAGACGTTATTTAAGCAAAATGGTACGAGCGTGAATAATTTGGCTAAAGAGTACGGAATGACTCGAGAAGAGGCCCAGAGACTTTATAAAACCATGGCTGATGAAGGTACAAACGTCATTGAGAATGCCAATAGAGCATTTAAAACAGCCGGCGTTTCTGCCAATTCATACATGGAACAGGTCACATCCTTCTCGGCGACTTTGTTGCAAGGTCTAGGAGGCGACACTGCAAAAGCTGCTCAATATGCCGATAAGGCTCTGGTACAGATGGCAGATAATGCTAATAAAATGGGTACTAATATGGCAGATATCCAAAATGCTTACCAGGGGTTCGCTAAGGACAACTACACAATGTTGGACAATTTGAAGCTAGGCTATGGTGGTACTGCTAGTGAAATGGCACGACTCGTCAATGAATCAGGTGTGTTAAACGGTGAATTTGAAGCTACGGCTGAAAATGTTAAAGACATTCCTTTCCATACTTTGATTGAAGCTATTGGTATTACACAAGATCGCTTAGGAATCACTGGGACGACTGCTAAAGAAGCAAGTGAAACTGTTTCAGGATCGTTTCAAGCTATGAAAGCAGCAGCAGAGAATCTAGTAGCCGGACTTGGAAACAACGAAGCTGACATAAAGACCTTGATGGAGAACATGAAAGATACCATTCTTACGTTTAAAGACAATGTAGTACGGGTTCTAGGGACTATTTGGGATAATCTACCACTTGCTCCTTGGCAAAAATGGCTTGGTCTAATTCTAGTGTCAGCAGGTCCTGTTCTGACTGTTATTGGTGGAGTTGTAGCTGGTATTGGTAAGTTAATAAGTGTTATTGGTTTTATATCAGGCGCAGTTTCTAAAATTTCAGCGTTATTCACGGCGTTACAAGGCGGGAGTGGCATTTTAGGTACTATTGCTAGTGCATTTGGTGCCCTAGGTGCTCCAATTTTAGTCGTTATTGCGGTCATAACAAGTTTAATCGCTATTTTAGTGGGTGTATATAACACAAGCGAAGAATTCAGGAACAAAGTCAATTCAGCATTTGAAGCAGTTAAAACTGCAATCACAAGCGCTATCCAAGAAGCTGTTAGTTTTGTTACGGAAATTTGGGGCACGCTTGTTTCTTGGTGGTCTGAAAATCATGAATTAATCGAGAGCGTAGCGACTAAAGTTTGGAACGCTATCAAGACGGTAGTTGAAACCGTTACTAATGCCCTTGCGCCTATTATAGAAGCCGTTTGGAATACAATTTGTACAAGAGTACAGGTTGTTTGGGGAATCATTAAGACAGTGATTGGAACAGCTCTCAATGCCATCTTAGGCATTATTAAAGCTGTGATGCAAATCCTTGATGGCGACTGGTCGGGAGCTTGGGAAACTATCAAAGGGGTAGCAAGTACAGTCTGGGAAGGTATAAAGTCTGTTGTTCAACAATATTTAGATGGAATTGTTCAAATTTTTAATAGTGTACTTGAGTTGTTGGGAACAATTTGGAATACAGGTTGGAATGCTCTTATTACATTTTTAGCACCAATTTGGGAAGGCATCAAGTTGGCAGTTCAAACAGGTATCGAAGCAATCTCTACATTCATTCAAACAGCTTTAACAACTATTCAAACAACTTGGAACACCATTTGGGGGACAATAATGGCATTTGTTGGTCCTATATGGACTGCGATTTCTGAAACCGTGATTACCACTTTAACAACTATTTGGACTTTCATTCAAACTGGATTAGAATTCATTCAGTCTATTTGGTCTAGTGCCTGGGAAATTATTAAAGCAGTTTTTGCAGCTATTCTTTTAGTTATTGTAGGGCTAGTGACAGGCAACTTTGATTTGATTAAAGAAGCTATTTCAAATGCTTGGACTATAATTCAAGAGAAAACAAGCGAAATTTGGAACACAATTACGACTTTCTTGTCAGGAATTTGGGAAGGAATAAAATCCGCAGCAAGTACAGCTTGGGAAAGCATTAAACAGGCGATTTCAACCGCACTTGAAAGTGCCAAAGAGACAATCACGAATATATGGAACAATATCGTTTCGTTTTTAACTGGAGTTTTGGAAAAAATTAAGTCCGGAGTAACGAGTGCTTGGGAAAATATCAAATCAAGCATTTCAACTGCTATCGAAAACATCAAATCCACCGTTACCAACGGATGGAACAATCTAGTAAGTACGGTTACAAATGCAGGACCTAGAATCGTTTCAGCTGTAAGAAATGGTTTTGACAATGCAGTGAATGCTGCTAGGAATTTCATCAGTAGTGCAATTAGCGTCGGAAGGAATCTGATTATGGGCTTTGTTGATGGTGTAACAAGCGCAGCAGGCGCATTGATTGATGCAGTGGGGGGTGCAGTTCAAGGAGCGATTGATTGGGCGAAAGGCCTTTTAGGCATTCATTCGCCTTCCCGAGTTTTCAGACAATTCGGTGTTTACACAGATGAAGGATTTATTATAGGTGTCAACAGCAAAGCTGGCCAAGTCGTGAAAACGATCGGAAACATGGCTCAAGGAGCTATCGACGCTTTTACAGGGAAAGACATTGCTGGCAATTTACAGAGCGAGCTTGGCGCAGTAGATGGCGAATTAGGGCGCTTGACAGCCTACGACCCATCTGTATCCTTTGACGGCGGTACACTAACTGTTGGACAGCAAACGGCAGAAATCGTGCTCAAAATGGGGAATACAGCCTATCGCGCATTTACCGAAGATATCACGAACGCCCAAGAAATGGAATTGATTTTGGATCATTACTAGGAAGGAGAAAGCTATGTACAATTATGGAAGTTTGAAGAAAGTTGACGGAAATACCACGGCTTTCGAGCCTAGTGACAATATGTCCATCAATGGCGTGCCTCTCAATCAATTGATTGAGGGCTATCGTCATTTGACGGTAACAGGCAGGGGATTGCTTGGCCAATCGGTCAAGTCAACTTCTATCCCCGGCCGTCGTGGTGTTTGGGTAGAGGATATTTCAGACGACGAGCGGCAGCTTGAGATCAAGTACAAGCTCGAAGCTGATGCTAGCTCCAAAATGCGTGATAAATTCGCGAAATTAAATAAGATTTTACGAACTCACGCAAGTAGCGGCTTCCTCGAAATCACTTTTAAAGACGAACCCGAGTATGTCTATTACGGATATTTCAGCGGAGCCGATGCCATCGAAGAAAAAAGCTTGTCTATCATCAGCAAGTTCACTCTTCTTGTGCCAGATGGCTATAAGAAAAAATCAGCCCAGAACTCAACTGGGCTTGTTTCTTTGTCGGATGCCCTGGAAGTCCTGCCTGAATCTATCACGGTCACACCGACTGGAACAGTGAACCAAGTACAAATCATCAACGGCACGAAAGTATTATCTTTTTCTGGCTCGTATGCAGCTGGAAAAGACATTGTTGTGACTTTTGGAGATGAAGAAGTGACTGCCACTTACAACGGCAGGAGCATCCTTAGCGAGCTTGAGCGGTTTAGTCCGCTTGAGCAATTTACTGTCAGAAATGGCGATACTATCACAGCTAAGAATGCTAGTGTCAAAAAAGTAGTTTGGAGGGATGAGAGAGCATGATTTATTTGTTTGATAAAGATGAGAAATTGATCAAAATCATCAGAAAACCAGCTATTAAAACCGCCCTACAAAAATACTCTCTGACTAAAGAACGCTATGTGTCTGACAGACTGACTGTCGAAATGAAAAGCCTGAATGATGATGAACTTGAAAAAGTAGAGTATATGGCTATCCAGACCATGGAAGATGCCCACACATTCCACTATTTTTATGTCGCGCAAAAATCATCAGAAAATTTAACAACGTTAATCGGTGTCCAGTCTGGGATTGAAGAGCTGAGAAAATCTCCGGTTTTTGACAAGCGCCCTAAAAATGCTTTTGCAAAAAATGTAATAAATGATTTATTAAAGGGCACCAATTGGCAAGCACGTTTTGTTGGAGAAACCACTCAACGTTCAACCAGTTTCTACTATATCTCTGTCTTTGATGCACTCAAGAAAGCGTGTGAAGTCTGGGACTTAGAGATGCAATTTTTCGTTGAAATGAACGGAAACCGAATAGGCGCTCGTTACATCGACTTCAAGCGAAAGATTGGTCAAGCGGTTGGTAAGCGTGTGGTTTATGGCCATAACGCCCTGCAAATCCTCCAAGAAGTCGAACGAACCAACATTTTCACGGCGCTTGTAGGTCGGGGCAAAGGTGAACAAGTCAGCTCAGCCGAAGAATCTGGAAAACAAGCAAACGGCTTCGGCCGAAAAATCACTTTTGAAGATGTGGTTTGGTCAACAGCTAGTGGGAAACCAATTAACAAGCCGAAAGGTCAAAAGTACGTTGAACTGCCGGCTATGACCAAGCTCTATGGCATCAAGAATGCTGATGGCTCTATGCGCCCTAAAATCGGCTTTGTGGAGTTTGCGGAGGAAGAAAATCCAGAGGTTTTGATTGAGCGAACCTATAAAGCTTTAGTAGATGCTGCTAGACCACAGCTGACCCTAAAGACCTCAAGCGTGTATGTGCGAGGTGCAAAAGTCGGTGACACTATCCGAGTAGTCAGACATGACAAGAAGCTAGATTATGACACCCGCATTTTTGAAATCACTTTTAACCGTTTGAATGACCAGTCAAGCGACATTAAGTTAGGAGATAGGATTGGCGAAAGCAACGAAGCAAAGGCTCAGACTATAGCTGAAAAGGTTGTAGATGATTTTGTATCAAATGAATTTTCGGACTTTGTACAAAAATTACCAGATTTTTTGCCAAGCCCCGATGGCTTCAACAACAACTGGTACGGTGCTGAAGATCCTACTGTAAAATATCCTGGCAAAGTTCTTATCAATGATATTTGGTTTAAACCAGATCCTGAACATGAAGGGCATAAAATTATGCTCCGTTGGACAGGAGAAGTTTGGGATGAAATATTGCGTTCTTACGATAAAGAGTTGTTAACAAAACGGATATCAGAAGAGATAGCTAACTTTGATAAAACTTTCCAGTCAGTAAATGAGCAAAATAAAAAGAAGATTGATGAAATACTACAATCATCTGGTGCAAGTACCCTGCTTGCACAGGAAGCCAAGCGGATTGGTCTGGATTCCATCGCTAGACTTGAAGCGTTTAAGTCGCAGTCTACGAGCGCTCAGACGGCTTTGTCAGGTGACTTGGATGTCTTGAAACGAACTATCGCAAACGATATTCGACCGAAGCAAGAACAGGTTACAGCTGAGATTGCTAAGCAAGTTGAAGCACTTAACCGAACCAAGAATGAACTGGCCGGTGTGAAGTCAGCGCAAGCGACGTATGAAGAGACGACGACGCGTAGACTGGCAGAGCTGACTAATTTGGCGAACGGTAAGGCAAGCAAGTCAGAACTCACACAGACAGCCGAGGAACTGGCGAGTAAGCTGGCTAGTGTGCAGTCTGGTAGTTCACGAAATTACTTCAGGAATTCACGTTTAAGAACGTTCACGACAGGAGATCAAGCGACATACGACTATCGAACATTCATCGTTCCTGATTTTTGGAAGAATAATGATAGGTTCAAGCGAGATTATGTCCGCTTATCTTTCGACGTGACTTTCCCTGTTGCCTTAACAAGTGATACACAAGCCAATGTTCACTTTAGCGCCCATCCGTGGTATGGCTATAAACTCACGTTTAAAGGTGGGACTACCGAACGTCAACATTTTGAGTTCACAATTGACTTGTCTAGCTCTTCTGAAACCTATCAGACTAACAATGTCTTTATCCGTTTTGGTACAAATTTTGGCTTCCCGGCTGGTCTCCAAGTCGTCATTGAGAACGCTATGTTATCGGTTGGCAATTATTTCCCAGCCTATCAACCAGCGTATGAAGACCAGGAAGACCGTGTCTCAACCGTTGAATCTAACTTCAGGCAGCGCGCTGATGCACTAGACGCTGGTGTGAGCCGTCTAACTGAAGGTCTTAGAACCAAAGCGGATATCAGCTCACTAAATGTGACTGCTGAGAATATCAGGCAGTCCGTGAAGAGTTTGGAAACAAGCACGCAGAATAAGCTGGACCAGAAATTGAGCATGGCTGAATTTGAAGTGCAAGCTGGCTCGATTCGTCAGGAAATTCTGAACGCAACAAAGGACAAGGCAGATAAGACTCTGGTTACAGCTGCAGCTGGTAAACTGCGTGAAGAATTTTCAAATTTAAGAGTCGGTGGCAGGAACTTTATTCGTAATTACGACTGGAACGGATTATTACCTCTTAATATCGCTGTTTCCGGTTGGAAATTCGAACGAGTAGAAGATCAGTTTGCTAAGAGTGGATACATGCTGAAGGCTACTTGTACAAAAGCTGGTAACGGTGGATTCCATAAGGTCTTTTTCGATTTGAGGCCTGATGAATTTCAAGGCAAGGATATGACTTGGTCTTGGGATATGAAATCTAGTCGGCCGATCACCTTCTACGACATGGGATTCGAAGCAGGTGGATTAAAGAAAAATGTACCTGTATCAACAGAATGGACGCGAATTACTAACACCTTCAAAGTAGCATTCAATCGATTTTATTCATGCGTTTTTTACGCAAACGGATGGCAAGTTGGTGATGTAGTTTATATTCGAGATCCACAGTTAGAAGAAGGAACTATTGCTACGTCTCCGAAGCCTGCGCCTGAGGACACTGACGGTCTTATCACAGAAGCTAAAGCTACTTTTGAGCGGACAGCTCAGGGCTTGCGAACCGACTTATCAGCTATTCAGGAATATGTCAATAAAGACGGTCAGCGCCAAGAAGCATTGCAGCGCTATGCTCGTGAGGAAAGCTCAAAACAAGCAACGGCTGTACGTGAGCTGGTAACGAAGGACTATGTAGGCAAAGCGACGTATCAAGAAGATGTGAAGGGTATCAATCAGAAGATTGAAGCTGTTAAAACTAGTGCGAATAAAGAAATCGCTAGTCAAATCGCTAGCTATCGTCAATCTGTAGATGGTAAGTTCACGGATATTTCAAGTCAGATAACTACTTATAAGCAAGATGTTGGCGGTCAAATCAGTGGTCTATCAAATAGACTTACAAGCAGTGAGCAAGGAACCACTACTCAGATTTCAAATCTTTCAAATCGGATAAACAGTAACAAACAAGGCACAGATAATCAGATTTCAAATTTAAAGACTCAGGTCGCTACAAACAAGGATAATGCTGAACGACAAATGGGTAGAATATCTGATCAGGTCTCTGCAAACAAAGCAAATGCTGATAGTCAATTTGCGAATGTGACCAATCAACTAGCACGAAAAGTAGAGACTACTGACTTCCAGCGAGTCAAAGAAACCAGCCAGCTCTATGAGCGTATTCTAGGCAATACTGAAAATGGAATTGCGGATAAGGTTGCTCGTATGGCTATGACCAATCAGCTGTTTCAGGTTGAGGTGAGTAAGTATTCATTTCAAGGTGGACCGAATATGCTCCGAAATTCACGAGCAGATGACGGATTGAAATACTGGATAGAAGCAGATGGAAGATTAGGATTCACAGCCCATTCATTTTATTTTAACGGTCAAAAGCGTATGTTTGAATTAAGACCAGGCGCGATTGTTAAAAGTCCACGCTTCATTGTCAAGCGTAGTGCTGATTACACATTGAACATTTTAGGTTTTGATAACAATTCAAAATATTTAAAGATTTATTTTTGCAAGCGAAGAAAAGGAGTAACATCAGATTTTGAAGAGAAACAGCTTGTCTTTGATGGTAGACCTCTGTGGGTAGATGGTCCTGTTTTTAACAGTTCAAAAACAATCAAGAAATCATTCAAATTAAATATTGAAGATTATGACGAAGGTTATCTTCAATTTGAGTACGATCGGAGCAATCCTGATAAATGGGGCGGTCTATTCATGACTGAACTTGATTTTTATGAAGGCTCAAATGATCGACTCTGGCAACCAGCTCCAGAAGATGCAGTCGCAGATGCGAATGCGAAGCTTGAAGCAATTCGAACACAGATGACCTTGCTTCAAGGATCGTGGTCTGTTCAGAATCTGACAAGCGCAGGCTCAATCGTTTCTCAAATCAATGCGACCAATAATCAAATCTTGATTGAAGCTGAAAAGATTCGATTGAAGGGCAAGACCTTGCTAGATGAATTGACGGCTATTCAAGGTTACTTCAAGCGATTGTTCGTTGGCGAAGGTACGTTTGCGACTCTGAATGCGGATGTTATACGAACGAATTCTATCACAGCTGATAAGCTGGTATTTAACGAGGCTCTCGCTAATAGATTGGTCTCAAACGAGATTATCACTAGCAAATTAGTAGCAAGTAGAGCGTTTGTAAATGCCTTGAATGCCGTAACAATAGATGCTTCTCAAATCGTGACAGGTACTCTCAAGGGAGACAGGATTTACGGTGGTACTATTCGAGGTACAAATATTTACGGCGGAACCTTAACCGGGCACACTAAAATTCAACTAGGCTCTTATGGTTCGTTTGATACGGTGAATGGCGGTCTACAAATCAATGTACCTCGTGATTACAATGCCAAAGATGGCTTGGGAGTACAGTTCATTGGATCCTATGGTCGTGGTGAGAATGTCCCTTACGGCCTTTTCATTTACAAAGATTCGGATTTTACAGTAGGTGGAACTGTAGAAACAAGTAATGAGTTCCTTCTAACCGTTGAAGGTTACATTAATGCGAATGGAATCGGTTGGATGAAGACTGGGAAAGGAAGCGTCAACGGTCAAACCACTGCAACTATTGGACTCTGGAATTCAGAAAATGTCTCTCTTGATTTTGGTGGATCAGGAAATGATATCTACTATAGTTACAATGGCACAGCATACAGCTTGTGGTCAGTTGTCAAGCAGCATTTTTCAGACAGACGTTTGAAAGAAAACATCGTTGATTGCAATCACAAGGCTCTTGATTATATCCAGCAATTACAGTTCAAGGAATACGACTGGAAGAAGCAAGAGGATAGACCACAACAAGAACACACGAAGATTGGATTGATTGCCCAAGAGGTTCAAGAGATAGACCCTACACTCGTCTATGAGAATGGAGACACGCTGAATCTGGACAATCTCAGATTAACTACTATCGCCCTTAAGGCGATTCAGGAATTGTCTCAGAGAATTGAGACACTAGAAAGGAAATTAGCATGAATGCATTAGAAATTATCGCACAGGACGTAGCACGGCTCACGCTAGAGAGATCAACCTTCCAGGCATTGTATCTGGAAGAAGTACAAAAACGTGAAGCACTAGAAAAACAACTTGAAGAGTTGAAGAACCAACAACAAGAAGGAACAGTAGGAGAATAAGAAAATGGCGACAGAATATACAGTAAGAAGTAAATATTTGAAATTTGATACAACAGAAGTCGTGATTCATCGTGAATCGCCTTATACAATCTTTGCTCGTGAATTGCAAGGGGATCAGACGGCTAAGTCAGATGAAGAATTGATTGAAGCAGTTAAGAGTATCATTCGTGCTGAGCTTGATCCAGGAGCAGCAATCGTCAAAGCACAAGCGCAGCTTGAACAAGCTGAGCAGAAGATTGAGCAAAACAAGAGCGAGCAGGACCGACTCTCTGCGCTTATCAAACAGACTGAAGAGAATTCGAAGGTGAATCAGAAGGTCATCCATGTTCTTGTGTTGAACTCTGTCATGAGCAAGAACATCGAATACGGAACAACTTACAAGGAATTGATTGAGTTGATTCCTTTAGCCGAGGTCGGAAAGAGCTACTTGCCACACGATCTAATCACGATTGAAGACCCTGAGCACGTAGAGGTCAATGGCGAAGGAAAACGCATCTTGGTCCAGCTTAATAAGGAGTTTACCTACAACGGCGAGCCTGTCAGCGCATTTGTGACAAATGGTTCCCTGGAGCAAAACGGAACGGGTGTCGCTTGGAAATTTGAAGGGAAAGAGTAGAGGTGTATATGCCAGGATATGAACGATTTCTCGTACAGATCTTCATCACCCTTATCCCTGTGATTGGTCTTTATTTTTCGATGAAAGATAAAGCAACCAAACAAGAGAATCGTCTTACGATTTTAGAGAAAGATATCGAAAATCTGAACGAATTCAAGACATCAGCCAACAAACGGCTCGATAACCACGATGAACAGAATAAGGCTATCTTAGTACTAGCTGAGCAAGTGAAATCACTTGGTGAAGACGTAAGAGAGCTTAAAAATTTAATTCAAAATAAACAATAAAAGGAGAAATGAACATGATTAACTGGAAATTGCGTTTGCAAAATAAAGCAACACTTATTGCTCTTTTGGGGGCAATCTTTTTGATGTCTCAACAATTAGGTCTTGAAATTCCAAAAAATATCCAAGACGGTGTGAACACATTCGTTTACATCCTGGTATTGATTGGTGTCGTGAATGACCCAACCACAGCAGGGATTTCGGACAGCAAACGTGCGCTAGAATATTACGAACCAAGCGAGGACTAGACTATGGTAGAAATCATTAACCATACAATTTTTAATGGGATTTCAGGCTCCCGACCAACTGAGCGACCAAAGTATTATGTTTTACATAATGATGCTGGTTCAAAAAGTGCAAAGGCCTATATCGAATGGCTCCAAGAACGATATGACAATGGTCAGTCTGAACTTGGTTTTGCTCATTACTACATCACAAGAGATGCAATTGTGCGAGTCGAAGACACATACAATGGTTCGTGGTCTGCTGCTAACTACGATGCTAACATGAACTCTATCAGTTATGAAGTCTGTCAGCAACTCAGCGCATCAGATGCCGAGTTTATCGAAAACGAAAACATGGTATTGCGCCAAATGGCCGAGGACATGGCTTACTACGGTGATACTCCGAACTATTCAAACATCAAGTTTCACAATGAATTTTCTAGCACATCATGCCCTGCTCGTTCCCTTGAATTGCACGGCGGATACAATGACAGCTTGCGTGACTATGTGATTGCTAAAATCAAGCACTATCAGTCACTCGGTTCAACTGTTCAAGAAATGCTTGCAAAAGAAGGCAATCAAGAGGGCTGGAAGAAAAATGCGACTGGCTGGTGGTATGTCAATGCAGATGGTTCTTATCCAACGAATAAATGGCAGAAGATCAATAATGTCTGGTATTACTTCGATAGTAACGGCTACATGAAAGCAAACGCATGGCACAAGCATTCGGACGGGTACTGGTATTACTTGTTACCAAACGGCGCTATGGCAACTGGTTGGGTACTTGTCAGTAACAAGTGGTACTACTTCAAAGAAACTGGTGCTATGGCCACTGGTTGGGTCAAGTACAAGGAACACTGGTATTATCTCGATGCTAAGGATGGAGATATGAAATCCAAGCAGTTCATCAAATCAGCAGATGGTACAGGTTGGTACTACCTTAAATCAGACGGAACAATGGCAGACAAACCAGAATTTACGATTGAGCCTGATGGCTTAATCACCACAAAATAAAAACAGCAAGACAAAAATATAGTACACTAGACCGCAGGCAGTAGCTTGCGGTTTTTTGTTTGGCCTGAAATACGCTTGATAATCGCTTGAAGTCCCTGAAAATCCTTTATAGATAGAGGGTTAGGAGCACTCTTTTTCGCTTGAATATCTTTATTTTGTTCTGAAGTTTTGAAAAAAGTGAGGGGCAAAAAAGGGGCAAAAATGTCGTAAACCTCTGTAAAACGATGTAGAAAATCAACTTTACCCTCGCTTTAACGCTCTAAATTTCAACGTATTGTGAAACAGTGTAAATTATAGTATCGCCTATAACTGTTGTGTGCTCTTTTTTTCGTGCTTTTTCCGAATAAATAAGATAGAATAATCTAGAATAAATGATAATAGAAAAGAGAAAATTATGAAAATCCGTGGTTTTGAATTGGTTTCGACTTTTACAGATAAAAATTTGTTGCCGAAGCGTGAGACAGCGCATGCGGCTGGTTATGACTTAAAGGTTGCTGTGCGTACGGTTATTGCTCCAGGAGAGATTGTATTGGTTCCGACAGGGGTTAAGGCTTATATGCAGCCGACTGAGGTTCTTTATCTCTATGATCGCTCTTCAAATCCTCGTAAGAAGGGCTTGGTCTTGATTAACTCGGTTGGTGTCATTGATGGGGATTATTATGGAAATCCTGGGAATGAAGGGCATATTTTTGCACAGATGAAGAATATCACAGACCAAGAGGTTGTTCTTGAAGTTGGGGAACGTGTGGTCCAGGCTGTCTTTGCGCCTTTCTTAATCGCAGATGGAGATGTGGCTGAGGGTGTTCGAACTGGTGGATTTGGATCGACAGGGCACTAGAATGAAGATTATCTTTGTACGTCATGGAGAGCCAGATTACCGTGAGTTAGAGGAGCGTTCCTATACTGGATTCGGGATAGATTTGGCACCCTTGTCTGAGAAGGGATGGCAGCAAGCTCAGGAACTGAGCAAAAATTCTTTGCTACACTCAGCTGATCTACTAGTTTCTTCTGCAGTCACAAGAGCTTTAGAGACTGCTAGCTATGTGGCTTGTGCTACTGGACTTCCTTTGAGAGTGGAGCCATTATTGCATGAATGGCAAGTCTATGAAAGTGGCGTAGAGAATTTTGAAAAAGCTCGTACTCTGTTTCTAGGAAATAATGGATTCTTACCTCCTAATAGTCCTGTTCAATATGAGACAGCTGTAGAGATGAAGTCTCGTTTTCTAGAATGCATGGCTAAGTATCGGGAACATCAAACTGTGGTAGTTGTAGCCCATCGCATGCTCATGCGTCAATTTGTACCGAATGAAACCATTGATTTTTGCCAAGTGATTGAGTGTGAGATAGAGATTTAGAAAGAGGTTTATCATCGCAAAGAAAAAAGCGACATTTATATGTCAAAATTGTGGGTATAATTCCCCTAAATATCTAGGACGTTGTCCAAACTGTGGGTCTTGGTCTTCTTTTGTTGAGGAAGTTGAGGTTACAGAAGTCAAGAATGCGCGTGTGTCCTTAACAGGTGAGAAAACCAAGCCCATGAAACTGGCTGAAGTGACCTCCATCAATGTCAATCGAACCAAGACTGAGATGGAGGAGTTTAACCGAGTTCTTGGTGGAGGAGTGGTACCAGGAAGTCTTGTCCTTATCGGTGGGGATCCTGGGATTGGGAAATCAACCCTGCTCTTACAAGTCTCAACCCAGCTGTCTCAAGTAGGAACTGTTCTTTACGTCAGCGGGGAGGAGTCTGCCCAGCAAATCAAGTTACGAGCGGAGCGCTTGGGAGATATTGATAGCGAATTTTATCTCTATGCAGAGACTAATATGCAGAGCGTGCGGGCAGAGGTGGAGCGCATCCAGCCAGATTTTCTCATCATCGACTCTATCCAGACCATCATGTCTCCTGAGATTTCTGGAGTTCAAGGATCTGTGTCTCAGGTACGTGAGGTGACAGCTGAGCTCATGCAGCTGGCCAAAACTAATAACATTGCTATCTTTATTGTCGGTCATGTGACCAAGGAAGGAACCTTGGCGGGACCTCGTATGTTGGAGCATATGGTGGATACGGTGCTTTACTTTGAAGGGGAACGCCACCATACCTTCCGTATCTTGAGGGCGGTCAAAAACCGTTTTGGTTCGACAAATGAAATTGGGATTTTTGAGATGCAGTCAGGTGGCTTGGTTGAGGTGCTCAATCCTAGTCAAGTTTTCCTAGAAGAACGTTTGGATGGAGCGACTGGCTCATCAATCGTTGTGACCATGGAAGGAACCCGTCCTATTCTTGCGGAGGTTCAAGCCTTGGTAACACCGACTATGTTTGGTAATGCCAAGCGGACTACAACAGGCCTTGATTTCAATCGTGCTAGTCTGATTATGGCTGTTTTGGAGAAACGTGCAGGGCTTCTCTTGCAAAATCAGGATGCCTATCTCAAATCAGCTGGTGGTGTCAAATTGGATGAGCCTGCCATTGACTTGGCTGTTGCGGTTGCCATTGCTTCGAGTTACAAGGATAAACCAACCAACCCTCAGGAATGTTTTGTGGGAGAGTTGGGCTTGACTGGAGAGATTCGGCGTGTGAATCGTATCGAGCAGCGCATCAATGAAGCAGCAAAACTTGGATTTACAAAAATCTATGTACCAAAGAATTCTTTAACTGGAATCAAACCACCTAAAGAAATTCAGGTGATCGGAGTGACCACTATTGGAGAAGTCTTGAAGAAAGTATTTCCTAATAGTCTTACTCAGTTTTAGATTGCAAAACACTTTATAGCCAATATTTATTAAAAACAAGGAGGAATTTCTGATGAAATTTTCTATGGACAGTCATATGCAATTTCCTTTGGTAGAGTTGTCACTCAATCAAGGAGAAACCGTCTATATCCAGCGAGGTAGTATGGTCTACCACACGCCTAACGTAAGCCTCAATACCCAGCTCAATGCCAGCGGTTCTGGTTTGGGACGTTTTGTCAAAGCTGTAGGACGTTCAATGGTTTCTGGCGAAAGCACCTTCATTACTCAAGCAGTTGCAGAGTCTGACAACGGCAACCTTGCTTTAGCACCAGATACTCCCGGTCAAGTGATTGCTCTTGAACTAGGTGAAAAACAATATCGACTGAATGATGGGGCTTTTCTAGCTCTTGATGGTACAGCTTCCTATACTATGGAGAGTCAGTCTATTGGTAAAGCTCTGTTCGGAGGGCAAGGAGGTCTCTTTGTGATGACTACCCAAGGTCAGGGAACTCTCTTGGCCAATGCTTTTGGCTCTATCAAGAAAATTGAGCTACAAAACCAAGAAATAACCATTGACAATGCCCATGTGGTGGCTTGGAGTCAATCTTTGGACTATAATATCCACTTAGAAAATAGCTTCTGGCAGTCTATTGGTACAGGCGAAGGAGTGGTGAATACCTTCCGAGGAACTGGTGAGGTCTACGTACAAAGTCTCAATCTTCAGAGCTTTGCAGGATCGCTCAATAAGTATATCCAAAAAGGTTCATAAAAATAAAACTAGGACAGAAGCCCAAGCTAGAAGCTGGATGTCTCTGTCCCAGTTTTTTTATATGAAGGTTGACAACTGACAAGACAAAGAAAAGATGGTAAGATAGGATATAAATAATTTGGTGTTCAAATTATCTTAAAAGTAAGAAAGTGTGTTGTCATGTCGTATTTTGAACAGTTTATGCAAGCCAATCAGGCTTATGTTGCCCTGCATGGGCAGTTAAATCTGCCAATCAAGCCAAAAACAAGAGTAGCCATTGTGACTTGTATGGACTCACGTCTGCACGTTGCACAAGCTTTGGGGTTGGCTCTGGGAGATGCTCATATTTTGCGGAATGCGGGTGGTCGAGTGACGGAGGATATGATTCGCTCGCTTGTGATTTCCCAGCAACAAATGGGAACAAGAGAGATTGTGGTTCTTCACCATACAGACTGTGGTGCTCAGACATTTCAAAACGAAGAGTTTCAAGAACATTTAAAAACAGAATTAGGGGTTGATGTCTCGGGTCAAGATTTTCTTCCCTTTCAAGATGTTGAGGAGAGTGTTCGTGAGGATATGCAGTTACTTCGAGAATACCCATTGATTCCAGATGATGTGGTTATTTCAGGGGCTGTTTATGATGTGGATACAGGTAGTATGAGAGAGGTCTACTAACGTTTCCTTTTTGAGTTCCTATCTTCCCATGAGATAGAATGTCTAAGTTGTCACATTTCAGCTTGAATATAAGGAATATAAATGAGCACAAGGCAAGGGTATAAATGTCTACTATTGTCTTATTTTTTATTGAAAAATCAAGAAAAAAGCGCTACAATGGTAGTTGGAAAAATGTTGTGAAAAAACACAAGTGATACATAAATACTGGAGGAAATCATGTCTTTTTCTGATTTAAAGCTGTTTGCCCTTTCTTCAAATAGAGAATTGGCAGAGCGTGTGGCGCAAGAGATTGGGATAGAGTTGGGAAAATCGACTGTACGTCAATTTTCAGATGGAGAAATTCAAGTTAATATCGAAGAATCGATCCGTGGGAAACACGTCTTTATCCTACAATCAACTAGCTCACCTGTAAATGACAATCTGCTAGAAATTTTGATTATGGTAGATGCTTTGAAACGCGCCAGTGCAGAATCTGTCAACGTTGTTATGCCTTACTATGGCTATGCACGTCAGGATAGAAAGGCGAGAGCGCGTGAGCCAATCACTTCAAAACTTGTGGCAAATATGCTTGAAGTGGCTGGAGTGGATCGTTTGTTGACGATTGACTTGCATGCTGCACAGATTCAGGGATTTTTTGATATTCCTGTCGATCACTTGATGGGTGCTCCTTTAATTGCAGACTACTTTGAGCGTCGTGGCATGGTTGGTTCTGACTATGTGGTTGTCAGTCCGGACCATGGTGGGGTGACTCGTGCTCGTAAATTGGCAGAGTTTTTGAAAACTCCGATTGCCATTATTGATAAACGTCGTAGCGTGGACAAGATGAATACCAGTGAAGTGATGAACATCATTGGTAAGGTAGAAGGTAAGACTTGTATTTTGATTGACGATATGATCGATACAGCTGGAACTATTTGCCATGCGGCGGATGCTCTTGCAGAAGCTGGTGCTGTCGAAGTTTACGCAAGCTGTACGCACCCAGTTCTTTCAGGGCCTGCTATGGACAATATCCAGAAATCAGCGATTAAAAAATTAGTTGTTTTGGATACCATCTACTTACCAGAAGAACGTTTGATTGATAAGATTGAGCAAATCTCTATTGCTCACCTTCTTGCGGATGCTATCGTCCGTATCCACGAAAAACGTCCTCTATCTCCATTATTTAGTATTGAGAAAAAAATCTAACGAATTCATTGGATAAGACAAAACTCCTAACAAAGTGATAGACCTTGTTGGGAGTTTTTTGGTAGCAGAATTCTGCAAACCCTTTCAAAATATGCTATACTGATGAAAAAGGAGGATTTTTATGACTCAAGAATTTATCAATCCAAGTGATGGTGTGATTCGTCAGTATCTAGCAACTAGTAAGACTCTAGCAGTAGTGGGCTTGTCTGATCGTGAAGAAACAACTAGCAATCGAGTGACAAAGGAAATGCAGGCTCGTGGCTATAAAATCATACCAGTAAACCCCAAGGCTGCAGGTGGTGAAATCTTGGGAGAAAAGGCTTATGCCAGCCTAGCTGAGATTCCTTTTCCTGTAGATATCGTTAATGTCTATCGTCGTAGTGAGTTTCTACCAGATGTGGCACGAGATTTTCTCAAGGCTGATGCTAAGATTTTCTGGGCGCAACTAGGACTTGAAAGTCTAGAAGCGGAAGAAATCTTGTGTGCTGGAGGTTGCAATGATATCGTGATGAACCGTTGTATTAAGAGAGAACATACACGCTTAATTCTTGAACAATAAAAAGGTAGCTTGCGGGCTACCTTTTGTCTTAGAAAATACCGATGAGTGTTTGCATACCCAGGCTAGTCAGGATGATGGCAATCCAGCAGAAGGCACCAAGAAGAATGGATTTACCGCTGGACTTAATCATAGCAATGAGATTGGTTTTGAGACCGATAGCGCTCATGGCCATGATGATAAGGAATTTAGATAGTTGTTTGAGAGGTGCAAAGAAGCTACTGCTGACACCGAAGGAAGTAAGGATGGTGGTTAGCAGGGAAGCTAGGATGAAGTAGAGAATGAAAACAGGGAAGATTTTTTTAAGTTTTACTCCTTGGTTGTTGCCTCGTTGATGACTTTGCCAGTAAGAGAGGAAGAGAGTGATAGGGATAATAGCTAGGGTACGGGTCAATTTGACGATAGTAGCAGACTCAAGAGTGTTTGTGTGGTAAAGACTATCCCAGGCGCTGGCAGTGGCTGTTACAGAGGAAGTATCATTGACCGCAGTACCTGCAAAGAGGGAGAAGCCCTCATTTGATAGGTGAAGCCAGGTTCCTAGGGTTGGGAAAATAAGCGCTGCTAAGACATTGAAGAAAAAGATAACAGAGATGGATTGGGCGACTTCTTTTTCCTTGGCATGGATGACGGGAGCTGTCGCTGCAATGGCAGAACCTCCACAGATAGAGGAACCAACACCGATCAAGGTAGCTAGTTTTGTATCTAAATCAAAAAAGCGTTGGAAAAGATAAGCTACAATCAAGGCTATAGAAATGGTAGATAGAATGACAGGAAGGGAAGATTTTCCTACTGCAAAAACTTGAGAGATATTGAGTCCAAACCCAAGCAAGATAACAGCATACTGAAGCAATTTCTTGGAGCTGTAAGTCAAACCAGCATCTAGTTGTTTATAGGAAGTGAGAAATGGGTGGAGAATCATGCCAATAAAGATGGCAAAAACAGGAGCTCCTACAACAGGCAGAAAGCCTCCTAAAACCCAAGAGATGATAGAAATGATCAGACAGGCTAACAGTCCTGCCCAATTTTTTGATAGAAATGACATAAAAACCTCCGAAAATAAATACTCCTTATTATAATCTTATCTCGGAAAAAAGTAAATAGAAAGCCTTTGGAAGGCTAATTCTGGATGTAATTTTGCGGTCAGAGAGCTTTTGTAGTATAATAGACATATGTTCTTTAAGCAAGGAGGGTATCTATGGACTTAACCAAGCGATTTAATAAACAATTAGATAAGATTCAAGTTTCCTTGATTCGTCAGTTTGACCAGGCTATTTCAGAGATTCCTGGAGTCCTGCGGTTGACCTTGGGAGAACCAGATTTTACAACGCCAGATCATGTCAAGGAGGCTGCAAAGCGAGCCATCGATCAAGACCAATCCTACTATACAGGGATGAGCGGTTTGTTGACCTTACGCCAAGCAGCTAGTGATTTTGTAAAAGAAAAGTATCAGTTGGACTACAATCCTGAAAATGAAATCTTGGTTACAATTGGTGCGACAGAAGCTTTATCAGCTACTTTGACAGCCATTTTGGAGGAAGGAGACAAGGTTCTCTTGCCAGCTCCTGCCTATCCTGGCTATGAGCCAATAGTTAATCTAGTTGGTGCAGAGATTGTCGAAATTGATACAACTGAAAATGGTTTTGTTTTGACGCCTGAGATGTTGGAAAAGGCAATTTTGGAGCAGTGGGACAAGCTCAAGGCAGTTATTCTCAACTATCCAGCCAACCCTACAGGAATCACTTATAGTCGCGAGCAATTAGAAGACTTGGCAGCTGTTTTACGTAAGTATGAGATTTTCGTAGTCTGTGATGAAGTCTACTCAGAATTGACCTATACAGGGGAAAATCATGTATCGCTGGGTACTATGCTGAGAGATCAGGCCATTATCATCAATGGTCTATCCAAATCCCATGCCATGACAGGTTGGCGTTTAGGTTTTATCTTTGCACCAGCAAACTTTACAGCTCAACTCATCAAGAGTCACCAGTACTTGGTCACTGCCGCAAACACCATGGCTCAACACGCAGCGGTAGAAGCTTTGACAGCTGGTAAGAATGATGCGGAACCTATGAAGAAGGAATATATCCAACGTCGGGACTACATTATCGAGAAGATGACTGCACTTGGTTTTGAGATTATCAAACCAGATGGTGCTTTTTATATCTTTGCTAAGATTCCAGCAGGCTATAATCAAGATTCCTTTGCTTTTCTGAAAGATTTTGCCCAGAAAAAGGCTGTCGCCTTCATCCCTGGTGCTGCCTTTGGACAGTATGGAGAGGGCTATGTTCGCCTATCTTATGCAGCTAGCATGGGAACCATCAGAGAAGCTATGAAACGACTTGAGGAGTACATGAGAGAAGCATGATTCAATCTATCACAAGTCAGGGTTTAGTACTTTACAATCGAAATTTTCGAGAGGATGATAAGCTTGTTAAAATCTTTACAGAACAGGCAGGCAAGCGCATGTTTTTTGTGAAACACGCTGGTCAATCAAAACTGGCTCCGGTTATTCAGCCCTTGGTGCTAGCTCGTTTTCTCTTGCGCATCAATGATGATGGACTCAGTTATATTGAGGATTATCATGAGGTGATGACCTTTCCAGGGATCAATAGTGATCTCTTTACCATGGCTTATGCGACCTATGTGGCAGCCTTGGCTGATGCGAGTTTGCAGGATAATCAGCAGGACGCTCCTTTATTTGCTTTTTTGCAGAAGACATTAGAGCTGATGGAAGAGGGCTTAGATTATCAGGTCTTGACTAATATTTTTGAAATTCAGATTTTGACACGGTTTGGGATTGGTCTAAACTTTAATGAGTGTACTTTTTGTCATCGAGTAGGTCAGGCCTTTGACTTTTCTTTCAAATATGGAGCCTGTCTTTGCCCAGAGCATTATCATGAGGATGAGAAACGATGTCATCTAAATCCCAATATTCCTTATCTGCTCAATCAATTTCAAGCCATTGATTTTGATACTCTGGAGACTATTTCGCTCAAGTCAGAAATTAAGCAAGACTTGCGTAAGTTTATGGACCAGATTTACGAAGAGTACGTCGGGATTCACCTAAAATCAAAGAAATTTATTGATTCCCTAGCCGATTGGGGACAATTACTAAAAGAGGAAGACAAATGAAAAAAATCGCAGTAGATGCAATGGGTGGCGATTATGCACCTCAAGCTATTGTAGAGGGAGTCAATCAAGCTCTTGCTGACTTTTCAGATATTGAGATTCAACTTTACGGAGATGAAAGTAAAATTAAGCAATATCTAACAGCTACAGAGCGCGTTAGTATTATCCATACTGATGAAAAAATCGATTCAGACGATGAGCCTACAAGAGCCATCCGTAAGAAGAAAAATGCCAGTATGGTCTTGGCGGCCAAGGCTGTCAAAGATGGAGAGGCAGATGCTGTTCTTTCTGCAGGAAATACAGGTGCTTTGCTTGCGGCCGGATTTTTCATCGTAGGTCGTATCAAGAATATCGATCGACCTGGGCTTATGTCAACCTTGCCAACTATTGATGGGAAAGGTTTTGATATGCTAGATCTCGGTGCCAATGCAGAAAACACAGCCCATCACCTTCATCAATATGCCATCCTAGGTTCTTTCTACGCTAAAAATGTTCGTGGAATTGCAAAACCACGAGTTGGTTTGCTTAATAACGGGACCGAGAGCAGCAAGGGAGATCCACTCCGCAAGGAAACTTATGACTTGCTAGTAGCTGATGAGAGTTTGAACTTTATCGGTAATGTGGAAGCGCGTGATTTAATGGATGGCGTTGCTGATGTAGTCGTAACAGATGGTTTCACGGGAAACGCTGTGCTCAAATCCATTGAAGGTACAGCCATGGGAATCATGGGCTTACTAAAAAATACCATTACAGGTGGCGGTTTGCGAGCTAAATTAGGTGCTCTTCTTCTTAAGGATAGTCTTAGAGGTTTGAAAAAGCAGCTCAACTATTCTGACGTTGGAGGTGCAGTCTTGTTTGGTGTCAAGGCGCCGGTTGTCAAGACTCATGGATCAAGTGATGCCAAGGCTGTGTACAGTACGATTCGTCAGATTCGTACCATGCTAGAAACAGACGTAGTTGCTCAAACTGCGCGTGAATTTTCAGGAGAATAATATATATGACAGATAAAGAAATTTTTAACCGTATCGTGACCATCATCCAAGAACGTCAAGGAGAAGACTTTGTAGTCACAGAGGCCTTGAGCTTGAAGGATGATTTGGATGCTGATTCGGTAGATTTGATGGAATTCGTACTAACCATTGAGGATGAATTTGGAATTGAAATCAGTGATGAAGAAATCGACCATCTTCAAAGTGTGGCAGATGTATTAAAAGCCATTAAAGATAAAATCTAACATATAGCAACATGCAAGTCATGTTGTTTTTTTGTTTTTCGAAAAAGATAAGATTTTGAAATTTTATAGTTGAGTTTACGAATAAAGAGATAAGAACAAAAAAGGAGGATTGCTGATGTATGTGACAGGTCTTTATCCGTGGTTGATCAAGTGGTTTTTAAAATAAATTTGATTTAATTGTTTATTTTAAAATGATTTCTCGAATAGACAAGTGAGAAGAAGAGGAAGGAGATTACTTCATGTTTATACCAAGCTTGTATCCATGGTTAATTAAGTGGTTTTTGAAATAAATAAATTTATTTTAAATTATTTTTCGAATAGATAAGTAAGAAGAAAAGGAAGGAGATTAGAAATGATTATTTCAGTTATTTATCCAATTTGGCTTTTAAAATGGTTTAAAGGTTAAAAATTGCAAACAAAAAACTATAAAAATAAAGGAGAAAAAAGATGACAAACTTTGACAAAATGGAACAGAACTTTGTAGCTCTTACAGAAGAAGAGCTAATGGAAGTGGATGGGGGGTCGGTTACCGCCGTAGTTGTAGGAGGTGTCTTACTAATTGGTGGTATTGCTTGGGGCTATTTTATGTAATAATAAGGAGAGAAAAAATGAATTTAAATAAATGGACAGAATTGACAGAAGAAGAATTGATGAATACAGAAGGTGGATCAATTACCATAGCCACGGTTGGTGCAGGATTGGCAATTTTCCTTGGTGGTCGATTAATTGGTCAAGATTTAAAACGTAAATTTGGATAGAAGTGAACTTGTATGAAAAATCTAAAAAATGTAATGGGAGCCTTTTTAATTATTTTTGGAGTGCTTTGTATATTGGGGGATTTACATGTAATCACCTTTAATGTTGAAAAATATTTCCAAACAGAGTTATTTGTTCCGATGCTTATTTTGATGATGAGTTATTTAGATTCAGGTAAAGACAAGGTTTAAAGAGAACTATTATTAGTATGTGGCAAATGCTATAGAATAATCATCTTTTAGTTGTTATCAATGAAATAAGAACTAAAAAAATGGAGAAATAAATGAATATCTCAGAAGAATGTGCGGCTATAATTATATCAGCCTCAGGAATAGTAGGACTTTTGGTTGGAGTAGCTATTGGATTAGCTAGTATTATTTAAAAAGGAGTAGATGAAAGATGAAGAAACTGGATGAAAAATTTGCTATTATGACAGAGGAAGACTTGGCTGTAACTAAGGGAGGTTTCATTGTTACTACTTCTACAGCAGTGGCTTGGGGTGTTTTAGGAGTCGTTACCTATATGTATGGGCGTCATTTGGGAAGTAGACGTTAATTTAAAAATTTGTGGCAAATCGTAAAAGAAAATCAAGTATGAATCGCAACACTGATCTCAATACATTGTTACCATAGTTCCTTTGGTGGCAATGGGTCTCAATCTCGTACTTCATGTAATTCGTACAGGTTCGTTGTTATCCTTTGATTGGAAATGGTATTTAGTTGGATTGATTGCCTCAGGCTATTTTGGGATTTTTTGCAACGATTTGTCAAAAAATAATCCAAACTATAAATGATGAATCTGAATGAAAAGATTTTGTGCGTGTGAATGGCGGAAAAACTCTGCCATTCTTGTCAGATAAATAGGAGTCTGCTATGAAAAAATTTTTATTGGGATTTGCTGAAGGTTATTTTATCGTGTCAGTCATTATCTATATTGTAACGTATTTGATTCTGAAAAAACCGATCAATACCTTGTTTTATCTATAAGCCTATCCAATTCTGCTTGGGTTGGTTTATGTAGGATATAAGTACAAAACAAAAGAAAGTAAGATTGGAAATTGATGGAACATCAGATTGGGGTTTGAGATGAAAGTCGTTCAAGTGTTACAAAAAGCTTGGCTAGAGTTTACTGTATGCTGCAGTTCGATGGTTTATATCATTGTTAGAATAGTCGCTGATGTAAACAAAATAAATCTACCTACATGGTTTGAAAATTTTGATATACCTACAATTTCACTATTCTTGATGGTATTTATTTTACTTTGTAGAAGTGAAGAAAAATGTGATAAAGGTTGATAAAATGAATTTGAACTTTGTGGTTCCAGTATTAGGGCAATCTTGAGGAATGTTGGGGTGTTAAGCTGATGAACTGTAGTTTAATTTTAGTTAGAAGGATATTCGCATGTTTAAAAAAGAAGTGATATTATTGGGTTTTCTTCTACTAGTACGTATTGTACTTTCTATCATGCAAGTTTTAATGGACTATAAACTATGGCTAGGAAAGTGTAGTATAAATTTCATGGAACTTTCAGATTTATTCTCTTATCCCCTACTTATTTTAATCATTTACATAACAGTAAAATATCAGGCTATTCAGAACATAAGAGGTAAAAAAGATAATCAGGATGTAAATGAATAAAACTTTAAAATTTTTTCTAATATTCCTTTTCTTATTCCTGATGAATATTTTCATCTTTAAGATACTAGCAACTCTGGGATTTCAGCTGACAATGAGTGAAAAAAGTTATCTTGTACCATCCTTGTTTTCATTTATAGGTTTGTATATGATTGACAAAAGAAAAAGAAATCTTTATAAATATATATTTTAGGTAGGACGTTTGTTCTACCTATTTTTATGTAGGAAAAAGTGCTGTTCAGGTGCAGTTATTGTTTTTTTAGAAATAATTTTCTTTTTGCTTCTTTGTTTGGATAAAATAATCTTACAAAGTTTTCTTTGGAGATGGTTAGGAAAAGGAGTAGGATATGAAATTTAGTAAACGTCACTATCGTCCTCAAGTAGATCAGATGGACTGTGGTGTAGCTTCATTAGCCATGGTCTTTGGCTACTATGGTAGTTATTATTCTTTGGCTCACTTGCGAGAGTTGGCTAAGACGACCATGGATGGGACCACGGCTTTGGGACTGGTCAAGGTTGCTGAGGAGATTGGTTTTGAGACGCGAGCCATTAAGGCCGACATGACTTTGTTTGATTTGCCAGATGTAACCTTTCCTTTTGTGGCTCATGTGCTTAAGGAAGGGAAATTGCTCCACTACTATGTGGTGACTGGGCAGGATAAGGATAGCATTCATATTGCCGATCCAGATCCCGGGGTGAAGTTGACTAAACTGCCACGTGAGCGTTTTGCGGAAGAATGGACAGGAATGACTCTTTTTATGGCACCGAGTCCAGACTATAAGCCTCATAAGGATCAAAAGAATGGTCTGCTCTCTTTTATCCCTATATTAGTGAAGCAGCGTGGCTTGATTGCTAATATCGTTTTGGCAACACTCTTGGTAACCTTGATTAACATTGTGGGTTCTTATTATCTGCAGTCTATCATTGATACCTATGTGCCAGATCAGATGCGTTCGACGCTTGGGATTATTTCTATTGGGCTGGTTATCGTCTATATTCTCCAGCAGATTTTGTCTTATGCTCAGGAGTATCTCTTACTTGTTTTGGGACAACGCTTATCGATTGATGTGATTTTGTCCTATATCAAGCATGTTTTTCACCTGCCTATGTCCTTCTTTGCGACACGCAGGACAGGGGAAATCGTGTCTCGTTTTACAGATGCTAACAGTATCATCGATGCACTGGCTTCGACTATTCTGTCAATCTTTTTGGATGTATCTACTGTCTTGATTATTTCAGTAGTTCTATTTTCGCAGAATAGCAATCTCTTTTTCATGAGTTTGCTAGCCCTTCCTATCTATACAGTGATTATCTTTGCTTTTATGAAGCCCTTTGAAAAGATGAATCGGGATACCATGGAAGCCAATGCGGTTCTGTCTTCTTCTATCATTGAGGACATCAATGGCATTGAGACTATCAAGTCCTTAACTAGTGAAAGTTCACGCTACCAAAAGATTGACAAGGAATTTGTAGATTATCTGAAAAAATCTTTTACCTACAGTCGGGCAGAGAGCCAGCAAAAGGCTCTGAAAAAAGTTGCCCAGCTCTTACTCAATGTTGGTATTCTCTGGATGGGGGCTCTCCTAGTCATGGATAATAAGATGAGTTTGGGCCAGTTGATTACCTATAATACCTTGCTTATTTACTTTACAAATCCATTGGAAAATATCATCAATCTGCAAACCAAGCTTCAGACAGCGCAGGTAGCCAATAACCGTCTCAATGAAGTTTATCTGGTTGCATCTGAGTTTGAGGAAAAGAAAACAGTCTCAGATTTGAGCTTGCTAGAAGGGGATATGGATTTCAAGCAGGTTCACTACAAATATGGCTATGGTCGAGATGTCTTGTCTGACATCAATCTAACCATTTCGCAAGGCTCTAAAGTGGCTTTTGTAGGGATTTCAGGATCGGGTAAGACGACCTTGGCTAAGATGATGGTTAATTTTTATGATCCAAGTCAGGGGGAGATTAGTCTGGGTGGTGTCAATCTCAATCAGATTGATAAAAAGGCTCTACGCCAGTATATCAACTACCTGCCTCAACAGCCCTATGTTTTCAATGGGACGATTTTGGAGAATCTTCTCCTTGGAGCTAAGGAGGGGACGACCCAGGAGGATATCTTGAGAGCAGTGGAGTTGGCTGAGATTCGGGAGGATATCGAGCGGATGCCACTGAATTACCAGACAGAACTGACTTCGGATGGAGCGGGCATTTCAGGTGGGCAACGTCAGAGGATCGCTTTGGCGCGTGCTCTCTTGACCGATGCGCCTGTCTTGATCTTGGATGAGGCGACTAGCAGTCTAGATATTTTGACCGAGAAGCGAATTGTCGATAATCTAATGGCTTTGGATAAGACCTTGATTTTCATTGCTCACCGCTTGACCATTGCTGAGCGGACAGAGAAGGTTGTCGTTTTGGATCAGGGCAAGATTGTCGAAGAGGGTGCACATATGGATTTACTGGCTCAGGGTGGATTTTACGCCCATCTAGTGAATAGTTAGAGAGGAAAAAAGATGCAATCAGAATTTTTAGAAAGTGCGGAGTTTTATAATCGTCGTTACCATAATTTTTCTAGTTATGTGATTTTTCCAAGTTTTATCTTGTTTTTGTTCCTAATCGTTTTTTCAATCTTTGCACAAAAGGAGATAAGCTTGACAGCTGGAGCTACGGTAGAACCTGCTCGTATCATTGCCACCATTCAGTCTAGCAGTAATAGCAAGATTGTGGCTAATCATTTGGCTGAAAATAAGTTTGTCAAACAAGGAGATCTTCTCGTTCAATACCAAGAGGGAGCAGAAGCGGTTCAGGCTGAGAATTATGCTAGTCAGTTGGAAATGCTCAAGGATCAGAAGGTTCAACTGGAGTATTTAAAAGCAAGCCTTCAAGCAGGAAGTGATCAATTTCCTGAAACAGATAAATTTGGCTATCAGCATAGTTTTTTAGATTATCTAAATCAAGCTGCTAGTCTGCGAAGTCAGGTTGAGCAGCAAAATGCTAGTATATCATCTCAAAATGCAGCAGCCAGTGGTAGTCAGGCAGAGTTAGGCAATCTTATCGGTGAAACCCAGTCCAAAATTAAAGAATATCAGCAAGCCAAGTCTGCTATTCAAGCTGATGGAATCTTAGAGAGTGATCATCCAGCTTATGCCATTTATCAATCAACAAAAGAGCAGGGATCGGAAGCCAAACAGCAGGCCTTATCTCAGCTAGATGCTCACATCACTCAGTTGGAGTCAACTCTTGCAGGTTATCGAGTACAGTATGCAGGATCAGGAGCCCAGCAAGCTTATGCATCTGGATTAGGAAGTCAGTTGGAGTCATTGAAATCTCAGCAACTAGCCAAGGTAGGCCAGGAATTAACGCTCTTAGATCAGAAAATTCTTGAAGTGGAGTCAGGTAAAAAGATTCAAGGAAATCTTTTAGAGAAGGGGAAAATTACAGCAACAGAAGATGGTGTTCTACATTTGAATCCTGAGCATAGTCGATCTACCATCATTCCAGAAGGAACTATCCTTGCTCACCTTTTTCCGCAGTTGGCTAGGGAGAGGAAGGCGAAACTGACAGCTTATATCAGTTCTAAGGAAGTGGCTGGTCTCAAGCATGGAAATGAAGTACGATTTACAACAGTAACAGATGCGAATAAGCAACTAGTGTTGACATCCAAGATTACCAATATCGATACCAGTGCGACTCAGACAGAAAAGGGCAATTTCTTTAAATTAGAGGCAGAGACGGATTTGAATGCTGAACAAGCAGAAAAACTTCGTTATGGACTTGAAGGTCGTTTAACCATGATTAGAGGTAGGAAGAGTTTTTTACGCTACTATCTTGACCGCTTTTTGAAACAAGAATAAGGTTCGCATTCTAACTCAAATCAATCTTAGAAAATCGCAATTGAAAAATCGTTTGCGATTTTTCTGTACTTTTTCAGACATGACATCGAATATAGTTCGTGAAATATTTGATTTTTAGTAAAAGCTGTGTTAGAATGATGTAAAGTAATGTGAAAGGCGAACAAGAAAATGTCCAGTAAACTTATTTATACGGGAAAAGCTAAAGATATCTATACTACAGAAGACGAAAATGTGATTAAGTCGGTCTACAAGGACCAGGCCACTATGCTGAATGGAGCTCGCAAAGAGACCATAGAGGGGAAAGGTGTGTTGAATAATCAGATTTCGTCTCTTATTTTCGAAAAATTGAATGTGGCTGGTGTGGCGACACACTTTATCGAACGTATTTCTGACACAGAACAACTCAATAAGAAGGTGACCATCATTCCTTTGGAGGTTGTTCTTCGTAACGTGACTGCAGGTTCTTTCTCAAAACGTTTTGGCGTGGAAGAAGGTTTGGACTTAGAAACTCCAATCGTTGAATTTTACTACAAGAACGATGATTTGGATGATCCATTCATCAATGATGAGCATGTGAAGTTCTTGGATATTGCCAATGATGAGCAAATTGCTTATATCAAGGGAGAAACACGTCGTATCAATGAATTGTTGAAAGATTGGTTTGCACAAATTGGTCTTCGTTTGATTGACTTCAAATTGGAATTCGGTTTTGATAAGGATGGCAAAATTATCTTGGCAGATGAATTTTCACCAGATAACTGCCGCCTTTGGGATGCTGAAGGGCACCATATGGATAAGGATGTTTTCCGTAGAGATCTGGGCAGTTTAACAGATGTTTATCAGGTTGTTTTGGAGAAGTTGCAGGGATTGAAGTAACCTGTTTGAAACGAAAAACCTTCGTCTTTAAAGAAAAGGGACTCAAGCTGAAAAGGTCTACTAGACCTTTTCACTCCGTAGAGATCTGGGCAGTTTAACGGATGTATATAAGGTTGTGCTGGAGAAATTACAAGGATTGAAGTAAAGTTTTACTTGATCTTCACTACAATCTTTAAGTAGAAATAGATAAAGGAACTAAAATGGATAAACGTATTTTCGTTGAGAAAAAAGCTGATTTTCGTGTCAAATCTGACTCTTTAGTAAAAGAATTACAGCATAATCTTCAGTTGAAAACCTTGAATGATCTTCGGATTGTTCAGGTTTACGATGTCTTTAATTTAGCAGAGGATTTGTTTGCGCGTGCGGAAAAACATATCTTCTCTGAGCAGGTGACCGATACTGTTTTGGATGAAGCTGCGGTTCAGGCTGATCTTGAGAAGGTTGCTTTCTTTGCTATCGAAAGTTTGCCTGGTCAATTTGACCAACGTGCGGCATCTTCACAGGAAGCTTTGCTTTTACTTGGTAGTTCAAATGATGTAACAGTGAACACAGCACAACTTTACTTGGTCAATAAGGATATTGATGCGAATGAATTGGAAGCTGTCAAAAACTACCTCTTGAACCCAGTGGACTCTCGTTTCAAAGATATCACTGTTGGCATTGCTAAACAGGAATTCTCTGAGTCTGATAAGACCATTCCAAACTTGGATTTCTTTGAAACTTATACAGCAGAAGATTTTGCACAGTATAAGGCAGAGCAAGGATTGGCCATGGAAGTGGATGACCTTCTCTTCATCCAAGATTACTTCAAGTCTATTGGACGTGTGCCAACTGAAACTGAGCTTAAGGTCTTGGATACTTACTGGTCTGACCACTGCCGTCACACAACTTTCGAGACTGAGTTGAAAAACATCGACTTCTCAGCTTCTAAATTCCAAAAACAATTGCAAGCGACTTATGACAAGTATATTGCCATGCGTGATGAGTTGGGACGTACGGAAAAACCTCAAACCATGATGGATATGGCGACTATTTTTGGTCGTTATGAGCGTGCCAATGGTCGTTTGGACGACATGGAAGTGTCAGATGAAATCAATGCTTGCTCGGTTGAAATTGAAGTGGATGTCAATGGTGTGAAAGAGCCATGGCTTCTCATGTTTAAGAACGAAACTCACAACCACCCAACGGAAATTGAACCATTTGGTGGAGCGGCAACTTGTATCGGTGGGGCTATTCGTGACCCATTGTCAGGTCGTTCATACGTTTACCAAGCCATGCGTATCTCAGGTGCTGGTGATATTACAGCTCCAATTTCAGCGACTCGCGCTGGGAAATTGCCACAACAAGTGATTTCTAAAACAGCGGCTCACGGTTATTCTTCATATGGTAACCAAATTGGTCTTGCAACAACTTATGTTCGTGAATACTTCCACCCAGGTTTCGTTGCCAAACGTATGGAGCTAGGTGCCGTTGTCGGTGCGGCTCCTAAGGAAAATGTTGTCCGTGAAAAACCTGAAGCAGGTGATGTGATTATCTTGCTTGGTGGTAAGACTGGACGTGATGGTGTCGGTGGTGCGACAGGTTCTTCTAAGGTTCAAACGGTTGAATCTGTTGAAACAGCTGGTGCTGAGGTTCAAAAAGGGAATGCCATCGAAGAGCGTAAGATTCAACGTCTTTTCCGTAATGGTGATGTGACTCGTCTGATCAAGAAATCAAATGACTTTGGTGCTGGTGGCGTCTGCGTAGCGATCGGTGAATTGGCAGATGGTCTTGAAATTGACCTAGACAAAGTGCCATTGAAATACCAAGGCTTGAACGGTACAGAAATTGCCATCTCTGAATCTCAAGAACGGATGGCCGTGGTAGTTCGTCCAGAAGATGTAGATGCCTTCATTGCAGCATGTAACAAAGAAAATATTGATGCTGTTGTCGTTGCAACAGTGACTGAAAAACCAAATCTTGTTATGCATTGGAATGGCGAAACCATCGTTGATTTGGAACGTCGTTTCCTTGATACAAATGGTGTACGTGTGGTTGTAGATGCTAAGGTGGTTGACAAGGATGTCAAGATTCCAGAAGAACGTCAAACATCCGCTGAAACACTTGAAGCAGATACGCTTGCAGTCTTGGCTGACCTCAACCATGCTAGTCAAAAAGGGTTGCAAACCATCTTTGATAGCTCAGTTGGTCGTTCAACAGTCAATCACCCACTTGGTGGTCGCTACCAAATTACACCAACTGAAGCTTCTGTACAGAAATTGCCAGTCCAACATGGTGTGACAACAACTGCTTCTGTTATGGCACAAGGGTTCAACCCTTATGTAGCAGAATGGTCTCCATATCATGGTGCGGCTTATGCAGTGATCGAAGCAACTGCCCGTTTGGTTGCTGCTGGTGCAAACTGGTCTAAGGCTCGTTTCTCTTATCAAGAATACTTCGAGCGGATGGATAAACAAGCAGAGCGTTTTGGTCAGCCAGTAGCAGCTCTCCTAGGTTCTATCGAAGCACAAATCCAGCTTGGCTTACCGTCTATCGGTGGGAAAGACTCTATGTCTGGTACCTTTGAAGAATTGACAGTACCACCAACCTTGGTTGCTTTTGGTGTCACAACTGCAGATAGCCGTAAGGTCCTTTCTCCAGAATTTAAAGCTGCTGGTGAAAATATCTATTACATCCCAGGTCAAGCTTTGGCACAAGAAATTGACTTCGATCTTATCAAGTCTAACTTTGCTCAATTTGAAGCCATCCAAGCTGATCACAAAGTAACAGCAGCATCAGCTGTCAAATATGGTGGTGTCCTTGAAGCCCTTGCCCTTGCAACATTTGGTAACCATATTGGTGCCACTGTAACCCTTGAAAATCTTGAGACTGCCTTGACAGCTCAATTGGGTGGATTCGTCTTCACATCTCCGGAAGATATTGCAGGGATTGCCAAGATTGGACAAACAGCAGCTGACTTTACACTTACTGTCAATGATGTAACGCTTGATGGACACAAGCTTGACAGTGCCTTCCAAGGTAAATTGGAAGAGGTTTACCCAACGGAATTTGCACAAGCAACTGAGTTGGAAGAAGTACCAGCTGTGGCATCAGATGCTGTGATCAAAGTTAAAGAAACAGTTGAGACACCAGTGGTTTACATCCCAGTATTCCCAGGTACGAACTCTGAGTACGATTCAGCTAAAGCCTTTGAAAAAGAAGGTGCAAAAGTCAACTTGGTACCATTTGTAACACTTAATGAAGAAGCGATTGTCAAGTCTGTTGATACTATGGTTGACAATATCGAAAAAGCTAACATTATCTTCTTTGCAGGTGGTTTCTCAGCAGCGGATGAACCAGATGGATCAGCTAAATTCATCGTCAACATCTTGCTCAATGAAAAAGTACGTGCAACCATTGATAGCTTCATCGAAGGTGGTGGTTTGATCATCGGTATCTGTAACGGATTCCAAGCCCTTGTCAAATCAGGTCTTCTTCCATATGGAAACTTTGAAGATGTAAGTAGCACGAGTCCAACCCTCTTCTACAATGATGCTAACCAACACGTGGCCAAGATGGTTGAGACACGTATTGCCAACACCAACTCACCATGGCTTGCCGGAGTTGAGGTTGGTGACATCCATGCCATCCCAGTATCACACGGTGAAGGTAAATTTGTCATGACAGCTGAGGAATTTGCAGAGCTTCGTGACAATGGTCAAATCTTTAGCCAATATGTTGACTTCGAAGGCCAACCAAGCATGGATTCAAAATACAATCCTAACGGATCTGTGAATGCGATTGAAGGTATCACCAGTAAGAACGGTCAAATTATTGGTAAGATGGGTCACTCAGAACGTTTCGAAGACGGTCTCTTCCAAAATATTCCAGGAAATAAAGACCAACACCTCTTTGCATCAGCGGTTAAATACTTTACTGGAAAATAAGATTTGCAGATTTTCTAATAGATAGTATCAATAATGTAAAAGTCATGTAGGTCTAGCTCATGATGATTGCAAATGTTTTGTTTTGCGAGTGAAGCGAGCTTCTACCGTATCATTCCGCTCTACTGAAGGAATGATACACAAATAAAAATTAGGTATATAAAATGACATACGAAGTAAAATCTCTTAATGAAGAATGTGGTGTTTTTGGTATCTGGGGTCACCCAGACGCTGCCAAATTGACCTATTTTGGACTCCATAGTCTTCAGCATCGTGGTCAGGAGGGGGCAGGAATCCTCTCCAATGACCAAGGGAAATTGAAGCGTCATCGTGATATGGGGCTTTTATCAGAAGTCTTCAAAAATCCTGCGAATTTGGATAAATTGACAGGAACTGGAGCGATTGGGCACGTGCGTTATGCGACTGCGGGAGAAGCTTCTGTAGACAATATCCAACCTTTCCTCTTCCGCTTTCACGATATGCAGTTTGGTTTGGCTCATAATGGGAATCTGACCAATGCAGAATCGCTCAAGCAAGAATTGGAACAAAGAGGAGCGATTTTCAGCTCAACCTCTGACTCAGAAATCTTGGCTCACCTTATTCGCCGTAGCCACAATCCAAACCTGATGGGTAAAATCAAGGAAGCACTCAGTCTTGTTAAAGGTGGTTTTGCTTATCTCTTGATGTTTGAAGATAAGTTAATTGCAGCGCTTGACCCAAATGGCTTCCGACCTCTGTCAATCGGGAAAATGGCTAATGGAGCAGTAGTGGTTTCATCTGAAACCTGTGCCTTTGAAGTAATCGGTGCTGAGTGGATTCGCGACGTAAAACCAGGCGAGATTGTCATTATTGATGACAATGGCATCCAGTATGACAGCTATACAAATGATACTCAACTGGCTATCTGTTCCATGGAGTATATCTACTTTGCCCGTCCTGACTCCAATATCCATGGTGTCAATGTCCATACGGCTCGTAAGCGAATGGGAGCTCAATTAGCACGTGAGTTCAAGCATGAAGCTGACATTGTGGTCGGTGTGCCAAACTCCTCACTCAGTGCAGCGATGGGCTTTGCCGAAGAATCAGGTCTGCCAAATGAAATGGGTCTTATCAAGAACCAATATACACAACGGACATTTATCCAACCGACTCAAGAATTGCGCGAGCAAGGGGTTCGGATGAAATTGTCTGCCGTTTCTGGTGTCGTTAAAGGCAAACGTGTGGTCATGATTGATGACTCTATCGTGCGAGGAACAACATCTCGTCGTATTGTCCAACTCTTGAAAGAAGCGGGGGCATCAGAAGTTCACGTTGCCATCGGTAGCCCTGCTCTTGCCTATCCTTGTTTCTACGGGATTGATATCCAGACACGTCAGGAGTTGATTGCGGCCAATCATACCGTTGAGGAAACTTGCCAAATCATTGGTGCGGATAGCCTGACTTATCTTTCGATTGATGGCTTGATTGACTCTATTGGGATTGAAACAGATGCGCCAAATGGCGGTCTCTGTGTGGCTTACTTTGATGGGAAATATCCAACTCCTCTCTATGATTATGAAGAAGAATATCGTAGAAGTTTAGAAGAAAAAACGAGTTTTTACAAATAAAATTCCCCATTGGAGGAAAGGAAAAGGAATAAACAAATGACAAATAAGAATGCATACGCTCCACGTCTCACTACTGACTAAAAGCTAAAGCATTTGTCAGTAGACGCTTTCTCCTATGGGACCAAAGCTAGAGACCTGACTAGTATTTTTAGATAAAATAATCGTTTATCTAAAAATACGTCGTAGTCTTTCTCAAAAAAGAAAAGGAATGAATAAAATGACAAATAAAAATGCTTATGCGCAATCGGGTGTGGACGTTGAAGCGGGTTATGAAGTTGTTGAACGGATCAAAAAACACGTGGCTCGTACAGAACGCGCAGGTGTTATGGGAGCTCTGGGTGGTTTCGGTGGCATGTTTGATCTTTCAAAGACAGGTGTCAAAGAACCTGTTTTGATCTCAGGGACGGACGGTGTCGGAACCAAACTTATGCTGGCTATCAAGTACGACAAGCATGATACCATTGGTCAGGACTGTGTGGCCATGTGTGTCAACGATATCATCGCTGCAGGTGCAGAGCCTCTTTACTTCTTGGACTATATCGCAACTGGTAAAAATGAACCAGCTAAACTAGAACAAGTTGTTGCTGGTGTGGCTGAAGGTTGTGTGCAAGCTGGTGCAGCCCTTATCGGTGGTGAAACGGCTGAAATGCCTGGTATGTACGGTGAAGATGACTATGACTTGGCTGGTTTTGCTGTTGGTGTTGCAGAAAAATCTCAAATCATCGACGGTTCAAAAGTAGCTGACGGAGATGTGATTCTTGGACTTGCCTCAAGCGGAATACATTCAAATGGTTACTCACTTGTTCGTCGTGTCTTTGCTGATTACACAGGGGAAGAAGTTCTCCCAGAGTTGGAAGGTAGAAAACTTAAGGACGTCCTTTTGGAACCAACTCGTATCTATGTCAAAGCAGCTTTGCCACTCATCAAAGAAGAATTGGTTAACGGTATTGCCCACATCACAGGTGGTGGTTTCATTGAAAATGTACCACGTATGTTCGCGGATGACTTGGCTGCTGAAATTGATGAAAGCAAGGTTCCAGTTCTTCCAATTTTCAAAGCTCTTGAAAAATATGGCCAAATCAAACACGAAGAAATGTTTGAAATCTTCAACATGGGGATTGGTCTCATGCTTGCAGTAAAACCAGAAAATGTGGAACGTGTCAAAGAACTTCTCGACGAACCTGTCTATGAAATCGGTCGGATTGTCAAGAAGACAGATGCAAGTGTGGTGATTAAATAATGGCTAAAAAGATTGCTGTTTTTGCCTCTGGCAACGGCTCAAACTTTCAGGTGATTGCAGAACAATTTCCAGTAGAATTTGTCTTTTCAGATCATCGGGATGCCTATGTACTTGAGCGTGCAGAGAATCTTGGGGTATTATCCTACGCTTTTGAACTCAAGGAGTTTGAAAACAAGGCAGACTATGAAGGAGCCATCGTCGATCTCTTGGATGAACGCCAGATTGACTTGGTTTGTCTTGCAGGCTACATGAAAATCGTCGGTCCAACCTTGCTAGCAGCTTATGAAGGCCGTATCATCAATATTCACCCAGCTTATCTCCCCGAATTTCCAGGTGCTCATGGTATTGAGGATGCTTGGAATGCAGGCGTTGACCAGTCTGGCGTGACTATTCACTGGGTGGACTCTGGTGTTGATACCGGTAAGGTTATCAAACAAGTCCGTGTGCCACGCCTTGAAGGGGATACCCTTGATACTTTCGAGACTCGCATCCACGAAACAGAGTACAAACTTTATCCAGAAGTATTGGAACATTTGGGAGTGGAGAGTAGATAAAAAGTAAATCAAGTTTTGATTATGCAATATTGCTAGGAGAAAAAATGATTGAGATGAAATTAGTAGATGAGAGCAGTTTTCAGGCAGTGCTGGATTTGAAAATATCTGACGCTGATGAACGAGCACGTTTCGTGGCTCCAAATGTACGCTCTTTAGCTGACGCATGGCTCTACCGAGAGAATGGGGATGTGTTTCCAATGGCAATCTATTGGAATAAGCTTGTAGTTGGTTTTCTCCTGTTGGAAATAGATAAGGATGAAGCGGAATACTTTATCTGGAGGATAATGATTGGCCAGCAGTACCAAGGAATAGGTTATGGACGAAAAGCCTTGGAAGTTTTGATCAAAAAGGCTCAGATGGATAGCACTTGCAATCATATTATCGCAGATTATGTGGTTGGAAATGAAAAAATGAAGCACCTACTGACTAGTTTGGGTTTTCAGGAAACAGGATTTATAGAAGAAAATAACGAAGTCGCTATGCGCTTGGATCTAAAGAAAGAGGAATAGAATGACGAAAAAGGCCTTAATCAGCGTCTCAGACAAAGCGGGCATTGTAGAATTTGCCCAAGAACTTAAAAAACTTGGTTGGGATATCATCTCTACAGGTGGGACCAAGATTGCCCTTGACAATGCTGGGGTGGACACCATTGCCATCGACGATGTGACTGGTTTCCCAGAAATGATGGACGGTCGTGTCAAGACTCTCCACCCAAATATCCACGGAGGGCTTCTTGCTCGTCGTGACTTGGATAGCCACTTGGAAGCGGCTAAGGACAATCAGATTGAGCTTATCGATCTTGTTGTAGTTAACCTTTACCCATTTAAGGAAACCATCCTCAAACAAGACGTGACTTATGCTGACGCAGTTGAAAACATCGATATCGGCGGGCCATCCATGCTTCGTTCAGCGGCTAAAAACCATGCTAGCGTAACAGTTGTGGTAGATCCTACTGACTATGCTGTGGTTTTGGACGAATTGGCAGCAAATGGCGAAACAACTTACGAAACTCGCCAACGTCTGGCAGCCAAGGTTTTCCGTCACACAGCGGCTTATGATGCCTTGATTGCAGAGTATTTCACAGCTCAAGTGGGTGAAGTAAAACCTGAAAAACTGACCTTGACCTATGACCTTAAGCAGGCTATGCGCTATGGGGAAAATCCTCAACAAGACGCTGACTTCTATCAAAAAGCTTTGCCAACAGATTACTCAATTGCATCAGCGAAACAGCTTAACGGTAAGGAATTATCCTTTAACAATATCCGCGATGCGGACGCTGCCATTCGTATCATCCGTGATTTCAAAGACCGTCCAACCGTTGTGGCTCTCAAACACATGAATCCATGCGGTATCGGTCAAGCTGATGACATCGAAACTGCTTGGGATTACGCTTATGAGTCTGACCCAGTGTCTATCTTTGGTGGTATTGTCGTTCTCAACCGTGAGGTGGATGCTGCGACTGCTGAGAAGATGCACGGTGTTTTCCTTGAAATCATCATCGCACCAAGCTATACGGATGAAGCGCTAGCCATTTTGACCAACAAAAAGAAAAACTTGCGTATCCTTGCCTTGCCATTTGACGCTCAAGAGGCTAGCGAAGTGGAAGCAGAATACACAGGTGTGGTTGGTGGGCTTCTCGTACAAAACCAAGACGTGGTCAAAGAAAGTCCAGCTGACTGGCAAGTGGTGACCAAACGCCAACCAACTGAGACAGAAGCGACTGCCCTTGAATTCGCTTGGAAAGCTATTAAATACGTCAAATCAAACGGAATTATCGTAACCAACGACCACATGACACTTGGAGTTGGCCCAGGTCAAACCAACCGTGTGGCTTCAGTCCGTATTGCCATCGACCAAGCTAAAGACTGTCTGGACGGTGCTGTTCTTGCTTCGGATGCCTTCTTCCCATTTGCGGATAATGTGGAAGAAATCGCTAAAGCAGGAATTAAGGCCATCATCCAGCCAGGAGGCTCCGTCCGTGACCAAGAATCTATCGAAGCAGCGGATAAATACGGATTGGCCATGGTCTTCACAGGCGTGAGGCATTTTAGACATTAAGAAAATGAAAGGGAAGAAAACAGTTTCTTTCCTTTTTTGGTTTAAAATGCTAAGTGAAACAAGATTAAAACGAACGTTTGTGTTATAATATTAGTAAATAATTCGCAAAAGAGGTTGAAAGATGAAGCTGTTAGTTGTCGGCGCGGGTGGTCGTGAACATGCCATTGCTAAGAAGTTGCTTGAGTCAAAAGACGTTGAAAAAGTCTTTGTAGCTCCTGGGAATGACGGGATGACTCTGGATGGTCTGGAATTGGTAAATATCTCTATTTCCGAACATTCTAAATTGATTGAGTTTGCAAAAGCCAACGATATTGCTTGGTCCTTTATCGGTCCAGATGATGCCCTTGCAGCTGGGATCGTGGATGATTTTAATAAAGCTGGGCTCAAGGCTTTTGGTCCGACTAAAGCTGCGGCTGAGCTTGAGTGGTCTAAGGATTTTGCTAAGGAAATCATGGTCAAATATGACGTTCCAACAGCAGCCTATGGGACCTTCTCAGATTTCGAGGAAGCCAAGGCCTATATCGAAGAAAAAGGCGCTCCAATCGTAGTCAAGGCAGACGGTTTGGCCCTTGGGAAAGGTGTTGTCGTTGCTGAGACAGTCGAGCAAGCCGTCGAAGCTGCTCATGAGATGCTTTTGGACAATAAATTTGGTGACTCAGGTGCGCGTGTGGTCATCGAGGAATTCCTTGACGGAGAAGAGTTCTCTCTCTTTGCCTTTGTCAATGGTGACAAGTTCTACATTATGCCAACGGCTCAGGATCACAAACGTGCCTATGATGGGGACAAGGGACCTAACACTGGTGGGATGGGTGCCTATGCGCCAGTTCCTCACTTGCCACAGAGCGTGATTGATACAGCGGTTGACACCATTGTCAAGCCAGTCCTCGAAGGCATGATTAAAGAAGGGCGCCCCTATCTTGGTGTCCTTTACGCTGGGCTTATTTTAACAGCTGATGGACCCAAAGTCATCGAGTTTAACGCTCGTTTCGGAGATCCTGAAACGCAAATCATCTTGCCTCGTTTGACTTCTGATTTTGCGCAAAATATTACGGATATCCTAGATGGTAAAGAGCCAGCCATCACTTGGACGGACAAGGGTGTGACACTAGGCGTGGTTGTAGCTTCAAACGGCTACCCACTCGCTTATGAGAAGGGTGTCAAGCTTCCAGCCAAGACAGAAGGTGACATCATCACTTACTATGCCGGAGCTAAATTCGCTGAAAATGGACAAGACCTTCTTTCAAACGGAGGCCGTGTCTACATGCTCGTCACAACAGCAGACACCGTCAAAGACGGCCAAAACATTATCTACAGCCAACTCAACAAACAAAACACAGAAGGCCTCTTTTACCGAACAGATATCGGAAGCAAGGCTATAAAGTAAAAGTATAAAAATAACGCGACGAAGTCGCCAAATACGATAATGGTCGCCGTAGTGAAAAGACCAGAACAGTTTCTGTTCTGGTCGGGGGAAACTTTGAGACCTTAGGCTCAAAGTTTAGGAATGAAACCGAAGGTTTGCTTCCGTCCCCACCACCTAAGACCATTATCAAAAAAGAAAAGGATATTATTAACTATGAAACCAGTAATTTCCATCATCATGGGCTCAAAATCTGACTGGACAACCATGCAAAAAACAGCTGAAGTCCTCGACAACTTCGGTGTTGCTTACGAAAAGAAAGTTGTTTCCGCACACCGTACACCAGACCTCATGTTCAAACATGCTGAAGAAGCACGTAGCCGTGGCATTAAGGTCATCATCGCAGGTGCAGGTGGTGCAGCCCACTTGCCAGGGATGGTAGCAGCCAAGACTACACTTCCAGTCATCGGGGTACCTGTCAAATCACGTGCCCTTAGCGGTGTGGATTCTCTCTACTCTATCGTTCAGATGCCGGGAGGCGTACCTGTTGCGACAATGGCTATCGGTGAGGCTGGAGCGACTAACGCTGCCCTCTTTGCCCTCCGCCTCCTCTCAGTAGAAGACGAAACCATCGCGACTGCCCTTGCTAATTTTGCTGAAGAACAAGGAAAAATCGCAGAGGAGTCTACAAATGAGCTCATCTAAAACAATCGGAATTATTGGGGGCGGTCAGCTTGGTCAGATGATGGCCATTTCTGCCATCTACATGGGTCACAAGGTTATCGCGCTGGATCCTGCAGCGGATTGCCCGACCTCTCGCGTGGCGGAGATCATCGTGGCTTCTTATAATGATGTGGACGCTCTTCGCCAGTTGGCGGAGCGTTGCGATGTCCTCACTTATGAGTTTGAAAATGTGGATGCCGACGGTTTGGATGCCGTTATCAAGGATGGGCAACTCCCTCAAGGAACGGACTTGCTCCGCATTTCTCAAAATCGCATTTTTGAAAAGGACTTTCTCTCAAACAAGGCCAAAGTCACCGTTGCACCTTACAAGGTTGTGACCTCAAGTCAAGACTTGGCAGATATCGACCTATCGAAAAACTATGTCCTCAAGACGGCGACCGGTGGCTACGATGGGCATGGACAAAAAGTTATTCGCTCAGAAGCAGACTTGGAAGAAGCTTCTGCACTAGCAGATTCAGCAGACTGCGTCTTGGAAGAATTTGTCAACTTTGACCTGGAGATTTCTGTCATCGTGTCTGGAAATGGCAAGGACGTGACAGTCTTCCCAGTTCAGGAAAATATCCACCGCAACAACATTCTTTCAAAAACCATTGTGCCTGCTCGCATTTCAGAAAGTCTAGCTGAAAAAGCCAAGGTCATGGCAGTACGAATAGCAGAACAACTAAACCTTTCTGGAACCCTCTGCGTGGAAATGTTTGCGACAGCTGATGACATCATTGTCAACGAAATAGCGCCACGTCCACACAATTCAGGCCATTACTCGATTGAAGCTTGTGACTTCTCCCAGTTTGATACTCATATCTTGGGCGTTCTCGGAGCACTACTCCCAGCAATTCACCTTCATGCTCCTGCTGTTATGCTCAATGTTCTCGGCCAACACGTCGAGGCTGCTGAAAAATATGTCACAGAAAATCCAAGCGCCCACCTCCACATGTATGGTAAAATAGAAGCGAAGCACAACCGCAAGATGGGACATGTGACTTTGTTTAGTGATACGCCAGATAGTGTGGATGAGTTTGGGAAAGAGATAGATTTTTAAGAGGTGAGTTTGAAAAAGTGTTCTTAAATTTTAAAAAATTTTTAAGTTTATGTAGTATTGGAGTATTTTTATTAGCAGTATGTTCAAATAACAAAACTTTATTATTAATATCCTGCATATTACTTTTCTTCATTTCTAGATATTATTATATTAAAGGAGACAACCCGTTTAACAATATAAAGAATTTAATTAAAGAAGTAAGGGATAAAAATTATTTTTACATTTTAGATGAATCTATGAAAACAGATATTGAAAAAAGAAGAATTATAGATAAACGTTTATTCGAATTTTCGTCTTTTATTATCATGCTAATAATGAGTGTGTTTGCATTAATTCTTATTTTTTTTTCAAATGAAGTTGTTATATTCGTTATAAGGATAATAAGCTACATTTTATTTTTTGTAGATTTGATGATATATTTGTTGAGATATAGGTACTACTGGGTTAGCTTCCAATATTACTTAATTCCAATAACAGTTTCAATATTAATACTTAATTCCTTTGAGGATATTCAAAAGTTTAGTGTAATTTTATTTTACTTTTTTTTAGTGCTTATTTGTTACCTTGCTCTAACAATTGTTTTACCTCTCCCCTACCTAAGAAAAGTTTCGAAAAGCACATTTTTTGTGGGAGTTATCTTATCGGTTACTATTCCAATAATCATTAATAATTTTTTAAATCCATATATGGTGGATGCAATAAAAAAGTGTATCCAAATTGTTGTAACTCCAGAAATGATAGAACAAATTGGATTACCTAAGGAAATAAATGAATACTTTAGCAATAAACAATTAGCTGATATTATTAGTCAATATAGAGAGATTGTTGTAGATGTAAAATTGGATGCTGAAAAAGAGGTGTTTACAACCATCGGAAATATGTGTATTTCATCTTATACTTTAGGAACATTAATAATAAATTATAAGATAAAGCTCGGAGAATATATTGCAAAAGAAAAGTATAGACAGCTAAGTAAATATACTGGAGTAGATTTGTATAAGGAGATTCGCGATTGTGTATTTTATGGTGGTGAAAACTATAAAGATAAAATAATGGAAAATAGAAATTACGCAGAATTAGTTCAAATAAATGAATTAAATAAAGATATCCCCAATCAAAATGTTCCAAATCCCTTTTTTTTAAGAATGTTACTATAATTACATTTATGAAAATGTAAAAACGGAGTTTGAAGAGCTGATTACTCAATACTCTGAAAACCATTTAGCTTAGCGATTTATGATTTGTCGTTGGATGTCTATCTCGACATTTTATCGCACTATCCGTCTGTATGGATTGGGAAAGAGGAGTTTGAATAGTGAATTAAGTTTTGATTATATCTTTCTTATCTGAGGACGAATATGTCTGTTATAAATATTGAAATAAGTAATATAAGAATAAATCAATTATTGAAAGTGAGTGATAATTAGAATGAATGAGTTTAGTCAGTTTATTCCACAAAACATAGTAACTAAATTTAAACAATTCGAAGCTAAGATGAAAGATAATCTTCAAGAGTATGTAATGTTAAACAAAGCAATGAGGGGGTATAATCTTGAGGATATTCCTTATCCGAGTATATATTCTGGTGAGTTAATTTATTCTAAGGCGGCATTTTATTCTGGCAAGAAATCTCATTTTATAGATTTTAAAAATACAAAGCTTCACTTTATTGAAGCCATCACAATGTTTGAGAGTTATATTAACTATTTAGCTGAAATTAATTTTAATAATTTCCCTAGGAAATTAGGCGAGTCACCTTTGGACTCCTCAAAGTTAATGAACTTAATCTATGAGTACGATCGTTCTGAGGATATTATCGAAAAAATTATTGAAGAAAAAGTTCGATCAATTTTTTATGGTAATCCTAAAAATATTTTTTTAAAGGATCCATGTAAGTTGGAATTAAAAAATTATTTTAATGATAATTATAGAGAAGAAATTACATATTTTTCGAATATAATTGCTAGAAGAAATGCCATAATCCACAATAATTCACGAGTGGATACAAAATTTTTAAAAGAATGTAAAAATTCAAATTATAATATAAATGAAAAAATTATTATAAGCGAAGAGTATTTATTGGCGACAATCTCCCTTCTTGTTGGTTTAGCTGGGGAAGTTACATCATTATATTTAGAAAATGTTTATAAATTTTCTCCGAGAAAAACTTCGATTCTATATGATAGTACAAAAAAATTTAGAACTCTATGTAGAATAGGTGATTTGTTAAAGGTTTTATAGTTATGGAAATAGAAATTATAGATTCTTCTTTATCCGGTTACTCTGAGGATGCGAAGAATAATATTAAGGAAGCGATTGAAGAGTATTCAGAAATACTAATTGAAGAAACTGATAAGGTAGAAAAAACTCATAGGAGTAGAACATCTTCGAGCGTTAAAGAAGTAGTTGGAAGTCATGTTTTAGAGGCGAATTCTAATCTTAAAGAGAATTTTAGACAATCCAAACGAGATAAAATAATTATAGGAATACTTCAAGTGTTTACATCAATATTATCGGTCGTAGTAGGATGGATGTGGGATAGTGATGCTAATAAAATTAATTTACCAATGTTTATTCTTATAATAGCTGTCACTTTACTCATTTTATTTGCACAGTTTTATTACACTGTGTTAAAGGAGAGATAATGCTTATGAATAATAAAATATTTGATTACTTAGATGACGCGGCAGAGGAATATAAAAAATTATTATTGAAAAAACTTATGGAAGATTCTAGAGATGTAGGTGATATTACGGTAAATAACTTAGTAATTATAGATGAAAAAATAAAGGTTCCTTTACGTAATAAACTGGAGAATCGTTACAGTAGATTTCAACTATTAGGTCTATTATATGCTTTTAGTGGCTTAATGCTACTGTTATTTTCTTTTGTTTACAAATCGGATTATTTATATTCTAGAGATAGTATCTTTGTTATAATATCAATAGTGTTAATATTTTTAGGAGTATATATATATTTGTTTACACTTCTTTCTAAAAATTTAAAACTAAGAAGAAGATATAATTTGGAGAAAAGTAATGTTTCCCTTGATAGTCTTATTATTTCTCAATATAGAAGATTAGAATATATTTTGAAAGAGTGCATTCCAAATGCGCCAGAGAAATCAATACAAATAGCCTTGATGGAACTCAAGGATAAAAAAATTATTACGGATGAAGAATTAAATTTTCTAAGAGATTTTATAGGGCTTAGGAATCATTTTGTACATTATAGAGACGATGCAGTAGATTATTATAATAGTTTCAAGGTGATTTTTCGTGCTGAGGAAGTAATTAATAGATTAGAAAAAGAGATTTAAACTAGTCTTTTAATTGATTCTTTATTATTCTTGGTAAGAAATTTGAAGTAGAAAAAGAAAGGAAAATAAAACAATGATCGAACGTTACTCTCGCCCAGAAATGGCGAACATTTGGAGTGAAGAAAATAAATACCGTGCTTGGCTTGAGGTGGAAATCTTGGCTGACGAGGCATGGGCTGAGTTGGGGGAAATCCCTAAGGAAGATGTGACTTTGATTCGCGAAAAAGCGGACTTTGACATCGACCGTATTTTGGAAATCGAGCAAGAGACTCGTCACGATGTGGTGGCTTTCACGCGTGCGGTTTCTGAGACGCTTGGTGAAGAGCGTAAGTGGGTTCACTATGGCTTGACTTCTACTGACGTGGTGGATACGGCCTACGGTTACCTCTACAAGCAGGCCAACGACATCATCCGTCGTGACCTTGAAAACTTCACCAACATCATCGCTGACAAGGCTAAGGAGCACAAGTTCACCATTATGATGGGTCGTACCCACGGTGTGCACGCTGAGCCGACAACTTTTGGTCTTAAATTAGCAACTTGGTACAGCGAAATGAAGCGCAATATCGAGCGTTTCGAGCATGCGGCTGCTGGTGTAGAAGCTGGTAAGATTTCTGGTGCGGTTGGGAACTTTGCCAACATTCCACCATTTGTTGAAAAATACGTCTGCGAAAAATTGGGTATCCGTGCTCAGGAAATTTCTACACAGGTGCTTCCTCGTGACCTTCACGCTGAGTACTTTGCAGTTCTTGCCAGCATCGCGACTTCCATCGAGCGTATGGCGACGGAGATTCGTGGCTTGCAAAAGTCTGAGCAACGCGAAGTAGAAGAGTTCTTTGCCAAAGGTCAAAAAGGTTCATCTGCTATGCCTCACAAACGCAACCCTATCGGTTCTGAAAACATGACAGGTCTTGCGCGTGTTATCCGTGGTCATATGATTACAGCCTATGAGAATGTCGCTCTCTGGCATGAGCGTGATATCTCTCACTCATCAGCTGAGCGCATCATTACACCAGATACGACCATTTTGATTGACTACATGCTCAACCGCTTTGGAAATATCGTCAAGAACTTGACGGTCTTCCCAGAAAACATGATCCGCAACATGAACTCAACTTTCGGTCTGATCTTTAGCCAGCGTGCTATGTTGACCTTGATTGAGAAAGGCATGACCCGTGAGCAAGCCTATGACTTGGTACAACCAAAAACAGCTTACTCTTGGGACAATCAAGTAGACTTTAAACCTCTTCTCGAAGCAGATCCAGAGGTGACTTCACGTTTGACACAAGAGGAAATTGATGAAATCTTCAACCCTCTTTACTACACCAAACGAGTGGATGATATCTTTGAGCGCCTCGGGCTTGGTGACTAATATTTTGTAATAGACCCACAAGCAAAATAGTTTTTATATCTAATGCAAAAAGCGAGACTTAAGTCCCGCTTTTTATCTTATATCAAAAGATTCATCTTTAATCTTTTTTCTTGCTAAGTCCGTAAGCTGTAAGAGCTGACATAAGACCAGTAGCAATTAACCATTCTGAGCCTTGAGTTCCTGTTTCAGGTAGTTTTTTCTCTTTTGCTACAGGAGCTGGACCTTGAGGAAGAGCTTTATTTTCCTTAGCAGGAACAGTTGCTGGAGCTGGCTCGCTTGGGATTTCTAGTGTTGGTTTTTCTTCGGCGATGGCAGCTTGTCCATGTTCATCACCAGCATGAGTGACAGGGTTCCCCACTTCAATCACTTGAGTAACAGGTTCTTGCGCTACGACACTTGTAACCAATGTTCTAACTTCAGTTCCGTCTGCAGCCGTAGTTACAGAATAGAAATGACTACGACGACCGTTTACACCTTCAGTCACGATACGAGATTGTCCTTTAGGTAACTGATTAGTTTCACGAGTGATGGTTGTAAATGGAATTTCTTCATTTTGGATGTCAACTCTTGGTTTGTTTTCAGCGATAGTAGCTTGTCCTTTTTCATCACCAAGGTGAGTAACAGGGTTCCCCACCTCTACCACTTGGGTGATAGGTTCTAGGCTTATTTCACTGCTTACTAGAGTTTTAACTTCAGTTCCATCTGTAGCCGTAGTTACAGAATAGAAATGACTTAGACGGCCGTTTACACCTTCAGTTACGATAGTAGCTTGTCCTTTAGGTAATTGATCGGTTTCACGTGTGATGGTTGTAAATGGAATTTCTTCATTTTGGATGTCAACTCTTGGTTTGTTTTCAGCGATAGGAGCTAGTCCATTTTCATAGCCAAGGTGAGTGACAGGGTTTCCCACTTCTACGACTTGAGTGATCGGTTCTAGGCTTACTTCACTGCTTACTAGAGTTTTAACTTCAGTTCCATCCGTAGCCGTAGTTACAGAATAGAAGTAGTTGCGACGACCGTTCACACCTTCAGTCACGATACGAGATTGTCCCTTAGGCAACTGATCAGTTTCACGAGTGATGGTTGTAAATGGAATTTCTTCATTTTGGATGTCAACTCTTGGTTTGTTTTCAGCAATAGTAGCTTGTCCTTTGTCATCACCAAGGTGAGTGACAGGGTTCCCCACTTCCACCACTTGGGTGATAGGTTCTAGGCTCACTTCACTGCTAACTAGAGTCTTAACTTCAGATCCATCCGTAGCCGTAGTTACAGAGTAGAAATGGCTGCGACGACCGTTCACACCTTCAGTCACGATACGAGATTGTCCCTTAGGTAGCGAAGGAGTCTCGCGAGTGATGGTTGTAAATGGAATTTCTTCGTCCTCGATGACAACACGTGGTTTTGCATCTGCAACAGGAGCAACTCCTTCTTCGTCTCCTACGTGAGTGACTGGAGTTCCAACTTCTACCACTTGAGTGATAGGTTCTTTTGTGACTTTGTCTTCAAGAACTGTTTCGGTTTCCATACCATTTTCAGTCACGACAGAAAGGTAATTTGTACGTTCTCCTTTGACACCGACAGTGATGACTTTTTCTTGTCCTGCTGGGAGGTTAGGATTGTCTTTCTTAACGATTTCAAAAGGAATTTCTTCTGTCTTAACGAGAAGCTCTGGTCGGTTTTCAACAGCAGCAGGAGTTTCGCTTTCATCAAGACTTCCTGAGTGAGTTGCGGCTGGTTTAAGACCTAGTCTAGCTACTTTAAGATTAGCTACAAGTGCATCCAACTCAGCTTGTTTATTACGGTTAAGATTGTAGTTAAGAGCTTCTTTAGCAGCTTTGAGAGCGTCTAGGCTTTCTGTGCTATATCCTTCTAAGTTTTCAGGGATTTGAGCAAGTTCTTCGCGTAGTGCTTTGTAGTCAGCACGGAAGTAGTCTTTGTTGTGGTCTGCAAAGGCAGTCATGAGTTCAAAGATTTCTTCTTCCTTGTATTCAGCGCTTGGTCTATCAGCCCAGATAGCTAGCATACTACCAATAGTAGGTAGGTCAACTTCAGGATATTTAGTTGATGCTAGTTGGTTAAATGGAGTTTTTTCAGTATTTTCAATAGCTTTCTTGAGGAAGCCACCACCATCTTCTGGTTTTTGACCGAGAATGTAGTACCAATCTCCATTCGTGTTAAGGAATTTGTACCCCTTACTTGCTAGGTATTGAGGAGATGCAAGGTTGTAACCCCACCATCCTTTAGACCAGTAAGAGATGATAACGTCTTTATCAAACTCAACATCATCCTTGTCTTCGTAGTAGAAACCGTCGTTAAAGGCCATTGGTTGAAGACCTTTTTCTTTAGCCATGGCAGCTAGGCTATTAGCATAATCCGCAAACTTACCATAGAGGCCATACCACTTGAGGTAGTACCAACCTTGAGCGTTGGTAGCATCATTGGCATACTCATCTGTACCATAGTTAAAGATCTTAGTTTTGCCTGCAAAGAAGTCCATGTACTTGCCGATAAGGGCTTTCGTAAAGTTCATTGCTTCTTCGTTTTCAAGGTCCATGGTTGTTTTTGAAACCTTGTCAAAGTTAGCTTGAGGGTTTGCGATGCCTAGTTTTTCCATAGCGACAAGCATAGCATCCATGTGGCCAGGGCTGTTGATAGCAGGGATAATTCCAATGCCTCTATCTTTAGCATACTGGATAAGTTCAGTAATTTCAGCTTGGTTCAAAGTAGTTCCATTAGGATCGTCGTAGTAAGATTTTGTTCCTTCAATGATGGCATTTTTCACATCGTCACTAGCATAGGTCTTGCCGTTTGCTGAGATACTCATATCATCAAGTAGGAAGCGAAGTCCATCGTTTCCAAGGAGCAAGTGAAGGTCAGAGTAACCGAGTTCGCTGGCTTTATCTACGATGCGTTTAAGTTGGTCTAGCGTGAAGTATTTACGACCAGCATCGATAGAGATGACCTTGTTCTTAGCTAGTTTTTCAACTTCGCGTTTAGCATCTTCTTCTTTTTGAGCTTCTGGAGTGAAGGTCAAGTTGCTAACAGCTTCTTGGAGTTTTGCGATCGCTTGGTCAATAGTATCTTGTTGAGCACGGCTGAGGTTGCTATCGAGAGAACGGATGGCTTTTTCAGCTTCTTTAACGGCTGCAATACTTTCTTCTGTGTAGCGAGTAAGGTCTGTTGGAACTTCTTTCAGAGCTTGTTCAGCAGACTCGTAATCAGCAGCGAAGTATTCAGCATTTGAGTTTGCAAATTGACGCATGAGTTTGAAGAGACGAGATGGAGAGTAGCGAGCAGATGGAGTATCAGCCCAAGCAGCTACCATACCACCGATAATAGGAACGTCAGCTCCTTCTGTTTTTGGTACAGAAGTAATCGGTGTGCTCTTAATACCGTTCAATCCTTGATCTAGGTTATACCACCCTTGTCCGTCAGCATTACGGCCGAGAACGTAGTACCATGCATCATTAGTGTTGAGGATTTCGTGTCCTTTTTCAGCTAGTAATTTAGAAGAAGCGACATCGTAACCGCCCCAGCCACCAGTCCACATAGAGACGATGATGTCCTTGTCAAAGGTACCAAAACTTGTATCGCTATTATAGTAGATACCGTCGTTGAAGGCCATAGGTTTTAGACCGTGAGATTTGACGATACGAGCTAGGTCATTAGCATAGGCGATGAATTTGTCATAGCCCTTGTCTGGGAATCCATCTTCTGGATACCATTTATAGGCTTGAAGAACGCTCCATCCTTTAGCATCCGTAGCATCGTTAGCGTACTCATCCAAACCGATGTTGAAGATTTCAGATTTACCAGCAAAGTAGCCTGCATACTTATCAATCAAAGCTTTTGTGAAGGCAACTGCTTTTTCATTGTCGAGGTCGACAGTACGTGCTGATTCTTTACCAAAATAGTTAAAGTTAGGCTTTTCAATACCTAGTTTTTTCATGGCATTGAGGATAGCATCCATGTGACCAGGACTGTTCACTGTTGGGATAAGGCCGATACCTTTATCCTTAGCATAGTTAATCAAGTCGGTCATTTGGCTTTCAGTTAGATGATTGCCGTTTGGATCGTTGTAGTAGGCATTTGTTCCGTTTTCAACAGCGCGTTTGACATCATCGCTTGCATAAGTCTTGTCCCCTACAGTTAGAGACATATCATCAAGCATAAAACGCAAGCCGTCATTTCCGACTAGGAGATGAAGATCAGTATAGCCATAGTGTTTGGCTTTGTCGATGATTTCTTTCAGTTGTTCAGGAGAGAAGTATTTACGCCCTGCATCGATTGAAACGATTTTCTTTTTAGCTAGTTTTTCATTGACTTGAGCTGCTTTCTCTGTAGCGACTACAGGAGTTTCAACTTTAGCAACTTCTTTGTTTTCTGCCTTTTCTGGTTCTGGCTGCTTAGCTTCTTCAGTTACTTCTGGTTTTGCTGGAGTTTCTTCGGTTGTAACAGTTTTTTCTACAATAGGTGCAGGAGTAGCTTCAACTTTTGGTGCTTCAGTGTTTGTTACAGGTGTCACTGGAGCTGCAGGAACTACGGCTTCTGGTGTAGGACTAGTTTCAAGTTTTTCTTCGCTGGCCTGTGGAGACGATTCTCCTGCGGCTTGGATAGTAGGTTGATTCTCTGTTGTAGTAGGTACGACTCCATCAGCGGCAACAGCTTGCGCATGAAAGGCAAAGCCGATCAAGACAGAGGCTGCTCCGATTGCGTATTTACGAATAGAGAAACGCTGTTTATTTTCTGGTTTCATTAAATAACCTCCTAATTTATTGTTTTGGTAGCGTTTTCACAAACTGATTCCATTGTATTATCTGAATCTAGTAAAGTCAAGTATTTTAATAAAATACCTATAAAAAATATAAGAAGTTATTTAATTTGAACTGCTTTTCAATTTTTGCTCTGTTTTTAGTAAAATTTCTCCAAATTATAGTTTAAAGCCATTTGATATTTCCTACTAAAAGCTGGCGTGCTATAATGAAAAATAGAAAAGCCTGAAACGATTGTCTCAGACTTTTTAATGTTTAGTGATCGCGATCACATGAGATAAATTTAATCTTATAGAAATCAGAACGTTTGTATGTTTCAATGTATTCCAACACTTGGCCAGTTGACTCAAGTTTAGTTGTCTTGGTTTGGAGAACAGTTGGGAACTGAGAGTCGATTCCTAGGATAGAAGCAGCATGTTCTGGAGTTGGAAATACAATTTCATTGATTTCTTCAAAATGCTCGTCATTCATGTGAATGTGGTAGTCCAATTTGAAACGATTATAGATAGAACTATAGTATTCAAGATTTGGATAGTTTGCATTGATGTATTGTTCAGGGATATAAGATGTGTGGTAGATATAAGTAACACCGTTAGATTCACGGATACGTTCGATTTTGTAATAAAATTGATCGCCACGCAATCCCAATTTTTCTAAGTAGTTAAGATCGTTACCGCGTTCAATGGAAAGAACAGTGACTTTATCGTCCTTGGTTTCAAAAATTTCTACATCAGAAAATTCTACGAGTTTGTGCTTGCGAGCGCGAGCTACAAAGGTTCCTTTTCCTTGTTGGCGGACAATATAACCGTCTTTAGCAAGGTCGTTTAAGGCGCGAACAACAGTGATCGAACTTACGTCATACATTGCAATCAATTCTGCTTCAGTGTAGAACTTGTCGCCACTTGCAAATTGACCTGAAATGATTTTGTTTTTCAATTCATCTTTGATATATTGATACTTTGGAATTGCCATATTTTTACCTCATTTTTTCCTTCTCCATCTTCGATTTTATCATAAATGGTTTGGAAATGATAGTAAATAATGTAAAAAAAATAAAATAATAGGCTAAGTGATTGACTTACATATTATTTGAGGTTATAAACTTATATATTTATGCTATCTGGATCGAAAATATTTAAGAAAAAAATTTTTTTAAAAGAATTTTAGAAAACAATTCAGTAAAAAAAAAAGAAAAATTTTAAATAATTTTCGAAAAATCTATTGACAAGATGGATTCATTAGTTTATCATTTAATATAACAACAAATGAAAGCGCAAACGAAAAGTATGAGGTGGTAAAATGACAAGGTTTAAAATTGAGGATGATTTTTACCTAGATGGGAAACCATTCAAAATTTTATCGGGTGCCATTCATTATTTTAGAATTCCTGAAGAAGACTGGTATCATTCATTGTACAATCTCAAGGCTTTAGGTTTTAACACTGTTGAAACCTATGTCGCTTGGAATTTACATGAACCAACTGAGGGAAACTTCAATTTTGAAGGCAATCTTGATATTGAAAAATTTCTTCAGACAGCTCAGGACTTAGGCTTGTATGCTATTGTTCGACCATCTCCCTTTATCTGTGCAGAGTGGGAATTCGGTGGTTTACCAGCATGGCTTTTAAATAAAGACATGCGAATCCGTTCCTCTGATCCAGCCTTTGTTGAAATGGTAGGACGTTACTATGATCATTTACTTCCACGTCTTGTTTCAAGATTGTTGGATAATGGTGGTAACATCCTCATGATGCAGGTTGAAAATGAGTACGGTTCATACGGTGAGGACAAAACCTACTTGCGTGAGATTCGTCGATTGATGGAAGAACGTTCAGTGACTTGTCCGCTCTTTACATCTGATGGTCCATGGCGAGCAACTCTGAAAGCTGGTACCTTGATTGAAGATGATCTCTTTGTGACAGGAAACTTTGGTTCAAAAGCTAACTTTAACTTCTCGCAAATGCAAGAGTTCTTTGATGAGTATGGCAAGAAATGGCCACTCATGTGTATGGAATTCTGGGATGGATGGTTTAACAGATGGAAAGAACCAGTCATCACGCGTGAGCCAGAGGAGCTAGCAGAAGCCGTACACGAGGTATTAGAGCAAGGCTCTATCAACCTTTACATGTTCCACGGTGGAACCAACTTTGGTTTTATGAATGGTTGTTCAGCTCGAGGAACTATTGATTTACCACAAGTAACATCTTATGATTATGACGCTCTCCTTAATGAAGCTGGGAATCCAACTGCTAAATACATGGCAGTTAAGGAAATGATGGCGACTTACTATCCTGAGTATCCACAATTAGAACCGCTTTACAAAGAGAGCATGGAAGTTGAAAACATTCCACTGGTTGAGAAAGTTTCTCTGTTCGAAACCTTGGATAGCCTAACAAGTCCTATCGAGAGTCTCTATCCTAAGAAAATGGAAGAGTTGGGACAAAGTTACGGTTATCTACTCTATCGTACAGAAGCTAGTTGGGATGCAGAAGAAGAACGTATCCGTATCATTGACGGTCGAGACAGAGCTCAGCTATTTGTAGATGGTAAATGGGTTACAACTCAGTACCAGACAGAAATTGGTGAGGACATCTTCTATCAAGGAGAAAAGAAAGCGCTCTCTCGTTTTGATGTCCTGGTAGAAAATATGGGGCGTGTCAATTACGGGCATAAGTTCCTAGCAGATACACAACGAAAAGGGATTCGTACAGGTGTCTGCAAAGACCTACACTTCATGCTGAACTGGGAACACTATCCGCTTCCACTAGATAATCCTGAAAAGATTGATTTCTCAAAAGGATGGACAGAAGGACAACCTGCCTTTTACGCCTATGACTTTGAAGTTGAGGCTCCGAAGGACACCTACTTAGAACTATCTAAGTTTGGTAAAGGGATTGCCTATGTCAATGGCCGTCATCTAGGTCGTTTCTGGAATGTTGGTCCAACCTTATCGCTTTATATTCCGCACAGCTATCTCAAGGAAGGTGCTAACCGCATCATTATCTTTGAAACTGAAGGGGAGTATAGAGATCACATACACTTAACTCGTAAACCTACACTAAAACATATAAAGGGGGAAAATTTATGACAATTGTAGGATGCCGTATTGATGGACGTTTGATCCACGGACAAGTAGCAAACCTTTGGTCTGCTAAACTGAATGTTTCACGTATCATGGTCGTTGACAATGAAGTTGTTAACAACGATGTTGAAAAGAGCGGATTGAAACTTGCAACACCACCAGGTGTGAAATTGAGTATTTTGCCAATTGAGAAAGCGGCAGCGAATATCCTTGCTGGTAAATACGATAGCCAACGTTTGTTTATCGTTGCTCGTAAACCAGACCGCTTCCTTGGATTAGTGGAAGCAGGGGTACCGCTTGAAGCAGTCAATGTTGGTAATATGTCTCAAACACCAGAAACACGTTCTATCACACGTTCAATCAACGTTGTAGATAAAGACGTAGAAGATTTCCACAAATTGGCGGAAAAAGGTGTTAAACTTACTGCTCAAATGGTTCCAAATGATCCAGTTTCAGACTTTTTGAGCTTATTAAAATAGGAAAAAATTTTTAGGAGGTCATTGTTATGATACAATGGTGGCAAATTTTACTTCTCACTCTGTACTCAGCTTATCAAATCTGTGATGAGTTGACGATCGTTTCTTCTGCAGGTTCCCCTGTATTCGCTGGTTTCATTACTGGTTTGATCATGGGAGATTTGACAACTGGTTTGTTTATCGGTGGTAGCTTGCAGTTGTTTGTCCTTGGGGTAGGTACCTTCGGTGGTGCTTCTCGTATCGACGCAACTTCTGGTGCGGTTCTTGCGACAGCTTTCTCAGTTTCACAAGGTATCGAAACAGATCTTGCGATCACTACAATCGCTGTACCAGTAGCGGCACTTTTGACTTACTTCGACGTACTTGGTCGTATGACTACTACATTCTTCGCACACCGTATTGATGCTGCGATCGAACGCTTTGACTATAAAGCAATCGAACGTAACTACCTTCTTGGTGCGCTTCCATGGGCTGCTTCTCGTGCCCTTCCAGTATTCTTCGCCCTTGCTTTTGGTGGAGAATTCGTACAAGCAGTTGTAAATCTTGTTAAAGAATTCCAATGGGTTGCAGACGGTTTGACTCTTGCAGGTCGTATGCTTCCAGGTCTTGGATTCGCTATCTTGCTTCGTTACCTTCCAGTTAAACGTAACCTTCACTACCTTGCTATGGGATTCGGTTTGACAGCTATGTTGACTGTTCTTTACTCATACGTAACAGGTCTTGGTGGAGCAGTTGCTGGTATCATTGGCACTCTTCCTGCTGACGTTGCTGAAAAAATTGGCTTTGCCAACAACTTCAAAGGATTGTCTATGATCGGTATCTCTATCGTAGGTATCTTCCTTGCGGTTGTTCACTTCAAGAACAGCCAAAAAGTTGCTGTAGCAGCACCTTCTACACCATCAGAAAGTGGGGAAATTGAAGATGACGAATTCTAATTACAAATTAACAAAAGAAGATTTTAATCAAATTAACAAACGTAGCTTGTTCACTTTCCAATTGGGATGGAACTACGAGCGTATGCAAGCATCAGGTTACCTTTACATGATCTTGCCACAATTGCGTAAAATGTATGGAGATGGAACTCCTGAGTTGAAAGAAATGATGAAAGTTCATACTCAATTCTTCAACACTTCACCATTCTTCCACACAATCATCGCTGGTTTTGACCTTGCTATGGAAGAAAAAGATGGCGTTGGCTCAAAAGATGCGGTTAACGGTATCAAGACAGGTTTGATGGGACCATTCGCTCCTCTTGGAGATACTATCTTTGGTTCACTTGTACCTGCTATCATGGGATCTATCGCTGCAACAATGGCTATCGCTGGTCAACCTTGGGGTATCTTCCTTTGGATCGCAGTTGCAGTAGCGTATGACATCTTCCGTTGGAAACAATTGGAATTTGCATACAAAGAAGGGGTTAACCTTATCAACAACATGCAAAGCACTTTGACAGCTTTGATTGAAGCTGCATCTGTACTTGGTGTGTTCATGATGGGTGCTCTTGTAGCAACAATGATCAACTTTGAAATTTCATACAAATTGCCAATCGGTGAGAAAATGATTGACTTCCAAGATATCTTGAACTCAATCTTCCCACGCTTGCTTCCAGCAATCTTCACAGCATTCATCTTCTGGTTGCTTGGTAAGAAAGGTATGAACTCAACTAAAGCAATCGGTATCATCATTGCTCTTGCTGTTGGACTTTCATTCATCGGTAAATTCTTACTTGGAATGGGCGCATAATTTATGAGTAAATCATTGATTTTAGTGAGCCATGGACGTTTCTGTGAAGAACTTAAAGGTAGCACAGAAATGATTATGGGTCCACAAGAAAATATTCATGCAGTTGCTCTTCTTCCAGAAGATGGACCAGAAGATTTCACTGCGAAATTTGAAGCCGCTGTTGAAGGTTTGGATGATTTCCTAGTCTTTGCTGACCTCCTTGGTGGAACACCATGTAACGTGGTGAGCCGTCTGATTATGGAAGGTCGTGACATTGAACTTTACGCAGGAATGAATCTTCCAATGGTTATTGAATTTATCAATGCAAGCCTTACTGGCGCTGATGCAGATTATAAAAATCGTGCTTCAGAAAGTATTGTCAAAGTTAATGATTTATTGGCAAGCTTCGACGACGATGAAGATGAATAAGGTGTAATAACAGAAATACTGTTAGAACATATTTCATAGAATATAAATGGGAATGGGGCTTACTCCCATTCCCATATTTTAAATAAAAAACAATATAATAATAGATTAGAGGAACTCAATGCTAGATTATACAAAAGAAGAATTGCTTGAGTTGGGGGCAGAAATCACAACTCGCGAAATTTACCAACAACCAGACATTTGGAAAGAAGCTTTTGAAACTTATCAAGCACGACGTGATGAAATTGCAGCTTTCTTGCAAGGAATTGCAGATAAGCATGACTATATCAAAGTAATCCTAACTGGTGCTGGAACTTCTGCTTATGTAGGTGATACTCTAGTTCCTTACTTTAAGGAAGTTTATGATGAACGTAAATGGAACTTTAATGCTATTGCGACAACTGATATCGTAGCAAACCCACAAACTTATTTGAAAAAAGATGTGGCGACTGTTTTGGTATCATTCGCGCGTAGCGGAAATTCGCCTGAGAGTGTGGCAACAGTTGACTTGGCTAAGGCCTTGGTTGATGAACTTTATCAAGTAACCATCACTTGTGCGGCTGAAGGGAAATTGGCTCTTCAAGCGCATGGTGATGACCGTAACCTCTTGCTCTTGCAACCAGCTGCTTCTAACGATGCTGGCTTTGCTATGACTTCAAGCTTCACTTCAATGATGTTGACAGCGCTCTTGGTATTTGATCCAACAGACTTTGCTGTTAAAGCTGAACGTTTCGACGTGCTATCTAGTTTAGCTCGCAAAATTCTTGACAATGTGGCAGATGTCAAAGAGTTGGTTGACCTAGACTTTAACCGAGTGATTTATCTAGGTGCGGGCCCATTCTTCGGACTTGCTCACGAAGCCCAGCTTAAAATTTTGGAATTGACTGCTGGTCAAGTCGCGACTATGTATGAAAGTCCAGTTGGCTTCCGTCACGGTCCAAAATCTCTTATCAACGAAGATACAGTCGTTTTGGTATTTGGTACTACAACAGATTACACTCGTAAATATGACTTAGACTTGGTTCGTGAAGTTGCAGGCGACCAAATTGCTCGATGTGTTGTTCTCTTGAGCGACCAAGCCTTCGGACTTGAAAATGTTAAGGAAGTCGCGCTTGGGTGCGGTGGGGTTCTGAATGATGTTTACCGTGTCTTCCCTTACATCGTTTATGGTCAGTTATTTGCTCTCTTGACTTCACTTAAAGTTGGTAACAGACCAGATACACCATCACCTACAGGTACAGTGAACCGTGTTGTTCAAGGTGTCATTATTCACGAATTTGAAAAATAAGGAAGAATCTATGAGTAAATTAACATTAAGCCCAAATAAACTTGCTTGCTTGCAAAAACTCTCAGACGAAAATGGGATCATCTCAGCTCTTGCTTTTGACCAACGTGGTGCTTTGAAACGCCTCATGGCTCAATACCAAACAGAAGAGCCAACAGTAACTCAAATGGAAGAACTCAAAGTATTGGTAGCGGATGAATTGACTAAATACGCTTCATCTATGCTTCTTGACCCTGAGTATGGACTTCCAGCTACAAAAGCTCTTGATCCAAAAGCTGGTCTTCTCCTTGCTTATGAGAAAACTGGATACGACACAACAAGTACAAAACGCTTGCCAGACTGCTTGGATGTTTGGTCTGCAAAACGTATCAAAGAACAAGGGGCAGATGCTGTTAAGTTCTTGCTTTACTATGACGTAGATAGCTCTGACGAACTTAATCAACAAAAACAAGCCTACATCGAACGCATTGGTTCTGAGTGTGTGGCTGAAGATATTCCATTCTTCCTTGAAATTCTTGCTTACGATGAAAAGATTGCTGACGCTGGTTCTGCAGAATACGCTAAAGTAAAACCACACAAGGTTATCGGCGCTATGAAAGTCTTCTCAGATCCACGTTTCAACATCGATGTCTTGAAAGTAGAAGTTCCAGTTAACGTGAAATACGTTGAAGGCTTTGGTGATGGAGAAATCGTTCATACACGTGAAGAAGCTGCTACCTTCTTTAAAGCCCAAGACGAAGCTACTAACCTTCCTTACATCTACTTGAGTGCAGGTGTATCAGCTAAACTTTTCCAAGAAACTCTTGTCTTTGCTCACGAATCAGGCGCAAACTTCAATGGTGTTCTTTGTGGACGTGCAACATGGGCTGGATCTGTTGAAGCTTACATCAAAGATGGAGAAGCAGCAGCTCGCGAATGGCTTTGTACAACTGGATTTGAAAACATTGATGAACTCAATAAAGTACTTCAAACAACAGCTACTTCATGGACTGAACGTGTAGAAGCATAGATCAGAAATAGAAGAAACGACTTTTGTTAATAAAATATCTATGGTTTCTTGACAAAGGTGTCTGTAAATCATACAATAAAACCATAGAACGTGAATGCGCTTTCTATGGTTTGTTTACTTAATTGAATTAGAAAAAGGAGAGAAGGATGAAAGCATACACAGAACGTGTATTTGGGAAAGTTGATGGCAAGGATGTCCTCGCTTACCGTTTTGAAACGGAGGCAGGATACCAACTGGAAATCATGACTTATGGAGCAACAATTTTACGCTATGTAACTCCAGATAAGACTGGCAATTTTGCCAATGTTATCCTAGGTTTTGACGATTTCGAAAGCTATGTGGGAAATAGCCCTAAACATGGAGCAAGTGTAGGTCCAGTGGCAGGTCGTATTGCAGGAGCAACATTTGAACTCAATGGTAAGACCTATGATCTTGAAGTCAACAATGCTAGCAACTGTAACCACAGTGGCTCAACTGGTTGGGATTCTAACTTGTTTGAGCTAGTCGAAGTGAGTGACCATGGTTTGACTCTTTACACAGAAAGAACAGATGGGACTGGAGGTTTCCCTGGAAATCTTAAGATCTGGATTAGCTACAACTTGGAAGAAAGTGGTGCCTACGAAGTTAGCTACAAGGTGACGACAGACCAGGATACCTTGGTCAATCCAACCAACCATAGCTATTTTAACCTGTCAGGCGATTTCACTCAGACTGTTGACCGCCATGTCTTCCAATTGAACACTGAAGGCATCTATCCAATCGCTCCAGACGGCGTGCCAGCTAAAACACCGGATGCTAATCGTGATGTGGTCAAGCATATCTACAATGGAGCTTTGCTTAAGGATATTTTTGCAGACGAAGATGAACAAATCAAACTCGTATCTGGTTTGGACCATCCATTTGCTCTTCCTGCAGGACATGACAATGCTGGTTTCCTCTATGACCAAGGTTCAGGTCGCTTCCTGCTCTTCAAGACAGAGGCTCCTTGCTTTGTGGTCTACACAGCAAACTTTGTGGATGAGAGTGTCATCATCGCTGGTCAGTCAATGATTCAGCACAATGGGATTGCTCTTGAAGCGCAAGCTTTACCAGATGCTATTCATAGCGACCTTAAAGACCAAGTCATCCTCAAAGCAGGTGAAACATTCACCAGCAAAACTCGTTATGAGCTTGTTGTGAAATAATGATTGTTTTCTGAGTAAACCTATACTTTAACCGTTAGTTATTTACTAGCTGTTAGAATCTAGGTTTTTTGATTCTTGAAAAATAAGGAAATAATCTCAAGTTTAGAAGATAATTCTATATATCAAATATTCTTACTGAATAAAGATGATTGACTTATATTGATAGTTGAATGTGTCAATAATATCTAATAGATATATTTATATGATAGCTCTTTTGCTAAAAATAAGGTATAATTAAAATGGAATAAATCTAGGATTTTGACTAAAAAATACTAGATTTTTATAAAGATTTTTGGGAAAAAAACTCTCTATAGAAGATTCGTGTTCTTGGTCAAAGTTATAAGGGGAAGATTAGCAATGGTATCAGTATCTGGAAAATTCTGTATCTTTTCACATAAAAATAAGCAACATCAGCGCTTTTTTCAACTGTTACCCGATGGTCAAATCAAGGATATTGGTGGAACCGGTCAGAGGAGTTGACTACTGAGAGGCTGGATAAAATCATGAGTAAAGATATTTCAGCTTTCATCAGAGAATTTTTCCGCAAACTATAGAAAGCTAGTAGTGAATTGGGAATCCTACTGAAGAACCGTTTTTCCTAACTTTGGAAAAGTATAAAGAGAAATATAAAAATGACAGAAAAATTAGTATAATTGTATCAGTTTACAACGTTGAAAACTACTTACGACAATGTCTAGATAGTATTCTCAATCAAACCTATCAAGATCTAGGGAAAAACTGTGCTGCCCTTAGATATTGTAGCCCATCAAGCAGAACTCTTTGATAAAGTAATCGCCCATGAAGAACTTCAAAAATGGTAGATGAAATTCGACAGATTTTATTAGTCAATAGAGAAGATAATAAACGTTAGATAAAAGGGATTGAAAAATGAAGAAAGCAATCGTACTTGGAGCAGATAATGGATATATGGATAAGGTGGAAACTACTATCAAGTCTGTTTGTGCTTATAACGATAATATAAAATTTTATGTTTTTAATGACGATCTACCTTCGGAATGGTTTCGTATTATGAATCAGCGATTGAAAGCTATTCATTCAGAAATTGTAAATGTAAAGATTTCTAATAATCATCTCCGAAAATATCGTTTACCAACGGCGCATTTATCATACGCAGCTTATTTTCGCTTTTTTATTCCAGACATACTGAAGGAAGATAAGGTTTTATATCTTGATTCGGATATTATTGTCAATGGAGATTTAACACCCCTTTTTGCAATAGATCTAGGTGATGGCCCAGTCGCAGCAGTTAGAGATGAATTGCAGCAAACAAATTTTAATTCAGGCGTTTTATTGATAAATAATGCCCATTGGAGAGAGCATGCGATTTCAACAAAATTGTTTGAATTAGCAGATCAGTACCATGAAGTTGAGTTTGGTGATCAAGGAATTTTAAACCGATTTTTTGTAGGGCAATGGAAAGAGCTAGACGTCAATTACAATTTTATGGTTGGAATGGATACTATTGCGACACGTTTTCAAAAAGATGAATGGTATGTAAAAGCGAATCAATATGAATCAGAGGTTTCTGTTATTCATTATACAGACGAAAAACCATGGTCAGCTGTATATAATAATCGCTTGGGAGATAAGTGGTGGTTCTTCTATGCTTTAGATTGGTCAGATATTATCTTACGGAAAGAGATTATCAAACATGGTTTAGATGAGCTTACAGAAAAAGAAAAATATCATACTGCAATCTTTACAAATGCTTGCGAGATGGAGCACTTGGAGTTTTTGATAAAAGCACTACCTGAGGCTCATTTTCATATTTTGGCTCATACAACTTTTGCCTCCCAAGTGGTCGATTTACAACGATATTTAAATGTGTCCATTTATCCACAGTTCAATCCTTATAATTTTGAAAATGTTCTTAGCAAAATCGATTTTTATTTGGATATCAATCATTTTAACGAAATTATGAATATCACTCAGGAGATTCATAAATTAGGGAAACCGATCTTTGCTTTTGATAATACCAGTAAGGACCAAATAGGAGAAAGTCAGATTTTTTCTTCACAAACTCCTGAAGCGATGGTAGTGGCGATTAAAGCTTACCTCAATTCGTTAGATAAATGAGAAAGTTTTAGTAGATAATCTAATCATTCGCTAGTTCACTTCTTTTATGGAGTCTATGATTTGATGCTTGTGATTAGAGTTTAGTTTGGAGTTAAAGAATGCTTTACACTTTTAATCTTATGGTGGGTTTAGAACCAAATGGTGTAGATGTTGCTCAAGCATATCGTGGGAAGGTTTTTCGCGACTTGGACCTTCCTGCCAGTTTTGTTTTTACACAGGTCCCTCCTCGCTTTAAATGGGACTATTACCTTTCTTTGGGTCATCTTGAGGAAGAAATCCTATTAGCACATATGTTGTTGACAGATCAGCGTGATATGAGCTTGGGGATCCGTATAGATGATATGAAGCAGCTCTTACACCTGACTGCTGAATATAAGGAAAATAATTGTGAATTGATTTTTCAAGAACAAGATGGTGTGACTACCATTCTACATAAAAACAGTCTAAAACCGGATTATGTGGATTATGTAGATTATTATGTATTTGGTCGTTTACTTCGTAGAGAACATTATGGTAAGAAAAAGCTGTTCACAGAATTTTTTACAGCAGTGGATGCTGGATTTGGTCTAGAAGCTAGAGTTGTTCGCCGACTGTTTCATAATAGAGATGGTTCCATAGCCTTTGAAGAGATTAAGAAAGAACCAGGTGAGGATACTGAAGCAGTTTATCGGTGTGGATCGGAGTGGTTCTATAGTGAGTCTGAATTTTTAGAGCGAGCCTTATCAGAGTTGCAGTTTAGTAAAGAGGATCATGTATTTATTGATCGTCTAGAGAATGTTCCCTTCACATCACCTATTTTACGTTTAAAAGGAGAAGCAAGATTATCCTGTGTTGTGCACTCTATTCATTATTGGGGAGATCAGATCAATTCTGAATACTATCACCTTTTTCAATATGCCGAGGAATTTGATGATATTTTAGTATCAACGCAATCACAGAAGGATGAATTGGAAAAACATTTAGCATTACTAGGGAAAACTGGTCAAGTTCGCGTTCTTCCAGTAGCTGCCCTAGAACAGTTGCAATTAGCTGATGAACGAAAACCTTATTCTGTGATGATTGCCGTGCGGTTTGAACGCCGAAAACGGTTAGACTTAGCAATCAAAGCCATCGTTGCTTTTCATGAAATTTTTCCAGACGTCAACTTAGATATCTATGGGCAAGGGATGCTATGGCAGGATATTGAAGCAGAGATTGCCAATCTAGGAGCACAAAATTATATCCATCTTAAGGGGCATCAGACAATTTCAAACCGTTTCAAAGAGTATGAACTTTATTTGGCTACCTCGGAATGGGAAACTTTTGGTATAACTTTGTTAGAAGCAATTGGTTCTGGACAAGCTCTTGTTGGTTTAGATGTACCTTATGGAAATCAGACCTTTATTCAAGAGGGTAAAAATGGTTATTTAGTTCCTTTTGATGCTCGTTCGGATGAGGAAATTGTGGTTGATTTAACAAAAGCTTTAGAGAAAGCCTTCAAACAAATCAAAAAGTTCAGGGAAGGCTCTTACCGCTTGGCTGAAGAATATTTATCAGACTGCATAACAAAACAATGGTATGAATTTTTGACTAGAGAATGGGAATAAAAAAGAAATGATGTATTATTATCTGACGAGGGAATGGTCTTCAGATGACGATCGCCTAAAAAAAGATTTAGAACTTATGGGGAAGGATCTGAAACCATTAACGATTAAAAATATTTTTACTAGTTTTTTTTCTAATCATGAAAATTCAAGTCCCTTACACATGACTCAACTTCCCTTACCTCGATTTTGGGAGGTTCTTTCTTCAGGAGATATCGTAGCAGAAGGAAATAAAAAAGGGAAGATTTACTGCTCTCCTCAGTGGCCACAAATAGTGGAGGTAGTCGAATGGTACGATAACAAAGGTGTTTGTTGTGCAAAAGATCATTACGATTTATCGGGAACTTGTTTTCATAGAGAAATTTGGAGTGGTGGAAAAAAAGAGATAGACATTTATGGTCAGGAAAATCAAGAGCAACTCTATCTTTTTTCATCTCATGATCGTGCACTTTATCGAGAAGCAAATGGTCGGGAAGAGGGGCTTTCTTCAATTGATGAAGCAAGAAAACTGGTTTTAGATAAACAATTATCTACAGGTGATTGCATAGTGTTATCAGATATAAACTTGCTTAGGGAAATGCCTAACCTCTCATCTAATCAGTTAGTATTTTATATGAGAGAAGAGTTTTCCACGGAAGATATTTCGTATCTAAAAGAGCGTTGTGGGAAACTACTGACCCGAGATTTGAAATTTAAGACAGATAATATGAATCCTCCCCTGATTTATCTGCCGACGTTTCTTGGCGCCTTTAGGGAGTTTCGTCCGCATATTTTGATTTTGACAGATACGCAAGAACTAGAACAAATTGAAGTGCTTGTATCTGCCCTACCGAATTTTGAATTTCATATTGCTGCGCTAACAGTAATGGGAGGGCGTTTATTAGATTTGGATTGTCATGCAAATGTTCATCTCTACCCAGGCCTGTCTAGAGAGATATATGAGAAACTTTTACAAACGTGTAGCATTTATCTGGATATTTCTCATGCGCAGGAAATACTTGATGGTAGCCGTACAGCTCTTGAAAATGGCATGATCCTTTATGCTTTTAAGGACACGTGTCACCAACCAGAGTTTTATGTTACTGACCATGTGTTTCCAAGGGATGGTGTAGCAGAGATGATTGACGAATTATCTCAACTTGTAAATCCAGAAAAATATCAATCTGCTTATGATAAACAAAAGATGAATCCGTACTTAGTGACCAGGGAAGAGTTGAAGTTACTTTTTTAAATGATGGATAAATAAGGGAAGTATCGTGAAAGCTTTAGAATAGATCTTCCTAGATAAAGATAACAATAACTATATAGCGTTTAGCTTAGTATTTCACTTGCTGACAATTTGTGTTTCAATCATCAACTTAGTATGGAGAAATATAATCAAGAGTTTGTGGCTAAGAGAATATGATTGTATCAATCCAGCGATATTTGAAGCACTTAGACTAAAAATTGAAAAAATAAGTGTTATCGTTCCTGTTTATATGTCAGAGACCTATCTTGAAAATGTTTAGATAGCATTCTTCAACAAACTTATCAAAATCTTGAAGTTATTTTAATCAATGATGGCTCAACGGATGGTTCAGCAGCTATTTGTCAACGATATAAGAATCAAGATGCGCGTGTTAAAGTTTTCCATAAGCCAGATGGAGGAGTTGCTTCCAGTCGTAATCGTGCCTTGGAAGCTGTGACAGGTGATTACATTGTCTTTGTTGATAATGATGATTGGCTAGAGTTAGACCATATCCAAAGCCTTTATGATTTATTGGAAAAAACGGATGCAGATATTGCAATTGGTAATTTCACTCAGTTTATTGAAGATCAGGGGAGTTTTTTAATCCATGTAGGTGCAGACAACTATTTTGAACAAGTGTATAGCCCTTTTGATTGGTTCCATCATCAATATGACGGAAAATATAATCTTAGTCAATGTTTTACTGTTCCGTGGGCAAAACTCTATAAAGCGGAGCTTTTCAAGGATATTGTCTATCCAACGTATCAGAAGGTAGAAGACGATTATACGACCTATAAGGTTTATCTTCAAGCAGATAAGATTGCCTATATGAATAAAGCCATTTATATTCATAGAAAACGCTCCACAAGTGTGACTAGAACAGTTAATCTTGCAGATGTTTATCCTTTAAAGAGTATTGAAGAGCGTCTGACTATTTTGAATCTGATTGGGGCACCTCAGGAGTTGTTGGATAAGGAAATTCAGGCTTATAAATGGCGATTATCCATTCATGAAGAAGAATCATTGAAACGCGGAGATATGGAAGCTTATCAACAGATTTTGGTGAAAAAAGCTATTGAGACCAAGCGTCGGTGAGAGCGATAGGATTTATAGACTAGTTGATTAAAGAAAAATAATTAGTACAACTTATTGTAAAATAAAAAAATTCTCTGAAGTCATTCGATTTCAGAGAATTTTTTCTTATTCTTCATCTGGTGTGAGAATCATCGGAATGATGATTGGTTCACGTTCAGTATTTTCGTAAAGGAATGGTCGAATGGCGTTTACGATAGCGCCATTGACAGATTGGACGCTGGCATCCTTGTTTTTCAAAGCGATGCGAATTGCATTGAAAAGGATACGTTGGCTTTGGCGAATCAAGTCGCCAGACTCTCTCATGTAGACAAATCCACGGCTGAGAATATCTGGTCCAGATAGAATCATCTGAGACTTGAAGTCAACGGTTGCGACAGCTAGAACGACACCGTCTTCAGATAGATCGCGACGATCTTTAAGCACAGCTGCACCGATTTCACCGATACGATTTCCATCGACGTAGATATCTTGAGCATTAAAATGACCAGCGATACGAGCAGAATTTGCAGTAAGGGCAAGCACATCACCATTGCTCATGATAAAGATATTGTCCTTCTCAACTCCAGTATCTACGGCAAGTCCAGCGTGGACTTTTTGCATGCGGTATTCACCATGAACAGGCATGAAGTATTTTGGTTTGATGAGGCGGAGCATGAGTTTTTGCTCTTGTTGACCACCGTGTCCAGAAGTATGGATGTTGTTAATCTTACCATGGATAACTTCAACACCAGCTTCAGAAATGATGTTAATTAATTTGTTGACGCTAGTGGTGTTTCCTGGAATTGGGCTAGATGAGAAGATAACAGTATCACCAGGTTGGAGTTGCACTTGACGGTGAGTCCCGTTAGCGATACGAGAGAGGGCTGCCATGGGTTCGCCCTGACTACCTGTACAGAGGATAAGAATCTCACCTGCAGGGTAGTCTTTAATTTCATTTGGCTCGATGAAGGTTCCCTTAGGTGCCTTGATGTAACCAAGTTCAATCCCGTTGACAATGGCCTTTTCCATAGAGCGCCCAAATACTGCGATCTTACGCCCTGTTTTAACAGCAGCTTCCGTTGCTTGCTGGAGACGGAAGATATTTGAGGCAAAGGATGCAAAGATGATACGTCCCTCGATACCTTGGATGATCTTCATGATTGACTGGCCGACAACCTTTTCAGAGTTTGTAAAGGTTGGAACTTCAGCATTGGTCGAGTCAGAGAGTAAGCAAAGCACTCCGTCTTCACCTAGGGCTGCCATACGGTGCAAGTCTGCAGGTTCCCCAACTGGTGTAAAGTCAAACTTGAAGTCTCCTGTACAGACGATTTTTCCTTGAGGTGTATGGATGACGATTCCCAATGGCTCTGGAATCGAGTGGGTTGTTCTAAAGAAAGTTGCTTTAAGGTTTTTAAAGGTCAACTCCGTGTTGTGGTTGATTTCGTGAAGTGTAGCATTGCGCAAAAGTCCATGCTCTTCGAGTTTTCCACGGATTAAGGCAAGGGCCAGTGGACCAGCATAGATAGGGATGTTTGCTTGCTTGAGCAAGAAAGGAATCCCTCCGATATGGTCCTCGTGTCCGTGGGTAATCAAGAGAGCCTTGACGCGGTCGATATTTTCTACAATGTAAGAGTAATCAGGGATAACGTAGTCGATACCAAGTAGGTCATCCTCAGGGAATTTAATCCCTGCATCAACGATGATGATTTCGTCTTGATATTCGATACCATATGTGTTTTTTCCGATTTCTCCTAGACCACCAATGGCAAAAACGCCGACTTCTTCTGGTTTAAGAGTGTAGGCCATATTAGAACTCCGTAATTTCGAATGCGCCAGTTTCTTTTTCGTAGTCTAGCAATTTGTCAGACAAGAGTTCGATATACTCGATATTATATTCTGGACGATTTTCTTCGACAAGCTGGCGAGCGGCGATACGTCCTTCAAGTTCTGAATTAGCATCGATGTCTAAGTATAGTGAGCGTGTTGTTTCACGACGTGGGCTGCGTTCTTTTGTTTCTTGATAAAAAACTTTGTAAATCATATGTTTCCTTTCTGCTTTCAGGTCAGCTATATTCAAAAATGCTCAGTTTGAAGCTGGTTTGATTCCAGTTCATTTTTTGTCTCGATTGACCTTGATTCGTTACAATTATCTCAATTATAACATAAAAAGGGGAATTAGTAAAAGCAGGAAACATGAAAGTAAGGAGCTTGAAATGCGTTTCATTTTACCTTGTATAAGTATTTGAAGACATCAGATGCAAGTGCTATAATAAAGTTAGAAAAGAGGTTTTTCTTGATTAAGGAGGACTAGCTATGCTTGATTTTGTGTTTCACCTATTTGGATGGAAATTCTACATACTGCTACAACTGCTTGGGCTCCTTTTCGTTAGATGATAATTTTGAAATATTTACCTTTAGGATTGAAGAAAGGAGGCTCTCTATGTTTCAACTAGCTATCGTGATTCGTCTCTTGGTATTTGCTGTTTTTGTTGCCTGTGTTTACGGTGGCAATTTAGTATTTGTTCGGCTGGAACATAGAAAAACAGCTTTACACTGGAAAATTCTCTTTGTAACACTGTATTCTATTTTCCTCCTTCTTGTGACCTATGTGGTCTGGCTTGTATTTTACTTTGGTTTGAATGCTTAAGTACTTGTCCTGTCTGTTTGGCAGGACAATTTTGTTTCAAAACAAAGAAAATTCCCATGCGAGGGCTTTTGTAGTATAATAGTAAACAGACAAAAAGATAGGAATGTGTTATGAAAGTATTAGCTTTTGATACGTCTAGCAAGGCTCTTTCTCTTGCTATTTTAGAGGACAAGCAGCTTCTTGCAGAGACGACAATCAATATCAAAAAAAATCACAGTATTACCCTTATGCCAGCCATTGATTTTTTGATGGCCAGCCTAGATTGGACACCCAAGGATTTGGATCGAATCGTTGTGGCAGAAGGACCTGGTAGCTATACAGGTCTGCGAATCGCGGTAGCAACTGCCAAGACCTTGGCTCATACCCTGAACATTGAGTTAGTGGGGATGTCTAGCCTTTTAGCTCTGGTACCGAGCCAGCAGGAAGGTTTGGTGGTTCCTTTGATGGATGCGCGTCGCAATAATGTTTATGCAGGATTTTATGAAAATGCCCAGCCTGTCTTTCCAGAAGCGCATTTGTCCTTTGAGCAAGTCCTAGAACAAGTCAAGGATGCTGACCAGGTAACCTTTGTCGGTGAAGTTGGAGCCTTTGTGGATCAAATCCAAGAACAACTGCCACAGGCTAATTACCAAGAAACCCTGCCAAATGCAGTTAATCTTGCTCTTTGGGCCTGGGACAAGGAAGCAGACTCCTTGCACGACTTTGTGCCGAATTACCTCAAACGAGTCGAGGCTGAGGAAAACTGGCTCAAGAACCATACCGAGTCTGGCGAGTCTTACATTAAACGCCTATGATAGAAATTAAACGAATCCAACAGCAGCCTGACTTGGCTCAAGCCATCTACGATGTGATGGCAGCTGTTTACCCAGTCAGTCCTTGGACGCTGGAACAAATCCAAGCAGACCTGTCTCAAGACCAGACCTGGTATGCTCTAGCTTATGATGGGGCAGAAGTGATTGGTTTTTTAGCCGTTCAGGAGAATCTCTTTGAAGCAGAAGTCTTGCAAATCGCTGTTAAAGGAGACTATCAGGGTCAGGGAATTGCGTCAGCCTTGTTTGCTCAATTGCCGACAGATAAGGAGATTTTCCTCGAAGTTAGAAAGTCCAACCACCGAGCGCAAGCATTTTACAAGAAAGAAAAGATGGCTATCATCGCTGAGAGAAAGGCCTATTACCATGATCCAGTTGAGAACGCCATTATCATGAAGAGAGAAATAGATGAAGGATAGATATATTTTAGCATTTGAGACATCCTGTGATGAGACTAGTGTTGCCGTCTTGAAAAACAACGACCAGCTCTTGTCCAATGTTATTGCTAGTCAAATTGAGAGTCACAAACGTTTTGGGGGCGTAGTGCCAGAAGTAGCCAGTCGTCACCATGTCGAGGTCATTACAGCCTGTATCGAGGAGGCGTTGGCAGAAGCAGGGATTACCGAAGAGGACGTGACAGCTGTTGCGGTTACTTATGGACCGGGCTTGGTCGGAGCCTTGCTAGTTGGCTTATCAGCTGCTAAGGCCTTTGCTTGGGCACATGGACTTCCACTTATCCCTGTTAACCACATGGCTGGTCACCTCATGGCAGCTCAGAGCGTGGAGCCTTTGGAGTTTCCCTTGCTAGCCCTCTTGGTCAGCGGTGGACACACAGAGTTGGTTTATGTTTCTGAGGCTGGTGACTACAAGATTGTTGGGGAAACGCGAGATGACGCGGTTGGTGAGGCTTATGATAAGGTCGGCCGTGTCATGGGTTTGACCTATCCTGCAGGTCGTGAGATTGATGAGCTAGCTCATCAAGGGCAGGATATTTATGATTTTCCTCGTGCCATGATTAAGGAAGATAATCTGGAGTTTTCATTCTCAGGTTTGAAATCGGCCTTTATCAATCTTCATCACAATGCCGAGCAAAAGGGAGAAAGCTTGTCCACAGAGGATTTGTGTGCTTCCTTCCAAGCAGCTGTACTGGATATTCTTATGGCAAAAACTAAGAAGGCTTTGGAGAAATATCCTGTTAAAACCCTAGTTGTGGCAGGAGGTGTGGCAGCCAATAAAGGTCTCAGAGAACGCCTAGCAACTGAAATCACAGATGTCAATGTCATCATTCCACCTCTGCGCCTCTGCGGAGACAATGCAGGTATGATTGCTTATGCCAGCGTCAGCGAGTGGAACAAAGAAAACTTTGCAAACTTGGACCTCAATGCCAAACCAAGTCTCGCCTTTGATACTATGGAATAAGGAGTCAGCTTAAGGCTGGCTTTTTTGCTCTCTTAAATGTCAGAATATTTTGACAAAACCATAAAAATAATGATATACTATATAAAAAATAGGAGGTGGTCAGATGATTGAGAGAATGGAATTGGGAGAATTTTACAAGGAATTGCGCTTGGCGAGAAAACTCAAGCAGTCAGATGTGGCCTGTGAGGGTCTAACAGCTTCTCAGTTGTCCAAGTTTGAACTAGGACAGTCTATGCTATCTGCGGACAAACTGATCTTAGCCATCCAAGGAATCAATGTGACCTTCGATGAGTTTGGTCATAAGCTCAACAATTATCAAGAATCTCCACATATGCGATTTGGCAGAAAGGTTGTGGATCGCTTTGCCCACCAAGATATCGCTGGCTTAGAGCAACTGTTGGAGGAAGTCGAGCGAGAACAGATGGCAGAGACCTATCGTCGTTTGAATGCCATTGTGATTAAAGATGCTATCCATTCCTTAGATAAAAGCTATCCGCTAGCAGAGGAGGATAGCGAGTTTTTAACTACCTACCTCTACGCTATTGAGTCTTGGACCTGGTTTGAACTCTATATATTCTGTAATACCATGCCTTTCTTGAGCAATCAAGATTTGATATTTTTATCAACCACTTTACTTGAGAAATCTAAGGAATTTAAAGAGTTGGTACATAATAGACTATATATGAAAAGTGGCTTTCTGAATATTATATCAGAGCTCATGGAGCGCAAACTTTTCTCTTACATCCCAATCTTTGAAGCTGAGCTGGAGAGTATGCTTCGTCCATACGATGTTTTTGAAAAAGTATTGTGGCAATTTTTAAAGAAAATGAGTATTTTCCTTCAAACCAAAGGAAACAATCAAAAAGAGATTGAACACTTTATCCAATCTCTGCAAGTATTAGAAAATCCACAATTGATAGCCCTCTTCGAATTGCGTTTTCAGCAATACAAAGAACTTATCGATTAGTTAGAAACGGGAAAATGATAATAATCTCAGCAACGATTGTCAATAATGTTAAAATTTGTTTTTTCATAGTTCCTCCACTCCTCATTAGTAATAACTTTATTATACCAGTGAAATAATCAAATCTACCAAAATCGCAAATCTGAAATTTCTATAAGAAAAAATATCAAATATGCGATTTTCTACAATAAGCTAATTTTCGTGTTATAGTGTTTTTGTAAAGCACTTGAAGCAAATCCTAGGTCGCAGAAGTGGTTTACAAATGAAAATAATTGAAGGAGTGTAAAAAATGTTAAATTTACAATTTGCAGAAACAATGGAATTGACAGAAGCTGAGTTGCAAGATGTTAGAGGAGGCAACACTGTGGTTAACCCAGGCGGTGGAATTGGAGTAGGTTTAGGAGCACCTTGGTCAATCACTAATTTCTGGAAGAAATATTTTAACCATGATTCTTCCACTGTTAATCGTCGTCATTGATATTTAAAGCCCTTGCCTTTGTTTGGGTTAGGGCTTTCTTTATTTCGTAATATAGGAGAAAATAGGATGAAAAAGATAATCTCACGCTACTACTTTATTATAGCTGCTCTACTAGTTATTGCTGACCAGAAGTTCAGTGGTCTGGTTTTATCTAGCGACTTTGCTCTTGGTCTATCTGACTTTACCTATTATCTGTCGGATATGATGTTGAATTTTCTTGTGGTTTTATTTGCTCTTATTGTTATGATTTGGTCGGGGAAATGGCAGAAAATCAACAATAGAAAGTTTAAAAGATCCTATCTTTTCTATTCCTTCCTAGCTCTGCTTGCTTTTGTTGCTTGGAATTTTGTCACCTTTTTTCTTTTCCCACCTACTCGAAATGAAATTTCTTATCAACATGCTGCTCCTACTTTTACAGGAGCTACGGCATTTTTGATGTATTTTTTTTATCCTGTGATTGCAGGTCCCATTTTTGAAGACATGATTTATCGTGGATTAGTGATGACTGCTCTGGAAAAAGGAAAGAAATGGGGGCTAGATGTACTTGGTTCTGCTGCTTTGTTTGGAATATTGCATATTAGTAATCATGGTTGGGTATTGACAGACTTTGTCTTCTATATGGGTGGAGGTCTTATATTTGCAGTCTTATTTAGAATGACAAAGTCAATTTATTGGCCTATTGGACTGCATATAGTCTACAATGGTATTGGTCAGCTTTTGATGTTACTGTAATTTTGGTTGTTAGTAGTATCGCGGTCTATCCTTGGGGAAAGATTCCCATTTGAACTTAAAAAGGAGTTGTGATGAAAGTATTTCTTCAAAATAGAGATTTTAGGCAATTAACTATCAACCAGTGGATTTCAACGGTTGGGGATACGATTTTTTATCTGGCCTTTTTGAATTATGTGGCAGATGCATCTTTTGCCCCTTTGGCGATTTTACTGATCACGATTTCAGAAACCCTTCCTCAAGTTCTGCAAATCTTTCTGGGAGTTTTGGCGGATTTTCAACATCATCGTGTCCTAAAATATACAATGATTAGTTTTGCAAAATTTTTGCTTTACTCTATCGTTTCTTTATCACTTTCAGGGCAGTCCTTTTCCTTGTTATTAGTAGCATTTATTTGTCTGATTAACCTCTTATCTGACACATTGAGTTATTTTTCAGGCGCCATGCTCACTCCGATTTTCATTAGAATTATTGGGCAAGACCATCTGGCAGAAGCTATTGGATTTAAACAGTCAACTGTTAGTTTAGTGAAAACAATCAGTAATATTCTAGGAGGAGTCTTACTAGGTATTCTATCTATCCAGTCTATTTCCTTACTGAATGCTCTGACCTTTTTAATCGCATTTTTAGGTATTCTTTTCATAAAAACAGACCTCTTGAAAGTAGAAAAAACGATTAGCTATCAAGAAGGACTCTCTGTAAAATCCTTTTGCCAGCATCTGCTCCAATCATCAAAATTGATATGGAATATGAATAAGGTGCTCTTGGTTTTGTTTATTATCTCTATTAGTCAAGCAGTGATAAATGTTACAGTTCCTGTTTCTACTCTGTTTTTGAGGAATCAGCCCTTTTTGAATTTACAAACAGGTCAATCTCTTGCCTTGTTATCCACCCTTGAATTGTCAGCCCTTATTGTCGGAAGCCTTGTGAGTGGCTATCTGAAGAATACAATCTCCATAAAACTAGCCCTATATGCCTCGCTTATTATCCAATTACTCCTTTTAGTTGGCTTTGTGGCAGTTCGTTTTGACTGGATTCTCATCTTTAGTGCTTTGGACGCCTTTTTCGCAGGTGTTCTCTCTCCTCGACTACAGGAACTCGTTTTTAAACAAATACCTGAGGAGTCAATGGGAGCAGTTCAATCCTCTATCGGCGCCATTACGGTTGTTTTACCTAGCTTATTTACAATAGCTTTGGTAACCATTGCTACTAGCTTTGGAACTCTGGCAGTTAGCCTTGTTTTATTGCTATTCCTTCTAGTTGCCTTTGTCATGCTCTCGAATATTCGTGAAAGTATTTAACGGAGAATTTGTATAATATATGTTTGAGACTGGCCTCCCAGTCTTTTTCTGTTCTTGTCAGTCAGCAGACTTTTTTCTATTTCACGAATATGTTATAATGATGTTTGCTGTGACTGTTTGGAAAGCAGTTGCTGAAGGAATGATTAGTGAGGAAATCTATGAAAGAAAAAGGATTTTGGGAAGGTGTGCAGGCTGCGGTGCCGACGGCTCTGGGCTATGTTAGCATCGGCCTTGCCTGTGGGATTATCGGTTCGCCCTATGTGACACCAGTAGAAATGGGGCTGATGAGTCTCTTTGTTTATGCTGGGAGTGCCCAGTTTGCTATGATAGCCTTGATAGCAGTTCAAGCTCCAGTAGCTGCTATTGCCATGACGGTCTTTTTGATTAATCTGCGTCTCTTCTTGCTCAGTTTGCATGCATCGACCTATTTTCGTCATACTAGTCTTTGGCACAATATCGGCATGTCCAGCCTCTTGACCGATGAGACCTATGGCGTTTTGATGGGCGAGTTGGTGCATACGGATAAGGTCAATCCTATGTGGATGCACGGGAACAACCTTAACAGCTATGTAGCTTGGTTTGTTGGAACTGTTGTCGGAACTGCTCTAGGTGGACTTCTACCAAATCCAGAAATTTTTGGCTTAGATTTTGCCCTAGTGGGGATGTTTATTGGGATTTTTACTTCCCAGTTTCAGATTATGCAAAAACGGATTCCTTTGCGCAATCTCTTCATAATTTTAGCAGTTGTAGCTGTATCTTTCTTTTTGCTCTTGACGGTGGTGTCTCAGTCATTAGCTGTTCTGTTTGCGACCTTGCTAGGTTGTACCATGGGGGTGGTCTTGGATGGTCAGTAAGTATATTTTATTAGCAATTGTCTTTTCTGGCTTGGTGACTTGGATTCCAAGAATGATTCCTTTTATCCTAGCCAAGTACAAGGGTTTGCCGCCTATCGTAGAGCGCTTTTTGAAATTTCTACCAGTTTCTATTATCTTTGCCTTGATTCTTTCAAGCGTGGTGACAGGAAAAGTTGGAAGTCTTCCGCAGATAAAGTGGTTAGACTTTTTAGCAGTCTTTCCAACGGCTTTTGTAGCCTTTCGTTACCGCAATCTGGTAGGGACTGTTCTCTTTGGGGTGGTCTTGATAGCAGTCCTACGTTTGGTCTTTTAATCAGCCATAAAGAAAACCTATCACAAATATAGAAATCATATAATAGCGTAATTCCTTTTTTTCTGTTAAGATAAGATTGTATTCTATTTTGGAGGAAATATCATGAAAAAAATCGTTAAATATTCATCACTTGCTGCCCTAGGGCTTGTAGCCGCAGGTGTATTGGCAGCTTGCTCAGGTGGTGAAAAGAAAGATGCTGCATCTGGTGAAGCAACATCTGGTAAAAAAGAAATCGTTGTAGCAACTAACGCGTCACCAAAACCATTTAACTATGAAGAAAACGGTGAGTTGACTGGTTTTGAGATTGAGGTTGTTCGCGCTATCTTTAAAGACTCTGACAAGTATGATGTCAAGTTTGAAAAGACAGAATGGTCAGGTATCTTTGCAGGCCTTGACGCAGATCGTTACCAAATGGCGGTTAACAACATCAGCTACACTAAAGAACGTGCAGAAAAATATCTTTACGCAGCACCAACTGCTAAAAACCCTAATGTTCTCGTAGTTAAGAAAGATGATAACAGCATCAAATCACTTGATGATATCGGTGGAAAATCTACTGAAGTCGTTCAAGGAACAACATCAGCTAAACAATTGGAAGAATACAACAAACAACACGCAGATAACCCAACTGTCCTTAACTATACAAAAGCTGACTTCCAACAAATCATGGGACGTTTGAGCGATGGACAATTTGACTACAAGATTTTTGATAAAATCGGTGTAGAAACAGTTATCAAAAACCAAGGTTTGGATAACTTGAAAGTCATCGAACTTCCAAGTGACCAACAACCTTACGTTTACCCACTTCTTGCAAAAGGTCAAGATGAATTGAAATCATTTGTTGACAAACGCATCCAAGAACTCTACAAAGACGGAACTCTTGAAAAATTATCTCAACAGTTCTTTGGTGGTTCTTACCTCCCAGCAGAAGCTGACATCAAATAAGTTTGTAAATCATCCATTCTCTCGTAGGTGGATGATTTTGTAACTTTTAGACATATAGTTTAAAACTATATGTCTGCCTATCTAATAACAATTTGCGAAATCAAATAAAGTGTGAGATACTATTACAGTATTATTTTTAAAGGAGAACGAATCATGAAAATTAAAAAATGGTTAGGCGTAGCAGCTATCGCTACAGTAGCAGGCCTTGCACTTGCAGCTTGCGGAAATTCAGACAAGAAAGCAGACAACACAACTACAGTTAAAATCGCGACTGTTAACCGTAGCGGTTCAGAAGAAGCACGCTGGGACAAAGTCCAAGAATTGGTTGAAAAAGACGGAATTAAATTGGAATTCACAGAGTTTACAGACTACTCACAACCAAACAAAGCAACTGCTGATGGTGAAGTAGACTTGAACGCTTTCCAACACTACAACTTCTTGAACAACTGGAACAAAGAAAACGGGAAAGACCTTGTAGCGATTGCAGATACTTATATCTCACCAATCCGCCTTTACTCAGGTAAAAACGGAGAAGAAAACAAGTACACTAAAGTGGAAGAAATCCCAGCAAACGGAGAAATCGCTGTACCTAACGATGCTACTAACGAAAGTCGTGCTCTTTACCTTCTTCAATCAGCTGGTTTGATCAAATTGGACGTTTCAGGAACTGCGCTTGCGACAATCGCAAACATCACAGAAAATCCAAAGAACTTGAAAATCACTGAATTAGACGCAAGTCAAACAGCTCGTTCATTATCATCCGTTGATGCGGCTGTTGTCAACAACACTTTTGTTACAGAAGCAAAATTGGACTACAAGAAAGCACTCTTTAAAGAGCAAGCTGACGAAAACTCAAAACAATGGTACAACATCATCGTTGCGAAAAAAGATTGGGAATCATCACCTAAAGCTGATGCAATCAAGAAAATTATCGCAGCTTACCATACTGATGAAGTGAAAAAAGTCATCGAAGAAACTTCAGACGGCTTGGATCAACCAGTTTGGTAATAAACACAGGGAGGTGGGAGAGATTTTTTCCACCTCTTGCTTTTATATAGAGACTAAAGAAAAGGAACATCCACTTGTATTGATTCCAAAGGTACAAGTCCTAGTAGAAAGGTAGAGAGAAAATGGTTTTCCCTAGCCAAGAAGAACAAATTGAAAAGTTTGAAAAGGATCATGTAGCGCAACATTACTTTGAAGTGTTGCGGACCTTGATTTCTAAAAAATCAGTCTTTGCCCAACAAGTCGGCCTTAAAGAGGTGGCTCGTTATCTAGGCGAAATCTTCAAGCGTGTAGGTGCAGAGGTCGAGATTGATGAGAGTTATACGGCACCCTTTGTCATGGCGCATTTTAAAAGTTCACGCCCAAATGCCAAGACTATCATTTTCTACAACCACTATGACACAGTACCTGCGGATGGCGACCAAGTCTGGACAGAGGATCCATTTACGCTTTCTGTCCGTGATGGCATCATGTATGGACGTGGGGTTGATGATGACAAGGGACATATCACCGCCCGCTTGAGTGCTCTTAGAAAATACATGCAGCATCATGATGATCTACCAGTCAATATCAGTTTCATCATGGAAGGTGCAGAAGAATCTGCCTCTATGGACTTGGACAAATATCTAGAAAAACATGCGAACAAGCTTCGTGGTGCAGATTTATTGGTCTGGGAACAAGGAACCAAAAATGCCTTGGAACAGCTAGAAATCTCTGGTGGAAACAAGGGAATTGTGACTTTTGATGCCAAGGTCAAGAGTGCCGATGTGGATATCCACTCTAGCTATGGAGGTATTGTGGAGTCAGCTCCATGGTATCTCATTCAAGCCTTGACCAGTTTGCGAGCTGCAGATGGCCGTATCTTGGTTGAAGGTCTGTACGAAGAAGTACAAGAGCCGAATGAACGAGAGTTAGCCTTGGTTGAAACCTATGCCCAACGCAATCCAGAGGAAGTCAGCCAGATTTATGGCTTGGAATTGCCACTTTTACAAGAGGAACGTACAGCCTTTCTCAAACGGTTCTTCTTTGAACCAGCACTCAATATCGAAGGGATTCAGTCTGGTTATCAGGGGCAAGGAGTTAAAACGATTCTACCAGCAGAGGCTAGTGCCAAGCTAGAAGTTCGTTTGGTTCCTGGCTTGGACCCGCATGATGTTTTGGATAAAATCCGGAAACAACTAGACAAAAACGGCTTTGATAAGGTAGAATTATACTATACCTTGGGTGAGATGAGTTATCGAAGCGATATGAGTGCACCATCTATTCTCAATGTTATTGAGTTGGCCAAGAAATTCTATCCACAGGGCGTATCTGTCTTGCCAACAACTGCAGGGACAGGACCTATGCATACGGTCTTTGATGCCTTAGAAGTACCTATGGTTGCCTTTGGTCTAGGAAATGCTAATAGCCGAGACCATGGTGGAGATGAAAATGTGCGAATCGCAGATTATTACACCCATATTGAATTAGTAGAGGAGCTGATTAGAAGCTATGAGTAGAGATATTATCAAGTTAGATCAGATCGACGTGACTTTTCACCAAAAGAAAAGAACCATCACAGCGGTCAAGGATGTGACAATTCACATCCAAGAAGGGGATATCTACGGAATCGTTGGATATTCTGGAGCAGGGAAATCAACCCTAGTTCGTGTGATTAACCTCTTGCAAAAACCATCTGCAGGTCGAATTACTGTAGACAATGATGTAATTTTTGATGGCAAGGTTACCTTAACTGCGGAGCAATTACGTCATAAACGTCAAGATATAGGGATGATTTTCCAACACTTTAACCTGATGAGCCAGAAAACAGCAGAGGAAAACGTAGCCTTTGCCCTCAAACACTCTGGCCTCAGCAAGGAAGAAAAGAAGGCTAAAGTAGCTAAGTTGTTGGACTTAGTTGGTCTTGCAGATCGTGCCGAAAACTATCCTTCACAATTATCTGGTGGTCAAAAACAACGTGTGGCTATTGCGCGTGCCTTGGCCAATGATCCAAAAATCTTGATTTCAGACGAGTCAACTTCAGCTCTTGATCCAAAGACAACGAAACAGATCTTGTCACTCTTGCAAGAATTGAACCGTAAACTAGGTTTGACCATTGTCCTGATTACACACGAGATGCAGATTGTCAAAGATATTGCTAACCGTGTTGCTGTTATGCAGGATGGTCGATTGATTGAAGAAGGTACCGTTCTTGAAATCTTCTCTGATCCTAAGCAACCATTGACTCAGGACTTTATCTCGACTGCGACAGGTATCGATGAAGCTATGGTCAAGATTGAGAAACAAGAAATCGTGGAACACCTATCTGAGAATAGCCTCTTGGTGCAACTCAAGTACGCAGGAGCTTCTACAGATGAGCCACTTTTGAATGAATTGTACAAACATTACCAAGTAACAGCCAATATTCTCTATGGAAACATTGAAATTTTGGATGGTACTCCTGTGGGTGAACTTGTGGTTGTCTTGTCAGGAGAAAAAGAAGCCTTGGCAAGTGCTCAAGATGCTATCCGTCAGGCTGGTGTGCAACTAAAAGTATTGAAGGGAGGACAGTAAGATGGCAGAATTGATTAAAGCATACTTACCAAACGTCTATAAGATGGGTTGGTCTGGTCAAGCTGGCTGGGGAACAGCAATCTACTTGACCCTTTATATGACGGTTCTTTCCTTCATCATCGGAGGTTTCCTAGGGCTGGTTGCAGGGCTTTTCCTTGTCTTGACAGCTCCAGGTGGTGTCTTGGAAAATAAAGTTGTTTTCTGGATTTTAGACAAGATTACCTCTATCTTCCGTGCGGTGCCATTTATCATTCTCTTGGCTGTATTGTCACCCTTCTCTCATCTAATCGTAGGGACAAGTATCGGACCAAATGCGGCTATTGTACCCCTATCTTTTGCAGTCTTTGCCTTCTTTGCTCGTCAGGTACAGGTGGTATTGGCAGAGCTAGATGGCGGTGTCATCGAGGCAGCTCAAGCTAGCGGAGCTACTTTCTGGGACATCGTAGGTGTTTACCTATCGGAAGGTCTACCAGACTTGATCCGTGTGACAACTGTGACCTTGATCTCACTAGTTGGTGAAACAGCTATGGCGGGAGCGGTCGGAGCAGGTGGTATCGGTAACGTAGCTATCGCCTATGGATTTAACCGTTTCAATCATGATGTAACAGTCCTTGCGACACTCATCATTATCCTGATTATCTTTACAATTCAGTTCTTGGGAGACTTTTTGACCAAGAAATTAAGCCATAAATAAAAAAGAGCCAGCTGGCTCTCAGATTGAAGAAAAAGTCAATTTTGGACAATTTTCTTCAATCTTTTTCTATTATTAGAGAAAATAAAAAACTCTTAATACTCTTCGAAAATCAATTTCAAACCACGTCAACGTCGCCTTGCCGTACTCAAGTACAGCCTGCGGCTAGTTTCCTAGTTTGCTCTTTGATTTTCATTGAGTATAAAAAGAGCATAGAACAGCAATTCTAAGAGTTTTCACTATATGGTAACCAACCTCTATAGGGGCAATTTTTAATTATGGATAGGGGTTGACTACTTTTGAAGAGCCGTGTGGCTCTTTTTATAAACTATATTTGTTATTCAAGTGGAATAAACTTTTGGAAGTATGGTATAATGAGAAAGCATATTTCGATATGACTAAGGTAGTGATCTATCTGTAGAGAATTATGAAATGATAAAGGAGTTCGGCTAGTATGAATTATTTTGAGGGGAATGAGTTTTTCCTTCTATTGTTTGTAGTTTTACTGATTGGCTTTGTTTTAAACTACTTTGGCAAGCGTAAGGATTATTATATTTTAAGTCTGTCAATTTTATTTGCAGGAGCCATCTATGGTAAGAGTAAAGCCATGGTTGTTTATTTACTGGCATTCATCATTTACCAGTATTTTCTGGTTTTCATAGCACAAAGAATGGATTCAAAACGGTTGAAGCCACTGGTTATGTTATCCATTTTACCTTTAGTAGTCAATAAAGTCTTTGCCTTAACCCAGCTACATTTGTTGGCTTTTATTGGGATTTCTTATATGTCCTTTAAAACTATCCAAATCATGCTGGAAATATCGGATGGTTTAATCAAAGAAAAAATCAGTGTAAAAGATTATCTTCAGTTTCTACTCTTTTTCCCTACAGTTAGTTCGGGACCAATCGATCGTAGCAGAAGATTTCTAAAAGAGATCAATGAAGTCATGCCTAGAAAAGACTACCTAGAGTTAGCAGGTGATGGTATTTATCGCATTGTTCTAGGCCTTCTCTACAAGGTGGTTCTATCAACCTATATTTACCAGATGCTGCTTGCTCTAAGCAATACTGGTACAGTTGTCTACTCAATCAAATATATGTATTTGTATACACTCTATCTGTTCTTTGACTTTGCGGGTTATAGTTTGATGGCTGTTGGGAGCAGTAATATTTTGGGCATTCAGACACCGATGAATTTCAATAAGCCTTTCTTGAGTATTGATATCAAGGATTTCTGGACTAGATGGCACATCACCTTGTCAACTTGGTTGAGAGATTTTGTATTTTCAAGAGTTTTGATGCAGGTTATCAGAAAAAAATGGTTTAAGAATAGATTGCACAATGCAGCCTATGCCTATATGGTCAATATGCTAGTCATGGGATTTTGGCATGGAATTAGTGTCAGCTATATCGCTTATGGATTTTACCATGGCGTTCTGATGTCTGGATTTGAAATTTATCAAAAGAAAAGCACTTTTTATAAGAAACATAAGAATAAAACTTGGTACAAACTAATGAGTTGGTTTGTGACCATGAATTTAGTTATGGTTGGTTTCTTTATCTTTTCAGGAGAACCTTATAAGATTATCAGGATAATTTTAAGTAGATAAAGAAATTTAAAGGAATCTGCTAAATCAAGGAGATTGGACAAAACAAGATGATTAAGTTAAAAGCATTTTTACTATCGCTTGTGCTCGTAATTGCGACACTTGCCCTTTTAAATGTGACATATGTCAAGAAGGTTGATGATTATTATAAAGTCAAGGACAATAGTATTCGCTACAGCACTTCTTATGAAAAGTATAAAAGTAGGGATATTCTAACAAATAATATCACTCCCAACACACTAGTTCTACTGGGTTCCTCAGAGTTAGTTGCGACGGTAAAGGAAGATTACCATCCTAATAAAATTTTTAACTACAATGATTTTAATATCATGCAGATAGGAACCAGTTATTCTCAAAATATCATTCAAGCTACAACCTTGGGCTCGATTGAAGGAGCTATGAGTAAGCGAAAAGTAGCCATCGTAGAGTCTGTTCAATGGTTCGAAAAGGATGGAACCCATCAAGATGCTTTTTTAAATAAGGCTTCTCAGGAACACATTTTTCACATGCTAGATAACGAGAAAATCAGTAAGGAAACCAAAGAAAAACTGATCAATCGCATTATTGAGATTACCAAAGGGAATAAACAACAGAACGATATCTATAAAAAGTATAAAAGCTACTTTATAGAAGGAAAAGGAACCATTGTTGATAAAAAACTATTGGAGTTAGATAACACGATTTATTCCTTTAAGCTTAAACGAAAATTCTATGAAAATCATGCCAAATCAGATTATCCTTCATTAGGAGATAAAACACCTGACTATAATTGGGAGCAGCTGACAGATCAATTTGTAGCAGAAGTTAAAAAGAAAACAGACAACAATGATTACGCTGTGGATAACAACTATTACAATACTTATTTGAGAGATCGCTATGCTTCATTGAAAGATTCTAACAAAGATTTGAGCTATCTGGAGTCACCAGAGTATTCAGATATGGAACTCTTCTTGACAGTTGCTAAGGAATTGGGAATTGAAGTTGAAGTTATTATACTCCCAGTAAATGGTAAGTGGAATGATTACACAGGTGTTTCACGAGAAATGCGTGAAGAAACTTACAAAAAAATAGAAAATGTTGCCAAAAGCCATGGTGCTACTGTGTTAAACTATGGAAATAAAGAGTATGAAGATTACTTTTTATTTGACGTGATGCACGTTGGGGTGAAAGGATGGATGGAAGTTGAAAAAGAACTTTACAAATTTGCAAATGAAACTAACTGACACACAACGTTTACTATTGTGGACCTTGTTTTTCTACACGGTTATTTTAAGCATCGTGATTTATTCTCTTGTCACAGATTTTTCAAACATCCAAGAATTTATTTACAGTGAATTTTAAATATTTCATTAAAAAAGCCCCTTGTCTCAAATAAATATTAGAGACAAGGAGCTTTTTTGTTACTGTTTATGTGTTAATTTCTTGCTAAGGGCTTGTCCGATCAAGGCACCAAGTAGAGCACCGATAAGGACGCTTGCTACAAAGAGAAGGATGGTAGTGAGATTTGGTGCAACCATGATGCGATCGATATAGTCCTGGGATTTTCCGCGAGCTACGAGAGTTGCGATATAGGCTTGAGGAGTTATCCACATAAGTAGGATGGGACCTGTAGTACCAAAAGCAAAAACTAGGAAGGAAAGAAGGTTCTTGACCTTATCTTTGTAGTTGCCAAGATGAGCAATGCCATCTGCTGCAAGACCGCAGATGATTCCTGGCAGAAAGGCACCAGCACCATGCTTACTAGCTAGGAAAAATAGAGAAATTACAAGTCCAATCGTAGTAATCGCTCCAAAACGAGGCACTTTTTCTAAAAGGATCATATAGACGCTACCGCCCACAAGAGCAGAAAAGGCAGGGGCGTAAAACATATTTCCAGTGTGGTCGACAAGGTTTCCTAGTAGAACCCCTATTCCGATGCAGAGAAAGTAGACAAGAGCAGCTACAAGGGTTGTCAAGATATTCTTTTTCATAAGTTCTCCTTCGTATATCTGATGTTATTCATTGTATCATGCCTGGCTCAGATTGTAAATGCTGGCGTGGAACTAGTATTTATTAGGAAATGTGGTAAAATAGGAAAAAATAAAAGACGAGTGGTAAGAGGATGAAGAATTTAGGAAAAGTTTTTAAAGAGTTAAGGGAGTCCAGAAAAATCTCCTTGAGAAAAGCAACAGGTGGTCGCTTTTCAGCATCCTTATTGTCGCGTTTTGAAAATGGTCAGAGTGAAATATCTGCTCCAAAGTTAATCACAGCTTTGGAGAATATTCATGCGAGTATGGAAGAATTGTTATTTTTGGCGAGAGGTTTTCATCAGGATGCCTATTCTGAATTTAGAAACAGGATGTTTGAGGCTATCGACCCTCAAGATTTGACATCCTTGCGCACTATCTACCAGAGAGAATATCAACAACTTCCTTTTTCAAAGGATAAGCAGCAACACATTCTCAATGCTATTTTGATAAAATCCTATATGAAAGCTATTGATGAGACGGTTACATTGACCTTTGAGGAAGAAAGAGTCCTACATGATTATCTATTCTCTGTTGAAATTTGGGGACTCTATGAACTTTCGTTCTTTTCTTCCTGCTCTCCTCTTTTATCAGTTCAGCTTTTGACAAAGTATACTCGGGAAATGTTGCGGAAGTCAGATTTCTTGCAAGGAGTGGGGAAAAATCGGAATATGATGCACACCTTGCTCCTCAATGGTTTTATGGCCTGTATTGAAGTTGATGATTTTACCAATGCCCTCTATTTCAAAAAACAAATTGAAGAGAACTTCTTTGAAGAAAATGAAACCTATTTTCGAATAGTCTACCTATGGGCAGAAGGTTTGCTTGATAGTAAGCAAGGAAGAGCGGAGGAAGGACAGAGAAAGATGGAGGACGCTGTCCGTATTTTTGAAATGATTGGTTGTAGCAAATCTGCAGATTATTATAGAAGTGCCATAGAGTATTGAGTATTTGCAACTAGATAAATTAATACTCTTCGAAAATAAAATTCAAACTACGTCAGCTTCGCCTTGCCGTACTCAAGTACAGCCTGCGGCTCGCTTCCTAGTTTGCTCTTTGATTTTCATTGAGTATAAATTAAAACGATAGGATTGTGAAGATACTGATTAGCATTAGATAAATTCTATCGGTTTCGTTATTCGTTTAATCTGTTGCATATATTCAAAAAAGTGTTCTCAAGGGCTTCTTGATGCTATACTAGAGCTACCATAAAAGTAGAATGTGAGAAAGAAAGGAATCTATATGAAACTATTACTAAGAAATCAAGCATACAGAGTTTTGAGCTTATCACGATTTTTCAATGCTTTTGGTGCTTCCATTTTTAATTTAGTATTTGTGGTCTATGCCTCGACTTTGCCAGAGGCTTCTGTTGCCGTTGCTATGGCGAATGTTGTGATGATGCTTCCAACTCTTTTTACAGTTTTTGTGGGAATTCGGGCAGATTATACCAAGGACAAGGTCAAATGGATGACCTATGTCGGTTTATTTCAGGCGGTTTTATTTTTTCTAGCGGCCCTAGTTGTTCAGCAAGCTAGTTTCTTTGCCTTTTCGACCCTTTACCTCATCAATGTCCTTAGTGATGTAGCCAGTGATTTTGCTGGTGGTTTGCGAATGCCTCTCGTTAAAGAAAAGGTAGCAGAGTCAGATCTGATGGAGGCCTATTCCTTTTCTCAGTTTATTACCTACATCTCTGCGATTGGCGGCCAAGCTTTTGGAGTTTGGCTATTAGGGGTGTCAACACAGAACTTTTCGCTCGTAGCGGGAATCAATGCCATATTTTTCCTAGTGTCAGCTCTCATTCTCTTTTTAGGAAGGGCTGAATTAAGCTTATCAACTCCACTTGTTGATAGTAAATCACTGAAAAATGAGAAACTTTCTATCAAAGATCAATTTTTAACGATTTACCGAAACTTACGTCTCGTTTTTCTTAAAAGTGGACAGAAAAACTTTGGTTTTATGCTCTTTGCTATCTTGATTATCAATGCTTTGGGTGGTGCCTTAGGTGGTATCTATAACATCTTCCTTTTAAATCATTCCTTACTGAATTTTTCCTACAAGGATGCCTTGTTTATCTTACAATTGATTACCTTATTAGCAGTTATCATCAGTAGCCTTACGGGCAATGATTATTTTGGGAAGCAATCTCTGCCTAGATTGATGATGTGGGTTACATTAGGAGCCAGTCTAGTTGGTCTATCTAATTTGTTAAACCAAGTCTTGCTCGGGATGCTTTTCGTCTTTTTTACCATGTATGTTTCTGGGAAAATTTCTCCAAAAATTAGTGCTCTGCTCATGAAAAATCTTGCTCCAGAGGTTCTCTCTCGTACCAGTAATTTTTTAGGTTTGTTGTTTACTCTATCTATACCAGTGGGGACAGCCTGTTTTTCACTGGTGGCAGTATGGGATATACAGTTAACATGGGCTCTGTTTGTTGGACTTTCCTTGCTTGCGATTCTCCTAGCTAGTCTTAATCTCAAAAATGAAATTTAGGTGTTAGTCTTCTTTTCACACTGTCCCAATCCCTTCATTTATGGTAAAATAGGACTATTAAGTTATAAAGAGGATTCCCTATGAAATTACAAAAACCAAAAGGAACGCAGGATATTTTACCTGCTGAGTCTGCCAAATGGCAGTACGTTGAAGGCTTTGCGCGTGAAATCTTCAAACGCTACAACTACGCAGAAGTACGTACCCCAATTTTTGAGCACTACGAAGTCATCAGTCGTTCTGTTGGAGACACAACTGATATCGTAACCAAGGAAATGTATGATTTTTATGACAAGGGTGACCGTCATATTACCCTCCGTCCAGAAGGAACAGCGCCCGTTGTCCGTTCCTATGTGGAAAATAAACTCTTCGCCCCAGAAGTGCAAAAGCCAAGTAAATTCTACTACATGGGCCCAATGTTCCGTTATGAGCGTCCACAGGCAGGGCGTTTGCGCCAATTCCACCAGATTGGTGTGGAGTGCTTTGGATCTAGCAATCCAGCTACCGATGTGGAAACAATCGCTATGGCAGCTCATTTCTTGAAAGAAATCGGCATCCAAGGTGTCAAATTACACCTCAACACGCTTGGAAATCCTGAGAGCCGTGCAGCCTACCGCCAAGCCTTGATTGATTATTTGACACCGCTCAAGGAGACCTTGTCTAAGGATAGCCAACGTCGCTTGGAGGAAAATCCTCTCCGTGTTTTGGACTCTAAGGAAAAAGAAGACAAGGTGGCAGTAGAGAATGCGCCGTCTATCTTGGATTTCCTTGATGAAGAAAGCCAAGCCCACTTTGCTGCTGTCCGTCAGATGCTGGAAAATCTTGGAGTAGATTACATCATCGATACCAATATGGTTCGTGGTTTGGACTACTACAACCACACGATTTTTGAATTCATCACTGAGATTGAGGGCAATGCCTTGACAGTCTGTGCAGGTGGTCGCTACGATGGCTTGGTTGCCTATTTTGGTGGTCCTGAGACTGCTGGATTTGGTTTTGGACTTGGTGTAGAGCGTCTGCTTCTCATCCTTGAAAAGCAAGGTGTGTCTCTCCCTATCGAAAACGCCCTAGATGTCTATATCGCCGTTCTCGGTGAAGGAGCAAATCTTAAAGCCTTGGAGTTGGTACAAGCTCTTCGCCTACAAGGTTTCAAAGCAGAGCGTGATTACCTCAACCGTAAACTCAAAGCGCAATTCAAGTCAGCCGATGTTTTTGCTGCTAAGACTCTTATCACTCTTGGAGAGAGCGAAGTCGAAAGCGGACAAGTGACAGTCAAGAACAACCAAACTCGCGAAGAAGTTCAAGTTTCACTTGAAGCAATCAGCCAAAACTTCTCAGAAATCTTTGAAAAATTAGGATTTTATACTCAATGAAAATCAAAGAGCAAACTAGGAAGCTAGCCGCAGGCTGTACTTGAGTACGGCAAGGTGAAGCTAACGTGGTTTGAATTTGATTTTCGAAGAGTATTAATAACAGATAAACTGGTCAGGATCTTACTCCTGACCTTTTTCTTTTGCAAAATGACAAAAATACTAAACTTTTTGACAAATATGATTGTCAAAAAGAAAAAGATGTGTTACAATGAAATCAAGTTAAGAAATAAAGAACTAGGAGGGGACCACATGTGGGTATGGATTTTTTTTCCTTTTCTCGTCTTGATTTATAGTAGTCAATCTAAAAAAATCAAGCGGTTAGAGAAGAGGTTAAAGGTAATCGAAAGAAAAGAGAAAGGAAATATAGATATGTCAAGATTATTGCAAGAATTAATTGGGAAAAAACCAACAATCGTTGGACAAGTGTTTGGAACAAATTTATGGGAAGTTGTGGATATTGATGAGGAATGGGTCAAACTACGTCATGTTGATAAAAATGGGAAAGAAAAATTCAAGTTGCAACGTATTGAGGATATCCAAGCCGTTGAATTTGACGGAGAGTAGGTGTGTAACATGCAACTAAAAAATCGTCTAAAAGAGCTTCGGGCTCGCGATGGCCTGAATCAAACAGAGCTGGCCAAACTAGCTGGCGTGTCCAGGCAAACCATCAGCTTGCTTGAACGGGATGAGTATACCCCATCCATCGTCATTGCCCTGAAGATTGCCCAGATATTCCATGAGCCAGTCGAATCGGTATTTCGCTTAGAGGAGGATGAGTGATGAACAAGTATAAAGTGATTTATTATGTAGTTGCCCTAGCTTTATTAGTCAGCGTATTTCTACTGATTGGGATGGACCTCGGCTGGTTTAATCCATATCAAAGCGACCAATTTGTTTGGGCCTACTTTGCTCTCATACCAGTAGTTGAATGGATTGAAAAGAAATCAAAAGGTTTAGAAGTTGTAAGAGGAGAAAAATTATGAAAGAGTTTTTAGCAGGATTTCAAGTAGATACAGAACAAAAAGAACTTGCAGGTGTCTGTGCAGGTTTAGGAAATTATTTTAATATCAAGACTAACGTCATCCGTTTGGTAGCCATTTTGCTGTTTCTTTGGTCAACAGAGTTTGGGATTTTAACAGTCATCCTATATGCTTATCTAGCAGGCTGGCTTGGGAGAGATCCTTTAGGAGAAGGGGCGAAAAAAGCAAGGAACCAAGCTATTCTCTTGTTTGCTGTTTGTTTAATTTTAGTATCACTTGGAACAGAGGGCTTGACAGCAATTTATGAATCAGGTAAAGTCTTTGGTCAGTGGTTAGTTGGATTAGTTTAGAGGGGGATGAAAATGAAAAAGAAACGTGGATTATTATTATTTTTAGCAGCTGTTGTCTTTGGAGGGTTCTTGGGCGGTTTTGTAGGGATGTTTAAGGCACGTGCCGAACCCTACGAAGTTATTTTAGATGTAAAAGTCTTGATACCCTGGATATCAGCTATTTGTTTACTGATAGGTTTCATTAGCATTCTTTTAACTTTCAATTTCTTAAAGAAAAGCAGAAAATTTCACTCCTTGTATCAAGAGGAAATGGATGATGATCTGAATGAAAGCTATTATGTGCAAATGTATCGGAATCTTGAGTTTGGAAGTATTGCTTTTAATAGTGCAAGTGTAGCGATTTTATTGGCTCTCTTCATTTCAGCAAGTGAAGTGGTTATACTAAATAGAAGCAATCTAACCTTATCTCTTTCTTTTTTGGCATTAGTGTTGACTTTTAATGCTCAAAAATATTTTTATAAAACCATTGCGATTGTTCGCCAGTTTGATATGGTATTTTTCTCTATGCCAAAGGATATCTTAGGTTATGTCAATTCTTGCGATGAAGGGGAGCGCCAGGCTAATTTGGAACAGAGTTTTCGGATTTTATTCCAATTACATCAGTATGTCTTGCCAGCTTTGTACTTTCTGATTGCTCTCTTTTCTTTACTGACAGGAGAGATTCAGTTACTAGCCTTCTTGTTTGTCGGAGCAATCCATATTTATATCAATGTGATGCAGTTACCTATGGTGAAACGTTATTTCAAATAGGAAAGATCACTGAAACTACTTAAGGTTATTGACTAGTTTAGATAGAGGTCAGAAAATGAATAATAATCGTAGATGGTTGAGAGTAGTAATGTGTATGTTAAGTGCTTTTGTAGTAGCCTTTGCCTACACTCTTAGAGGGATAGTTGAACAGATTCAAATGGAACAAGTCTTACCTACTATTTATGGAATCGCTCTTGTTATTGGAGGAATTTCCTTCATCTTAGCCATGTATTATCTTGGCAAAAGTCGTGCAGTTTATACTCTTTATCAAAGGGTGGCAGAGGAAGAAGATAGTGATCAGACCTATGTAAGAGCCTATCGTTACTTAGATTATGGTTCGGTTTCTTCAAATGTTTTGATGATAGCAATGATGATCAGTGGGATCATACTGATTTCTCCGATATTTAAGAATACCTTGCTAATTCTTCCTGCTCTTATTCTATTATGCTTATACATTATTGTTGCCAATTACTTGTTGCGAACTATTTTTATCGTTCGACACTATAAACTGTCTGTTTATTACACTCCAAAAGATATTTTAGCATATCTTAACAGTTATGATGAGGGAGAAAAGCAGGCAGAGATGGAAAGTGCCTATTTAACTCTGTTTAGGTTGAATCAGATTTTACTGCCATCACTCTATTTTTTATTGATAGTATTATCAGTTGTTTTACGAGAAATACAAGTGGTTGCCTTAGTTCTTTTAGTCGTCATTCATTTTTATATAACTATCGCACAATTAAGAAAAACAAAACGTTATTTTAAATAGGAGTCTTTTATGAAAACACTTAAAAACATTGGCTGGTTTGTTCTTGCTTTCTTATCATTTTTGTTTATCTACGGTTTTATTCAGACTTTACCTCTGATTGCTCTTGGTTCAGGTGCACCTATAGTCGGTGTTCTTCCGCTTTATATTCTATTAGCAGGAGCTTTTACCTTCTTAACATACAAGTGGTATAAGACAGGAACTGTTACGATAGAAAAAACGGGCCTTAACAAATACATCTGGTTGCCTGCCTTGGTATGGGTCCTTATCATTGTTGTACAAAATTTCTTACCAAATGATCCATCTGTCAGTCAACAGACGGCAGAACAATTGACTCATAATCAACCTCTCTTCTCTTTCTTCATGATTGTTGTCTTTGCACCCCTGACAGAAGAGTTGACCTTTAGAGGTCTGTTAGCTCGTTATGTCTTCCCTCAGCAGGATAACGTCAAGCAGACAGTACTCTTTCTTCTTGTAAGTACTATCATTTTTGCCCTTGTTCATTTCCCTGGCACTCCTCAACAATTCCTAGTGTATGGTTCCCTCGGTTTGAGCTTGGGCTTGGCATATATCAGCAAAGGTGGTTTGGCATACAGCATTGCTTTACATGCTTTAAATAATTTAATCGGATTTTTAATGATTCTCATGCTATAATAGACTCAGGAGGAAGTCATGAAACGAGTGATATTATTAGCAGTGATTCAGGCAGTTGTACTCTTCTTCATTATTGGAGCGCTTGCCTATGCTTTTAAAGGGGATTTCTTTTATAACCATCTAGCAGTTATCTTTGCACCAATCGCAGGTATTATGCGATTTGCGACAGCCTATGCAACGGAGATTGTTCTCCCTAAAAAGGCTGCAGAGATTGCTGAAAAGCGAAAAAAATAAAGAAATACCAAGTAAAATAAGGTCCAGCGAATGATTTTGCTGGATTTTTTCATTTATAGCAGGATTCTTCTCAACTTTTCTGATGATTTTCATGAAGAGCCTGCGCTTTTATGGTAAAATAGTAACAGAATAAAAGAGGAGAGAAAACATGAAACGTAGTATGTATGCTGGTCGTGTTCGTGAGGAACACATCGGACAAGAAATTACCTTGAAAGGATGGGTAGCCCGTCGTCGTGACCTTGGTGGTTTGATCTTTATCGATCTTCGTGACCGTGAAGGAATCATGCAGTTGGTTATCAACCCAGAAAAAGTATCTGCAGAGGTGATGGCAACAGCTGAAAGCCTTCGTAGTGAATTTGTCATCGAGGTGACTGGTCAAGTTGCTGCACGTGAGCAAGCCAATGATAAGTTGGCGACTGGTGCAGTTGAATTGAATGTAACAGCTCTTTCTGTACTTAACACAGCCAAAACAACACCATTTGAAATCAAGGATGGCATTGAAGCGAACGATGATACGCGTCTACGTTACCGTTATCTTGACCTTCGTCGTCCAGAAATGTTGGAAAATCTTAAACTTCGTGCCAAAGTAACACATTCTATCCGCAACTACTTGGATGAGTTGGAATTTATTGATGTGGAAACGCCATTCCTTTCTAAGTCAACACCAGAGGGGGCGCGTGACTATTTGGTGCCTTCTCGTGTCAATAAGGGTCATTTCTATGCCCTTCCTCAAAGTCCGCAGATTACAAAACAGTTGTTAATGAATGCGGGATTTGACCGTTACTACCAAATCGTCAAATGTTTCCGCGATGAAGATTTACGTGGAGACCGTCAACCTGAGTTTACACAGGTCGACTTGGAAACTTCATTCCTTACTGAGCAAGAAATTCAAGATATCACAGAAGGTTTGATTGCGCGCGTGATGAAGGAAACAAAAGGCATCGAAGTAACACTGCCATTCCCTCGTATGAAGTATGATGATGCCATGGCTCTTTATGGTTCTGACAAGCCTGATACTCGTTTTGAGATGTTGCTTCAGGACTTGACAGAAGTGGTCAAAGGTGTTGACTTTAAAGTCTTTTCAGAAGCACCTGCTGTAAAAGCCATTGTGGTCAAAGGAGCTGCGGACAACTATTCACGTAAAGATATCGACAAGATGACCGAAGTAGCCAAACAGTACGGTGCCAAAGGTCTTGCTTGGGTCAAGGTTGTTGATGGAGAATTAAACGGACCAGTTGCGAAATTCTTGACTGGTATCCAAGCAGAATTGACTGCAGCACTTGGTCTTGAAGATAAGGATTTGGTTCTCTTTGTGGCTGATACGCTTGAAGTAGCCAATGCAACACTTGGTGCCCTTCGTGGACGTATTGCTAAAGAACTAGGCTTGATTGATCAGGATAAATTTAACTTCCTTTGGGTTGTTGACTGGCCAATGTTTGAATGGTCTGAAGAAGAAGGGCGTTATATGAGTGCCCACCATCCATTTACCCTTCCTCAAGCAGAAACTGCTCATGAGCTTGAAGGTGATTTGGCTAAGGTTCGTGCCATTGCCTATGATATCGTCTTGAACGGTTATGAGCTTGGTGGTGGTAGTCTTCGTATCAACCAAAAAGAACTCCAAGAACGCATGTTCAAAGCTCTTGGTTTCTCAGCTGAAGAAGCCAATGACCAGTTTGGTTTCCTTTTGGAAGCTATGGACTATGGTTTCCCACCACACGGTGGTTTGGCTATCGGTCTTGACCGTTTTGTCATGTTGCTCGCTGGAGAGGAAAATATCCGCGAAGTCATCGCCTTTCCTAAGAACAATAAGGCAACTGACCCAATGACGCAAGCACCATCAACAGTAGCTCTTAAACAACTAGAGGAACTTAATCTACAAGTAGAACAAGATGAAACAAACGAAACTAACTAAAAAGTGGTACCATTATCTTCGCCGCTTTGCTTATCGAGTAAGGATTTTGCGTGTTTTACAAAGTATTTCTCGAGAAAAATACGATGAAAAAATCTCAGCTTCTCTGGTATATGGTTTTCTATCAGCAGTAGCCGTCAATTTCTTTTTCCAACCAGGGCACGTTTATTCAAGTGGTGCGACAGGTTTAGCTCAGATTATATCTGCCCTTAGTAACCACTGGTTTGGTTTTCATTTCCCGATTTCAGTAGCCTTTTATGCCATCAATATTCCTCTCATGATTTTGGCCTGGTATCAAATTGGGCATAAGTTCACGATTTTTACCTTTATCACGGTATCCATGAGCTCGCTCTTTATCCAGTTTGTGCCTGTGGTGGTCTTAACAGAGGATCCCATCATCAATGCCCTTTTTGGGGGTGTTGTCATGGGATTGGGGATCGGCTTTGCTTTACGTCATAACATCTCCAGTGGAGGAACAGACATTGTCAGCTTAACCATTCGTAAGAAGACTGGTCGTAACGTCGGAAGTATCTCTTTCTTGGTTAATGGTACAATCATGTTGATTGCAGGAGTGACCTTTGGTTGGAAATATGCCCTTTATTCCATGATTACCATCTTTGTCTCAAGTCGTGTGACAGATGCAGTTTTCACCAAGCAAAAACGCATGCAGGCCATGATTGTTACTAGCAATCCAGATGCCGTCATTGAGAAAATCCATAATAAATTGCACCGTGGAGCAACCATGATCCATGATGCTGAAGGAACTTATAATCACCAGCGTAAGGCTGTTTTGATTACGGTTATCACTCGTGCAGAGTTCAATGATTTTAAATTAATCATGAAGCAAGTTGATCCAACAGCCTTTGTTTCTGTTTCAGAAAACGTTCATATCCTAGGCCGATTTGTCGAGGTCGAAAACTAAAGATTTCAGGACATCTTCAAATTCCATTAGTGATACCTTGCTCTAGTTTACTAATAGTTATTTGTAACAATGAATAGAACGAAAAACCCAACTCTTGAACACATTGTCAGAGTTGGGCTTTTTTATTTTTCAACGATTTTGTGGGCAATCACTTGACGATAGCAGATTTGACGATTTTCTTTGGTATCGCTGATGATTTGCAGGATGGTTTCAAATGAAGTACGTCCCAGAGAGAGGCTATTGATATCCACATAGGCCGCTAGGTTTAATCTTGGATTAACAGAATCAAAGCTGAGTACAGGGATATTGAGATTGTGATCGTTGAGGTAGTTACAAACACCTTCAGCTAAGAGGCTATCTGTTGTAATGATGGCATCAGTTTGAGGATCATGTTTGAAGAGACGTTTACTAAATTTATATCCCTTTTCTTCAAGAAATTCATCTGCAAAGAAGGTACGTTGACTATCAAGAGGAAGTTTGTGTTCTTGAAGGGCTTGTTCGTAACCTGTTAGACGATCCTGCGTAACGTAGAGTTTCTTGGCTCCACCGATGAAAGCGATTCGATTACATCCTTTCTTAATGAAGTATTCGGTTGCATCAAAACCAGCTTGAATATTATCGTTGTCAACAAGTGGAATAAAAGGGGACAAGGATTTTCCAAGGATGAGGAAAGGAAATTGTTCTTCTGAAACTAATTTTACCAAGGGATCATTTTCTTGGGCATACAAGAAGATAAGACCGTCTACACGCTTTCCATAGACCATCTGTGAAATTGCATTTAAGCGTTCTTTTTCATCTTTTCCAGTTGCAATCTGGATGGCATAGTGATTTTCTGAAGCAACTTGTGCAATACCACGTAGGACAGAAGGAAAGAAAGGATTTTGATAGAAGGCATCGGAGTCGTCTGGAAGAACTAAACCAATGACCTGCGTATAACTACTAACCAAGCTTCGGGCATTGAGGTTAGGATGATAATTGAGCTCTTTCATTGTCTTACGAACTCGTTTTTTAGTCTCATCGCTAATGGTTGATTTATTTTGAATAACACGGGTTACGGTTGAGGGTGAAACCCCTGCAGCCTTGGCCACGTCTTTAATCGTAACAGGCATAATAATCTCCTACTTATGGTAGTCTGGATCACGGAAATGCGTTTTGTAAAAGATAGTGACCAGGTATAGAACAAATAAAATGTTTTGAACAGTAATTAAAGTTGCCATATTTTGGCCTAGGAGACCGAGAATCATGGCAAGTAAGGTTGGTAATCCTAAACAGTTCAAAATGAAATGATAGCACTCTTTATAGCTTTTAAATGAAAAGAGACGTGATTTTTTCGTAAAGTAGAGCAAGAGGCTAGAACCTAGAGAAACGATGAAAAAATTAAGTCCAAAGAGGAAGCTAGAACCTAACACAAGAAAGAGACTAACATAGACACGATTCTGTTGATACCAGTCTTTAGAAATGGCTTGTGTTAAGCTTTCCTTGCTCTGGAAGCTCTCGGTCGTGATCGCATGATAGCGAATACTAGTCAATTCTTTTCCTTGCTTACTGATGACGAGTTGCTCAGGTTCAAAGTTAAGAAGTAGTTCCTCAGGAAAGTTTGCACTAGAAGCGTCTCCGATTTGAACAGAAACTTGATGAGGAGTTGAACCCGTATAGCTTAGCTTCCCGTTATTAATCTGAGTATTTGCAGCTAAATCTTGTACGACATCGTCCGTCAGAGGAGCATAGACATCATCGATGAAGGTTTCTAAAGGATAGGTGTCCTGAGAGTTGTTCTGGATGGCAATAGGAACCATAGACAAGCTAATCAAGAAAATACTGGTAAAAATCAGTTGAAACCAATTTAGACCAAAACGATGAGAGAGGGGCTTACGGAATCCCCAAATACTATTAAAATAAGAAAACGGATATGGTAACATAAATCTCTTTCTATAGGCATTTTTCTATACGAGTATTATATAGAGAAATGGGTTTTATTTCAAGCAGGGGATACGAATCCTTGTTGAAAGTAGACTATTAATAAAATTTATCAACTAACAATGAGGGGATTCTCAATAATCTCTTGTTTCTCACCAGACTATATAAGCATTAGTTTATACTCAATGAAAATCAAAGAGCAAACTAGGAAACTAGCCAAAGGCTGTACTTGAGTACGGCAAGGCGACGTTGACGCGGTTTGAATTTGATTTTAGAAGAGTATTAACAATGAAAAAGGGTGGCGGGGGTATATTACCCCTTGTCGCCACCGCTTGTAAGTCCTGAAACGAAGTTCTTTTGTAAGAAGAAGAAGAGTGTACAGATTGGAAGAGCGATGAGGATAGCACCTGCTGAGAAGTAGGCAATCTTCAAGTTCTTCGCATTGTTGACGAAGGTTTGGAGACCAACGGCAACTGTAAAGTATTCTTTCTCACGAAGCAAGAAACTAGAGAGGATATAATCTCCGAAAGGTCCCATGAAGGCCCAGAGTGCTTGTACAGCAACCATTGGACGAACGAGAGGGAGAACGATTTGCCAGAAGCGGCGGAAGTGTCCTGCACCATCCAGTTTTGCAGATTCATCGAGAGACATTGGCACGGTGTCAAAGTAACCTTTCATCAACCAAGCGTTCATAGGGATACCACCACCTACATATAGGAAGATGAGGAACCAGCTATGGTTAAGGGCATTTAACATGAGGGCCATAACGAAGAAGGCAGTCAAAGCAGCCATTGTTGGCACCATTTGGATAATCAAGAAGAAGACCAAACTTTGTTTACGAGCCAAGAAGTTGTAACGGCTGTAAGCATAACCAGCAAGCACGATAATACTTGTCTGAACGACCATAGTGATCAAAGCGATGATCAAAGTATTAAGGTACCAGGTACCGTACAAGGTTTCTGTAAAGAGCCCTTTGAAGTTATCAAGACTAAAGTTGACATTGCTGTCGAGTTTAAAGGCCACAACGTTACCAGCCTTGAAGGCAGACATAATCGTGATTAAAAGAGGATAGATAATGACGATTGAAAGTCCGATCAAGTAGAGGTAAGTGAGGGTTTGAGTCAGTCTACGTTTTAGTTTGATTGAGTTATTCATCTTAGACGTCCTCCATATCAAATGCGTGTAGTTTCTTGAAGGCAATCATAGAAATAGAGATGACGATGATTGAAATAATCAAGGTAACGGCAGCTGCCATAGAGTATTGTGGAGCTGTACCTGTTGTCAAACGGTAAATCCATGAGATCAATATATCGGTTGAACCAGCTCCACCACCGACACTACCAGGACCACCACCATTGAAGAGGTACATGATAGAGAAGTTGTTGAAGTTGAAGGTGTATTGGCTAATCAAAGTAGGTGCCGCAACAGCCAAGATCATTGGGAAAGTGATGCTGCGGAATTTTTGCCAAGCGTTTGCACCGTCGATATAAGCTGCTTCATACAAGTCGTTTGGAATAGACTGTAGGATACCGAGAGTAAGGACATAGATATAAGGGAATCCAAGCCAACCTTGCATCATAATCAAGGCAACCTTAGTCCAAGTAGGGTCTGTTTTCCAAGGGATGAGTGCCCCATCGAGGAATGGAAGAACTTTAGCAAAAAGTGGCAAAACTTGAGTATTGATAGCACCAACACTATCGTTAAACATGTTTGAGAATGTCAAGATAGTGATGAAGGCTGGAACTGCCCAAGGCAGAAGGAAGATAACACCAAAGATACGTTTTCCTTTGATGAATGGTTGGTTAGCAATAATAGCTGTGAAGATACCGATTACAATCTGTAAAGTTGATGCAGACAAAGCCCAGATAATAGTCCAAGAAAGAACGGCGCCAAAGGCTGAACGGAAGGTACTCAAGCTCCAGATATTTGTGAAGTTGGTCAATCCAACCCAGTCCAACAATTTATTAGGTGGTAAATGTTGGAAATCATAGTTAGTAAAGGCAATCATCAAGGTTACAATAACTGGGAAGATGATGGCAAATGTCATGGCAACGTAAGATGGGATAATGAGCAAGTATGGGAATCCATTTTCATAGATACCTTTAATCATATCCTTAAGTGTCAATGGGACAGGGATGCCATTATTGATACGTTTTGCAATGGTATGAGCATCTTTAATATTGAGAATATAAAATGCTAGATAAACAATTACAAAAATAGAGTGAAATGCACCACGAATCAACATAAAGAGAGAGTTGTCACGGCCAGGTTTTTCACCGAGTGTGATCAAGTTGCTCAATTCAGGTGCTGCAAGTACTATAAAATAGAGGACAAAAGCTAATGTTACAGCAAGGAAGATAAAACCTTTGGCTTTTTGTTTGTTATAGATTTGCCCCAACCCAGGAATCAATGAAAGCAAGGCTGCTTTTCTTGGTTGTTGTTCCATGAGTACTCCTTTCATAAGATGTGAACGTCAAGCTGAGTTCTGTTAATATCTAAAAATCAAGGGGGATAAGTTTTAAATCCCCCTTGAATCAATCAATTAGTTACCAAATTTTTGTTGGATTGTTTCTTTGATCAATGTTACAGCATCATTTGCAGCTGTTTTAGCATCTTTCTTACCGCTTACAGCGTCAAAGAGCATTGTTTTAGCTGGGTCCCAAACTGTTGACATTTGAGAGATGTTTGGCATTGGTTGAGCGTTCTTGAACTGTTTGATAACAGCAGTAGTCAACTCATCGTTTTTACCTTCAGCGTAAGTACGAGCTTCAGTGTTAGCTGGGATTTCGTTTGTTGCATCGTAGAATGCTTTTTGTTGGTCAGTTGAAACAAGGAAGTCTACGAATTTTTGAGCTCCTTCAAGGTTCTTAGTGCTTGATGGGATGATCCAAGCTTTACCACCACCAAAGGCTGCGTAGTTTTTACCGTTTGGAAGAGTTGGGATAGTTGCAACACCGTAGTTTACTTTAGCATCTTTGAATGCTTGAGCTTTCCAAGGTCCATCAATGATAGCAGCTGTTTTACCTTCTTGGAATTGAGTTTGGATCAAGTTTCCAGCACCTTCAGTATCTTGCATACCTTTAGGCCATTTGTCATACCAAGTTTTAGCATAGTTGATACCTGCAATAGCACCATCGTTAGCAAGACCAATATCTTTAGGGTCTTTACCGTTTTGTCCAAACACGTAGGCACCGTTACCAGCAAGAAGTCCATATGCGTAGTAGAAGTTAGTCCAGTCAGCTAGGAAAGCAGTAGTTTTTCCGTCTTCACCAGCGAAGGCATATTTGCTATCTTTAGCAAGTTCTTCCAAGTCAGCAAATGTCTTAGGAGCTTCTTTCACTAAGTCTTTGTTATAGTACATAACAAGTGACTCGATAACGGCTGGAGCCCCATAAACTTTACCACCAACAGTTACAAGAGATTTAGTAGTATCGTCTGTTTTAGCACCGTCACTCAAAGTAACTTCTGAAAGTTGTCCGTCAGTACCAAGGCTACCTACACGGTCGTATGGTGCCATCATGACGTCAGCAGCTTTACCTGATTGGTTATCAAGTGAAAGATTGTCAAGTCCACCTAATTGGTCCCCTGTTTTAATAGTAACTTTTACACCAGCTTCTTTTTCGTAAGCTTTGGCAGCTGATTCTGCAAAAGCTTTATATTGATCTTCAACGTAGAAAGTGATTTCTTTCGCTTCTGATGAACCAGAGTCAGCAGTTTTATCAGCAGTTTTGCTTCCACAAGCTACTAAAAGTAAGCTAGCAAGAGTAGCAGTACCAAGTACAGCTGCGCTCTTCATGAATTTAGTTGACATAGTGTATTCCTCCTAAAGAATAACAAATTTTGATTTCAAGGAAACGCAAACGTTTTCTCTTATGAACTTAGTATAGCACAAACAGAAAACGGTTGCAAGCGTTTTTTGAAAAAAATTTAAAAAGCTTGTAACTGGTTAATCTCTAAAATTGGTTATATAATAGGAAGGAAAGGATGAAATCATATAAATTTCAATTCAAGAATAATTTAAGGGAAACGTTTGCATAGTTTGTAGATGTTTTTGTAGAGGTGAAAAAATAAGAATATAGTTTTTTAAAAAAGCTATAAAGTAAATAAATTGAAAAGTTTTTTGTTGAAACGCTTGCATTTCTTTTTGAAATGGGTTATACTTTACTTGGCGCAAACGTTTGCGCTTGTAAAAATGAAATATTTAACTACAAACACTTGAGGTGCTATTATGAAAAAACGTCAAAGTGGTGTGTTGATGCACATCTCATCACTTCCAGGGGCTTACGGAATCGGATCATTTGGTCAAAGCGCCTATGATTTCGTTGACTTCTTGGTTCGCACTAAGCAACGCTACTGGCAAATCCTTCCATTGGGAACAACTAGCTATGGAGATTCTCCTTACCAATCATTCTCAGCTTTTGCAGGTAATACTCACTTTATCGATCTTGATATCTTGGTGGAGCAAGGTCTGTTGGAAGCAAGTGATCTTGAAGGTGTGGACTTTGGTAGCAACCCAACTGAAGTTGACTACGCTAAAATCTACTATGCACGTCGTCCACTTCTAGAGAAAGCTGTCAAACGTTTCCTTGAAGTCGGAGATGTCAAAGACTTCGAAAAATTTGCTCAAGAAAATCAATCATGGCTTGAACTATTTGCAGAGTATATGGCTATCAAGGAGCATTTTGATAATCTTGCTTGGACAGAATGGCCAGATGCAGATGCCCGTGCTCGTAAAGCTTCAACTCTTGAAAGCTACCGTGAGAAATTAGCTGACAAGCTTGTTTACCACCGCGTAACCCAATACCTTTTCTTCCAACAATGGTTGAAATTGAAAGCATACGCTAACGAAAACCACATCGAGATTGTCGGTGATATGCCAATCTATGTAGCGGAAGATTCAAGCGATATGTGGGCAAATCCACACCTCTTTAAAACAGATGAAAACGGGAAAGCAACTTGCATCGCAGGATGCCCACCAGATGAGTTTTCTGCGACTGGTCAGCTTTGGGGTAACCCAATCTATGACTGGGAAGCAATGGATCGCGATGGTTACAAATGGTGGATTGAACGCTTGCGTGAAAGCTTTAAGATTTACGACATCGTGCGTATCGACCACTTCCGTGGATTTGAGTCTTACTGGGAAATTCCTGCGGGTTCTGAAACAGCGGCACCTGGTAAATGGGTGAAAGGACCTGATTACAAACTCTTTGCAGCTGTTAAAGAAGAACTTGGTGACTTGAACATCATCGCAGAAGACCTTGGATTCATGACTGATGAAGTCATCGAGCTTCGTGAGCGCACTGGATTCCCAGGAATGAAAGTCCTTCAATTTGCTTTCAATCCAGAACACGAAAGTATCGACAGCCCACACTTGGCACCAGCAAACTCAGTTATGTATACAGGAACACACGATAACAACACTGTTCTTGGTTGGTACCGTGATGAGATTGATGATCCAACTCGTGAGTATATGGCACGCTATACTAACCGTAAAGAATACGAAACAGTGCCACACGCTATGCTTCGTACAGTCTTTTCATCAGTAAGTTTCATGACGATTGCAACTATGCAAGATTTGCTAGAGTTGGATGGTTCAGCTCGTATGAACTTCCCATCTACTCTTGGTGGAAACTGGTCATGGCGTATGACAGAGGAACAATTGACTCCTGCTGTCGAAGAAACTTTGCTTGACTTGACTACAATTTATCGCCGAATCAATGAAAATTTGGTAGAATTAAAGAAATAAGACATTATCAGGAGACACAAAAATGTTACCATTAAAAGAATTTGTACAAAATCGTTACAATAAATCTATCGCAGAATGTAGCAATGAGGAGCTTTACCTTGCTCTTCTTAACTACAGCAAACTAGCAAGCAGCCAAAAACCAGTCAACACTGGTAAGAAAAAAGTTTACTATATCTCAGCTGAGTTCTTGATTGGTAAACTCTTGTCAAACAACTTGATTAACCTTGGTCTTTATGACGAAGTTAAAAAAGAACTTGCTGACGCAGGTAAAGAGTTGATCGAAATCGAAGAAGTAGAATTGGAACCATCACTTGGTAATGGTGGTTTGGGGCGTTTGGCAGCCTGCTTTATCGACTCAATCGCTACACTTGGATTGAATGGTGACGGTGTTGGTTTGAACTACCACTTTGGTCTTTTCCAACAAGTGCTTAAAAACAACCAACAAGAAACTATTCCTAACGCTTGGTTGACTGACCAAAACTGGTTGGTTCGCTCAAGTCGTAGCTACCAAGTGCCATTTGCACACTTTACATTGACATCTACTCTTTACGATATCGATGTACCTGGTTATAAAACTGCTACTAAAAACCGTTTGCGTTTGTTTGACTTGGATTCAGTTGATTCTTCAATCATCCAAGATGGTATCGACTTTGACAAGACAGATATCGCTCACAACTTGACTCTTTTCCTTTACCCAGACGATAGCGACAAACAAGGTGAATTGCTCCGTATCTTCCAACAATACTTCATGGTTTCAAACGGTGCTCAATTGATCATCGATGAGGCAATCGAAAAAGGAAGCAACTTGCATGACCTTGCTGACTATGCAGTTGTCCAAATCAACGATACTCACCCATCAATGGTTATCCCTGAATTGATCCGTCTTTTGACAGCACGTGGTATCGAGCTTGATGAAGCAATCTCTATCGTTCGTAGCATGACTGCCTACACTAACCACACAATACTTGCTGAAGCCCTTGAAAAATGGCCTCTTGAATTCTTGGAAGAAGTGGTTCCTCACTTGGTACCAATCATCAAAGAATTGGACCGTCGAGTTAAAGCAGAATACAAAGACCCAGCTGTTCAAATTATCGATGAGAGCGGACGTGTTCACATGGCTCACATGGATATCCACTACGGATACAGTGTTAACGGGGTAGCGGCACTTCATACTGAAATCTTGAAAAATTCTGAGTTGAAAGCCTTCTATGACCTTTACCCAGAAAAATTCAACAACAAAACAAACGGTATTACTTTCCGTCGTTGGCTCATGCATGCTAACCCAAGATTGTCTCACTACTTGGATGAGATTCTTGGAGATGGTTGGCACCATGAAGCAGATGAGCTTGAAAAACTCTTGTCTTATGAAGATAAAGCAGCTGTCAAAGAAAAATTGGAAAGCATCAAATCTCACAACAAACGTAAATTGGCTCGTCACTTGAAAGAACACCAAGGTGTGGAAATCAATCCAAACTCTATCTTTGATATCCAAATCAAACGTCTTCACGAGTACAAACGCCAACAAATGAACGCTTTGTACGTGATTCACAAATACCTTGACATCAAAGCTGGTAACATCCCTGCTCGCCCAATCACAATCTTCTTTGGTGGTAAAGCAGCTCCAGCCTACACAATCGCTCAAGATATCATCCACTTGATCCTTTGCATGTCAGAAGTGATTGCTAACGATCCAGCAGTAGCTCCACACTTGCAAGTAGTTATGGTTGAAAACTACAACGTTACTGCAGCAAGCTTCCTTATCCCAGCATGTGATATCTCAGAACAAATTTCACTTGCTTCTAAAGAAGCTTCAGGTACTGGTAACATGAAATTCATGTTGAACGGAGCTTTGACTCTTGGTACTATGGACGGTGCTAACGTGGAAATCGCTGAGTTGGTTGGAGACGAAAACATCTACATCTTCGGTGAAGATTCAGAAACTGTTATCGACCTTTACGCTAAATCAGCTTACAAATCAAGCGAATTCTACGCTCGTGAAGCTATCAAACCATTGGTTGACTTTATCGTGAGCGACGCTGTTCTTGCAGTTGGTAAGATTGAACGCTTGGAACGTCTTTATAACGAATTAATCAACAAAGACTGGTTCATGACTCTTCTTGACTTGGAAGATTACATCAAAGTGAAAGAGCAAATGCTTGCTGACTACGAAGACCGTGACGCATGGTTGGATAAAGTTATCGTTAACATTTCTAAAGCAGGATTCTTCTCATCTGACCGTACAATCGCTCAGTATAATGAAGATATCTGGCACTTGAACTAAGATATACAATTTAATAGTTATTACACTATCTAGCAAAAAAGCGAGTTTCAATTGAAATTCGCTTTTTTTAATGTTGTGGATTTGAGGGTGACTGGTCTCAAAAGAAAAAATAATTTGTCAATAATTTCTAGACTTAAAAATCAGACCTAGAGAACACTAAGAAGGCTGGTTGTATTACCTTTAAACCTCAGGTTCTTATTAGCTGTTACCTCAAATTTCTTGTATTCGTTTACAAACAGTATTATAATAGTATTATAGTAAAGAAAGAAGGTGTTCTTATGTGGAAAAAATATTTTTCAAAATATAAATGGACTGATTTATTTTGGATTCTTCTTGTAATTTGGTCATGCCTTTATGTGGGTAATAGTTCTTCGTTTCCACTGACTCATCAAGAAATCTCTTTTCATGGATGTTGTTATGGGGCATCACTTGCCTTATATCACTTGCTATTTATTGATAAATTTGTCATTTCAAATCGAAAATAAATGGAGAGGTCAAAATTTTTTATACTTTTCGGAAAGACAGTGAAAAATCGTGTTTTAAACCCGCATCTCAAGAAGAGGTGCGGGCTTGGTTTTATCTCATAAACTAGTTTACAGGGCTTTCCCGACAAGAATCTCTGCTTCGATGGTGATCTCTGTCAGTTGGCTCCAATCAATCTTGCTTTGGTTAACGTGAAAGAGGAGGGGTGTCATGCTGAGCAGGGCTTGGCGTTGCTCTGCTGTGATAGACTTGGTCAAGGAAGCAATCTGACTAGATTGGATGCTGAAGTGTTCTTGGAAGTGTTTTTTGATATCTTGGTTTGAATAATCCTTCTTTGTCAGCTGGTCTTGTACCTTCTGACGGATTTCCTTGAGGTGATTTTTAGTTGGAATAACCTTTATCAAGATACCGTCTTTGGATAAAACGCGACGAAATTCTCCGTAATTGGCAGGGGAAAAGAGATCAAGTAAGATATCCATACTGGCATCTTGCAGAGGAAGGCGAGAAAGGTCCCCAACGAACCAATTGACTGCCCAGTTGGGTTCACTCTTGGCAGCGATTTGGACGGAATCTTTGGAAATATCAAAGGCATAGAAGGTTTTGTCAGGATGACTTTCTTGGAGTTTGCGAGAATAGAATCCTTCGCCACAACCGATATCTAAAATTGTTTTGGCATTTTTTGAGTTTGAAAGTAAATCAGAGACGGCCTCTAAAATAGCTTGATAAAAGCCAGCTTCTAGGATTCGTTGACGGTTTTGAAAATTTTCCTTGTCGTAATTAGCGGATTGCTTGATTTGAGGGGCTAGATTGACATAGCCGAATTTTGCCAGGTCAAAAGAATGCCGATTCTCACATTTAAGACTAGATTCTACCAAGGTCAGATTTTCTCGACAGATAGGACAGGCAAAGGCAGTCGCAGAAGCGAAGCGCTGGAGTTTAGGTTTGAGGTTTGTATTCATAGTTTAAGTGTATCAAAAGAGGCAAATGAAAGCAACTTTAGGAATAAGTAGATGGGAGATTCAGTAGAAATAAAACTAATTCTCCAATTTATAGAATAAAATTGCTTTTATATCTAAATTGCTATATAATAATGATAAGGAGGAAATAAGTATGTTAAAAGAAGTATTAAGCGTTGCAAAAGTTGCGAAAAAATCATCACTCTTTTTGGGTGGTGTCGCATTTGGTACCCTTGGTTTGAAAATCTTAGCAAGTAAGGAAGCTAAAAAAGGTTATTCTAAAGCTTTGGCTAAGGCTTACAAGTTGAAAGACGGGCTAGATGCATCTGTTTCTGTCGTGAAGCAACATGGAGACGATGTCTTGCAAGATGCTAAATATTTGTACGAGCAAGAGAAAAAAGAAGAGCAATTAGATAGCCTTATAGGAGAATAATATGTCTTTTAAAGTGCTACATAGAGGATACCAACATATCCGACTATCATCTTCTTTTTCACTCACCTTGGATATTCAAGACTATCTTCGTTCCTTGGCGAGAGATGAAAAGGGGATTGAGTCTATCCAGTTTTACATGGATCAACAGCACTTTACTCTACGTATAAAAGAAGGCTTTTCTGTATTAGATAATGCAGAAGCCTTTTTAAAAAGAATTGATAAAGGGAAAGTTTCTGAGTTGATGACTCTTCCCATTCGTAGAGAAGAGAGTGCTTATTCTATTGTTTCAGGTGCAGCGATTAAGCGTATACTTTTTCGTAGTTTTGTGCCGTATCCTATTCGCTATATATGGACTTGTTATCAGGCCTTTGGCTATATTAGAGAAGCCTATCAAACACTAGCGCGTAAGGAACTAACAATGGAAGTCTTGGACTGTTCGGCGATTTTATTGTCCTTGTTTATGAACCAATCCAAGACGGCTAGCAATATCATGTTTATGCTTGATTTGGGGAATCATTTAGATCAGTGGTCCTTGAAAAAAACTGCAACAGATTTAGAACAGAGTCTTCTTGCAAAAGAGAGCGATGTATTCCTAGTACAGGGCGATACGGTTGTTAGTATCAAGAGTTCCGATGTTCAAATAGGAGACGTCTTGGTCCTATCTCAAGGAAATGAAATTCTGTTTGATGGACAAGTAGTTTCAGGTTTAGGTATGGTCAATGAAAGTTCCTTGACGGGAGAGAGTTTTCCAGTTGAAAAAAGAGAGTCTGATTTGGTTTGTGCAAATACAGTATTAGAAACTGGAGAGTTACGCATTCGTGTAACCGATAATCAGATGAACAGCCGGATTTTACAACTGATTGAGTTGATGAAGAAATCTGAAGAAAACAAGAAAACGAAACAACGCTATTTCATCAAAATGGCGGACAAGGTCGTCAAATATAATTTCTTGGGGGCTGGGCTGACTTACCTATTGACAGGTTCTTTTTCGAAGGCTATTTCTTTCCTATTGGTCGATTTCTCCTGCGCTTTGAAAATCTCTACTCCTGTAGCTTATTTGACAGCTATCAAGGAAGGGTTGAATCGTGAAATGGTGATTAAGGATGGGGATGTTCTGGAGAAATATCTGGAAGTTGATACTTTCTTGTTTGATAAGACGGGAACAATCACAACTAGTTATCCTATAGTTGAAAAGGTGTTACCTTTTGGGAACTATAGTGAGGAAGATATTCTCAGAATCAGTGCCTGTCTTGAGGAACACATTTATCATCCTATTGCTAATGCTATCGTCAAGCAAGCTGAGATAGAGGGAATTGAACATGAGGAAATGCATGGGAAACTCCAATATATCGCAAGCAAGGGAATCAAGTCTCACATCGATGGCCAACCAGTTCTTATTGGAAATTATGTCTTGATGCAGGATGAGCAGATTCATATCAGTTCAGAACAAAATGCTTTAATTGAAGAGTACAAGAGTCACTACAATCTCTTATTCTTGGCTTATCAGAATGAATTGATTGGAATGTTCTGTATTCATACTCCTTTGAGAAAAGAAGCAAAAGCAGCCTTGGAGAAACTTAAGGCACAAGGGAAAAAATTGATTCTGGCAACAGGGGACACCTTGGTTAGAACAGAGGAATTAGTCAAAGATTTGCCCTTTGATCAGGTCTATACAGACTTGAAACCTGATGGAAAATTTGAGTTAGTAGAGGAACTGCAGAAAGCAGGTCACACTATTTTGATGGTTGGAGATGGCTTGAATGACTCAGCTGCTCTAACCCTATCAGATATCGGTGTGGTGATGAATGAGAGTGCAGATATTTCTAAGCAGATGAGTGATATCTTATTGTTAGATAATCGTTTGGATTTCTTCCAAGAGTTGGATTCGCTATCATCATCTTTGCAAACACTCATCAAGAAGAATATTCAAGATACCGTTGTCGTAAATAGTAGTTTGATTGGCTTTGGCTTATTTAATTGGCTCAGTCCTTCAAATCTCTCTATCTTACATAATCTAACAACCTTGCGCATTGTACTGCGTAGCCTGTCTATTAAGGGATAGGTGGGGGACTATTCACAGCAAAAAGGAGTTACCTTTCTCGAGGGTAACTCCTTTGTTTATAGGTAAATGTTTAACAATTTAGTAAGTCAATACAAAGTATTTCTTCTTACCGCGGCGGATAACAGTGAGTTCGTTCTCTAATTTATCGTTATCCCCTAAGACATAGTCAAGGTCTTGGATACGGTCGCCGTTGACGTAGATAGCTCCATTTTGTACGTCTTCACGGGCTTGGCGTTTTGAGTTAACCACGCCAGAAGATACAAGAAGTTCAACGATGTTGTGATTTTCATCTGCTTGTACTTGATAGTTTGGTACACCACGAAGTCCTTGTTTAAGCTCTTTGACAGAAAGGTTTTTGATGTTTCCTGCAAAGAGTTGCTCAGTGATGTTGAGAGCTTCTTTGTAGGCTTCTTCTCCGTGGACAAGTGTTACGACTTCACGAGCGAGGACTTTTTGAGCCAAGCGTTCGTGTGGTGCTGCTTCAAACTGTTTACGGATCTCTTCAATCTCATCCAGTGACAAGAAGGTAAAAATCTTCAAGAAGCGAACAGCATCAGCGTCCATAACATTCATCCAGAATTGGTACATTTCGTATGGAGAAGTCTTTTCAGGGTTGAGCCAAACAGCGTTCCCTTCAGATTTACCAAATTTCTTACCAGTTGCGTCTGTAATGAGTGGGACAGTGATGACGTGACCAGTCTTGTCAGCCTTACGACGAAGTAATTCTGTACCAGCAGTCATATTTCCCCATTGGTCAGAACCACCGATTTGGAGGGTTACATTGTGCTCTTGGTTAAGAACGAAGAAGTCGTACCCTTGCATGATTTGGTAGGCAAACTCAGTGTAAGAAATCCCTGTTTCAATTCGTTTTTTAACAGACTCCTTGCTCATCATGTAGTTGACAGTGAAGTATTTTCCGATATCACGGAGGAAGTCAATGAAGCTGATGCTGCCAAACCAGTCGTAGTTGTTGACCATGACAGCTTTATTTTCACCATTTTCAAAATCAAGAAAGCGAGAAAGTTGTCCTTGGATAGACTTGACCCAGCCATCTACTGTGTCTTTTGTTTGGAGACTACGCTCAGCATCTTTGAAGGACGGATCTCCGATGAGACCAGTAGCACCGCCAACGAGCGCATAAGGTTTGTGACCTGCTAACTGCAAACGACGACTTGTCAAGATAGCGACAAGGTGGCCTAGGTGAAGGCTGTCAGCAGTTGGATCGTAGCCAGTATAATAAGAAACTTGACCTTCTTCTAGGGCTTTACGCAAAGCTTCTTCATCAGTCGTTTGAAAAATCAAACCACGCTCTTTTAGCTCATCAAAAATGTGCATGTGTCTTTTCTCCTTTTTAAAATATTGTTTCTACCTATTGTACCACAAACTTAGCAAATAACCTAGTAAAATCGGGAAGAAAGTTGCTACTTGGACTTTTTTGGAAACGAGTGAAATATGGTATAATAGCACTAGCTTATTTTCAGAGAAATAGATAAAAATAGTTGAGAAAGGGGCTGAAAAATGTCTCATATTATTGAATTGCCAGAAGTATTGGCCAACCAAATTGCAGCAGGAGAAGTTATCGAGCGTCCTGCTAGCGTTGTCAAAGAATTAGTTGAAAATGCTATCGATGCTGGCTCAAGCCAGATTATCGTTGAGATTGAAGAAGCTGGTCTTAAGAAAATTCAAATCACTGATAATGGTCACGGGATTGCCCACGACGAAGTAGAATTGGCTCTCCGCCGTCATGCGACCAGTAAGATTAAGAATCAAGCGGATCTTTTTCGGATTCGGACCCTCGGTTTTCGTGGTGAAGCTCTGCCCTCTATCGCATCTGTCAGTGTTTTGACTTTGTTGACAGCGGTGGACGGTGCCAGTCACGGGACCAAGCTAGTGGCTCGTGGGGGAGAAGTTGAGGAAATCATTCCTGCGACAAGCCCTGTTGGGACCAAGGTTTGTGTGGAGGACCTCTTTTTCAATACACCGGCTCGTCTCAAGTATATGAAGAGTCAGCAGGCAGAGTTGTCTCACATCATTGATATTGTCAACCGTCTGGGGCTAGCCCATCCTGAGATTTCTTTTAGCCTGATTAGTGATGGCAAGGAAATGACACGAACAGCTGGTACGGGTCAACTGCGTCAAGCCATTGCTGGGATTTATGGTTTAGCCAGTGCCAAAAAAATGGTTGAGATTGAGAATTCTGACCTAGACTTTGAAATTTCAGGCTTTGTGTCCTTGCCGGAATTGACACGGGCTAATCGTAACTATATCAGTCTCTTTATCAATGGTCGTTATATCAAAAACTTCCTGCTCAATCGTGCCATTTTAGATGGTTACGGCAGCAAGCTTATGGTGGGGCGTTTTCCGCTAGCTGTTATTCACATCCATATCGATCCTTATCTAGCAGATGTCAATGTGCACCCGACCAAGCAAGAGGTGCGTATTTCTAAGGAAAGAGAGCTGATGGCACTGGTTTCAGAAGCTATCGCAAAGAGTCTCAAGGAACATACCTTGATTCCAGATGCCTTGGAAAATCTGGCAAAGTCTACCGTACGCAATCGTGAAAAAGTAGAGCAAACCATTCTCCCGCTTAAAGAAAATAATCTTTACTACGAGCAAACGGAGCTGACAAGACCGCCTCAAGCTGAGGTAGCAGACCATCAGGTGAATCTGACTGAAGAAAGACAGGATTTGAACCTCTTCGCTAAGGAAACCTTGGATCAGCTGACCAAACCAGCAAAACTGCATTTTGCAGAGAGAAAGTCTATCAGTTACGACCAACTGGATCATCCTGAGTTAGATATGGCTAGTTTGGATAAGGCTTATGACAAGCTGGAGCGAGAAGAATCTTCAAGCTTCCCGGAGTTGGAATTTTTCGGTCAGATGCATGGAACCTATCTCTTTGCCCAAGGTAGAGATGGGCTTTACATCATAGACCAACACGCAGCTCAGGAGCGGGTTAAGTATGAGGAGTATCGCGAAAGTATTGGCAATGTTGACCAGAGCCAGCAGCAACTCCTAGTGCCCTATATCTTTGAATTTCCTGCGGATGATTCCCTTCGCCTCAAGGAAAGAATGTCTCTTTTAGAGGAAGTTGGCGTCTTTCTAGCAGAATACGGGGAGAATCAATTTATCTTGCGCGAACATCCCATTTGGATGGCAGAGGAGGAAATTGAATCTGGAATCTATGAGATGTGCGACATGCTCCTCTTGACCAAGGAAGTTTCAATCAAGAAATACCGAGCTGAACTAGCCATTATGATGTCCTGCAAGAGGTCTATCAAGGCTAACCATCGTATTGATGACCACTCGGCTAGACAACTCCTCTATCAACTCTCTCAATGTGATAACCCCTATAACTGTCCACACGGACGTCCTGTTTTGGTTCACTTTACCAAGTCGGACATGGAAAAGATGTTCCGTCGCATTCAGGAAAATCATACCAGCTTCCGAGAGCTAGGAAAATACTAATACTCTTCGAAAATCTCTCTAAACTGCGTCAGCCTTACCTTGCCTAACTCAAGTTATGCCTACGGTTAGCTTCCTAGTTTAGATTTGATTTTCATTGAGTATAATTGAAGGGAAAATTATGTACGAATATCTAAAGGGTATTATTACCAAAATTACTGCTAAATACATCGTTCTAGAAGCAAACGGAATCGGCTATATCCTACACGTAGCTAACCCCTATGCCTACTCAGGACAAGTCAACCAAGAAGCTCAAATTTATGTGCATCAAGTCGTGCGTGAGGACGCCCATCTGCTTTATGGATTTCGCTCAGAAGACGAGAAAAAGCTCTTTCTCAGTTTGATCTCTGTGTCAGGCATTGGTCCTGTTTCCGCTCTTGCCATCATCGCAGCTGATGACAATGCAGGTCTCGTTCAAGCTATTGAGACTAAGAACATCACCTACTTGACCAAGTTCCCTAAAATCGGTAAGAAAACAGCCCAACAGATGGTGTTGGACTTAGAAGGGAAAGTTGTTGTGGCAGGAGATGAGCTTCCTGCTAAGGTGGCAGTGCAAGCCAGCGCTGAAAACCAAGAACTGGAAGAAGCTATGGAGGCCATGTTGGCACTGGGTTACAAGGCAACAGAGCTCAAGAAAATCAAGAAATTCTTTGAAGGAACGACAGATACAGCTGAGAACTATATCAAGTCGGCTCTTAAAATGTTGGTCAAATAGGAGCAGAACATGACAAAACGTTGTTCGTGGGTCAAGATGACCAATCCGCTCTACATTACCTATCATGATGAGGAGTGGGGCCAACCTCTCCATGATGACCAAGCATTGTTTGAGTTGTTGTGTATGGAAACCTATCAGGCAGGCCTGTCTTGGGAAACGGTACTCAACAAACGCCAGGCTTTCCGAGAAGCCTTTCATGGCTATCAAATTCAAGCGGTCGCAGAGATAACCGACACCGAACTGGAAGCCTTGCTGGAGAATCCGGCAATCATCCGAAATAGAGCCAAGATTTTTGCTACACGCGCTAACGCCCAAGCCTTTCTACGACTACAGGCAGAGTACGGCTCTTTTGATGCCTATCTTTGGTCCTTTGTTGAGGGGAAAACGATCGTGAACGATGTTCCTGATTACCGCCAAGCCCCAGCTAAAACACCTTTGTCTGAGAAATTAGCCAAAGATCTCAAAAAACGAGGCTTCAAGTTCACAGGCCCAGTCGCTGTTTTGTCTTTTCTACAAGCAGCAGGCCTAGTCGATGATCATGAGAATGATTGTGAATGGAAAAGCAGGAATTAGTGTGTACAGGTAACTAGCATATCTGAGAATATAGAAAAAAGCTGAGAAATTTTTCCCAGCTTTTTATATATACTATTAGATTTGTTAGAGTGAAGTCAAAAAAGTGATTCCACCTAAAATAACACCAGCTGAATTTGGAATGATTAGTATCCAATCCTTCTTAGGTTCCTTTGTCCATCCATAAATAACCCAGATTAAGCAAGATATAGCAGCTGATAAAGGTTGAAATGGTTGAGCTTTATTTCCCTGTAAATTAGCGATAATTTGAGGTATGTAGGCAATAAATACTATAATTCCAATAAAGGCACCAATAGAACCTACGATTCGATTAATTTTTTGTTTTGTCATATACACCTCCTTCAAAAGGATATCATAGAAATTAGCGAAATGCAATAAATTCAGATACAAATTGTAACGAAAACGAATACAAAAGCACAAAAATAGAGAAACTATTTATTTTTTGTTATAGTCAAAGCGAATGATTTGCTCCTTTGCATCTACAGAGGCGTGAACGCCAAAGGGAACAATGGCTCTTGGAGTTGCGTGGCCGACATTCAGATTATAGACCGTAGGGATATTGCTGTCAATGATATCCAATAGTGCCTCTTTATAGTCGTCATAGAAGGCTTCATCCATAGGTTTTCCGACCAAGAGTCCGCTGATGACCGCGAATATCCCAGTTTCCTTTAAAGTCTGCAACATCTTTTTGAAGTCTTCTGGCTCAGGCTTTTCTTCGCTTGTCTCTAGCAAGAGGATTTTTCCTTCCCAGTCTGACAAGTCAGGGAAAAGTTTGTATTTTTGGCAGAGCTCCGTGCTGTCTGCGTATCGAGAGTTGTCAAAGATATCGTAGAGAGATTCGAGGCAACCACCGAGGATTTCTCCCTCGAACTGGGCATTTCCTTGTAACAAGTCAAAACCAGTATTTGTATGATTGATACGAGGTGTTCCTAGAGCCTTGGGACTGAAGTCAGTTCGTTCTTCATACCAAACGTCACTAGGGCAGATTTCTGAGATTTTTCCAGTCTCAATCAATTCTTTAAAGTAGTGAAAGCTATAGGGCAACATCTCCTTGTCCAATTCACAAATGTCTGCTAAAAAGGATTGACCATAAAAAGTTTTAACACCTAGTTTATGCAACATGAGATGGTTCATGGTTGTATCTGAGAAGCCAAGAAAAATCTTTTGTTTGATGATTTTTTCTAGTTGGTCATTTTCAAAAAGGTAGGGTAACAAACGATAGGTGTCGTCTCCACCGATGGCACATAGGATCATGTCGATGCTATCATCAGAAAAGGCTTGCATCAAGTCCTCCGCACGCGCTTCAGGATGGTCCTTGATAAAGTCCAATCCTTTTAGCGAATGGGGCAAAAAGATAGGATTAAGTCCCAGATCCTTGAGACGTTGGATACCCAAGTCCACTTCGTGTTTGACAAAGTCCTCTCCGATAATGCCACTAGACAAACTAACAATACCAATAGTAGAAACCATATTTCATCCTCCTAGAAATAGATTGATGCTATTGTATCACAAAAGAAGAGGGGAAACAACAAGAATTAGAATCAGAAAAAGGCTTTTAGATCAAGAAAGTAGTAAAAAAGCAACCGTTCGATGTGGTTGCTTTTTATAGTAGTTGCATTCTTATAGAGCAGTAAGGAAGGTCAGTCCGCCAAGGACAACCCCGGCTGAGTTTGGAATGATTAGAATCCAGTCTTTCTTAGGCTCTTTTGTCCATCCATAAATGACCCAGATTAAGCAAGAGACTGCTGCTGATAAAGGTTGAAATGGTTGAGCTTTATTTCCTTGTAAATTGGCAAAAATTTGGGGGATGTAGGCTATAAATACAATAATCCCGATAAAGGCACCAATTGAACCAACAACTTGATTAATTCTCTGTTTAGTCATATATATTTCTCCTTATTACTTTATTAGTATAACAGAAAAACAACTTGGATTCAAGGACAAAACCTCGGGATTCTAAGGAAAGACTTTACATTAGAACGTTTTTAGAAAATGTAGCTACTTTTCTTTGGAGAATAAAAAAATGCTTTGGAGCCATAATAAAAGTAGTCTGTCTACAAAACACACTACTTTCATTGTTTATCTTAATATCTAGCAGGTCCTGCACTTGCGCTCTTGATGTTGAAACGTTTTTTGAGGTAGAAACGTAGGGCAAGGAGAGCTCCTCCGATAACCATCAAAACAAGAGGTGGTAGGCTGATGTTGATGGCTTGTGGAAGGAAGTTACTCAAGAAGAGGATGAAGACCCAGGCAAACATGGTTGCTAACATAACCAAAAGTGATTTCCAGAATGGAGGACGTTGGCTACGGTCAGTATCTGGTCCGTAGTAGCGGTAGATGAAGTGGTAGAGAAGGTAGAAGGCAACTCCACCAAAGGCCCCTACACTGATGAGTGTTACCAAACCGTAAGCCACTGGTTGGTTTGAGAAGAAGCTCATCAAGGCACTAACTACTGCAAACAGTCCTGTAATGAAAAGGGCTGAATCCAACATCATCAATTTTGGATCGTCGTTTTCCTTTGGATGTTCTTTCTCGTATTGCTCTTTTTCGCTAAAGCTGTGAGCCCAGTGAGTTGGTGCTCCGTAAATTGAACGAGCAGTTACACCTTTTGGTTGTTCTTCAAGGATATGAGGAATCACTTCTTCAAGGATGGCCTTGATTTCAGCGTCGGTTTTTCCATCTTTTAGAAATTGTTGGGTTGCAATATGGATAAATTCTTGGTTTTTCTTTGTTAATTCTTTTAAATCAATCTGTGACATAATAACTCCTGTTTAGAACCATTTTTTATGGATGAGGTAAAGAGTGAGAGAAACACTCATAGCAAAGGCGATGAAGACGATGAGCCAGAAAGCATGCGGTTCTCCGTTTAAAGGAATTTCATTATCCTTAAAGTTCATTCCGTAGGCTGAGAAAATCATGGTCGGGATGGACATAACGATGGTCACAAGTGCCAAGGTTTTCATGATATTGTTCTGGTTGTTTGAAATGATAGAGGCAAAGGTCTCTGTCATAGAATGAAGGACGTTTCCATAGATATCCGCCATCTCGATAGCCTGTTGCGTTTCAATCAAGGTATCTTCCAGTAAGTCTTCATCTTCGAGGTATTTCTTGATATTGCTAGTTGCGCTGGTCAATTTTTTAATCACGCGCTCATTTGTCTTCAGAGAGGCTTTGAAGTAGACGATGGTCTTTTCCAACTCCATGAGTTCGATCAATTCTTCGTTTCGAGTAGATTTGTGAAGTTGACTCTCAATCTGCTCACTTTTACGTTCGATTGAACGGAGGGCGGTTAGGTAAATCTCCGCATTACGGTAGAGGATTTGGAAGATGAAGCGCGAACGCATGAAGGTATAGAAATTCCGAAGTCTACGATTGATAAACACATCAAGAAGTGGGAGAGACTCCAAGCAGGTAGTGATGATAGCCTCTTCTGTGATGATAATCCCCAAGGGAATAGTCACATAGTAGGTCTGGTTATTTCTTTCCTCTGTAATTGGGACGTCTACGATAATCAAGGTGTACTCATCTTCGATGGTGATACGTGACATCTCTTCCGCATCGAGCGGTGCACGGAGGTCGGCGATATCAATATCAAAGGCCGAGGCGATTTCCATCGATTCGCTTTGTGTAGGATTGACGAGATTGATCCAAGTGCCCGGCTGGAGCGTATCAATCTCTTTAAATTCAGTTGTAGTTGAGAGAAAGACTTGCTTCATATCTCTTATCCTTTCCTAATCTAATCCGTGTTTCAGTGATTTTTGACACCGTACTATTATACTACAAAATCGGCTTTTTTGGTAATAGAATTTCACTTTTTTTGGTATAATGGAAAGCAAGAATGAACTAGAAAGAAGTAATATGCAAGATAAGATTGTCATCCATGGGGCACGCGCCCATAATTTAAAAAATATAGATGTGGAAATTCCGCGTGACAAGCTAGTTGTGGTGACGGGACTATCTGGATCTGGGAAGTCTAGTTTGGCCTTTGATACTCTTTATGCAGAAGGGCAACGTCGCTACGTTGAAAGTCTGTCAGCCTATGCTCGTCAGTTCTTGGGCAATATGGAAAAGCCAGATGTGGATTCTATCGATGGTCTCAGCCCTGCCATTTCCATTGACCAGAAAACGACCAGTAAAAATCCTCGTTCGACAGTTGGAACAACGACGGAAATCAATGACTATCTACGTCTTCTCTATGCTCGGGTAGGGACACCCTATTGTATCAATGGACATGGGGCTATCAAGGCTTCGTCTGTAGAGCAGATTGTGGACAAGGTTTTGGAATTGCCAGAGCGCCAGCGTCTGCAGATTTTGGCTCCTGTTGTTCGTAAGAAAAAAGGTCAGCATAAGACGCTGATTGAAAAGATTCAAAAGGATGGTTACGTCCGTGTCCGTGTCGATGGGGTTGTTTACGATGTGACCGAAGTTCCTGAACTTGAAAAGAATAAACAACACAACATTGACGTGGTGGTAGACCGTATCATCATCAAGGATGGTATCCGTAGTCGTCTCTTTGATTCGATTGAAGCAGCGCTTCGTATCGCTGAAGGTTATGTAGTTATTGATACCATGGATGATTCAGAGTTGCTCTTTTCAGAACACTATGCTTGTCCAGTATGTGGATTTACGGTTCCAGAGTTAGAACCTCGTCTCTTCTCCTTCAATGCACCGTTTGGCTCCTGTAGTGAGTGTGATGGTTTGGGAATCAAGCTAGAGGTTGATACGGACTTGGTAGTGCCAGATGCTAGCAAGACTCTTCGCGAGGGCGCTTTGGCGCCTTGGAACCCGATCTCTTCTAACTATTATCCAAACATGCTGGAACAAGCCATGACAGCCTTTGGAGTGGATATGGATAGGCCTTTTGAGGACTTATCTGAGGCGGATAAACACCTCATTTTCTATGGTTCAGATGGGAAAGAATTCCATTTCCACTATGAGAATGAATTTGGTGGAGTTCGTGATATCGATATTCCATTTGAAGGTGTTGTCAATAATATCAAGCGTCGCTATCATGAAACCAATAGCGACTACACTCGTACACAGATGCGTCTCTATATGAACGAGCTGACTTGTGGCACTTGTCATGGTTATCGTCTCAATGACCAAGCCTTATCTGTTCGTGTAGGGGGAGAGAAAGGACTCCATATCGGAGAAATTTCAGACCTCTCCATCGCAGACCATTTGGAAGTTATTGACCAGTTAACTCTATCTGAAAATGAGGCTATTATTGCTCGTCCTATCCTGAAGGAAATCAAGGACCGCTTGACTTTCCTAAATAACGTGGGCCTTAACTATTTAACGTTATCCCGCTCGGCAGGAACCCTATCAGGTGGGGAGAGTCAACGTATTCGCTTAGCGACCCAGATTGGTTCCAACCTCTCAGGAGTTCTCTATATCCTTGATGAGCCATCCATCGGTCTTCACCAGAGGGACAATGACCGTTTGATTGCCAGTCTGAAAAAGATGCGTGACTTGGGCAACACTCTCATCGTGGTAGAACACGATGAAGACACCATGCGAGAAGCCGATTATCTGATTGACGTTGGCCCTGGTGCAGGTGTCTTTGGTGGAGAAATTGTTGCGGCGGGAACGCCTAAGCAGGTAGCTCGCAACAGCAAGTCCATCACAGGACAGTATCTATCAGGAAAACGCGCGATTCCTGTACCGTCAGAACGCCGTGTTGGAAATGGTCGTTTTATCGAAGTGACAGGTGCGCGTGAGAACAACTTGCAAAACATCACCGCTCGTTTCCCACTAGGAAAGTTCATTGCGGTGACAGGGGTATCTGGTTCAGGGAAGTCTACCCTCATTAACAGCATCCTCAAAAAAGCTATTGCACAAAAGCTCAATCGCAATTCAGACAAGCCTGGTAAGTTTAAGATGATTACAGGAATCGAACATATCGATCGTCTGATAGATATTGACCAGAGTCCAATTGGACGAACGCCAAGGTCTAACCCTGCCACCTATACGGGAGTTTTTGACGATATACGTGACCTCTTTGCCCAGACAAATGAAGCCAAGATTCGTGGCTACAAAAAGGGTCGTTTTAGTTTCAATGTCAAGGGTGGGCGCTGTGAAGCCTGCTCGGGTGATGGGATTATCAAGATTGAGATGCATTTCTTGCCAGATGTATACGTAGCTTGTGAAGTCTGCCATGGAACTCGTTACAATAGCGAAACCCTGGAAGTTCACTACAAGGAAAAGAATATCTCGCAAGTCTTGGATATGACAGTCAATGACGCAGTAGAATTTTTCCAACACATTCCGAAAATTCAACGCAAACTCCAGACTATCAAGGATGTAGGTCTAGGTTATGTGACCTTAGGACAACCAGCTACGACACTTTCTGGTGGAGAAGCGCAGCGTATGAAGTTGGCTAGCGAACTCCACAAGCGCTCGACAGGTAAGTCCTTCTACATTTTAGATGAACCGACAACTGGTTTGCATACTGAGGACATCGCTCGACTACTCACCGTTTTGTCTCGCTTTGTCGATGATGGCAATACAGTTCTCGTCATTGAGCACAATCTGGATGTTATCAAAACAGCAGACCATATTATCGACCTAGGACCAGAAGGTGGTGTTGGCGGTGGTACTATTATCGCAACAGGGACACCAGAGGAAGTAGCTGCTAATGAAGCTAGCTATACAGGACAGTATTTGAAAGGAAAGTTACATCATGAATAAACGTGTACAAGCATTTTTAGATAAAATGCAAGAAAAAGAACTAGATGGAATCATTATCAATAACCTTAAAAATGTCTACTATTTGACAGGATTTTGGGGTTCAAATGGGACAGTCTTCATCAGCCGTGACCGTCAGGTCTTGGTGACAGATGCCCGCTATATCATCGCTGCCAAGCAAGAAGTAACCGGTTTTGAGATTTTTGCAGAGCGTGATGAATTAGCTACTATCGCAAAGATTGCAAAAGATATGGGCCTTTCTCGTATCGGATTTGAAGATGAGATTTCAGTTTCTTATTACCATCGCATGCAAACCGCCTTTGAAGGTTTGGAATTACTTCCTCAGACTCAGTTTGTTGAAGCACTTCGTATGATTAAGGATGAGACAGAAATTGCGACTATTCGTAAGGCTTGTTCCATCTCAGACCAAGCTTTCCACGATGCTCTTGACTTTATCAAGCCAGGTAAGACAGAAATTGAAATTGCCAATTTCCTTGACTTCCGTATGCGTGAGCTGGGAGCGGCAGGTTTGTCTTTTGACACAATCTTAGCGAGTGGAATCAACTCTTCTAAACCTCATGCCCACCCAATGCATAAGCCAGTAGAACTAGGTGAAGCTATTACCATGGACTTCGGCTGCCTTTACGAGCATTATGTGAGTGATATGACTCGTACCATCTACCTAGGCCATGTCAGCGACGAACAAGCAGAAATCTACAACACTGTTTTGAAAGCCAACCAAGCCTTGATTGACCAGGCTAAGGCTGGCTTAGGTTTCCGTGACTTTGACAAAATCCCTCGTGATATTATCATTGAGGCAGGTTATGGAGACTACTTTACTCACGGTATCGGACACGGTATTGGGCTGGATATTCATGAGGAACCATACTTTAGCCAAACATCTACAGAAACTATTAAGGCGGGTATGGCATTGACAGATGAGCCAGGTATCTATATCGAAGGCAAATATGGCGTTCGTATCGAAGACGACATCCTGATTACAGATACCGGCTGTGAATTATTAACCCTTGCTCCAAAGGAATTGATTGTTATCTAAAGAAAATGAGATAAATCGTTGACTTTTACTAGTTAAAGGTTTATACTGAAAGGCGAAAACGGTAGGTGAGGCTACCATAGGGATACGGATGACTACCGCAAAGCAGTGGAGACACTACTCGTTGGTCAACAGTCCTGGTCGCGAAGGTCAAGACTAAGCTCATTACATCGCCCTATGGAGTTAAAGCTTGAACGAAAACGGATAATAAGTTTTTTAGTCCTGCCATTTTATGGCAGGATTTTCTGCTATTTTAGAACAAAGAAAGGAGACAAACGATGCAAATTGACGATCATCCAGAACCGCACATACACAGCCAATCGCTGATTTGTGTCGTTTTGTCCTTATAAAGTGATTGGACTCTGTGTATGAAATCACCATTCATACAGATAGGAGAAACCAATGAAAACTACAAAAGAAAGACTAGCAGCAGCTATTCAAACTCCATTTAAAGATAGTCTAGCTTTTTACCATACAAGTCTAAAAGGCTTAGATTCAGAACAAGTCGAAGAAAATCGTGACCTATATGGGGAAAACACCATCACCAAGGGTCAAGAGGATTCCATCTTTAAGAAAATTTATGAGTCCATTATCAATCCTTTCACAATCATTTTGCTTGTGATTGCCTTTATCTCTCTCGTTACAAATGTCTGGCTTGCCAAACCTGGACAAGAGGATCCAACGACTTCTATCATTATCGTTGTCTTGGTTTTGATTTCAGGAGGGATCCGTTTTGTCCAAGAATTGCGGAGCGACAAGGCAACAACCAATCTTTCAAAAATGATTGTCAACACTGCAACTGTTATTCGTGATGGTCTTGAACAAGAGTTACCCATCGATGAGTTGGTTGTAGGAGATCTCGTGAAATTGAGTGCGGGAGATATGATTCCTGCAGATGTTATCTTGTTTGAATCCCGCGACTTTTTCGTTCAACAGTCAGGTTTGACTGGAGAAAGCGATGCAGTCGAAAAGCTTGCTTTAAATAAAGCTACTAATCAAAATGTAGAGAGTCTTTTAGAAGCAGAATCCTTGGCATTCATGGGGACAAACGTTATCTCAGGAAGTGCTACAGCTATGGTTCTCGCTGTTGGTGATGACACCATGATGGGAGCTATTGAGCAAACTCTCAACACCTATGATGAGCCAACTTCTTTTGAACGTGAAATGAACAGCATTTCTTGGCTCTTGATCCGCTTGATGCTTGTCATGGTTCCGATCGTGTTTTTCGCAAATGGGTTGACTGATGGAGACTGGCTAGAGGCTGGAGTCTTTGCCTTGAGCGTCGGTGTCGGACTTACACCAGAAATGCTTCCAATGATTATCACAGCCAGCTTGGCCAAAGGTTCCATTATTATGGCCAAGGAAAAGGTGGTCATCAAAAAACTCAATGCTATCCAGGACTTAGGAGCAATCGATATCCTATGTACGGATAAAACTGGAACTCTAACGCAAGATGAGATTGTCTTAGAATATCCCTTGGATATCCATGGTGATTTGGATATGGCGGTCTTAAGAAGAGCTTATCTAAATTCACATTTTCAAACAGGTTTGAAAAACTTGATGGATCGTGCCATCATCAGTAGAACTGAAAAAGAAGCTAAAGAACACGTTATTCTACAAGATTTGGATAACATCTTCCAAAAGATTGATGAACTGCCTTTTGACTTTGAACGCAGACGCATGAGTGTCATCGTCAAAGATGACAGCAATGTCGTTAGTATGGTTACCAAAGGCGCTTTAGAAGAAATGTTGAACATTTCGACTCATGTGGAATATCGCGGAGAAATCATTCCCCTAACCGAAGACATTCGCCAAGAAGTATTAGCAGAAGTTGGTCAATTAAACCGTCAAGGTTTGCGTGTTTTAGGTGTTGGTTACAAGTCAGGTCTACGTGAAGATTATGCCTATGCTGTGACTGATGAAAGTGACATGATCCTTACAGGTTACCTTGCCTTTTTGGATCCGCCAAAACCATCTGCAGCACCCGCTATTCAAGCTCTGCTTGAGCATGGTGTCAAAACAAAAATTTTAACTGGGGATAACGAAAAAGTAACCCAAGCCATTTGTGAAAAGGTTGGTTTGGACGTTGAGCATATGCTCTTAGGGGCTGACATTGACCAAATGACAGACCAAGAATTGGCAGAAGCGGTTGAAAGTGTAACAGTATTTGCTAAATTGTCTCCTGATCAAAAAGCCCGTATCATTTTACAGTTAAAGAAAAATGGTCATGCCGTTGGTTATATGGGAGATGGAATCAACGACGCTCCATCCATGAAGGTGGCTGATGTTGGAATTTCTGTAGATACAGCAGTCGATATCGCTAAGGAAACAGCGGATGTTATTTTGCTAGACAAGGATCTCATGGTCCTTGAAACTGGTATCGTTGAGGGCCGTAAGGTCTACGCCAACATGACCAAGTACATCAAGATGACCGTTAGTTCAAACTTTGGGAATATCTTCTCACTCCTTGTTGCGAGTATTTTCTTACCATTTTTACCAATGGCTCCTGTTCATCTCATTGTCCTAAACCTAGTCTATGATTTGTCTTGTGTGGCATTGCCATTTGATAATGTGGATCAAGACTTCCTTAAACAACCCCATACATGGGAAGCAAAATCCATTACGCGATTTATGGTTTGGATGGGACCAATCTCATCTGTCTTTGATATTTTGACCTTTATCTTCCTCTACTTTATCATTGTTCCATTGGTGACAGGTCATCATTATGTCCATGGATCTGAATCTGCCCTTCAGTTTATTATCTTATTCCAAACAGGATGGTTCATCGAATCAATGTGGTCTCAAACCATGGTCATCCATATGCTTCGTACAGCAAAAGTTCCTTTTGTACAAAGCAGACCAGCTTGGCTTGTGATTTTGATGACTCTGGTTGCAGCCTTCTTCGTAACCAGTTTACCTTATGGACCACTGGTAAATATCCTTCGTCTAGCACCCTTAGGACTTCCTTACTTCTTGTTCTTAATCTGTATTATTTTCTTGTATATGTTTAGCGTCACAGTTATTAAGAAATTTTACATTAAGAAATATAAAGAATGGTTATAGTTCGTGTTTTGTCAAGAAAAAAGTTCAAAAATTGCCAAAAAAGTTAAAATTTTTTAAAAATAGGTCGCAAGTCCGATGTTTTTTATGGTATAATAGTTTAAACTGATAGTAACATGTAGCGAAAGGGGTAGGTACATGATCAAAATTTATACAGTCTCAAGTTGTACTAGCTGTAAAAAAGCGAAGACCTGGCTCAATGCCCACCAGTTAAGTTATAAAGAACAAAACCTCGGTAAGGAAGGAATCACGAGAGAAGAACTGCTTGATATTTTGACAAAAACAGACAATGGAATTGCAAGTATCGTATCATCGAAAAATCGTTATGCAAAGGCCCTTGGTGTTGATATCGAAGATTTGAGTGTCAATGAAGTGCTCAACCTAATCATGGAAACACCACGTATCTTGAAAAGTCCGATTCTTGTAGATGAGAAACGCCTACAAGTCGGCTATAAAGAAGACGATATCCGTGCCTTTTTGCCACGCTCTGTCCGTAATGTGGAAAATGCAGAAGCGCGTTTACGTGCGGCTCTATAAAACATCAAGGCTGGGAGTGACTCCTGGCCTTCTCTAATATTTAAATTGGATAACATGTGAGGATTTATGAAAAAGTTAGTCATTGGAACATTCGCAGCACTATTTTTGCTCGTTGGATGTGGTCAGAAAAAAGAAACAGCAGCTTCAACTACTGAGAGTTCTCAAGAAGCTCTACAGTCTACTTTGCCTGTATTAGAAAATGCAAGCAAGAATACAGTTGTTACCAAGACCTTGGTTTTGCCAGCTGATGAGAGTGGAGCACAGCAAACTCAAATCATTACTTACAAAGGCAATCAATTTTTAAGCTTGACCATTCAGCAGAAACGTCCTGTATCAGAAGATTTAAAAAATTATATTTCTGAGCGAGGATTAGATGAAGCTAAAAAAGCTCTTAAAGAAGCTGAGGACAAGGATGAGTCTGTTCAAGCAGCTCGAAAAATTTCAGGCTTTACCATTGAAACGACTCTTTTAAATGAGAAAGAAATGGAAACCAAGACTAGCTATGATTTCCAAACACTGGATCTCAAAAAAGCGAGTGAAAACGAATACTTGAAGAATGTTGGACTGGAAAATCTATTGAAAAACGAACCAGAGGACTATATTGCTAATCGTGTTGCAAATGGGGCAATAGTCCAGTAAAAAGTCAGAGAAAATCAGCAGAATCAGACTGTGTGATTTGTAGAACGACCGCGAATGTGCTATAATAGTACTATTCTAAGGAAAGAGGGTGTTAGAATGGGATTTACTGAAGAAACCGTACGTTTTAAATTGGACGATTCCAATAAAAAAGAAATCAGTGAAACATTGACAGATGTCTATGCTTCTTTGAATGAAAAGGGCTATAACCCTATTAACCAGATCGTGGGCTATGTTCTCAGTGGAGACCCAGCTTACGTTCCTCGTTATAACAATGCACGAAATCAAATCCGTAAGTATGAGCGAGATGAAATCGTTGAAGAATTGGTTCGCTACTACCTTAAAGGACAAGGAGTCGATCTATAATCTATGAGAATTATGGGATTGGACGTTGGTTCCAAAACGGTAGGAGTAGCGATTAGCGATCCGTTAGGTTTTACGGCACAAGGGCTTGAAATCATCCAAATCAATGAAGATCAAGGTCAGTTTGGTTTTGAACGCCTCAAGGAACTCGTTGAAACCTATAAGGTAGACCGTTTTGTTGTTGGTTTGCCTAAAAACATGAACAATACCAGCGGACCGCGCGTGGAAGCCAGTCAAGCCTATGGAGCCAAACTAGCAGAACTCTTTGGTCTACCGGTAGAGTATCAAGATGAACGCCTAACTACGGTCGCTGCAGAGCGTATGTTGATTGAGCAAGCAGATATTAGTCGTAATAAGCGTAAAAAAGTTATTGATAAATTAGCCGCTCAATTGATTTTGCAAAATTATTTAGATAGAAAATTTTAAGACAGAGGAGAAACTATGTCACACGATCACAACCACGATCACGAAGAACGTGAACTTATTACACTTGTAGATGAGCAAGGAAACGAAACTTTGTTTGAAATCCTTTTGACCATTGACGGAAAAGAAGAATTTGGTAAAAACTATGTTCTTCTTGTACCAGTTAATGCAGAAGAAGATGAAAACGGCGAAGTTGAAATCCAAGCTTATTCATTCATCGAAAATGAAGATGGAACAGAAGGTGAATTGCAACCAATCCCTGAAGATTCAGAAGATGAATGGAACATGATTGAAGAAGTCTTCAACAGCTTTATGGAGGAGTGATACAGTCTGGGAGACTGTATCACCCCAGTTCCTTGAAATAAGAGAGAACTGGTAAGTTCGGGGGATGTTTTTAGCCCAACTCCTAGAAACTGGAGAGAGTTGGATCATCCGGGGGATGTTTTTACCCTGCTTCTAGAAATGAGAAAAAGCAGGAACGTCCGGGGAACGTTTTTAGCCCCGCGCTAGAAATTGGAAACGCAGGCAGTCTGGGAGACTGTATCAGCCCAGTTCCTTGAAATAAGAGAGAACTGGTAATTCCGGGGAACGTTTTTACCCCAACTCCTAGAAACTAGGGAGAGTTGGAACGTCCGGGGGACATTTTTCTCCCATACTAGAATTAAATACTAGCTAATGAAGTAAAAAGCGAAGAGAATCTTCGCTTTTTTGTTAAGGATTAAGGAGATTAAGCGTGTTTGAAGTAGAAAAATGGCTTCATAGTCGAATCGGTTTGAATTTTAGATCAGGTTTAGGGAGGATGCAGAGTGCGGTAAACTTGCTGGGAAATCCTGAGCAAGCCTATCCTATTATCCATGTGACAGGGACAAATGGAAAGGGTTCAACCATTGCCTTTATGAGAGAGCTCTTTGTTTCTCATGGTAAGAAGGTGGGGACCTTTACTTCCCCTCACATTGTTAGCATTCATGATCGGATTTGTATCAATGGTCAACCCATATCGGACGCAGACTTTATTCGTTTGGCAAATCAAGTTAAGGAAATGGAGCAAAGACTTCTAGAAACACATGACCAGCTATCTTTTTTTGAGTTGTTAACCGTGATTGCTTTGCTTTATTTTAAAGAACAAGGGGTGGATCTAGTTCTATTAGAAGTTGGAATTGGTGGCTTGCTTGACACGACCAATGTGGTTACTGGAGAGATCGCAGTTATTACATCAATTGGCCTAGATCACCAGGAGACCTTGGGCAATAGTCTGGAAGAAATCGCTGAACAGAAAGCAGGAATTTTTAAGCAAGGAAGAGCAGCAGTGATTGCAAACTTAGCTCCTGAAGCCCAGCTCGTTTGTCAAAAGATAGCAGAAGATTTAGATGTCACTCTCTACCAAGCTGTCCGAGATTTTTCTTTCAAATCAGGACATTTTTCTTCTTCTCTAGCGGATTTGACCCGACTAAAACTGGGTTTGGAAGGAGCTTATCAAGAGGAGAATGCTGCTTTGGCTTTGCAGGCATTTCTGTTGTTTATGACAGAGAGAGGTGAAAAGGTCGATGAGGAAGTTGTCCGGTGTGCTCTGAAAACAACCAGTTGGGCTGGGCGTCTAGAAGCTGTTACGGAGCACATTTATCTAGATGGTGCCCACAATCTACCAGCCTTGGAGCGGTTAGTTGAATTTATCCAGCAAAAAATTCAGCAAGGTTGTCACCTTCAAATCCTTTTTGGAGCTTTAAAGCGTAAGGATTATAGCGGAATGTTAACTTATTTGACAGATCATTTACCTGATACAGCTCTCTATGTGACGAGCTTCGACTATCAAGGCTCTTTGGAGGAGCAGGATTTAAGTGGATATCATAGAGTTGCTTCCTATCGAGACTTTATAGATGATTTTGAAAAGTCTGCAGGGGAGAAAGACTTACTGTTTGTGACAGGTTCCCTCTATTTTATATCTGAAGTTCGTGCCTACCTTATAAAAACATAGTTGCTTGATAGACCTTGTTTCTTTTATTTGATATAGTATAAGTAGAATAGTTCTGCAGTTTTTCTGCCTTTATCTCCTGAAAGAAAGGAGACATTATGTCACTAAAAAAATTACACTTTCTCTTGCTACTGTAGCAAGTCTTAGTCTTTTAGTTGCTTGTTCGTCAACAACTAAGTCGACACCTTCATCCCAAGCAAGCACTAGCTCTGAAGCGAGCACTAGTCAAGTATCAGAAACCAGTGCTTCTAGTTCTACTACTAGTGCAAAGACTGACACAACTACTAATATAGATGGGACCTACAAGGGCCAAGACGAGGGAGATAGCATTACTCTTATAGTCACTGGAAATACCGGAACGTGGACAGAAGTTGAAGCGAACGGAGATCAAGAGGTTAAGAAGGTGACCTTCGAACCAGAAAATCAGAGAGTCTTTATTGGAGACGATATCAAGATTTATGTGGCAGAAGAGAACCAGATTATTATCGATGACATGGCCCGCGACGTTTCTGATCGTATCGTTTTAAAGAAATAGACATCATTTGTAGGGATTTGGATCTGTAAAAGACGGATTCAAATCCTTTTTCGTTGACTTTGAGCTCAAAAAAATTCCATACTTTTAAGGTAGCTAATGTCTACCACAAAAGTATAGAATGAGTGAAATTAAAGAAATCGTTCTTGTAAAAACTGAGCGACGCCATCTTCTTCATTGGTCAATGGTAATTGCTCGTCTGCGAAAGGTAACAGAGCAGGATTAGCATTTTTCATGGCATAGCCTTTACCTGCAAAAGAAAGCATCTCTTGGTCATTGTGTTCGTCACCAAAGGCAATCAAATTCTGTTTGTCTATATTCATGACCGTGAGAAGATATTCAAGGGCAAAGGCCTTGTGAACTCCTTTGGGAGTACATTCGAGAATGTTCAAAGGACCACCCCAAGTATTAATATTGAGTTGGTGCTTGTAAAAGCTGTTCATCTCTTCTGCAAGAGCATATTTGTCACTTGCACGAGTCTGCAATAAAATGCAGTTAGGGTCCTTGGTGACTAAGTTAGACTGGAATTGATTTTCAGGGCGAAAGTTTTCAACACCAAATAATTTAGGGTCGGCAATCTCCTTGTCTGGAGCCGTAATGTAGAACTTTTTACGGTATTCACTTGCGATAAAGTCTGCCTCAATCTTCTCTTTTCGTTGAACCATATCTAAGAGATATTTTTTATCAACAGTCAGGCATTTTTCATGCTCCCAAACCTTACCAGGCATATGAGTGAGTGAACCGTTGAAGTTGATCATAGGGGTTTCAAGTTCAAGTTGATCATAAAAATCTTTGGCCATACGGTAAGGGCGACCAGTTGCGATAACAACTTGGTGGCCTTTTTTTGAGATTTTCTTAATCGTTTCAATAGTAAAGTCAGAAAGTTTGCTTTCAGAGTTGAGTAGGGTACCGTCCAAATCGACGGCAATCATTTTTTTAGTCATAAAATCCTCCCGAATCTAGTTTCAGATAAGATGTTTTCTATTATATCAGAAAGTGACTAGAAAAGCTGATAATAAGTAAAAAGAAGGAGAAAAGTATCGGATAAGATTTTTATGATTCAGTAAAAACATCTTGAAAATATGAATGATTGATGGTATAATAGTCATATTGTTCGTAAAATGACAAAGGAGATTAAAAATGGACAAACTATTTAAACTAAAAGAGCACGGGACAGACGTCCGTACAGAGGTTCTTGCTGGTTTAACAACTTTCTTTGCAATGAGTTATATTCTCTTTGTAAACCCTCAAATGCTTTCACAAACAGGAATGCCTGTTCAAGGTGTATTCTTGGCAACAATCATCGGTTCTGTTGTGGGAACTTTGATGATGGCCTTCTATGCTAACTTGCCATATGCGCAAGCTCCAGGTATGGGACTAAATGCCTTCTTCACATTTACCGTCGTATTTGGGATGGGTTATAAATGGCAAGAAGCTCTTGGAATGGTCTTCATCTGTGGGATTATTTCATTGATTATTACATTGACCAATGTTCGTAAAATGATCATCGAATCTATTCCTACAACTCTTCGTTCAGCGATTTCAGCTGGTATTGGGGTTTTCCTTGCTTATGTTGGGATTAAGAATGCTGGTCTCTTGAAATTCTCGATTGACCCAGGTACCTATACAGTAGCAGGTGAAGGAGCAGATAAGGCTCAAGCAGCACTTACTGCAAACTCAGCAGCTGTTCCAGGATTGGTAGACTTCAACACTCCAGCTGTCTTGGTAGCTCTTGCAGGTATTGCCATTACTATCTTCTTCGTTGTTAAGGGGATCAAAGGTGGTATCATCCTTTCTATTTTAACAACGACTGTTCTTGCCATTGCGGTTGGTCTTGTTAATGTGTCAGGGATTGACTTTGCAAGCAATAATCTTTCATCAGCCGTTAATGACCTAGGAACCTTGTTTGGTGCTGCTCTTGGTTCAGAAGGATTGGGATCTCTGATTTCAAACACTTCTCGTTTGCCAGAAACCTTGATGGCCATTCTTGCTTTCTCATTGACAGATATTTTTGATACTATCGGTACTCTTATCGGTACTGGTGAAAAAGTTGGTATCATTGCAACAAGTGGTGAAAACCATGAGTCAGCTAAATTGGATAAGGCTCTTTACTCTGACTTGGTGGCAACTTCAGTAGGTGCTATTGCAGGTACTTCAAACGTTACAACTTATGTTGAGTCTGCAGCTGGTATAGGTGCTGGTGGACGTACTGGTTTGACAGCTTTGGTTGTTGCCATCTGTTTTGCCCTATCAAGCTTCTTTAGCCCACTTCTAGCAATTGTTCCAACAGCTGCAACTGCACCAATTTTGATCATTGTCGGAATTATGATGCTTTCTAACTTGAAAAATATCCCTTGGGATGATATGGCTGAAGCTGTTCCAGCTTTCTTCACATCTATCTTTATGGGATTCAGCTACTCAATCACACAAGGGATTGCCGTTGGTTTCTTAACTTATACTTTGACGAAGGTTGTCAAAGGTCAAGTGAAAGATGTGCATGTCATGATTTGGATTTTGGATGCCTTGTTTATCTTGAACTACATCAGTATGGCTCTTAACTAATGACAAAAACTAAAAAAAGAGGGGAGTCTCCTCTTTTTTTGTTGATGGAAATATCACAAAATAAAACTTTTTGGTATAATAATTACATGTACACAAAAAATGAAGATGAGTTGGTTGCACTTGGGGAAAAGCTAGGGCACTTGTTAGAAAAAAATGATGTGTTGATTTTGACTGGTGAATTAGGTGCTGGGAAAACAACGCTAACAAAGGGTCTGGCTAAGGGATTAGGCATTCATCAAATGATTAAGAGTCCTACTTATACCATTGTTAGAGAATATGAAGGACGTCTACCCTTATATCACTTAGATGTTTATCGTATTGAAGGGGATGCAGATTCTATCGACTTGGATGAATTTCTTTTTGGTTCAGGTGTAACGGTTATTGAGTGGGGACATCTATTGGGGGAAAATCTTCCATCAGATTATCTGGAGTTAGAAATCCTTAAAAAAGATGAGGGCCGAGAAATCGTCTTTCATGCTCATGGCCAAAGAGCGACAGAACTTTTGAAAGGATTGACGGATGGAGTATGATCTTTTAATCCGTGAAGCGGAAATCCAGGATGCTTCAGCGGTCATTGCTCTCTTAGATCAAATTGGTCAAGAGTCTAATTTTACCAGTCTGGATGAAAATGGGATTGCAATGAGTGAGTCTGAGATGCAACATTTTTTGGATAAGCAGGCCCAGTCGGATAATCAAATTACCCTACTCGCTTTTTTGAATGATGAGTTAGTAGGAATCATCAATACAACAGCTGATCAACGTCCGCGAGTCAGTCATATTGGAGATGTTTTTTTAGGAATAAAAAAAGCTTACTGGGGAAATGGTCTCGGTAGTATCTTGATGGAAGAAACTATTGAATGGGCCAAATCAAGTGGTAGTATTCGACGGTTACAATTGACAGTTCAAAAAAGAAATCTTGCCGCGGTGCATCTGTATGAAAAAATGGGCTTTATCATAGAAGGATTACAGGAACGTGGTGCTTGTATAGAAGGAGGAGAGTTTCTAGATGTTTACCTAATGGGTCAACTGATAGACGAATAAGAGTATGGTAAAAAAAATAATTGGAATGTTTTTGGGTTTGGTCCTTGTGACTGTGCTAGGTGTAGGTGCCTATGCCTATACAATTTATCAGCAAAGTACGCAAACTTTAGCTAAAACCTATAAAAAAATCGGTGAAGAAACCAAGGTCATTGAAGCGACCGAACCTCTGACGATTTTGCTTATGGGCGTGGATACAGGAAATGTTGAACGTACAGACCCATGGGCTGGGAATAGTGATTCAATGATCTTAGTGACAGTGAATCCTAAAACTAAGAAGACGGTCATGATGAGTTTGGAGCGTGATATTCTCACACAAATCCAGCAACCAGATGGTAGTGTTAGAGAAGCGAAACTCAATGCTGCCTATGCTGATGGCGGAGCAGAGTTGTCTATTTCAACGATTCAAAAGATGATGAATATTCATATCGACCGTTATGTGATGGTCAATATGCATGGCCTTCAAAGAATGGTTGATGCTGTAGGTGGTATTACAGTCAACAACACTCTCGGCTTCCCAATTTCTATTCAAGATCAGGAACCTTTTAATACGATTTCGATTGGAGTCGGTGAGCAAACCCTCAATGGTGAAGAAGCCCTTGTTTATTCACGCATGCGTTATCAGGATCCTGAAGGGGACTATGGTCGTCAAAAACGCCAGCGTGAAGTGATTCAAAAGGTTGTCGAGAAAATTCTTAGTTTGAACAGTGTGAGTCACTACCAAGAGATTCTGAAGGCTCTTAGTGACAACATGCAGACAAATATCGAGATTACAACGACAACCATTCCTCAGTTGATGGGTTATCAAGATTCCTTTAAAAATATCGAAACCCAACAATTACGTGGTGAAGGTGAAATGATTGACGGGATTTCTTACCAAATCGTTTCTGGTGAGCATATACTAGAGATGCAAAATCTTTTACGCCGTTCGCTCGGACAACCAGAGGTTACGAATTTGGAGACCAATATAGTCTTGTACGAGAATCTTTTTGGCCACTTGCCACCATCTTCTGAGGAGTCAGAATAACAAGAAACTATCCATCAAATCGTAGGAATTATCCTGCGATTTTTTCAAAGAAATCCGAATAGGTAAGTAGGAGGAAAAAATGAAAGCAGAAATTATAGCTGTTGGAACAGAGATTTTGACAGGTCAGATTGTCAATACCAATGCGCAATTCTTGTCTGAAAAATTGGCTGAAATCGGTGTAGATGTCTATTTTCAGACAGCTGTAGGAGATAACGAGGCTCGTCTCTTATCCTTGTTAGAAATTGCTCAGAATCGCAGTAGTCTAGTCATTTTAACAGGTGGCTTGGGACCGACGGAAGATGATTTGACCAAGCAAACTTTGGCCCAATTTTTGGGACGCGACTTGACTTTTGATCCTCAGGCTCAGGCTAAGCTAGATGACTTTTTTGCTCATCGACCAGACTATGCTCGTACTCCTAACAACGAGCGCCAAGCTCAGATTGTTCAAGGTTCAACTCCATTACCAAACGAAACAGGACTGGCAGTCGGTGGTATGATCGAGGTGGCTGGGGTAACCTACGTTGTTCTACCAGGACCTCCAAGTGAATTGAAACCTATGGTCTTAAATGAGTTGCTTCCAAGATTGACAACAGGATCTAAGCTCTATTCACGTGTGCTACGTTTCTTTGGGATTGGTGAGAGCCAGCTAGTGACCATTCTATCAGATTTGATTGACCAACAGACGGATCCAACCTTGGCACCTTATGCTAAAACTGGGGAAGTGACGCTTCGCTTATCGACCAAGGCTAAGAGTCAAGAAGAAGCGGATCGTGTTCTAGATACTTTAGAACAAAAAATCCTTGAAAGAGAAACCTTTGAGGGTGTTTCACTTCGAGAAATTTGCTATGGCTATGGGGAAGAAACCAGTTTGGCTAGCCTGGTAGTAGAAGAGTTGAAAAAGCAAAAGAAAACTATCACTGCAGCAGAAAGCTTGACTGCAGGTCTTTTTCAAGCTACTTTGGCTGATTTCTCAGGTGTATCTGCTATCTTTAAAGGTGGTTTTGTGACCTATAGCCTTGAAGAAAAAGCTAAGATGCTTGATATTCCAAATGCTGAATTGGAAAAACACGGAGTCGTCTCAGCCTTTACTGCTGAAAAAATGGCTGAACAGGCGCGAATCAAGACTCAGTCAGATTTTGGCATTAGTTTGACAGGAGTGGCTGGACCAGATAGCCTAGAAGGTCAACCAGCAGGTACAGTCTTTATCGCTTTGGCGCAAGCTTCGGGGACAGAAGTTATCCAGGCCAATATCGCAGGTAGAAGTCGTGCAGATGTGCGAGAAATTGCAGTCTTACATGCTTTTAACCTAGTTCGCAAAGCTTTATTAAGTGCTGGAGATTTGTTATAATAGAAGAAGGTCTAAGGACTATTAGAATACAGGAGAATAAAATGGCGAAAAAACCAACAAAAAAATTAGACGAAATTGGCAAAAAATTTGGTGCTGATCGTGAAAAAGCCCTAAACGATGCCCTTAAATTGATTGAAAAAGATTTCGGTAAGGGATCAATCATGCGCTTGGGTGAACGTGCAGAGCAAAAGGTCCAAGTGATGAGCTCAGGTTCTTTGGCTCTTGATATCGCACTCGGATCAGGTGGTTATCCAAAGGGACGTATCATCGAAATCTACGGTCCAGAATCATCTGGTAAGACAACAGTAGCCCTTCACGCTGTAGCGCAAGCCCAAAAAGAAGGCGGAATTGCTGCCTTTATCGATGCGGAGCACGCGCTTGACCCAGCCTATGCAGCAGCGCTTGGTGTTAATATCGATGAATTGCTCTTGTCACAACCAGACTCAGGGGAGCAAGGTCTTGAAATTGCTGGGAAATTGATTGACTCAGGTGCAGTTGATCTTGTTGTTATCGACTCAGTTGCTGCCCTTGTACCTCGTGCAGAAATCGATGGAGATATCGGAGATAGCCACGTTGGTCTTCAAGCTCGTATGATGAGCCAGGCTATGCGTAAACTCGGAGCTTCTATTAATAAGACTAAGACAATTGCTATCTTTATCAACCAATTGCGTGAAAAAGTAGGAGTTATGTTTGGTAATCCAGAGACAACTCCTGGTGGACGTGCTCTTAAATTCTACGCTTCTGTCCGTTTAGATGTTCGTGGAAGCACACAAATCAAGGGAACTGGTGACCAAAAAGATACTAGCGTAGGTAAGGAAACCAAGATTAAGGTTGTTAAAAACAAGGTGGCTCCACCATTTAAAGAAGCCTTTGTTGAAATCATGTATGGTGAAGGAATTTCAAGAACTGGTGAGCTCTTGAAGATTGCAAGTGATCTTGACATCATCAAGAAGGCAGGAGCATGGTACTCTTATAAAGACGAAAAGATCGGTCAAGGTTCTGAAAATGCTAAGAAATACTTGGCGGATCACCCAGAAGTCTTTGACGAGATTGACCACCAAGTTCGTGTCAAGTTTGGCTTGATTGAAGATGATGCGGTAGCTGATGAAAAAGTTGCACCTGTGGAATCAGAAGTAGCTAATCAAGAAGTGACTCTTGACCTTGGCGATGATCTTGAAATCGAAATTGAAGATTAAAAAGTAAAAGTGGCGGAGGAATCCCCACTTTTTTTGCTATATGAGAATAAAGAAACAAGGTTATGAGAGCAGGAATGACAGATTTTCACAGTAAAAATGAGGAAGACTATTGCAAAAGATTTGATGATAAAATAAATTGAAAATAAAAGTAATACCAAGGAGATTGTTGGTATGGAAAAACGTTTAGTTCGCAATGTTCAAGAGAAAAAAATTGCTGGTGTTTGTGCAGGGCTTGCTGACTATTTAGATATTGATGCAACACTTGTTCGTGGGCTTTGGATTCTCTTCACACTACTAGGTGGATCAGGAATTCTTGCCTATCTCATTCTCTGGCTCATCATGCCAGAAGCTGGAACAAAAGCGTAAACTTAGTGACATTTTTATAAGAGAAATCAAGATAAGGCTGAAACAAAATTGTTTCAGCCTTATTTATAGTGGATTGAAATAAGGGATGAACAATTCGATTAGGAAAGTCAAACTTATTTCTAGAAATATTTTAGAATTCGTAGCGTACTATTCTAGATTCAATCTACTATAATTTTGTTGTGTAGCAGATTGAATAGAAAACACTATAGTAGATTCAAATAAGGGATGAACAATTCGATTAGAAAAATCAAACTTATTTCTAGAAATATTTTTAGCAGTCGTGATGTACTATTATAGATTCAATCTACTATAATTTTGTTGTGTAGCAGATTGAATAGAAAATACTATAGTAGATTCAAATAAGGGATGAACAATTCGATTAGGAAAGTCAAACTTATTTCTAGGAATATTTTTAGCAGTCGTAATGCACTATTCTAGATTCAATCTACTATATTTTGATGGATTTAGCAAAACTTTCTGCTATTTGATTTCGGAATCACAAAAAAATCACCTGTAGTGCAGGTGATTGGGTATTCATTGTAGAGAAATTTGCAGTTTCTTACTGGGAAGTTCAAGACTGCAGTATAGATTAGTGTTCGCTAAAGCGACGGTACTCGATGCGAAAGTCGAAGTAATTCTCTTCTTGCAATTTTTGGAAGATATTCCGATAGGCTTCTTCATCAAAGTGGTCGCCACGATATAGAATCTCAAAACTAAGACCTTCGTACTCCAAAAAAGCATTGGCAGTTTTAAAACCATTTTGTAGGTAGAAGTCCATGCGGGCTTTTCGTTGTTCGAGGTTATCACAATCTTCGTCCAACCGCTCCACTTCAAGAATCATGGTACGTTGGTAAAAATCAATGAGTTTTTCAATGATTTCTCTCCCGTAGCCATGACTACGGAGATGAGGCATAATAGCAAAGAAGCTAATGTAGAATGCTTTTTGGTTGGAAATGGCAAAAGCGAAGCCGACAAATTCTTCCTCGTTATAGAAAGCGAAAAAGTGGGCATCATCTCTATCCTGGTAACTTAAAAATTCTTCCAAAGAGACGCGTTCTTCTTCAGGAAAGGCTTCCTTGTTTAATTGGTCGACTTTTTCAAGGTCTGGGAATGCATCTGTAATTAACTGGCTGGTTAAGCTCATACATACTCTCCTTTTCTGTCACGATTATACCAGATTGTTTGTAACTAGGCAACGCTTTCTTATCCAAACTCCCTTGTTCCCCTACTAGAAAGCTGATATAATAGCCTTATGAATAAAAAATCAACGGTGGACCTGATTCATGGTCCCATCCTTCCCGCGCTAATTAGTTTTGCATTACCGATTCTACTGTCCAATATCTTTCAGCAACTTTATAATACGGCTGATATTTTGATTGTTGGGCGTTTTTTAGGGCAAGATTCCTTGGCGGCAGTCGGAGCAACGACAGCCATTTTTGATTTGATTATCGGCTTTGCCCTCGGTGTTGGAAATGGGATGGGTGTTGTTATTGCACGTCTCTACGGCGCTCGTAATTTTGAGAAGATTAAGGAAGCTGTCGCAGCAACTTGGATTTTAGGGATTATATTGAGTGTGCTTGTCATGATGATGGGCTTTTTTGGTCTTTATCCACTCTTACAGTACCTAGAAACACCTGCAGAAATTCTCCCTCAGTCCTATGAATATATCTCCATGATTGTTAGCTGTGTGGGAGTGAGCTTTGCTTATAATCTTTTTGCAGGTTTGCTACGCTCTGTTGGTGATAGCCTTGCTGCGCTTGGTTTTCTTATTTTCTCAGCCATCGTTAATGTCATTCTGGATTTGTATTTTATTACACAATTGCAGTTGGGAGTTCAGTCTGCAGGTCTTGCAACCATTATATCCCAGGGTTTGTCAGCTATCCTTTGTTATTTCTATATCCGAAAGAGTGTTCCAGAGCTCCTTCCTAGGTTGAAGGATTTTAAATGGAATAAGGCCCTCTATGTCGATCTCTTAGAGCAGGGGCTAGCCATGGGCTTGATGGGTTCAATCGTCTCTGTCGGAAGTGTTATTTTGCAATCCTCTGTCAATAGTTTTGGAGCAGTCATTATCAGTGCTCAGACAGCAGCACGCCGAATCATGGCTTTTGCCTTATTGCCAATGACGGCTATCTCAGCATCGATGACGACTTTTATCTCTCAAAACTTTGGTGCAAAACGTCCAGATCGCATTGTCCACGGTCTTCGACTAGGGAGTTATATCAGTATGGCTTGGGCAGCCTTTGTTTGTATTTTCCTATTCTTTGCCAGTCCTGTCTTGGTCTCCTTCCTGGCAAGCTCGATAGACTCTTATTTGGTAGAAAATGGCACCTTATATCTGCGCATCAGTTCTACTTTTTATCCCATCTTGAGTCTCTTGCTGATTTATCGGAATTGCTTGCAAGGTTTAGGGCAAAAGCTCCTTCCTTTGGTATCTAGTTTTATTGAGCTCATAGGAAAGATTGCTTTTGTTGCTTGGATTATTCCTTGGTCTGGCTATTTAGGTGTTATTTTTTGCGAACCCCTGATCTGGCTAGCTATGACCATCCAACTTTACTTCTCGCTCTTCAAGCACCCTTGGATAAAGGAGGGCAAGAAGCTCTTGCTGAGTGGAGTGAAATCCTAGCTGGATTTGCAAAAGAAAATCCGTTTCCTCTAGTGAAAATCGGATAGACTTGTGTTATAATAAGAAAGATTAAAATGTGAAAAAAGGAGATTCCTAATGGGACGTAAATGGGCCAATATCGTAGCTAAGAAAACAGCTAAAGATGGAGCTAACTCTAAAGTATATGCAAAATTTGGTGTAGAAATCTATGTAGCAGCTAAAAAAGGTGAACCAGATCCAGAATTAAACACTGCTTTGAAATTCGTTGTCGATCGTGCCAAACAAGCGCAAGTGCCAAAACACGTTATTGATAAGGCTATCGATAAAGCAAAAGGAAACACAGACGAAACCTTTACAGAAGGCCGTTACGAAGGGTTCGGACCAAATGGTTCTATGTTGATTGTTGATACTTTGACTTCAAACGTTAACCGTACAGCTGCCAACGTGCGTGCTGCCTTTGGTAAAAACGGCGGAAATATGGGAGCTTCAGGTTCTGTATCTTATCTCTTTGACAACAAGGGTGTTATCGTATTTGCAGGTGACGATGCTGATGCTATTTTTGAACTCTTGCTTGAAGCAGATGTTGATGTAGATGATGTAGAAGCAGAAGAAGGAACAATCACTGTCTACACTGCACCAACTGACCTTCACAAGGCTATCGTGGCTTTGCGTGAGTCTGGTATTGAAGAATTCCAAGTAACTGAATTGGAAATGATTCCTCAATCAGAAGTTGAGTTGTCAGGTGAAGATTTGGAAACATTTGAAAAACTCTACGGAGTCCTTGAAGATGATGAAGACGTACAAAAAATCTACACAAACGTAGATGGGTTCTAATACAAAAGAGGCTGGGACAAAAGTCCTAGCCTCTTAATTGTCTTTGGATTTTCGAGCAAGACGCAGTGGTTGAGTGGGCTCTACTACGCTGATTTCATCAGCTTTTACAGCCCGACTCAACTGTGCGGAGGTGGGACGACGAAATCGAATTCTAACGAATTACCGATTTCTGTCCCACTCTCTTTTTATTTTATGTTAGATTCTGATACCAGTATCATGTTGTTTTTGTGATTCCAGACCTATTGAAAATTTATGAATCAGAAGAAATTGACCATTTTCCTGTTTTGCAAAGGTTAAAACAACTGCCTTACTAGGTGAACCAAGGGATAGATAGGAGATTCTTTTTGTTTCTTGATTATCAAGATTTGATTCTGACTCAGAATCTGGAATTCCATGTTCTCTGATAATATCACTGTAGTTGGTACCTCCTTGCCCTTGGTTGGATGGGTCTCCCTCTATTAAGGCATCAAACTGGTCTTGGGTCCAGGTAAAGATCTCTTCTTCCTCTTCATTTTCGTATTCATCAATGATACTATTTGGCCAATCTTCATTTGTTGGTTCTTCCATGAGATAATTAGAAGAGCTGCGATAGCCTCTTATAAAATCAGCGAAGATAGGAGTGAATAGCAATTGGCTTATCAGTACAATGATAATGGAAATGAGGCCAAAACTTGAACCTATCATAGCTAATGTTTTTTGATTTTGGAGATTGAGGCCAATACCGATGACTCCTAAGATCAAGGCAACAAATCCTAGGAGAAAGGATAGACTATTGATAATTGGTATCCAAGAGCTGAAAAGAGCACCAGCTCCAAAAATGACAGCAAGGATTCCTAAGGTTTTATACTCTTCTTGTTTCATTTGAAAGTTCTCCCGTATCTAGTGTAGTCAGACAAGTTAGTGCCTATTATAGAGAAATTATTAACTGTTGTCAATTCTCATTTGAATAGTTCTCAAGGAAACTTTTTTCTTGACATCTTTTCCGAAAATGATAAAATAGTTCTCATGGAAACTTAATTGTTCTCAAGAGAACTATTTTTATTTAGAAGGGAGAAAGCATGGATAAACCGATGTTGGTCTTTAAACGTTTTGGTCACCAGTTACATCTACTGGTACAAAAGGAAGCCAAGCGTTGTGGTATTGAATTTATGGGTGGTCCGCAAGGGCAGGTCATTCGTTTTTTAGAACGTCGTGAGCATGAACAAGAATTAACACTTATCAAGGATATTGAACAAGAACTCAATATTACCAAGTCAGTTGCTAGTAATTTGGTCAAGCGTATGGTGCAAAATGGTTTGGTAGAGTTGGAGGTGAGTCCAAGTGATAAACGGGCGAAATTTGTTCATTTGACCGAAAAATCACGCTCTCAGATGAAACAAATCAAATCATTCTTTGATCGAATGAACCGTAGTTTGCTTGATGGCATTTCCGAAGAGAATCTCGCTATTTTTGAAGAAGTCATGGGCCAACTACAAGCAAATGTAGAAAAAATAGGAGGTAAGAATGAAGAAACTCGCTAAGCGTATCACAGGAAAAGAGTGGGGCATGATTCTAATAACTGTTCTCTTTACCTGTTGCTCGGTCTATCTAGAGTTAGAAGTACCGACTTACGTTTCAAAAATAACAGAATTACTCGGAACGCCAGGTACGGAGTTGGGAGACCTTTGGTCGCCAGCAACTAAGATGATGGGTTTGTCATTCTTAGCCTTCCTATCATCTGTAACAGTTGGTTTTTTTGCCGCTCGAGTTGCAGCATCCTATACGGCTCATCTACGAAGCGATATTTTTAATCGTGTTTTGGATTACTCCCAGACAGAAATTAAACGTTTTTCAATTCCCAGTCTATTGACTCGGACGACTAATGATATCACGCAGATTCAGATGCTCTTTACCATGGGACTCCAAGTGGTCACTCGTGGTCCTATCATGGCGCTTTGGGCCATTGGTAAAATCCTTGGCAAGTCTGAATACTGGATTTGGGCAGTAGTGGTGGCAGTCATTGTCAATGTTCTGATGACAACTGTCTTGATGACTTTGGCCTTTCCTAAACAATCTATCATTCAAAAATTGACAGATAAACTGAACAGTATTACTCGTGAAAGCTTGACAGGGATTCGGGTTGTTCGTGCATACAATGCTGAGGAATACCAAGATAAGAAATTTGAAGAAGCCAATGATGAAGTCACACGAATCAATCTCTTTGTCAGTCGCTTAATGGCCATTATGAATCCTATTATGATGGCGATTTCTAGTGGCTTGGTCCTTGCCATTTACTGGATTGGTGCTTATCTCATCAACGACGCTAGTTTGACAGAGCGTCTACCACTCTTTAGCGATATGGTGGTCTTCATGTCCTATGCTATGCAAGTGGTAATGGGCTTCTTACTCATGGGTGCTCTCTTTATCGTCTTGCCTCGTACCTTGGTTTCTGCAGGTCGTATCAATCGAGTCTTGGACCTTCATTCCACTATTGAAAATCCTAGTCACCCACAGACAGCAAACTCTTCTGTAATTGGTCAAGTGGAATACCGTGATGTAACCTTCCGCTACTCTAAAAACTCAGAAGCAGTAGTGGAACATGTCAGCTTCAAGGCAGAAGCAGGGCAAACCATTGCCTTTATCGGTTCAACTGGTTCTGGTAAATCTACGCTTGTGAACCTCTTACCCCGTTTTTATGATGTGTCAGAGGGAGAAATTCTAGTAGACGGCGTCAATGTTCAGAATTATGACTTAGAAGATTTGCGTAATAAAGTTGGCTATATCCCTCAAAAAGCTGTGCTCTTTTCTGGAGATGTTAAGGGCAATCTCGACTTTGGTAAGAGTCAAGAAACGCCACTAAGTGAGACGGCCATGTGGCAAGCTCTGGAATTGGCCCAGTCTAAAAACTTTATAGAGGATAAGGAAGCTGGTCTTGACTCAGAAGTGGCTCAAGGTGGGACCAATTTCTCAGGTGGACAGAGACAACGTTTGGCCATTGCACGCGCCTTGGCTCGTAAACCAGAGATTCTCATTTTTGATGATTCATTCTCAGCCTTGGACTACAAGACCGATCGTATCTTGCGTCAAGTATTAGCTGAAAAAACACAATCCATGACCAAGTTAATCGTTGCTCAACGCATTTCAACCATTATGGATGCAGATCTGATCTTAGTCTTGGATCAAGGTAAAGTCGTGGGACAAGGCACCCACAAGGAACTTCTTGCAAACAATGAAGTTTACCAAGAAATTGCCTATTCACAACTATCGAAGGAGGAATTGGAACATGGAAAATAAGAAAATGTCCTTATGGAAACAGTGTAGACCTTTTCTAGTAGGTCTCCAACTTCCCCTACTAATCGCAGTTGTGGCGGCTATCTGTTCAAGTATTATCACGGTTTATGGACCAACTAAGATCAAAGAAATTACCAATTTGATTTCAGATGGGTTAATGACAGAGATTGACCTAGAGGCTGTCTCAAGTATTGCTAGTTTTTTGGTTATCCTCTATGTGATTGGGATTATCCTGAACTATACGCAAGCCTACATTTTTTCAACTAGTATCCAACATTTCTCAAAACGTTTGCGGACAGCTATTGCTGAGAAAATCAATCGTTTGCCACTTGCTTATTTTGACCGTCATTCTCAAGGGGACACCCTTTCTCGTGTGACTAATGACGTTGATACAGCAGCTCAGTCTCTTAACCAAAGCCTTGGGACAGTTCTTTCAGCTAGCTTTTTACTGATTGCTGTTTTGATTACCATGTTTGGTATGAACTGGATTTTGGCTCTGGTAACCGTTGTTTCAACACTTGTTGGATTTACGGCGGTTTCCGTAATTATGGCCAAGTCGCAGGGCTACTTTAAAGCTCAACAAAATAACCTAGCAGCTGTAAATGGCTATGTGGAAGAAATGTACTCTGGCCACAATGTGGTGACCAGCTATAATGCTGTGGAACCAACAAAAGAAACATTTGCAGGATTGAATCAGAATCTACATGATAGCATTTGGAAATCTCAGTTTATCTCTGGAATTATGATGCCTGCCATGGTCTTTGTAGGCAACTTTAGTTATGTTCTAGTCATTATCGTCGGTGCTGCCTTGGCTCTTGAAGGGTATATCAGTATCGGGATTATTGTAGCCTTCATGGTTTATGTTCGAACCTTCTCGCAACCCTTATCACAGATTGCCCAAGGAATTACCAGCTTACAACAAGCTAGTGCAGCCATGACTCGTGTCTTCGAATTTCTAGGTGAAGAGGAAATGGAAGATGAATCTCATAAGGAAAGACAATTGACCAACATGAAGGGTGAAGTAATCTTCGACAGAGTTTCATTTGGCTACACACCGGAGCGAACGATCATTCATGACTTTTCTGCGACAGCTCATGCAGGTCAAAAGGTTGCTATTGTTGGACCAACTGGAGCTGGGAAGACGACCATTGTTAACCTCTTGATGAAATTCTATGAGATTGATAAGGGAAGTATTCGCATTGATGGTGTGGATACCAAGGCTATGAAGCGCTCAGAAGTACACGATGCCTTTTCAATGGTCTTACAGGATACCTGGCTCTTTGAAGGAACCATTCGTGACAATCTCATTTATAATCAAGCTGGGATTAGTGAAGAGCGCGTGATTGAAGCTGCCAAAGCAGTAGGAATCCACCACTTTATCACAACCTTACCAGATGGCTACGATACTGTTTTGGATGATACAGTGACCTTGTCAGTCGGGCAGAAACAGCTCTTGACCATCGCTCGTGCCCTTCTCAAAGATTCTCCACTCTTGATTCTTGATGAAGCGACATCTTCAGTCGATACACGTACAGAGGAGTTGATTCAGAAAGCCATGGATCGTTTGATGGAAGGACGCACATCCTTTGTCATCGCCCATCGCTTGTCAACTATCCGTAATGCGGACTTGATTTTGGTCATGAAAGATGGAAATATCATTGAGCAAGGCAATCATGAAGAGCTTATGGCTCAAGGTGGTTTCTACGCTGACCTCTACAATAGTCAATTTACAGAAGACCAAGTAGAAGAATAAACCTCAGAAGGCTTGACGGCCTTCTTTTTCTACACTATACTAGAGTAGGAGAAGCTAGTAGGCTTCTTGTGAAAAGAATAGGAATACCGAGAAATACATGAAAAACTATCAAGAATGGTATGATAAAAGGAAATCAAGTTTCCTTCAACATCCACAGCTATTACAATTGATGCGAGTTTTTAATCGCATGATGACAGTTCTGATGCCCTTAGCCTACTTGACTTTGTTGGGGACAAGCTTTATGAGCAAGGGATTGGGGAAAGAATTTGCCACCTATATCTTAGTTCCAGCTTTAGGCTTTCTCCTATTGACGCTTATTCGCAAGTGGATCAATCAACCGCGTCCTTATGAGACTTGGGAAATTATTCCGCTACTAGATAAGGACAGTTCTGGCAATTCAATGCCCAGTCGCCATGTCTTTTCAGCCACCATCATTTCCATGGCTTGTCTGCACGCAAATCTGCCTGTGGGCTTGATTTTATTGGTCTTGTCAGCTCTTCTCGGTCTGGTCCGAGTCTTGGGTGGCGTTCATTATCCCAAGGATGTTCTAGCAGGCTATGCCTGTGGACTCCTCTGGGGAATTCTTTTCTTTATTTTGTAAAAAAGCAAAGCAAGTGAGCTTGGCCTCGTAACCACTTACGGGTCAAGCCGTAAATTCAAACAACATGGAATTTGTGGGAACATTCTTGGTATGGTCGCAGTAACATTAGCAATGAACTATGGAACAACTTATGCAGATGAAGCTAAACAAGTAGAAACACTTGATAAGAAAATAGCTGAAAAGAAGGAAATAATCAAGAAATTGTAAAAGTAAAAAAACCAATGAAGAACCAGTTGCTGACATTAAGGCAGAATACCAAAAAGCAACTGCTTAAGAAATTCCAAACACTCCTACTTCAACTAAGAAAGTATGATCAAATACTAGTGCTGAAGTAAATGTGTTAGGTGTGATTATGGCGGGTATTACTTATGCTCTAGGAGTAATCGGTCTTAAACGTAAATATGACTAATAACTTTTAAAAAGAGCATACTGTAGAGTCAATGTCATAAGTTAGTGAACTAACCATTTGAATAGGAGATAGGATTGAGGTTATCAAAGTGATCCTCTATCCTATCTTCTATTTTTTGCATCACAAATAAAGGTTTTTTCACCCTATTTTTTGAGATTTATGTTACTCTATAGATGAAATCAACCACCCACATATCAAGGTATTTGATAAAAAATAGTTTGAGTTCCATAGTCAAACTAAGGAAATTGTCTTTTTTGAATTAAAGTTTAGTGTAAAAATTCTATACAAAACCAACACCTTACCTAGTGATTTTTTTGATAAGGTGTTACAATCATATGGCGTAAACAATTTTGCCGATTTTGGGTAGAGCATAATCTAAAGATACTCTTTTTCGTGAAAGACCTTCAAGTAGGACTTTATCAATCATTTCTTGCTTTAATTCAGGGGAATAATAACGATTTTTCCCCTTTTTGACGATTTCTATTCCATAACGGTCAATTAATTTCACCATGCACTTTAGACCAGAAACATCCACATCAAATCTTTTTGAAAGTTGTTTGAAGCTTTGACCTTGCTTTCTAAGTTCATAGATCTGAACCTTATCTTTATAAGTTAATTTCATAATCATAACCACCCGTCTAACGGGTGGTTTGTACCGGGGCTATAAGCCCAAATTACCAGCCAGCGCCTAAAGACGCTGGCTTTCACTTTGTTCAAGCCTTACTGCTCTTGACTCGTCACTTGCCTCTCAAAGAGGCTTTTGTATTACTTACCACTATCCCTAAAGGGATTCTCATATTCTTTTACACTCAATTTATCTAGTGCTATATCATGCTTTACTCGTTCTCAAATTTTCATACTCGTGAAGAAATCATCCACTGGATAATTTCTTTAATCTTGAATATATTTCTTAATTGTAGTTTCATTTAGCCCTACTGTACTCACATAGTAACCTTCCGCCCAGAAATGTCGATTACCAAACTTATACTTGAGATTTGCGTGTTTGTCAAACATCATGAGTGAACTCTTACCTTTTAAATATCCCATGAAACTTGCAACGCTAATTCTAGGTGGAATGCTTACCAACATGTGAACATGATCTAGCATTAAATGGCCTTCGATAATTTCAATACCTTTATAACTACACAAGCGATGAAATATTTCGCCTAAACTACTCCGATATTGATTATAGATGACTTTTCGTCTATACTTAGGGGTGAACACAATGTGATACTTACAGTGCCACTTTGTGTGCGATAAACTATGAGCCTTTTGTGCCATATTTTTCTCCTTTCGCTTTACAATTGGCTTGAACACCCTTATTGTATTGCGTTTGGAGTTTTTTTGGTATAACCTTCGACGCGCACCTAGCGGAGCGAGACGGACTAATAGTCGCATAATAAAACACCCCAAAAGTTAGATTTTTTCTGTCTAACTTTTGGGGTGCAATTCAATACAGAATCGTATTTGAATTTCTTAACTTAATGACATTGTCTAAACTTGTCTTCTCTTTTTTAAATTGTCAGAATGGATTAGTCTTCTTTTTTCTTTCTTGCCAAAGCATAACCTGCAGTAGCTAAACTTATAAGTGCTGAATATGTCATGAATGATTGTTCAATTGAACCAGTATTTGGTAATACTGATTCATTAGAAGAGTTAGTTGCTGGTAGAGTGTGATTAGAATTTTGATTAGCTGTAGTATTTGTTCCGTACAATACTTTATCGAACATTCTATTGTATTTTTCAAGTTTTCTTTGTTTTTGTACTTCACGAGCTTTTTCTGATTTCAATGATTCTAAATAAGTAACCGCAGCTTCATGTTTAGATTTAAGTTCATTGATTTTAGCACGTTCTACATCAGCAACTCCTTTAGCTTTCAAGTAGATCTCTTCTTTTTCTTTTTGAACTTTTACTTTTTCTTTAAGAATAGTTTCTTGATCTTTAAGTTGTTCTTTTAATTCTTTAATAGAATTTGTTAATGTTTCAATTTCTTTGTTGTTTTCAGCAATAGATTTTTCAGTGTTAGTAACTTTATTTTTTGCTTCTGTCAATTTAGCATTAAGTGCTTTCAATTGAGCCTCAATTCGTTTAACTTCGGCTTTAGCACGTTCTACATCAGCACTTACTTTATCATATTCAGCTTTCGCTTTGTTGTAAGTTTCAGTTGCTTTAGTTAAATCAGATTCAGCTTTAGGTAGAGCAATATTTAATTCTTTGCTTTTGTTTTGAACAGCAGTAAGATTGTTATTCTTTTCTGTTAATTGGTTTGCTAATTGAGTTTGTTTAGCAACAGCACTGTCGTAAGCAGTTTGTGCTTTAGGAGTTTGAATTTCAATTGCTTCTAAACGTTTCAATTCTTTTGTTGAAGCATCAAGCTTATCAGTCGTTGATTTAACATTCTTAGTAGCTTGAGCCAATTCGGCTTTGTTTGTTTCAATTAGTTTGTCAAGAGAATTTACACGAGTAACCGTTTTGCTGTAATCTGTTGCTGGAATTTCATACTCTTTAGTTTTCAAATTGCTATCTTGGGTCTTGAAGGCTGTTTCGTCAGTCCCAATCGTTACATATGAACCATCTTGAACAACAAATGTATGCAATTCTGTTTTCTTGTAATCCCATTGTAAGCCAGATTGAATAAGAGCATGACCCCAATCACTCAAATAATCATCATACATCCAACGAATCATACTATTATATAATTCTGCTTTTAATTCGCCCATTGTAGTCATATTTGTTTCATAAGAATATGCAAGAGTTTCCATACGAACTGGGAGAGCGTCAGTTTTATAACCAGCTTTAGCCATATTTGGAGCAATAGTTACATTACTTTTCACATGACCTGTATCATACGCATCATCTACAGTTGGATTTGTAGTATTAGCATGATTACGAACAGCATTTTTGTATGTTTCACTAATAAGTTTTGATAGGTTAACTGATTCTTCACTTACACGAATCATAGTTGGAGAGAATGTTCCGAATTTAGTACGTACATCTTCAATAAATTGAGCCATACGGATATTCAATTCTTTTAATTGTTCTGTTGTTAGATTTGCTGGGTCAACAGTACGTGTGTCACTCTCTTTTAGTAATTCCTTAGCAGCTTCAACTTCTTTTGATGCTAAGATTTCTTTTGAAATTTTAACTAAAGCTTCATCATTTGCTTTTGATTTGTTTTGTTTGTAAGCTTTAAGAGCAGAAATATAAGCATCTGTTACTGGAATTTCCAAGTTGTCAGCAAGTGCATTCTTAGCAGAAGTCAAGTCATTAGCTAATTTTTCTTTTTCAGCAGTTTTTGCTTTTTCTGTTGCAATAGCATTATCTTTATTTCTTTGGTCTTGCGCTACAATTGTTTTTTGTGAAGCAATGTTGTTAGCACGAGTTTTATCAGCTGTTTTAGCATTATCTAAAGCTGTTTTTGTTTTGGTTACATTTTGGTTAGCAGCTTCTTTAGCAGAAGTTAAATCATTGATTTCTTTAGTTAAAGTAGCTTCATTTGCTTGATTTGTTTTCAAATCTTGTTTAATAGAATTTACTTTATCTTGAGCAACTTCTTTAGAAGAAGTTGCTTCATTCAAAGCATCAACTTGTGGTTGAATTTTAGCTTCTTCTGTTTTTTGTTTTTCTTTAGCTGTTGTTAATTGATTTTCTGTATTAGAGATTCCATTCTCTGTATTTGTTACTTCGTCTTTATTAGATTGTAATTCTTTTTCTAATTTTGGAGTTAATTCTTTATCTTTAGCTAAAGTAGCTTCAGCATTTTTTAATTTTTCGTTAGTTTTATTAACTGCATCTTGAGCAGCTTTTACTTCATCTGTAGCTTTATCGTGATCAGATTTAGCTTGAGTTTCTTTATCGAAAGTTTCTTTTGCAGAAGTTTCAGCGTTAGTTACATCTTTTGAAATTTTCGCAACTTCTTTTTCTGCTTTCTGAATAGGAGTAGCATTTTCTGCTGTTGGAGCTGCTTCAGTTGCTTTAGTAGGTTGTGCTACAGAAGTTGGTTCAGCTTCCTCTGCGAATACAGTCGTTCCAGTGGTTGCAGCTAGGATTGCGGCCCCAACAATAATAGTTTGTTTTTTCATATCAGATCCCTCTTTATCTTTTTCTAAATTAATTGCACAAAATTTCTTTTGTTTTTTACTATAATATCATAAAATTTTATTTTTGACTTAATTCTATATTTAAATTACTCCAATTTTAAAACTTAGATAAAAAGAGCAAAGAAGTTTCTTTGCTCAAACTGATTTTGATATGTGTTATTTCGTAACTAATGAAAGTAAAAACCATTATTTCCATGGCTTGCTTGCATGCAAATCTGCCTGTGGGGTTGGTTTTGTTGGTCTTATCAGCTCTTCTCGGTCTTGTGCGGGTCTTAGGAGGCGTTCATTATCCAAAGGATGTTTTAGTTGGCTACGCCTGTGGTCTCCTTTGGGGATTTCTTTTCTTTATTTTGTGAAATGCAAAGCAAGTGGGCTTGGCCTCGTAACCACTTACGGGTCAAAAGTGACCACTTGCTTTTTTGCCCTTGTAAAGTCTTCTGGCCTTTGGTATAGTAGATGCAGAAAGGAGATAGGATGAAGTTACGAATCGAGATTGATAGTGAATTAACTGAGACAGAGATTGTCATCAAGGCTGCAGCCCTGACAGATGAGATAGCTGACTTGCAACGACTCTTGCAAGAAACCAAGGCTCCTAGGTTGATCTTTTACAAGGGGACGGGTGAGTATTACTTAGACTTGGCAGAAATCCTCTTCTTTGAGACGGAAGGTAGCAAGATTTACGCCCATACCCAGAAAGAGGCCTATGAGGTTCGGCTCAAGCTTTATGAGTTGGAGTCTATCCTGCCACGCTATTTTAGTCGGGTATCCAAGTCGACCATTGCCAATATCCGGCAAGTTTACTCGGTTGACAAGTCCTTCTCAGGGACAGGCACTATTTCCTTTTATCAAACCCACAAGGAGGTTCACGTGTCACGGCACTATCAATCCCTCCTAAAAGAAAATCTAAGAAACATGAGGTAAGAACATGAAAAAGAAAGCATTTGGTATTGTGTTGCTAGTATTGGCAGCTGTAGTGTTATTGCAGGGGAATTTTGGTATTCCTTCACTTGAAGGGGAAATTTGGCCCTTGATCGGTATTGGATTTTTTGCCTATCAATCAGTTGAGGCTTTGCTTCGTCGTCATCTAACATCAGCCTCTTTTACAGCCCTAGTAGCCCTCATGATTGCTAATCATTTTTATGGTATTTTACCGATTCCCAATCAGTCATTGTTCTGGGCAAGTATTTTAATCGTAATGGGTGTCAGCACACTCACTCATTCTAACAGAACTTGGAATGGAAAAAAATGGTGGTATGACGGTGAAAAGACCATTCTGACAGACAAGGAAGTCGCTTTTGGGGCGGGTACATTTTACAAGCAAGACCAAGAATTGGTAGAAGATGAGTTTGAGGTCGGTTTTGGGAATGCCAAGATTTATTATGATAATGCAGAGATGTTAGGTGATTTTGCTACTCTGAATATCGAAGTCGGATTTGGGAATGCAGTTATCTACGTGCCTCAACACTGGAGAGTAGATCTAAAGGTAGAGACTTTTTGTGGAGCAGCCAAGGCAGATGCCCCTCTAGCCCCAACCAGCAAAACTTTGATTATCCGTGGAGATGTAGCTTTTGGGAAACTAGGAGTTGTTTACGTTAAATAAAAAAATCTTCCAATCCCCTTGCCAAAAAAGAGAAAGTGTGATAACATAGTACAGTATGTGGTGCTAGCACATCCGCTATATTAGATCTAATAGGAGGAAAACACAAATGGCTAAAGTATGTTACTTTACAGGTCGTAAGACTGTATCAGGAAACAACCGTTCACACGCGATGAACCAAACAAAACGTGCCGTAAAACCAAACCTTCAAAAAGTTACTGTACTTATAGATGGTAAACCTAAAAAAGTTTGGGCTTCAGCTCGTGCTTTGAAATCAGGTAAAGTAGAACGCGTTTAATAAAGAGTAAAAGGCCATCAGGTCTTTTTCTTTTGCTCTAAGTACAAAATCACTTGTCAAAGGAGCAAATATCCGCCGATACAGTATTCTGCTTTTACACTTGGCTTGAAATATGATAAAATAGAGTATCAACTAGTTGAGGTAGAAAAAATGACTGTAAAAATTAATACAAAAGATGGTCAAATCGAACTAACAGATGAAGTGATTGCTACCGTTGTAGGCGGTGCAGCAACTGAGATTTTTGGTGTGGTCGGTATGGCAAGTAAGAAAGCCCTCAAAGATAATTTCCAAGCCCTTCTTGGGAAGGAAAATTATTCTAAAGGTGTCGTTGTAAAAGCGGCCGAAGATGGTAGCATTGCAGTTGATGTATATACCGTGTTGAGCTATGGAACTAAGATTAGTGAAGTCTCAAAAAACATCCAAGAGCGTGTACGCTTTAGTTTGGAAAACCAACTTGGCATCACTGCTCAAGCTGTGAATGTCTATATTCAAAATATCAAAGTTGTAGGAGAATAATCGTGTCAAATATTACTACAAGCTTATTTCAAGAAATGGTACAGGCTGCATCTACTCGTTTGAACAAGCAAGCCGAATATGTCAACTCATTAAACGTCTTCCCAGTTCCAGATGGAGATACAGGAACAAACATGGGAATGACTATCGAAAATGGTGCTAAAGAAGTAGCAGACAAACCAGCTTCAACAGTTGGTGAGGCTGCAAGCATCTTGGCTAAAGGTCTTTTGATGGGTGCGCGTGGGAACTCAGGAGTTATCACTTCACAGCTTTTTCGCGGATTTTCGCAAGCCATCAAAACCAAAGAAGAGTTAACAGGAAAAGACTTAGCTCTTGCCTTCCAATCTGGTGTTGAAGTAGCCTACAAGGCTGTTATGAAGCCAGTTGAAGGAACAATTTTGACTGTATCACGTGGTGCTGCCATCGGTGCTAAGAAAAAAGCCGAGCAGACAGACGATGCTATTGAGGTTATGCGTGCAGCTTTGGAAGGAGCTAAAACAGCCCTTGCTAAGACTCCAGACATGCTTCCAGTATTGAAGGAAGTTGGAGTTGTAGACTCAGGTGGTCAAGGTTTGGTCTTCATCTATGAAGGCTTCCTTTCAGCTCTTACTGGTGAATATAGCGCTTCTGAGGACTTTGTAGCGACTCCAGCTAATATGAGTGAAATGATCAATGCAGAACACCACAAGTCTGTAGCTGGACATGTGGCAACAGAAGACATCACCTTTGGTTACTGTACTGAAATCATGGTAGCCCTTAAGCAAGGTCCAACTTATGCTAAAGAGTTTGACTACGAAGAATTCCGTAACTACTTGAACGACCTTGGGGACTCATTGCTTGTTGTCAATGACGATGAAATCGTTAAAGTTCACGTCCATACAGAAGATCCAGGTCTTGTTATGCAAGAAGGTCTTAAATATGGTAGCTTGGTCAAGGTTAAAGTCGATAACATGCGTAACCAACACGAAGCACAAGTAGAAAAAGAAGCTCAAGTTAGCAAGCCGGCTGAAGAAAAAGAATATGCCCTTATCGCAGTAGTAGCTGGTCAAGGCTTGGCAGACATCTTCCGTGCTCAAGGTGTGGACTATGTCATCGAAGGTGGACAAACCATGAACCCTTCGACAGAAGACTTTGTCAAGGCTGTTGAGCAAGTTAATGCTCGCAACATTATCTTCTTACCGAACAACAAAAATATCTTCATGGCAGCTCAATCTGCAGCTGAGGTATTGGAACAACCAGCAGTAGTGGTAGAAGCTCGTACCCTTCCTCAAGGATTGACTAGCCTTCTAGCATTTGACCCAAGCAAGTCTATCGAAGAAAATAAAGAACGCATGACTGCAGCTCTTGGCGATGTTGTCAGCGGTAGTGTAACAACAGCCGTTCGTGACACGACTATCGATGGTTTGGAAATCCATGAAAATGACAATCTAGGTATGGTAGATGGTAAGATCCTCGTATCAAACCCTGACATGCACCAAACCTTGACTGAAACCTTGAAACATATGTTGGATGAAGACAGAGAAATCGTAACCTTCTATATTGGTGAAGATGGAAGCGAAGAATTGGCTAACCAAATCGCCCAAGAAATCGCAGAAGAATTCGAAGATGTCGAAGTAGAAATCCACCATGGTCAACAACCAGTTTACCCATATCTTTTCAGTGTGGAATAAGAATGAAATAGAAAACGAAAGAGGTCGGGAAAAGATTCCCGATCTTTTTGGTTTGCAATGAGTTTTGGACCCAGTAGCTGATTGGTGCTAGAAAATCAATCCAATCTAGTAATTTCTGTTCCATCATTTTTAATGACATTTGTCATATCTCCTCATGACAGAAGCTTCTAGTGATTCTACCTTCAAAGAATTATACTAGATGTATCAAATGGAGGAAGAAAAAAATGAAACATAAAGTAATTGTCGCAATGAGTTTAGTAGCAGCAGGAGTCATGACTTATCTCATGTTTTCTGGGATGGATGAAGGCTTCTATCATTTTCCTTGGGAATTGTTTGCAAGCTTTGGAATCATGTCTTGGTTGATTCGAGAAGGTTTGAAATTGGTCTCAGATGTGAAAAAGGAGTTTGAAAAATGAAAAAAGCGATTCTCTTTCTTTTTATTGGACTATCACTAGTGGTATGGTTGGTAGAAATGTTTACAGGTTGGTTTGATCAAACCTTCCTTCACCAAGTCATTCGCGGTGCCTGGGGTCTAGGATTTATGATTTTTATCGCCTTTCCGATGGGAAAGGAGTGGCTGAAAGGAGAATATCATGAACATGATTAAGGTAGAAAGCCTAAATAAAAACATCAAGGGCAAGGCTATTTTGAAGGATATTTCCTTTGAGGTAGCTGAAGGTGAATGCGTCGCCTTGATTGGGCCCAATGGTGCTGGGAAGACCACACTCTTGGACTGTTTGCTTGGAGATAAACTGGTCACCAGCGGTCAAGTATCCATACAAGGCTTGCCAGTGACGAGCTCTCAGTTAGACTATATTAGAGGCTACCTGCCTCAAGAAAATGTCATCGTTCAGAAATTAAAGGTCAAAGAGTTGATTGTTTTCTTTCAAAGCATTTACCCAAATCCCTTGAGCAACCAGGAAATCGATCAACTATTGCAGTTTGACAAGCAACAAAAAGACCAATTCGCAGAAAAATTGTCAGGTGGGCAAAAGCGTCTCTTCTCTTTTGTCTTGACCTTGATTGGGCGACCAAAGCTTGTCTTTTTAGATGAACCAACTGCTGCTATGGATACCTCTACTCGTCAACGTTTTTGGGAAATTGTTCAGGACCTAAAATCCCAAGGAGTCACCATTCTCTATTCGTCCCATTATATCGAAGAAGTAGAGCATACAGCGGACCGAATCTTGGTCTTGAATAAGGGAGAGTTGATTCGCGATACAACACCTCTAGCCATGCGCAGTGAGGAGATTGAAAAGCACTTTATCCTTCCTCTAGCATATAAGGAAGTTGTCGAACAGTCAAACTTGGTTGAAAACTGGTCACAAAAACAAGATGCTCTGCAAGTAGTTACACGTGAAGCGGATGCTTTTTGGCAACTGTTAGTGCAAGCAGGATGTAGCATACAAGAAATCGAAGTTAATAACCGTAGCTTGTTGGATACAATCTTTGAAGAAACACAAAAGGGAGATGACTAAGATGAAACGATGGATCGCACTAAACAAGATAGAATTTCTATTGACCAAACGACAATTAGTCTATTATCTGTTATCCGTAGGGATGCCGACAGCCTTCTATTTATTCTTTTCAGGTATGTACCAGGACACACCAGGTGGACCGGCTAATTTTATGCGCGACTACCTCATCTCCATGACGGCTTTTTCCATGATGTCGACAGCTATCTTTTCATTCCCAGTTGTTTTACATACCGATAAGATCAACAACTGGCAGAAAATATTACGTCATAGCCCTGTAAATATGGTAGAATATTATCTATCAAAGATAACAAGTATGCTGGTTGATTATTTGGTCTCAATTCTGGTTGTTTTCTCAGTTGGGCATTTTGTAAGAGGTGTGGATATGTCTCTTGGAAACTGGATTGGGGCTGCGTTCTTGCTGATAGTAGGAAGTGTTGCCTTTGTAGCACTTGGCTTAACCCTGACTCTCTTGCCGTCCAGTCAGCTGATGTCTGTCGTGGGCAATCTTCTTTACTTTGGCTTGGCTGTTTTAGGCGGACTCTGGATGCCTGTCTCTTTATTTCCAGACTGGATGCAAGCAATCGGGAAGCGTCTACCAAGCTATCAGTTGATGGAGTTGCTCAAGACCTTCTTAAACGAGGGTGGCATCAATTTATCAGCCACAGTTTATCTACTTGTTTTTTCAGCAGTTTTGTTTGGTTTGACCATTTACCTTCAAGGTCATAAGGAGAATGCTTAATGCTTGAAAGACTGAAAAGCATACATTATATGTTCTGGGTCAGTTTAATTTTTATGATTTTCCCCATCCTGCCTGTAGTGACTGGGTGGCTTTCTGCCTGGCATTTATTGATTGATATTCTATTTGTAGTTGCGTATTTGGGTATTTTAACAACTAAGAGCCAGCGCCTATCTTGGCTTTTCTGGGGTCTCATGCTGACTTATGTAGTTGGGAATACTGCCTTTGTTACTGTTAATTATATCTGGTTTTTCTTTTTCCTATCCAATCTCTTAAGTTATCATTTTAGCGTAAGTGGTTTAAAGTCTTTACATGTCTGGACTTTTCTTCTTGCTCAAGTCCTTGTTTTGGGCCAACTGTTGATTATTCAGAGAATCGAAGTTGAGTTTCTATTCTATCTACTTGTAATCCTTGCTTTTGTCGATTTAATGACTTTTGGTTTGGTTCGGATTCGGATTGTGGAGGATTTGAAAGAAGCTCAGGCTAAGCAAAATGCCCAGATAAATCTATTGCTTGCTGAAAATGAACGCAGTCGTATCGGTCAGGATTTGCATGATAGCTTGGGACATACCTTTGCTATGCTGAGTGTCAAGACAGATTTAGCCTTGCAGCTATTTCAGATGGAGGCTTATCCACAGGTGGAAAAGGAATTAAAAGAAATTCACCAGATCAGCAAGGATTCCATGAATGAAGTGCGAACCATTGTGGAAAATCTGAAATCACGGACCCTAGCTTCAGAGCTTGAGACTGTTAAGAAGATGCTGGAAATTGCTGGGATTGAGGTCGAGGTTGAGAATCAATTGGACAAGGCTAGTTTGACCCAAGATGTGGAGTCGACGGCTGCTATGATTTTGTTAGAACTGGCGACCAATATCATCAAGCATGCCAACGCTGAAAAAGCCTATCTAAAACTGGAGCGTACAGATCAGGAATTGGTCCTGACAGTCAGAGATGACGGGAAAGGATTTGCAACGGTAAAAGGAAATGAACTTCATACAGTCCGTGATCGTGCAACAGCCTTCTCAGGTCAAGTAGAGCTGGTCAGTTTGAAAGATCCCACAGAGGTGCGCGTGCATCTGCCTTATAAGGAGAGAAAGTAGATGAAAGTATTAGTCGCAGAAGATCAAAGTATGCTTAGAGATGCCATGTGCCAGCTCTTGAGCTTTCAACCAGATGTGGAGGCTGTCTTGCAGGCAAAAAATGGAGCCGAGGCTATCGAGGTTTTGAGGAAAGAAGCAGTAGATATTGCCATCCTTGACGTCGAAATGCCAGTCAAGACGGGACTAGAAGCGCTCGAGTGGATCAAACAAGAAGTGCCTGAAACCAAGGTGGTTATCGTTACGACCTTTAAACGTCCAGGCTATTTTGAACGAGCGGTCAAAGCAGGAGTCGACGCCTATGTCTTGAAAGAGCGAAGCATCGCCGAACTTATGCAAACCCTGCATACGGTGTTAGAGGGACGCAAGGAATATTCTCCAGAGCTGATGGAAGTCATGATGACCCATCCCAATCCCTTGACCGAGCAAGAAGTCGCTGTTCTACATGGAGTTGCACAGGGGCTGTCCAACCAAGAAATTGCAGATAAGCTCTACCTCTCAAACGGCACCGTCCGTAATTACATGACCAATATCCTCTCCAAACTAAACGCCAGCAACCGAACCGAAGCAGCCAAAACTGCCGAAGAAGAAGGCTGGTTGTGAGGGGGTAGAAAGAAAAAATCTCTTAGAAATGAATCTAAGAGATTTTTTGTGTTATGTGATTATTAGTCCGTCTCGCTCCGTTAGGTGCGATACAAAAAAACCACCCGCTATGCGGGTGCGCGTCGAAGGTTATACCAAAAAAACTCCGAACGCGATACAATAAAGGTGTTCAAGCCAATTGTAAAGCGAAAGGAGAAAAATATGGCACAAAATGCTCATAGTTTATCGCACACAAAGTGGATGTGTTCTATCACATTGTGTTCACCCCTAAGTATAGACGAAAAGTCATCTATAATCAATATAGGAGTAGTTTAGGAGAAATATTCCATCGCTTGTGTAGTTATAAAAGTGTTGAAATTATCGAAGGACACTTGATGCCAGATCATGTACATATGTTAGTAAGTATCCCACCAAGGATAAGTGTGGGTTATTTAAAAGGAAAAAGTGCACTCATGATGTTTGACAAACACGTCAATCTCAAGAACAAGTTTAGGAATCGACATTTCTGGGCGGAAGGTTATTATGTAAGTACAGTAGGGCTTAATGAAGCCACAATAAGTAAATACATCCAAGATTAAAGAAATTATCCAGTGGATGATTTCTTCACGAGTATAAAAATTTGAGAACGAGTAAAGCATGATATAGCACTAGATAAATTGAGTGTAAAAGAGCATGAGGATCCCTTTAGGGATAGTGGTAAGTAATACTAAAGCCTCTTTGAGAAGCAAGTGACGAGTCAAGAGCAATAAGGCTTGAACAAAGTGAAAGCCAGCGTCTTTAGGCGCTGGCTGGGAATTTGGGCTTATAGCGTTCTGATGCAAACTAGCCGTTAGACCGGGGGTGATTGGATTGTTACCTTGAACGGTATACGTTGAAACGCTGTATGCAGAACGACAGGTACGGTGGTATGAGAGGCTCTAGAAATCACCCCTTACTCGAAAGGCAGTATAGAAGTTTAAGCCTTATCCAATTGTAAGAGAACTTCAATCTCTGCTAGGGTGCTAGCTTGTGAAATAGCTCCACGGAGTTTGGCTGCGCCAGATGTTCCACGGAGGTAGTGAGGAGCGAGTCCTCGGAATTCACGAACTGCGACATTTTCCCCTTTGAGGTTAATCAAGCGTTTCAAGTGTTCGTAGGCGATTTTCATCTTGTCTTCAAAAGTCAAATCAGGGAGGATTTCTCCTGTTTCAAAGTAATGGTTGATTTGGTTGAAGAGGTAAGGATTTCCCATGGCAGCGCGGCCAATCATGACTGCATCAGCACCGACTTCTTCAATGCGTTGTTTGGCTTCTTGGACTGTACGGATGTCACCGTTGGCGATAAATGGAATCTTGGTCAGAGCTTGGGCAACCTTGTGAAGGGTCTCAAGGTCTGCATGACCTGTATACATTTGCTCACGGGTACGGCCATGCATGGCGAGGGCAGAAACACCTGCTGCCTCAGCAGCGAGGGCATTTTCTACTGCCAGAGATGGGTCCGCCCAGCCGGTGCGCATTTTGACAGTGAGTGGGATATCAAGGACAGATTGGACCTTGTTGATGATAGAGTAAATCTTATCGGGGTCCTTGAGCCACATAGCGCCAGCTTCGTTCTTCACTATTTTGTTAACTGGGCAGCCCATGTTGATATCGACGATATCGGTTTTGGTATTTTCTTGGATGAATTCTGCTGCGCGTGCTAGGCTGTCTTCATCGCTACCAAAAAGTTGGATAGAGACAGGGTTTTCGCCTTCATCGATATGAAGCATGTGAAGGGTTTTTTCATTGTTGTATTGGATTCCCTTGTCAGAGACCATCTCCATGACAACGAGCCCAGCTCCGAGCTCTTTTGCGATAGTACGAAAGGCTGAGTTGGTGACACCAGCCATGGGTGCTAGAACGGTACGATTGGGAATCTCAACATTGCCAATCATAAAAGGTGTATTAAGATTTGTCACGAATGAGTTCCTCCAGGTCGTTTTCATCAAAGTTGTAAGTTGTTTGGCAGAATTGACAAGTGATTTCTGCCCCGTGGTCTTCGTCCTTCATTTCCTGCAAGTCTGAGCTTGGGAGACTAGAAAGAGCCTTCATAAAGCGTTCTTTACTGCAGTCACATTGGAAACGAATCTCTTCTTCAGACAAGCGTTTGTATGGCTCGTCACCATAGATGGCTTTAAGAAGAGCTTCGATATGGTCGTCGCTTTCTAGAAGGGTTGAGATAGCTGGCATTTCTTGGATGCGTTTTTCAAAACGTGCAATTTCTTCCTCTTTGGCATTTGGCAATACTTGTAGCAAGAAACCACCTGCAACCTTGACCTTATCGTCTTCGTCTAAAAGGACATTAAGCCCTACAGCTGAAGGGGTTTGTTGGCTTTCTGTCAGGTAGAAAGCGAGGTCTTCACCGATTTCTCCAGAGATAAGAGGCGTCATGGAATTATAGGGATTTCCAGTGCCATAGTCTGTAATCACTAGAAATTGACCGTTTCCGACAAAAGGTCCAACGAGGACTTCTCCTGTTGCAGTCTTTTTAATGTCAACTCCAGGGTTTTGAACGTAGCCTTTGACGTTTCCCTTGGTATCAGCGATGGTGATGATAGCACCTAGAGAGCTAGAGCCCAGTACCTTCACTGTTAGTTTGGTACTCCCTTTTTCATTGGCTGCGAGAATCTGGCTAGCGATAAGAGTTCGACCAAGCGCTACAGTTGAGCTAGCTTGGGTTCGGTGTTTTTCTTGAGCAGTGCGAACGGTTTCTGTGCTATCAAGGACAAAAGCACGAAAGGCTCCGCTTTCTGATATAGTTTTAATAATTTTATCCATAGCTACTATTTTAGCATAAAAATGCCCAAAGGGGGAGTGCTGTGTTTGCTGATTCTGAGGATTATTTGAGTTTGAAACTAGGGAAAAACTGAAAAAGATAAACAGATTATTTTAGCATTTTTTTAATTTATGCTATGCTTGAAGAAGAAAATGAAAGGGGTAATAAATGTATTTAGGAGACTTGATGGAAAAAGCTGAAGCTGGTCAATTTTTAGTCCTTTCTTTTTTATTGCAGGAGTCACAAACGACCTTAAAAGCACTGATGGAGGAGACGGGATTTTCAAAAGCAACCCTAACAAAATATGTCACCCTGCTCAATGACAAGGCTTTGGACAGTGGTTTGGAGCTGAATATCTCCTTAGAAGATGAAAATTTGCGTCTGTCAATCGGTGCAGCTACCAAGGGGAGAGATATTCGGAGCTTGTTTTTGGAGAATGCTGTTAAATACCAGATTTTGGTCTATCTCCTCTATCACCAACAGTTTTTAGCCCATCAGCTGGCTCAAGAATTGATGATTAGCGAGGCTACGCTTGGTCGTCACTTAGCTAGCTTAAATCAGATTTTGTCAGAATTTGATTTATCTATTCAAAATGGACGTTGGCGAGGTCCAGAGCATCAGATTCGCTATTTCTATTTCTGTCTTTTACGTAAGGTTTGGTCGAGTAAGGACTGGGGAAATGAAATGCAAAAGCCTGAGAGAAGGCGGGAGATTGCTAGTTTAGAAGAAATCTGTGGTGCTCAATTGTCTTCGGGGCAGAAGTTAGACTTGGTTTTGTGGAATCATATCAGCCAACAACGTCTACGGGTCAATGCCTGTCAATTTCAAGTCATAGAAGATAAAATGCGAGGGTATTTTGACAATATTTTCTACCTTCGCCTGTTGAGAAAGACACCGTCCTTTTTTGCTGGGCAACACATTCCTTTGGGAACTGAGGATGGTGAGATGATGATATTCTTCTCTTTTCTTCTTTCTCATCGCATTTTGCCCCTACATACCATGGAGTATATCCTTGGGTTTGGAGGGCGGCTGGCAGATTTGTTGACGCAATTGATTCAAGAAATGAAGAAGGAAGAGTTACTGGGCGGTTATACAGAGGACCATGTCACCTATGAACTCAGTCAGCTTTGTGCTCAAGTCTATCTATACAAGGGCTATATTTTACAGGATCGCTACAAGTACCAGTTAGAGAATCGTCATCCCTATTTGCTGATGGAACATGATTTTAAGGGAACGGCAGAGGAGATTTTTCATACTCTACCTGCCTTTCAGCAGGGGACGGATTTGGATAAGAAAATTCTCTGGGAATGGCTCCAGTTAATTGAATATATGGCTGAAAATGGTGGTCAGCATATGCGGATTGGTCTGGATTTGACATCTGGTTTTCTTGTTTTTTCAAGAATGACTGCTGTCTTGAAACGGTATTTGGAATACAATCGTTTTATTAGCATTGAGGTCTATGACCCTAGTCGGCATTATGACTTGCTGGTTACAAATAACCCTATTCATAAAAAGGACCAGACTTCAGTATATTATTTAAAAAACGACTTGGATATGGAAGATTTGGCAGGGATTCGTCAGATACTATTTGCTTAAAAGGCTTGGGAAACCAGGCCTTTTTTGTGAAATTCTCACAATTTTATCAATTTTTTTAAAAATTTTAAAAAAATTGATAAACAAGAAAGCGCTTTATTTTGTATACTAGTTACTGTAAAGAGGAAATAACCTCAAGATCTTTATCAGGAGGACAGCACATGTCACAAGAAAAATACATTATGGCCATTGACCAAGGAACTACCAGTTCTCGTGCTATTATTTTTAACAAAAAAGGGGAAAAGGTCAGCTCAAGTCAAAAAGAATTCACACAAATCTTTCCACAAGCAGGTTGGGTTGAGCACAATGCCAATGAAATTTGGAACTCTGTGCAGTCAGTAATTGCTGGGGCTTTTATCGAAAGTGGTATCAAGCCAAATCAAATCCAAGCTATCGGGATTACCAACCAGCGTGAAACGACAGTTGTCTGGGATAAAAAAACAGGTCTTCCTATCTATAATGCCATCGTTTGGCAGTCTCGTCAGACAGCCCCTTTGGCTGAGCAACTAAAAAGCAAAGGCTATGTGGAAAAATTCCATGAAAAGACTGGTTTGATTATTGACGCTTACTTCTCAGCAACTAAGGTTCGTTGGATTTTGGACCATGTTGAAGGTGCTCAAGAGCGAGCAGAAAAGGGAGAATTGCTCTTTGGTACTATCGATACTTGGTTGGTTTGGAAATTGACAGACGGTGCGGCTCACGTGACGGACTACTCAAATGCAGCCCGTACCATGCTTTATAACATTAAGGAACTCAAATGGGATGATGAGATTTTGGAAATCCTCAACATTCCCAAGGCTATGCTTCCAGAAGTTCGTTCAAACTCTGAAATCTACGGCAAGACAGCTCCATTCCATTTCTACGGTGGAGAAGTGCCAATCTCAGGTATGGCTGGGGACCAACAGGCAGCCCTCTTTGGACAGTTGGCCTTTGAACCAGGTATGGTTAAGAATACTTATGGAACAGGATCTTTCATCATCATGAATACTGGTGAAGAAATGCAGTTGTCTGAAAATAACCTCTTGACAACGATTGGTTACGGAATCAACGGCAAGGTTTACTATGCCTTGGAAGGTTCTATCTTCATCGCAGGAAGTGCTATTCAGTGGCTTCGTGATGGTCTTCGCATGGTTGAAAATTCACCAGAATCTGAAAAATACGCTCGTGATTCTCACAATGATGATGAAGTTTATGTAGTTCCAGCCTTTACAGGACTAGGAGCACCATACTGGAACCAAAATGCACGTGGTTCTGTCTTTGGTTTGACTCGTGGAACAAGTAAGGAAGACTTTATCAAGGCAACTCTTCAATCAATTGCTTATCAAGTACGTGATATCATTGACACAATGCAGGTGGATGCTCAAACAGCTATTCAAGTATTGAAAGTGGATGGAGGTGCAGCCATGAATAACTTCCTCATGCAGTTCCAAGCTGATATTTTAGGAATTGACATTGCACGCGCCAAAAACTTGGAAACAACTGCTCTAGGAGCAGCCTTCCTAGCAGGTTTGTCAGTAGGTTACTGGAAAGACTTGGATGAGTTGAAGCTCTTGAACGAGACTGGGGAACTTTTTGAGCCATCTATGAACGAATCTCGCAAGGAACAACTCTACAAGGGCTGGAAGAAGGCTGTGAAAGCGACTCAAGTCTTTGCGGAAGTAGATGACTAATACCGGAAGAATAAAGCGACTTAGTTAGAAAGTGTGTAAATATGGAATTTTCAAAGAAAACACGTGAATTATCAATTAAAAAAATGCAGGAACGTACCCTGGACCTCTTGATTATTGGTGGAGGAATCACAGGGGCTGGTGTAGCTTTACAGGCAGCAGCTAGTGGTCTAGATACTGGTTTGATTGAAATGCAGGACTTCGCAGAAGGAACATCTAGCCGTTCAACAAAATTGGTCCACGGAGGTCTACGTTACCTCAAACAATTCGACGTAGAAGTGGTATCAGATACAGTTTCTGAACGTGCAGTGGTTCAACAAATCGCTCCACATATTCCAAAGCCAGATCCAATGCTTTTACCAGTTTATGAAGAAGATGGAGCGACCTTTAGCCTCTTCCGTTTGAAAGTAGCTATGGATTTGTACGACCTTTTGGCAGGAGTTAACAACACACCAGCTGCAAACAAGGTCTTGAGCAAGGAAGAAGTCTTGGAACGTCAACCAAACTTGAAGAAAGAAGGCTTGGTAGGAGGTGGAGTTTACCTTGACTTCCGTAACAACGATGCGCGTCTTGTGATTGAAAACATCAAACGTGCCAACCAAGACGGTGCCCTCATTGCCAACCACGTGAAGGCAGAAGGCTTCCTCTTTGACGAAAGTGGCAAGATTACTGGTGTCGTAGCTCGTGATTTGTTGACAGACCGAGTCTCTGAAATCAAGGCCCGTCTGGTTATTAACACAACAGGTCCTTGGAGCGACAAAGTACGCAATTTGTCTAATAAGGGAACACAATTCTCACAAATGCGTCCAACTAAGGGAGTTCACTTGGTAGTGGACTCAAGCAAGATCAAGGTTTCACAGCCAGTTTACTTTGACACAGGTTTGGGTGACGGTCGTATGGTCTTTGTTCTCCCACGTGAAAACAAGACCTACTTCGGTACAACTGATACAGACTACACAGGTGATTTGGAACATCCAAAAGTGACTCAGGAAGATGTAGATTATCTACTTGGTATTGTCAACAACCGCTTCCCAGAAGTCAACATCACCATTGATGATATCGAAAGTAGCTGGGCAGGTCTTCGTCCATTGATCGCAGGCAATAGCGCTTCTGACTACAATGGAGGAAATAACGGAACCATCAGTGATGAAAGCTTTAACAACTTGATTGCGACTGTTGAATCTTATCTATCGAAAGAAAAAACGCGTGAAGATGTTGAGTCTGCTGTCAGCAAGCTTGAAAGCAGTACCTCTGAGAAACATTTGGATCCATCTGCAGTTTCACGTGGTTCGAGCTTGGACCGAGATGATAATGGTCTCTTGACCCTTGCTGGTGGTAAAATCACAGACTACCGTAAGATGGCTGAAGGAGCTATGGAGCGCGTGGTTGACATCCTCAAAGCAGAATTTGACCGTAGCTTTAAACTCATCAATTCTAAGACTTACCCTGTTTCAGGTGGAGAATTGAACCCAGCAAATGTAGACTCAGAAATCGAAGCCTTTGCGCAACTTGGAGTGTCACGTGGTTTGGATAGCAAGGAAGCTCACTACCTAGCAAATCTCTATGGTTCAAATGCACCGAAAGTCTTTGCTCTTGTTCATAGTTTGGAACAAGCGCCAGGACTTAGCTTGGCAGATACTTTATCACTTCACTATGCAATGCGCAATGAGCTAGCTCTTAGCCCAGTTGACTTCCTTCTTCGTCGTACCAACCATATGCTCTTTATGCGTGATAGTTTGGATAGCATCGTTGAGCCAGTTTTGAATGAAATGGGACGATTCTATGACTGGTCAGAAGAAGAAAAAGCAGCTTACCGTGCTGATGTCGAAGCAGCTCTCGCTCAAAATGACTTAGCAGCATTAAAAAATTAAGAAAAACTAGAAGAGAGGGAGACAAGCGTTCCTTGCTTTCTCTCTCCTTCTTTTAAATGGAGACAAAGATATGATGAAAGAATTATTTGGAGAATTTTTGGGGACTTTAATCCTGATTCTCCTAGGAAATGGTGTTGTTGCAGGTGTGGTTCTTCCCAAAACTAAGAGTAACAATTCAGGATGGATTGTCATTACCATGGGTTGGGGAATTGCCGTTGCTGTCGCAGCCTTTGTGTCTGGCACCCTCAGTCCAGCTCATTTAAATCCAGCTGTGACCATTGGTGTGGCCTTAAAAGGTGGCCTGCCTTGGGCATCCGTTTTCCCTTACATCCTAGCTCAGTTTGCAGGAGCTATGCTCGGTCAGATTTTGGTTTGGTTGCAATTCAAACCACATTATGATGCAGAAGAAAATGCAGGCAATATCCTGGCAACCTTCAGTACTGGTCCAGCCATCAAGGATACAGTTTCTAACTTGATCAGTGAAATCCTTGGAACCTTTGTTTTGGTGTTGACAATCTTTGCTTTGGGGCTTTATGACCTTCAGCCTGGTATCGGAACCTTTGCAGTGGGAACTTTGATTGTCGGTATCGGTCTATCACTAGGTGGGACAACAGGTTATGCCTTGAACCCAGCTCGTGATCTTGGCCCTCGTATCATGCACAGCATCTTGCCAATTTCAAACAAGGGAGATGGAGACTGGTCTTATGCCTGGATTCCAGTTGTGGGACCTGTTATCGGTGCAGCCTTGGCCGTGCTTGTATTCTCACTTTTCTAAGATAAAAGAGCTATTTGTAACAAAGTTTGAGATTGGATTCTCAAACTTTGTTGTTTTTTGAGGGCAAAACATTAATATTTTAACTTGTCTTAAAATAAGCTAAAATGTGCTTTCTAAAAATGGTAAACAGTTGAAAATAGAGGGAATAAAGTGGTAAAATGGGAACAAGAAAAAATAGTAATTGTTTGTGGAAAAATTGACGGAAATTTACAGAAAAGAAATCGATCATGGATAGAAAGAAACCATTATATATTTTTTTAGGGCAAACGGTCCTGTATTTTATTGTTTTACTGGGTTTGCTTTACTTTTTTAGTTACCTAGGTCAAGGTCAGGGTGGCTTTATCTACAATGAATTTTAACTTTAAGGAGAAAACGAACTGTGTCTAATAAACCGATAAAAGATATGATTGAAGTGATTGAGTACTTCGCCCAAACTCAGCCTGGCTTTCCAGTCTATAATGTTCTTGGTGAGGAACGTACCTATGGTGATTTGAAGGCTGATTCGGATAGTTTGGCTGCAACCATCGATCAACTAGATTTACCTGAAAAATCTCCTGTAGTCGTTTTTGGTGGTCAGGAGTATGAGATGTTGGCTACCTTTGTAGCCTTGACCAAGTCAGGTCATGCCTACATTCCAATTGACAGTCATTCGGCCTTGGAGCGCGTGTCTGCCATTCTTGAAGTGGCTGAGCCAAGCTTGATCATTGCTATTTCAGACTTTCCATTGGAGCAGGTCTCTACACCAATGATGAATCTAGCTCAGGTTCATGAAGCCTTTGTTCAAGGGGCAAGCTATGAGATGACGCATCCAGTCAAGGGAGATGATAACTACTACATCATCTTTACTTCTGGTACGACTGGTAAGCCAAAAGGGGTGCAAATTTCGCATGATAATCTGCTCAGCTTTACCAACTGGATGATTACGGACAAGGAATTTGCGACGCCAGAGCGTCCACAAATGCTGGCTCAGCCACCTTATTCTTTTGACTTGTCTGTCATGTATTGGGCACCGACCTTGGCTCTTGGAGGAACCCTTTTTGCTCTTCCATCAGCTATCACTCAAGACTTCAAACAACTCTTTGCAACTATCTTTTCTCTTCCGATTGCTATCTGGACTTCGACACCATCTTTTGCAGATATGGCCATGTTGTCTGAAGATTTCAATGCTGAAAAGATGCCAGATATTACCCATTTTTACTTTGATGGGGAAGAGTTGACAGTTAAAACTGCTCAAAAATTACGCGAACGTTTCCCAAATGCGCGCATCATCAATGCTTACGGGCCAACAGAAGCAACAGTTGCTTTGTCAGCAGTCGCTATTACAGATGAGATGTTAGCAACTTTGAAACGTCTTCCAATTGGCTACACCAAAGAAGATTCTCCAACCTTTATCATTGATGAGGAAGGGAACAAATTGCCAAACGGAGAGCAAGGGGAGATTATCGTATCTGGTCCAGCTGTTTCAAAAGGCTACATGAACAATCCTGAAAAAACAGCTGAAGCCTTCTTCGAATTTGAAGGTCTTCCAGCCTATCATACGGGAGATGTCGGAACCATGACAGATGAAGGTCTCCTTCTCTATGGTGGACGGATGGACTTCCAGATCAAGTTTAACGGTTACCGCATTGAGCTAGAAGATGTTTCTCAAAACTTGAATAAATCTCAGTATGTTGAATCCGCTGTTGCAGTTCCACGTTACAACAAAGACCACAAGGTTCAAAACCTCTTGGCCTATGTTATCTTAAAAGATGGCGTCAAAGAACAATTTGAGCGCGAAATTGATATCACGAAAGCGATCAAGGAAGACTTGGAAGATATTATGATGTCTTACATGATGCCGTCTAAGTTCCTTTACAGAAAGGAATTGCCACTAACTCCAAATGGCAAAATTGACATTAAAGGCTTAATCAATGAGGTGAATAATAGATGATGGAGCTTTTCAAACAGCTTCCTCATATTGAGCCTTATGGAAATCTACAGTACTTTGTCTACGTGATTACCGCTACCTTGCCAATCTTTATCGGTCTTTTTTTCAAAAAACGTTTTGGCTGGTATGAAATATTGGTTAGTCTCTTCTTTATAGTCACTATGTTGACGGGAGGCAAGACCAATCAATTAGCTGCCTTAGGAATCTATCTAATTTGGCAAATGGTACTGGTTCTTTTTTACAAGCAGTATCGAAAAAGTAAGGATGGCAAGTGGGTCTTCTACCTAGTTAGTTTTCTGTCCCTCCTTCCGATTATCTTTGTCAAGGTGCAGCCTGCTATCAATGGAACGCAGTCTTTGCTTGGATTTTTGGGAATTTCTTACCTGACTTTTCGTTCGGTGGGAATCATCATCGAACTTCGAGATGGAGTCATTAAGGATTTGAAGATGTGGGAGTATTTGCGTTTTCTTCTCTTTATGCCGACATTTTCAAGTGGTCCTATTGATCGTTTCAAACGTTTTAATGAAAATTATCAGACGATTCCAGAGCGCGATGAGTTGATGGATATGCTAGCCGAGTCCGTTCGGTATATCATGTGGGGATTTCTGTACAAATTTATCCTAGCTCATATTTTAGGCGAGATTTTGTTACCTCCTCTAAAGAACTTAGCTTTACAGGAAGGGGGCGTCTTTAACTATTATGTAGTGGCCATCATGTACACATTTGGTTTGGAGCTCTTCTTTGACTTTGCGGGTTATTCCATGTTTGCTATAGCTATTTCAAATCTGATGGGGATTCGTAGTCCGATCAACTTCAACAAACCCTTCTTATCAAGGGATTTGAAAGAGTTTTGGAATCGCTGGCATATGAGCTTATCTTTCTGGTTCCGTGACTTTGTCTTTATGCGCTTGGTCATGGTGATGACGAGAAAGAAATTGTTTAAGAATCGAAATGTGACTTCAAGTGTCGCCTATATCCTGAACATGCTCCTTATGGGGTTCTGGCATGGAATAACATGGTTTTACATCGTCTACGGACTCTTTCATGGGTTAGGTTTAGTAATTAATGATGCCTGGCTTCGTAAGAAGAAAACCCTCAATAAGGAACGGAAAAAAGCAGGGAAGGCTGCTCTACCTGAGAATCGCTGGATTCAGTTGCTTGGCATGGTTATAACCTTCCATGTCGTGATGGTTTCATTCTTAATCTTCTCTGGATTTTTGAATGATTTATGGTTTAAAAAATAAAAGGAATTAAAAAATGGATATCAAATCAGAAGTTATTGAAATTATTGATGAATTGTTTATGGAAGATGTTTCTGACATGATGGATGAGGATCTCTTTGATGCAGGTGTCTTGGACAGTATGGGAACAGTTGAATTGATCGTGGAAATCGAAAATCGCTTTGATATTCGTGTCCCAGTTACAGAATTTGGTCGTGATGACTGGAATACAGCTAATAAAATCGTAGTAGGGATTACGGAGTTAAAGAATGCTTAAACGCCTGTGGTTAATCTTCGGGCCCATTCTTACTGCAGGTTTATTGGTTCTTCTACTCATTATTTTCTATCCTAGTAGTAAGAGTCATAATCTAATGGAGGAAAAATACTCTGCAGCCTCGATAAGTGCAGAAAGTTTCAAAGAGAGAAGACAAAAAGTGAGAGCTCTCACGGATCCTAATATACGTTTTATACCCTTTTTGGGTTCGAGTGAATGGATTCGTTTTGATAGCATGCATCCAGCAGTATTAGCTGAAAAGTATAATCGCCCCTATCGTCCTTATTTTATGGGGCAGGCAGGAGCAGCTTCTCTTAGTCAGTACTTTGGGCTACAACAAATCACATCTGAGCTTGAAAACAAACAAGCGGTATTTGTAATCTCTCCACAATGGTTTACAAAAGAGGAGCACGATGCGCCTACTTTTCAAAGCTTTTTTAACAATGACCAGTTGACGGCCTTTTTGGAAAATCAATCCGGAGATCTGGCCTCTCAATATGCGGCCACTAGACTCTTGAAGCAAAATCCAAGAGTACCGATGAAGGGAATTGTTGAGAAGCTGGCCAAGAATGAACAATTGTCAGACTTTGATCAAACGATGGTTAATCTCTCTGCCGAGTTCAATGAAAGACAAGCTGCTCTTTTTGGTCAATTCTCCATTCATGGTCGATTAAAGTACAAAGATCATGTTGAGAAATATTTGAGCAGTCTCCCAGAACAATTTTCTTATGAAGAATTGGAAAATATTGCACGTAAGGATGCAGAGGAAAATACGACCAATAATGATTTGGGAATGGAGAACCACTTTTATAATACTCAACTAAAGAAGGACTTAAAAAATTTAGAAGGCTATCAAAAGAATTATAACTTTCTCCAATCAAGTGAGTACAATGATTTGCAGCTAGTGCTCGATCAATTTGCCAAGTCTAAGGTTAATGTGCTCTTTGTCTTTCAACCTGTCAATCAAAAATGGATGAACTATACAGGTTTGGACGAAGAAATGTATCAACACTCTATTGAAAAAATTCGTTACCAGTTGGAAAGTCAGGGTTTCACCAATATCGCTGACTTTTCAAAAAATGGTGGAGATCCCTACTTTGTTAAGGATACGATTCATATCGGTTGGTTGGGCTGGTTGGCGTTTGATAAGGTTGTGAATCCCTTTTTGAGCAATCCGACAACAGCACCTAATTACCAAATGAATGACCGTTTCTTTAGCCAGGATTGGGCAAATTACGATGGGAATATTAAAGATTTTCAATAATATAGAAAAGGAGTTTGAACTTTTTGTTCAGACTTTTTTATGAAATATCAGATAGCTTGCCCTAAAAAAGGCTAAAAGTTTTAAAATCATGCTAAATAGCGTATAATGGTAGAAGAAAGAAGAGAAAGGGATTTCAAAATGAATAAACGTTTCTTGTTGCCTGTCCTATCGACAGCCCTGTTAGCTCCAGCATTTTTAGCTGGACAAGTCTATGCTGAAGAAAATACTAGTTCTTCAGAAGTTACAGAAGTTGTGAGTACTGCAGAAGCACCAGTAGTAGCAGCGACTCCTGAGGTTGTTATAAATACGGCAACACCAGCTGAAGAGGTTGCACCTCAAAAAGAAGAACAAGATACTGTTATCTTGCATACCAATGACGTGCATGGTCGTATCGTAGAAGAAAAAGGAGTAATTGGAGATGCCAAGCTCGCGACAGTTATTGAGAAGGAGCGCGAAAAGGGCAATCAAACGACTCTAGTGGTGGATGCAGGGGATGCCTTCCAAGGTCTGCCAATTTCAAACTCTACAAAGGGTGAAGCACGTGCCAAAATCCTAAATGAGATGGGCTACGATGCTATGGCTGTAGGAAATCATGAGTTTGACTTTGGACTTGACGAAGCTAAAAAATACAAAGAAATCTTGAACTTTCCACTGCTTAGCTCGAATACTTATGTAAATGGAGCTCGTCTATTTGAAGCAGCAACAATTGTTGATAAGAACAAGGATATTGCAGGTGATGAGTTTGTCGTCATCGGTGTGACAACACCTGAAACAGCTACTAAGACTCACCCTAAAAATGTTAAAGGCGTAACCTTTACAGAACCGATTGCAGAGGTTAACAAGGTTATCGAAGAAATTCAAGCTAAAGCCTTGGCAGAAGGCAAAGACTACAAACACTATGTTGTTCTCGCTCACTTGGGAGTTGATACAACAACACCTGTAGAATGGCGTGGTTCAACACTTGCAGAAGCACTTTCAAAAAATCCTTTGTTGAAAGGTAAGCGTGTTACAGTGATTGATGGTCACTCTCATACAGTAGAATCTACTACCTATGGGGACAATGTGACATACAACCAGACAGGAAGCTATCTCCATAACGTTGGTAAAATCACTTACAAATCTCGTCAATTATTAGGAAATCCAAGCCAGGTACCTGCTGCAGATGCTAAGAAATTAGAAGCCAATCCAAAGATTGCAGCCATGGTCAAAGAAATCAAAGAAAAATATGATGCTGAAAATGCTGTAGAAGTTGTTTCAAATAGCCCAGTTGAATTGAACGGTGACCGTGAAAATGTCCGTGTCCGCGAGACAAACCTTGGAAATGTTGTCGCAGATTCTCTCTATCAGTACGGTCAAACAGGCTTCAGTCATCCAACAGATATCGCTGTGACAAATGGTGGTGGCTTGCGTGAAACGATTTCCAAAGATAAGCCAATTACAAAAGGAAATGTCATTGCAGTCTTGCCATTTGGAAACACAATCTCACAAATTCAAGTAACTGGTCAGCAAGTTCTGGATATGTTTGAAAAATCTCTCGGCTCTATCTTGCAGGTTGATAAGGCAGGAAAAACTGTCTTGGATGAAAATGGTCAACCATTGCTAGAACCAAGTGGTGGATTCTTACAGATTTCAGGAGCCAAGGTCTACTACGATACAAATCTAGTCGCAGGTAAACGCGTCTTGGCTATTCAAGTGAAGAATCGTGCAACTGGTCTTTATGAAAAACTAGATTTGGCGAAAATCTACTACCTAGCAACCAATGACTTCCTTGCGGCAGGTGGTGACGGTTATACCATGCTTGGTGGTGCTAGAGAAGAAGGTCCTTCAATGGATGCTGCCTTTGAAGACTATCTCAAAACAGCTGATTTGACTCAGTATGAAAAGGTAAATCCAAATTCACGCACGATTTCTGTGGACTCAAAAACATTTAAACTTCCTGAAGAAGGTAAAGAGCAGGATCCAGCTAAACCAGTAGAAGACCAAGCAACAAAACCGACTCAACCTTCTACTGTAAAAGTTGATTATAAGGTTGCAGATAAGTTTGCTAAGAAAACAGTAGTCTCAGAGAAACTACTTCCAAATACAGGTAGTGAGCAATCTATTTTCATGATGCTACTTGGTATGATTCTTGGAGCGACAGCCCTCTGGACTAGCCGTAAACAAGAAAAATAATTCTAAAGGATGAAAACATCTCAGGTGTTTTCATCTTTTTTCTTGACTCCTTGCTTGGATGTGATATACTTAACTAGTAAAGGAATGGTTTGAATTTGATTTTTGAAGAGTATGAAAACCTTGTATTTATAGAAATTCCGTTCTGAGAAAGGAGCAAATCATGAGACAGTTGGCAAAAGATATCGATCGTTTTTTAAATGAGATTATTCTCAAGGCGGAAAACCAACATGAAATTCTCATTGGTCATTGCACCAGTAATGTGGCCTTGACGAATACCCAGGAGCATATTCTCATGCTTTTATCAGAGGAGTCGCTCACCAACTCTGAGTTGGCGCGTCGTCTCAATGTTAGTCAAGCTGCCGTTACAAAGGCTATCAAATCCCTGGTTAAGGAGGGAATGTTAGAAACGTCTAAGGACCCTAAGGATGCTCGTGTTGTCTTCTATCAATTGACAGACTTGGCTCGACCTATTGCTGAGGAACACCACCATCATCATGAACATACCCTCTCGGCTTATGAGCAGGTTGCCACTCAGTTCACACCAAACGAACAAAAAATTATCCAGCGGTTTTTAACTGCTTTAGTAGGAGAAATCAAGTAATGAGATACATCACAGTAGAGGATTTGTCCTTCTATTATGACAAGGAACCTGTGCTTGAGCATATCAATTACAGTGTTGATAGTGGGGAATTTGTCACACTGACAGGAGAAAATGGAGCGGCAAAGACTACTCTTATCAAAGCTAGTCTAGGTATTTTACAACCGAGAATTGGGAAAGTAACCATCTCAAAGACAAATATTCATGGGAAAAAGCTAAGAATCGCCTATCTTCCTCAGCAGATTGCAAGTTTTAATGCGGGCTTTCCAAGTACTGTTTATGAGTTTGTCAAATCAGGTCGCTACCCAAGAAAGGGCTGGTTCCGTCGTTTGAATGCCCATGATGAAGAACACATCAAGGCTAGTTTAAACTCAGTTGGTATGTGGGAACATCGGGATAAACGCATTGGTTCTCTCTCTGGTGGGCAAAAGCAAAGAGCGGTCATTGCACGTATGTTTGCTTCAGATCCAGATATCTTTATCTTGGATGAGCCGACAACAGGGATGGATGCAGGTACCAAGAATGAATTTTATGAACTCATGCATCACAGTGCCCACCACCATGGCAAGGCTGTTTTGATGATTACTCACGATCCTGAAGAAGTCAAGGATTACGCAGATCGCAATATCCACCTTGTCCGTGACCAAGATTCGCCATGGCGTTGTTTCAATGTCCATGAAAATGATCAGGAGGTGGACCATGTTTAATCTATTGTCTTATGATTTTATGCAGCGAGCCTTTTTGGCTGTTATTGCCATGAGTCTCTTTTCGCCAGTCCTTGGGACCTTCCTCATCTTGCGTCGTCAGAGCCTTATGAGTGATACACTGAGTCACGTATCGCTATCAGGTGTGGCCTTTGGTTTGGTTTTAGGGATTTCTCCGACCATCTCGACCATTGTGATTGTCTTGATTGCGGCAGTCTTTCTTGAATATCTCCGCACGGTTTACAAGAGCTTTATGGAGATTGGAACTGCTATCCTCATGTCGACGGGTCTTGCAGTTTCACTCATTGTTATGAGTAAGGGTAAGAGCTCTAGCTCGATGAGTTTGGATCAATATCTGTTTGGTTCTATTGTGACCATCAGTCAAGAACAGGTAATTGGGCTCTTTGTCATTGCAGCGGTTGTTTTAATCCTGACCTTCCTCTTTTTAAGACCCATGTACATCTTAACTTTTGACGAGGATACAGCTTTTGTCGATGGTCTTCCAGTGCGTACCATGTCTATCCTCTTTAACATGGTGACGGGTGTGGCTATTGCTCTTATGATTCCAGCTGCAGGGGCACTTTTGGTATCAACTATCATGGTCTTGCCAGCTAGTATCGCTTTGCGTTTAGGGAAGAACTTTAGCTCGGTGATGATTCTTGCCAGCGTTATTGGTTTTCTAGGTATGGTAGCAGGACTTTATATTTCCTACTATGCAGAGACACCACCGAGTGCAAGTATTACCATTATCTTTGTAGTTGTCTTTTTGTTAGTCAGCTTACTCAAACGTTTTATCAAATAGGAGAAAAAATGAAAAAACTAGGCTTACTTTTGGCAAGTCTTGTGACACTATTCTTAGTCGCTTGTTCCAATCAAAAACAGGCAGACGGAAAATTAAATATTGTCACAACTTTCTATCCTGTCTACGAATTTACCAAGCAAGTTGCAGGCGATACAGCCAATGTCGAGCTCTTAATCGGGGCAGGGACAGAACCACATGATTATGAACCATCGCCTAAGGCAGTGGCTAAAATCCAAGACGCTGATGCCTTTGTTTATGAAAATGAGAACATGGAAACATGGGTTCCTAAGCTTTTAGATTCACTAGATGCGAAAAAAGTAAAAACAATCAAGGCTACTGGAGATATGTTGCTTCTTCCAGGAAGTGAAGAAGAGGAAGACCATGACCATGGCGAAGAAGGTCATCATCACGAGTATGATCCTCACGTATGGTTGTCTCCTGCGCGTGCCATTAAGCTTGTAGAGCACATTCGTGACAGTTTATCAGCTGACTATCCAGATAAGAAGGCGACTTTTGAACAAAATGCAGCAGCCTATATCGAAAAACTACAAGCCTTGGACAAGGCCTATACTGAAGGACTTTCTAGTGCAAAACAAAAGAGTTTTGTGACTCAACACGCTGCCTTTCGTTACTTAGCTTTAGACTACGGACTGAATCAAGTTTCTATCTCAGGTCTTTCCCCAGATGCGGAGCCTTCAGCAAGCCGCTTGGCAGAATTGACCGAGTACATCAAGAAAAACAAGATTTCTTATATCTACTTTGAAGAAAATGCCTCTCAAGCTCTAGCTAATACTCTTTCAAAAGAAACAGGAGTTAAGTTAGACGTTCTGAATCCTCTAGAAAGCTTGACCGAAGAGGACATGAAGGCCGGTGAAAACTATATCTCTGTCATGGAGAAAAATCTCAAGGCCCTCAAGCAAACAACTGACCAAGCAGGGGCAGAAATTGAGCCAGAAAAAGCAGAGGAAACTAAAACCGTTCAAAATGGTTACTTTGAAGATGCCGATGTCAAGGATCGTACCTTGAGTGACTATGCTGGTAACTGGCAGTCTGTTTATCCTTTCCTTGAAAATGGTACTCTAGACCAAGTCTTTGACTACAAGGCTAAATTGACTGGTAAGATGACCAAGGATGAATATAAAGCCTACTATCAAAAAGGCTATCAAACCGATGTATCTAAGATTAATATCACGGATAATACTATGGAATTCATCCAAGGTGGCCAAAGTAAGAAATATACTTACAAGTATGTCGGCAAGAAAATCTTAACCTACAAGAAAGGGAATCGAGGAGTTCGTTATCTCTTTGAAGCAACAGATGCGGATGCTGGACAATTTAAGTATGTTCAGTTTAGCGACCACAATATCGCTCCAGTCAAGGCAGAACATTTCCATATCTTCTTTGGAGGTACTAGCCAGGAAGCCCTCTTTGAAGAAATGGATAACTGGCCAACCTACTATCCAGATGGCTTATCTGGTCAAGAAATCGCCCAAGAGATGTTGGCGCATTAAGATACAATTCATATAATAAAAGCGGACAGGAAAGTTTTCTGATTATCAGAATCCTCTCTTGTCCGCTTTTTTGAGTTTTGTCAGTTAAAGAGCTATTGCCCCCATTTGTGTACTTGTAAATTTGTTCGGTTTCAAGCTTACTTTATTTGTCAAAGCCTTGTAAAGCCTTTTCGCGTTCTTCTACTTGTCCCTTGGAATCTAGTTTATTACCACCGTAAACTGCTGTTTCCCATGATCCATACATTGGATTTGGGAAGATGATGAATTTTTCACCAAATTCTTTTTGCAATTCTTCAAGTTGTTTGTCACGATCAGCTTCAGAAGTCTTAGAAAAATCTGCAAAGTCTACAAGGTTATCACCAAATAGTAACACAAGATTTGTCTTTTCTTGAACCGCTTGTCGACGACCTTCTTTGGATTTTACACCACTTTCTAGGAACATGAGATGATCACGTCCTTGTACAGGAATACCTTCGCTTTCTAGATTTTTAATGGTAGCATCTACTTGGTCGACTGAACGGTCAGAAATATAGTAGATTTGGACACCGTTTTGATCGGCAAACTGAAGAAAATCTTTAGCACCTGGGACGGCTTTTGCTGCAGCTTTTTGGACCCAAACATCCCAATTTTCAGGTGTGAATGCTGTTCCATCTTTGACATTTTGAACTTGATAAGGACTGTTATCTAGGACCGTTTCGTCCAAGTCCAAAACAATCGAATAAGGCTTGTCTGATTCTGTTTTCAGTAATTCCTTTAGACGATCTGTAGCAACATTATAACCTTGTAGATACAAGGCTTTTGTTTCGGCCGCTTTTTGATACCAGAGAGTTGACATGGTATTTTCTCTAGACCGTAGTTGGTCGTAAGTCATTGTAATCTGATTGTCAGATGAGTTATTAGCGGATGTTTGTGTTTCTGTGGATTTTGTGGCGCAGCTGGTCAATAAGATGACAGATGCAAGTGCAGAAACGATTGTAACAGTGGTTTTAGCTGTTTTCATAAAATGTCTCCTGTCTATTAATTTCAATAACAGTATAGCATGAGGGAATAGTTAAGGCAAGCGTTTTCCTAAATATGGACCTGATTTTCCAGAGAAAGATGTAGATAATTAACGGATTAGAGGAAGAGAAAAATATTTTAAAACCTTGAAAAATCTAGCTAAATAGGGTATAATATAAATAATCATTTGTCGTAGGTTTTGTCTGAAATATTGTCCAGGCAAGGCTCACAGCAGTTAAATCTTCTTACAAAAGTCAGATTTAGCTGCTCTTTTTGTGCTTTTTTTCAGGTTTTCTAGTGTTTGTAACAAAGATTTAAAAATTCTGAAAATTAGTTAAGGGGGATAAGGTGATAGAAGGTTTACAACCTTTTGACGATAATCAAAGGCCTAGACGACTAGGCTTGAAACTTTATTTTAAAGGAGAATCATCTTGGCAGGACATGACGTTCAATACGGGAAACATCGTACCCGTCGTAGTTTTTCAAGAATCAAAGAAGTTCTTGACTTACCAAATTTGATTGAAATTCAAACAGATTCATTCAAAGATTTCCTAGATCACGGTCTTAAGGAAGTATTTGAAGATGTATTGCCAATTTCAAACTTCACAGACACAATGGAGTTGGAATTTGTTGGCTACGAAATCAAAGAACCAAAATACACGCTAGAGGAAGCACGTATCCACGATGCCAGCTACTCAGCACCTATCTTTGTAACCTTCCGCTTGATTAACAAAGAAACTGGCGAAATCAAGACACAGGAAGTCTTCTTTGGGGACTTCCCAATCATGACTGAGATGGGTACCTTCATCATCAATGGTGGTGAGCGTATCATCGTATCACAGTTGGTTCGTTCTCCAGGTGTTTACTTTAATGATAAGGTAGACAAAAATGGTAAAGTGGGCTACGGTTCAACTGTAATCCCTAACCGTGGAGCTTGGTTGGAGCTTGAAAGCGACTCAAAAGACATCGCCTATACTCGTATCGACCGTACTCGTAAGATTCCATTTACGACCTTGGTTCGTGCGCTTGGTTTCTCAGGTGATGACGAAATCTTTGATATCTTTGGTGACAGCGACCTCGTTCGTAATACTGTTGAAAAAGATATCCATAAAAACCCAATGGACTCTCGTACAGACGAAGCTTTGAAAGAAATCTATGAGCGTCTTCGTCCAGGTGAGCCTAAGACTGCTGAAAGCTCACGTAGCTTGCTAGTGGCTCGTTTCTTTGATCCACGTCGTTATGACTTGGCAGCTGTTGGTCGTTACAAGATCAATAAAAAACTCAATGTTAAAACACGTTTGCTCAACCAAACTATTGCAGAGCCATTGGTAGATCCTGAAACTGGTGAAATCTTGGTGGAAGCTGGGACAGTTATGACTCGCAGCGTTATTGAAAGTATTGAAAGTCATTTGGATGGCGATTTGAACAAGATTGTCTACATTCCAAATGATGCTGCCGTAGTAACAGAGCCAGTTGTTCTTCAAAAATTCAAGGTTGTTGCACCAACTGATCCAGACCGTGTTGTAACAATCATCGGTAATGCAAATCCAGATGACAAGGTTCGCATCGTCACTCCTGCGGATATCTTGGCTGAGATGAGCTACTTCCTCAACTTAGCTGAGGGTATTGGCCGTGTTGATGATATCGACCACCTTGGGAACCGTCGTATCCGTGCCGTTGGTGAATTGCTTGCTAACCAAGTTCGTCTTGGACTTTCTCGTATGGAACGTAACGTTCGTGAACGTATGTCTGTTCAGGACAACGAAGTGCTCACACCACAACAAATTATCAATATCCGTCCTGTAACAGCTGCGGTTAAAGAATTCTTTGGTTCATCACAGTTGTCACAGTTCATGGACCAACACAACCCTCTTTCTGAGTTGTCTCACAAACGTCGTTTGTCAGCCTTAGGACCTGGTGGTTTGACACGTGACCGTGCAGGATATGAAGTACGTGACGTGCACTACACTCACTATGGTCGTATGTGTCCAATCGAGACACCTGAAGGACCGAACATCGGTTTGATCAACAACTTGTCATCTTACGGTCACTTGAACAAATATGGTTTTGTTCAAACACCATATCGTAAGGTTGACCGTGAAACAGGCAAAGTAACTAACGAAATCGTTTGGTTGACTGCCGATGAAGAGGATGAATTTACTGTAGCGCAGGCTAACTCACGCCTTAACGCAGATGGCACTTTTGCTGAAAAAGTTGTCATGGGACGTCACCAAGGGGTTAACCAAGAATACCCAGCTTCAAGTGTTGATTATATGGACGTTTCTCCAAAACAGGTAGTTGCCGTTGCGACAGCATGTATTCCTTTCTTGGAAAACGACGACTCTAACCGTGCCCTCATGGGTGCCAACATGCAACGTCAGGCTGTTCCTTTGATCAATCCAAAAGCACCTTACGTTGGTACTGGTATGGAATATCAAGCAGCCCATGACTCTGGAGCGGCTGTAATTGCTCAGTATGATGGTAAAGTTACTTATGCCGATGCTGACAAGGTAGAAGTTCGTCGTGAAGATGGCTCATTGGATGTTTACCATATCCAAAAATTCCGTCGTTCAAACTCAGGTACTGCCTACAACCAACGTACGCTTGTTAAAGTTGGTGACGTTGTAGAAAAAGGCGATTTCATCGCTGACGGACCTTCTATGGAAAATGGAGAAATGGCGCTTGGACAAAACCCAATCGTTGCCTACATGACTTGGGAAGGTTACAACTTCGAGGATGCCGTTATCATGAGCGAACGCTTGGTGAAAGACGATGTTTATACATCTGTTCACCTTGAAGAATACGAATCAGAAACGCGCGATACAAAGCTTGGGCCTGAAGAAATTACTCGTGAAATTCCAAACGTTGGGGAAGATGCCCTCAAAGACCTTGACGAAATGGGTATTATCCGTATCGGTGCTGAGGTTAAAGAAGGGGACATCCTTGTAGGTAAAGTGACACCTAAGGGTGAAAAAGATCTTTCAGCTGAAGAACGTCTCTTGCACGCTATCTTCGGAGACAAATCTCGTGAAGTTCGTGACACTTCTCTTCGTGTACCACACGGTGCCGATGGTGTTGTTCGTGATGTTAAGATCTTTACACGTGCAAATGGAGATGAGTTGCAATCAGGTGTTAACATGCTGGTTCGTGTCTACATCGCTCAAAAACGTAAGATTAAGGTCGGAGATAAGATGGCCGGACGTCACGGAAACAAAGGGGTTGTTTCTCGTATCGTTCCTGTAGAAGACATGCCTTACCTTCCAGACGGAACTCCAGTTGATATCATGTTGAACCCACTTGGGGTGCCATCACGTATGAATATCGGTCAGGTTATGGAGCTTCACCTTGGTATGGCAGCTCGTACTCTTGGTATCCACATCGCAACACCAGTCTTTGATGGAGCAAGTTCAGAAGATCTTTGGTCAACTGTTAAGGAAGCAGGTATGGATAGCGATGCTAAGACTATCCTTTACGATGGACGTACTGGTGAACCGTTTGATAACCGTGTGTCAGTTGGTGTCATGTACATGATCAAACTTCACCACATGGTTGATGATAAATTGCACGCTCGTTCAGTCGGACCATACTCAACCGTTACTCAACAACCACTCGGAGGTAAAGCTCAGTTTGGTGGACAACGTTTCGGTGAGATGGAGGTTTGGGCGCTTGAAGCCTATGGTGCATCAAATGTCCTTCAAGAAATCTTGACTTACAAGTCTGACGATATCAACGGACGTTTGAAAGCTTATGAAGCTATTACAAAAGGAAAACCAATTCCAAAACCAGGTGTTCCAGAATCCTTCCGAGTTCTTGTTAAAGAATTGCAATCACTTGGTCTTGACATGCGTGTCCTTGACGAAGATGATCGAGAAGTTGAACTTCGTGATCTTGATGAGGGCATGGACGAAGATGTCATCCACGTAGATGACCTTGAAAAAGCACGTAAAAAAGCTGCTGAAGAAGCAAAAGCTGCTTTTGAAGCTGAAGAAGGTGCAAAAGCGGAAGCAACAGAAGAAGCTACTGAACAAGAATAGGTAGCTCGCTTAGAATAGAAAGGGAAGAAATAGTGGTTGACGTAAATCGTTTTAAAAGTATGCAAATCACACTAGCTTCTCCAAGTAAAGTCCGTTCATGGTCTTATGGAGAAGTCAAAAAACCTGAAACAATCAATTACCGTACGTTGAAACCAGAACGTGAAGGACTATTTGACGAAGTCATCTTTGGTCCTACAAAAGACTGGGAATGTGCTTGTGGAAAATACAAACGTATTCGTTACAGAGGGATTGTTTGTGACCGCTGTGGGGTTGAAGTGACGCGTACAAAAGTTCGTCGTGAACGTATGGGACACATCGAGTTGAAAGCTCCTGTATCTCATATCTGGTATTTCAAGGGGATTCCAAGCCGTATGGGCTTGACCCTTGATATGAGCCCTCGTGCCCTCGAGGAAGTAATCTACTTTGCTGCTTACGTGGTGATTGATCCAAAGGATACACCACTTGAGCACAAATCTATCATGACAGAGCGTGAATATCGTGAGCGCTTGCGTGAATATGGCTACGGATCATTCGTTGCTAAAATGGGTGCCGAAGCTATCCAAGACCTCTTAAAACAAGTAGATCTTGAAAAAGAAATTGCTGAGCTTAAAGAAGAATTGAAGACAGCAACTGGACAAAAACGTATCAAAGCTATCCGTCGTTTGGATGTTTTGGATGCCTTTTACAAGTCTGGAAACAAACCTGAATGGATGATTCTTAACATCCTTCCGGTTATTCCACCAGATCTTCGTCCAATGTTGCAGTTGGATGGTGGCCGTTTTGCCTCATCTGACTTGAACGACCTTTACCGTCGTGTTATCAACCGTAACAACCGTTTGGCTCGTTTGCTTGAGTTGAACGCACCAGGTATCATCGTTCAAAATGAGAAGCGTATGCTTCAAGAAGCGGTTGACGCTTTGATTGACAATGGTCGTCGTGGTCGTCCGATTACAGGACCAGGTAGCCGTCCCCTTAAATCATTGAGCCACATGCTCAAAGGTAAACAAGGACGCTTCCGTCAAAACTTGCTCGGTAAACGTGTTGACTTTTCAGGACGTTCCGTTATCGCCGTTGGTCCAACTCTTAAGATGTACCAATGTGGTGTGCCACGTGAAATGGCAATCGAGCTCTTTAAACCATTTGTCATGCGTGAAATCGTTGCGCGCGATATCGTGCAAAACGTTAAAGCGGCTAAACGCTTGGTAGAACGTGGAGATGAACGTATCTGGGATATCCTCGAAGAAGTTATCAAAGAACACCCAGTGCTTTTGAACCGCGCACCGACCCTTCACCGTTTGGGAATCCAAGCCTTTGAACCTGTCTTGATTGACGGTAAAGCCCTTCGCTTGCACCCACTTGTCTGTGAGGCCTACAATGCCGACTTCGACGGGGACCAAATGGCCATCCACGTACCACTTTCAGAAGAAGCCCAAGCAGAAGCTCGTATCTTGATGCTTGCTGCTGAGCATATCTTGAACCCGAAAGATGGTAAACCAGTTGTTACTCCATCTCAGGACATGGTTTTGGGTAACTACTACTTGACTATGGAAGAAGCTGGTCGTGAAGGTGAAGGAATGGTCTTCAAAGACCGTGACGAAGCGGTTATGGCTTACCGCAATGGTTATGTTCACCTCCACTCACGTGTTGGTATTGCAACAGACAGCCTCAACAAACCATGGACAGAAGAGCAAAAACATAAAGTCTTGCTTACAACAGTTGGTAAAATCCTTTTCAACGACATCATGCCAGAGGGTCTACCATACTTGCAAGAACCGAACAATGCCAACTTAACAGAAGGCGTTCCAGCTAAATACTTCTTGCCACTTGGTGGAGATATCAAGGAAGCAATCAGCAATCTTGAACTTAACCCTCCATTCAAGAAGAAAAACCTTGGAAATATCATCGCTGAAATCTTCAAACGTTTCCGTACGACAGAAACTTCTGCCCTACTTGACCGTATGAAGAACCTCGGTTACCACCATTCAACCCTTGCAGGTTTGACAGTGGGTATTGCTGATATTCCAGTCGTTGAAGACAAGGCTGAAATCATCGAAGAATCACACAAACGTGTAGAACAAATCACAAAACAATTCCGTCGTGGTATGATCACAGATGACGAACGCTACAATGCTGTTACAGCTGAATGGCGTGCTGCCCGTGAAAAACTTGAAAAACGTTTGATTGCTAACCAAGATCCTAAGAACCCTATCGTTATGATGATGGACTCTGGAGCCCGTGGTAACATCTCGAACTTCTCACAGCTTGCCGGTATGCGTGGTCTGATGGCGGCTCCGAACGGACGTATCATGGAATTGCCAATCCTTTCAAACTTCCGCGAAGGTTTGTCGGTATTGGAAATGTTCTTCTCAACTCACGGTGCGCGTAAAGGTATGACTGATACGGCCCTTAAGACAGCCGACTCAGGTTACTTGACTCGTCGTTTGGTTGACGTTGCCCAAGACGTTATCATCCGTGAGGACGACTGTGGAACAGACCGTGGTCTCTTGATCCGTTCTATCGCAGAAGGAAAAGAGATGATTGAGTCTCTTGAAGAGCGTCTCAATGGCCGTTACACTAAGAAAACTGTTAAACATCCAGAAACTGGTGCAGTGATTATCGGTCCAAATGAATTGATCACAGAAGACAAGGCGCGTGAAATTGTCAATGCTGGTGTGGAAGAAGTGACTATCCGCTCTGTATTTACATGTAACACTCGTCATGGTGTCTGCCGTCACTGTTATGGTATCAACTTGGCGACTGGTGATGCGGTTGAAGTTGGTGAAGCGGTTGGTACAATCGCTGCCCAATCTATCGGGGAACCTGGTACACAGCTTACAATGCGTACCTTCCACACGGGTGGGGTTGCCTCAAATACCGATATCACTCAGGGTCTTCCTCGTGTCCAAGAAATCTTTGAAGCCCGCAATCCTAAAGGGGAAGCGGTTATCACAGAGGTTAAAGGACAAGTTACCGCTATCGAAGAAGACGCTTCAACTCGTACTAAGAAAGTCTTTGTTAAGGGTGAAACTGGCGAAGGCGAATATGTTGTTCCATTTACCGCTCGTATGCGTGTTGAAGTTGGGGACCAAGTAGCGCGTGGTGCTGCTCTTACAGAAGGTTCTATCCAACCAAAACGTCTCCTTGCAGTTCGTGATGTCTTGTCAGTTGAAACGTACCTTCTCGGTGAAGTACAAAAAGTTTACCGTAGCCAAGGGGTAGAAATCGGTGACAAACACATTGAGGTAATGGTTCGTCAAATGATCCGTAAAGTTCGTGTTATGGATCCAGGGGATACAGATCTTCTCATGGGAACGCTTATGGACATCAACGACTTTACAGATGCTAACAAGGATGTTCTTATCGCAGGTGGAGTGCCAGCGACTGGTCGTCCAGTCCTTATGGGAATCACCAAAGCCTCACTTGAAACAAATAGTTTCTTGTCAGCAGCTTCCTTCCAGGAAACAACTCGTGTCCTTACAGACGCAGCTATCCGTGGTAAGAAAGACCATCTCCTTGGTCTTAAGGAAAATGTTATCATCGGTAAGATTATCCCAGCTGGTACAGGTATGGCACGTTACCGTAACCTTGAACCACAAGCAGTCAACGAAGAGTCTTACCTAGCATCTTCACAAGAAGAAGCTCCAGTTGATACGACTGTAGAAGAAGTCGTTGAAACTGTTGAAGTAAGCGAATAAGTAGATGTTACTTAAGATCTGAGATGAAAAGATTAATCATTCACTATAGATTTTTAAGAAGGATCCACTAGATAAAAAAGGGCTCTTTGTCAACTGTAGTGGGTTGAATAAAAGCTAACATCTGGAGAGGACAATCGTTGTCCTCTCCATTTTTATATTCAGAGCGATGAAAATTCGTTTCTTAAAGTTGTCAAAGTTCCTAAAACC
>NZ_JASHDL010000003.1:0-166769 GCF_047463635.1 Streptococcus infantis
AGTACCAAACAGTGAATTACCAGACGGTAAAGTACCAGGTACAGGTAAGATTACAGAACCAGGTCAACCAGCAGTTGAAGTTCCAGTAGAAACTCCAGCTAAGGTAACACCAGAAACACCAGTAACTGAAAAACCAGGTAAGATTGAAATCACTCAACAACCAAATGGAAATGCGATTGTAACGCCTAAGAAACCAGATGGTTCAACATACCCACCAAAAACTACGGTAGAAATTCCAGGTGAAAATGGCACACCAATCACAGTTACAATTGGCGACAATGGTTCAGGTGAAGTACCAAATGACAACCTTCCTAAGAAAGATGTCCCAGGTACAGGAACAGTAACCGAACCTAATAAGAAACCATCCCAACCAGTAGATGTAACAACACCAGCTCGTAAGACACCAACACTAGATGTTGAACAAGATCCTAAGACAGGTGACGTTACAGTAACACCTAAGAAACCAGATGGATCAACATACCCACCAGGAACTACGGTAGAAATCCCAGGTAAAGATGGTAACCCAATCACAGTCACAATCGGTGAAGACGGTAAAGGTAAAGTACCAAACAGTGAATTACCAGACGGTAAAGTACCAGGTACAGGAACAGTAACCGAACCGAACAAGAAACCATCACAACCAGTAGATGTAACAACACCAGCTCGTAAGACACCAACAGTAGATGTTGAACAAGATCCTAAGACAGGTGACGTTACAGTAACACCTAAGAGACCAGATGGCTCAACATTCCCACCAGGAACTAAGGTAGAAATCCCAGGTAAAGATGGAAACCCAATCACCGTAACAATCGGTGAAGACGGTAAAGGTAAAGTACCAAACAGTGAATTACCAGACGGTAAAGTTCCAGGTACAGGTAAGATTACAGAACCAGGTAAACCAGCTGTAGAAGTTCCAGTAACAACACCAGGTAAGGTAACACCAGAAACACCAGTTGCGCCAGTAACACCTGATACTAATGAAGCTAAGCCAAATGATTCTCAAAAAGTATTGCCAAATACTGGTACTGAATCAAATGCGACTCTTGCATCTCTAGGCCTTCTTGGTATTCTAGGTGGTCTCGGACTTGCTGTGGGAAAGAAAAAAGAAGACTAAAAATTTAGTCAAATAAATATTCATTCTTTTGTGTTATAAAGACAAACTAGATTGGTTCTGGGAATCGTGTTAGTCATAAAATAAAAAGAATGTTTAGATAAAGAAAGCGAACAATGCTAGGATTTTGTTAAACGGAATTCTAAGTATTGTTCGCTTTTGTGGTATAATAAATACTATGCATAAGAAACCGACATCAGCCTATGTGCATATTCCGTTTTGCACACAGATTTGTTATTATTGTGACTTTTCAAAAGTCTTTATTAAAAATCAGCCAGTAGACAGCTATCTAGAGCATCTACTGCAAGAATTTCATTCTTATGATATTCGAAAATTGCGTACACTCTATATTGGTGGTGGGACACCGACAGCCTTGTCTGCTTCTCAATTGGAAGTTTTGTTAGATGGATTGACTAAAAATCTGGACTTATCGATGTTGAAAGAGTTAACCATTGAGGCTAATCCTGGTGACCTGGATGCTGATAAGATTGCTGTTTTGAAAAATTCTGCAGTTAATCGTGTATCACTAGGTGTTCAGACCTTTGATGACAAAATGCTGAAAAAGATTGGGCGTAGTCATATGGAAAAGGATATTTATGAGAATATAGATCGTCTCAAACTTGCTGGTTTTGATAATATTTCCATTGACTTAATTTACGCACTTCCTGGTCAGACTATGGACCAGGTTAGGGATAATGTTGCCAAGGCTATTTCCCTTGATATTCCTCATATGAGCCTCTATAGCTTGATTTTGGAAAATCATACGGTCTTTATGAATCGCATGAGACGCGGGAAATTACCACTTCCTAAGGAAGAATTAGAAGCAGAGATGTTTGAGTATATCATTGCAGAACTAGAACGAGCTGGATTTGAGCACTATGAAATTTCTAATTTTTCTAAGCCTGGCTTTGAAAGTCGACATAATCTCATGTACTGGGATAATGCCGAGTATTATGGAATAGGTGCAGGTGCGTCTGGCTATGTAGATAGTGTTCGCTATAAAAATCATGGTCCTATCCGCCATTATTTAAAGGCGGTAGAAGAGGGAAGTGCTCGTATCAATGAGGAACACCTGAGTCAAAGGGAGCAAATGGAAGAAGAGATGTTTCTCGGCCTTCGCAAGAAGTCAGGAGTTTCCATGGCACGCTTTGAAGAAAAATTTGGACGGTCTTTCCAGGAACTGTATGGAGAAATCGTCAAAGACTTGATTCAACAAGGTCTCGTGCAGCTTGATGGTAACCGCGTTCGCATGACCAAGAGAGGTCTCTTTTTAGGAGATACAGTAGCGGAACGATTTATATTGGAGTAAAATTATGGGCTTAACTTATCAAATGAAGATGAAAATTCCTTTTGATATGGCTGACATGAATGGCCATATCAAGCTACCAGACCTTATCTTGTTGTCCCTCCAGGTATCTGGTATGCAGTCAATTGAGCTGGGAGTAAGTGACAAGGATGTTTTAGAGCAGTATAATCTGGTATGGATTATCACAGATTATGATATCGATGTGGTTCGTTTGCCTCGTTTTGCTGATGAAATCACCATTGAAACAGAAACTTTAACTTATAATCGTCTTTTTTGCTACCGACGCTTTATCATTTACGATGGAGCTGGTCAAGAGATCGTTCATATGGCAGCTACCTTTGTCCTTATGGATCGTGAGAGTCGAAAGGTTCATCCTGTAGTAGCAGAAATTGTCGCCCCTTATCAATCTGAGTTTTCTAAGAAACTGGTCCGTGGGCCAAAATATAGAGAGCTGGAAGAAGCGATAAGCAAGGATTATCACGTTCGTTTCTATGACTTAGATATGAATGGTCACGTCAATAACAGCAAATACCTAGATTGGATTTTTGAGGTCATGGGAGCCGATTTCCTGACTAACCATATCCCTAAAAAAATTAACCTTAAATATGTTAAGGAAGTTCGACCAGGCGGAATGATTACTTCTAGTTATGAATTGAATGGACTAGAAAGCCATCACCAGATTACAAGTGATGGTGACACCAATGCTCAGGCAAGGATAACTTGGCAAGAAATTAAAAAAGATTAGAAAGAAAGATATGACTTATAAAGGATATTTAATTGATTTAGACGGAACGATCTATAAGGGGAAAGATAGAATCCCTGCGGGAGAGGCTTTTGTTCATGAGTTACAAAAAAGAGAGATTCCTTATCTTTTTGTAACAAACAACACCACTCGTACACCTGAAAGTGTTCAAGAGATGTTAGCCAATCAGTTTAACATTGACACGCCTGTATCGACGATCTATACTGCAACTTTAGCTACAATTGATTACATGAATGACCTAGGACTTGAAAAGACAGTCTATGTCATCGGAGAAGCAGGCCTAAAGGAGGCCATCCAAGCAGCAGGGTATGACGAAGATAAAGAAAATCCAGCCTATGTGGTTGTTGGCTTGGACTGGCAAGTAGACTATGAAAAATTTGCTACTGCAACCCTAGCTATCCATAAAGGAGCTCATTTTATCGGTACCAACCCTGATTTAAATATTCCAACGGAACGTGGACTTTTGCCTGGTGCCGGTTCACTGATTACTCTTCTTGAAGCAGCAACTCGTGTAAAACCAGTTTATATTGGAAAACCTAATGCGATTATTATGGACAAGGCTGTTGAACACCTAGGACTTGAACGCCAAGAAATTGTCATGGTGGGAGATAATTATCTTACTGATATTCGAGCTGGTATTGACAATGGCATTCCTAGCCTTTTGGTGACGACAGGATTTACAAAACCTGAAGAAGTAGCGGATTTACCAATCGCCCCAACCCATGTCCTCTCAAGTTTAGCGGAGTGGAATTTCGATGAAAACTAAATTTACTTTTGTAGGAAGTATTCTCTTTCTCCTCTCGCTTGCGATTTTATTGACCATTTACCTGGCATGGTTGGTTTACCCTCTGGAGATTTCTTGGTTAAACTTGACAAATCGTGTTCATCTGCAACCTCAGACCATCCAGCATAATTTTAATGTTTTGATGGATTATTTGACCAATCCATTGAGTCAAGTATTGGAAATGCTGGATTTTCCTTCATCTACTTCTGGAATCCATCATTTTGCAGTTGTGAAGGGACTTTTCCATCTTGCTCAAGGAGTAGCAGTAGTAACTCTACCGATTTTCTATCTTTTTTGGAAGCAAGTTATTCAGAAAGGTTTTCTGCCACTTTATCGTAGAGCACTCTTAATCATACTTTCTCTACCTTTGGTTCTTGGTTTAGTTGGTGTCTTCATTGGTTTTGAACAATTCTTTACCTTATTTCATCAAATTCTTTTTGTGGGAGATGATACTTGGCTTTTTGATCCAGCAAAAGATCCAGTCATTCTTATCCTACCAGAGGACTTTTTCCTCCATGCCTTTCTTCTATTTTTCTGCTTGTATGAATTGATTTTTGGATTTCTGTACCTACAGAGTAGAAAAACAAATAGATAAGTGAAGAAAAGTATTACTGATTCCAAATAAAATATAGGAAAAAACTATCGTTTGTAACATGAATATTCCTATATTTAAGCAAAACATTCACATTTGATTCTAAAAAACCTATTTTTCTTGAAAAAGTAGGTTTTTTTACGGAAATAACTAGTCAAGCGCTTTATTTTTTTGTATAATAGGAATAGAAAAGTATGTAAAGAAGAGGAAAGCATGATTACACTATTTTTATCACCGAGTTGTACATCATGTCGTAAAGCAAAGGCCTGGCTCGAGAATCATAAAGTGCCATTCCAAGAGCATAATATTATGACCAGCCCTTTAACGAGAAAAGAACTGCAACACATTCTTTCCTTGACCGAAAATGGTACTGATGACATCATCTCGACTCGTTCAAAGATTTTTCAAAAATTGAATATTGATGTAGAGAGTATCTCAGTATCGGAGTTGCTTCATTTAATTGAGCAGTATCCGAGTCTTTTGCGTCGTCCGATTATTATTGATGCAAAGCGGATGCAAATCGGTTTTAATGAAGATGAGATTCGTGCTTTTCTCCCTCGTAGTTACCGTAAACAAGAACTGAAAGAAGCTACATTGAGAGCTGGTATTAATTAGATGAATAAACAGTATAGTTACCCACTAGATTTGTCGTGGAGCACTGAAGAACTTGCTTCAGTGCTTTCTTTTTTTAATGATGTTGAAGCAGCCTATGAGACTAAGGTAGAAGCAAAGAAACTACTAGATTCCTACAAGGGATTCAAAGCGGTTGTTCCAAGCAAGAGTGAAGAGAAACGCTTGGGCCGTGAATTTGAATCTGCGAGTGGTTATTCCTTCTATCGAGTTGTCCAATTAGCCAAAGAACAAGGGGAAGGGAAGATTTCGCTTGGAAAATAAATTTGTGTTTGCCAAAGAGATTGTCAAGGAAGCAGGAGACTATATTCTAGCTCACATGCAGGAAGAATTGAATATTGAGAGAAAATCATCTCCTACAGACTTGGTGACTCGTTTGGACAAGGAAGTTCAGAATTTTTTGGTTGATAGGATTCGTTCGCATTATCCTGATGACCAATTTTGTGCAGAAGAGGGCTGTCTGCGTGCTTCAGTTGGATATGGATCTGTTTGGGTCATTGATCCCATTGATGGTACTAACAACTTTGTCGCCCAAGGTGAAGATTTCGCCATTATGGTAGCGTATTTTGAAAACGGTGTGGGCCAGTTTGGGATCATTTATGATGTCATGAAAGGTCATTGTTATCATGGAGGAGGTACTTTTCAGGCCTGTCTCAATGAAGAACCCTTGCCTAATTTTAAAGATAAGCCCTTGCGAGATTTTCTAATTGCGAGTAATGCTGGCATGTTGGAAACAAATGCCTGGGGTGTCGCAGAATTGGCTAATGCTTCACTTGGCGTACGAATATATGGAAGTGCGGCTATTAGTTTTGCAAAAATATTATCTGGTCAGCTATTGACCTATATCACCTATCTCCAACCTTGGGACTATGCTGCAGCTGGTATCATTGGAAAAAGTTTAGGTTATCAGATTGTAACCTTAACTGGAGAGCCGGTGGATTTTCAGACACGACAACCAATTATGATGGTTCCAACAGACAAGTTGGCAGAAATTCAATCCTATATCTACGAAAGGAAATAAACTTACATGCAATTTCCAGAAGGATTTGTAAAAAAATATGAAGCAATATTGGGAGATGAGGCAAGAGCTTTTCTTGCCTCTTTTTATGATGAGGCAGTTTCCGCCTTTCGCATCAATCCCTTAAAAGAAAGCCAAGTTTCTTTTTCAGATACTATTCCAAATACACCCTGGGGCTATTATGGCAAGGTTTCAGGGAAATCACCTGAGCATGTAACAGGCTTGGTCTATTCCCAAGAACCTGCTGCACAAATGGTTGCACAAGTAGCTCAACCAAAGGCTGGTATGAAGGTCTTGGACTTGGCAGCGGCTCCCGGTGGTAAATCCACTCAACTGGCAGCCTATCTTGCAGGCGAAGGTCTTCTTGTTTCCAATGAAATCTCTAGCAAGCGAGCAAAGATTTTGGTTGAAAATATGGAACGGTTTGGAGCGTCAAATGTAGTTGTGACCAATGAATCTGCCGATCGTTTGGCTAAAGTGTTTAAGGGATATTTTGACCTAATTGTTCTAGATGCTCCATGTTCTGGAGAAGGAATGTTCCGAAAACAGCCAGATGCTATGGATTATTGGAGTGTAGAATATCCAAGCCAATGTGCTGACTTACAGCGTGAAATTCTAGAGGATGCAGTCACCATGTTGGCTGATGGTGGTCGTTTGGTCTATTCTACCTGTACCTGGGCTCCAGAGGAAAATGAAGAAATTATCCAATGGTTACTGGATAACTATGATTTTGAATTGATCCCAGTTCAACATATCAATGGAATGGTCCCTGGGATTGACTTACCTGAAGCCGCTAGAATGTATCCACATCACTTTAAGGGAGAAGGACAGTTTGTTGCCCATTTACAATTTCGAGGGGAAAATAAAGTCTCTAAGTTCAAGCCTTCTAAATCCAACCTCTCTCGAGAACAGATTTCCTTATGGCAGGATTTTGAGAAGAAACATTTAAAAGAGAAACTGGCTGGAGTCCTACAGGTTTTTGGAGACCAACTGTATTTATTGCCAGAAGGTCTACCAGATTTAGGAAAACTAAGAATTGCTCGAAACGGACTTCATCTTGGAACCTTTAAGAAAAAACGTTTTGAACCAAGTTTTGCACTTGGCCTAGCTTTGAAACCAAGTCTAGTCAATCAAGGAATTGAAATTCATCAAGAGGACTTTGTCAAGTATGTAGCTGGTGAAACAGTTCAATTATCTGAAACTTTGCCAAATGGCTGGTACCAAGTTTTGGTTGCTGGAAATGGTTTAGGTTTTGCAAAAGTGACAGGAAATACATTGAAGAATTATTTCCCTAAGGGCTTGAGGTTTAAGGTGAAAAACTAGTCAAAATCAGTATTCTATGTTATAGTGGAAGTATGGATTTTTTGCATAAAACATAGAAAAATAGGGCGAAATTCCAAGCTATTCATCATTATTTTCAAGGAGACAAATAGTGAAAAAATTTAAAAAACTCACACTCTCTCTTGCGACTCTTTTACTTGCTGGTTCGCTAGTAGGATGTGCAAGTTGGATTGATCGTGGGGAGTCTATGACGGCTGTTGGGTCAACTGCCCTCCAACCTTTAGTCGAGGCGGCTGCAGATGAATTTGCATCAGCTCATATCGGTAAAACGGTCAATGTTCAAGGTGGAGGTTCTGGTACAGGACTATCGCAGGTTCAGTCAGGAGCAGTAGATGTCGGAAACTCGGATGTATTTGCTGAGGAAAAAGACGGTATTGATGCTTCAGCCTTGGTCGATCATAAGGTAGCTGTTGCAGGTTTGGCTGTTATTATCAATAAAGAAGTAGATGTTGATAATCTAACGACAGATCAACTCCGACAAATCTTCACAGGAGAAATTACCAACTGGAAAGAAGTCGGCGGGAAAGATTTAGCCATCTCTATAATCAACCGTGCGGCTAGTTCAGGTTCTCGTGCAACCTTTGATAGTGTGATCATGAATGGTCAATCAGCAATGCAAAGTCAGGAACAAGATTCAAACGGGATGGTCAAATCAATCGTTTCTCAAACTCCTGGAGCTATTTCCTACCTAGCATTTGCTTATGTTGATGATTCTGTTGGGACAATCAAACTCAATGGTTATGAACCAATTTCAGAGAATGTAACCACGAATAATTGGCCTTTGTGGTCTTATGAACATATGTATACACTTGGTGAGCCAAATGAATTGGTTGCCGAATTCTTAAACTTTGTCCTTTCAGACGAAGTTCAGAACGGAATCGTTAAAGGAATGGGCTATATTTCTGTCAAGGAAATGAAGGTTGAAAAAGATGCTGCAGGGACTGTAACAGCGCTAGAAGGGAGTCAATAATGAACCAAGAAGAATTATCTAAAAAATTGCTCTCTCCGTCAAAGAACTCTCGTCTTGAGAAATTAGGGAAAAGTCTGACTTTTGCCTGTCTCTCTTTGATTGTTATCATTGTGGCTATGATTTTAATCTTTGTAGCCCAAAAAGGTTTGTCAACCTTCTTTGTCAATGGTGTGAATATCTTTGATTTTCTCTTTGGTGCAACTTGGAACCCTTCAGGTAAGCAATTTGGTGCTCTTCCAATGATTTTAGGTTCCTTTATCGTTACCATCCTATCAGCTCTTATCGCAACACCATTTGCAATTGGTGCTGCAGTCTTTATGACAGAAGTATCGCCAAAAGGGGCTAAGATTTTGCAACCAGCTATCGAACTTCTAGTTGGGATTCCTTCGGTAGTTTACGGATTTATCGGTTTGCAGGTCGTTGTACCATTTGTACGTAGTGTCTTTGGTGGAACAGGTTTTGGTATTTTATCAGGGATTTTCGTTCTCTTTGTTATGATTCTGCCCACTGTAACTTTTATGACAACTGATAGCTTACGTGCAGTTCCTCGTCACTATCGTGAAGCTAGTTTAGCCATGGGAGCAACTCGTTGGCAAACCATCTGGCGTGTAACCTTGAAGGCTGCTCGTTCAGGTATTTTTACAGCAGTGGTTTTCGGGATGGCGCGTGCTTTTGGTGAAGCCCTTGCAATTCAGATGGTTGTTGGTAACTCAGCAGTTGTTCCAACTTCATTGACGACACCAGCAGCGACTTTAACATCTGTATTGACCATGGGAATTGGTAATACCGTTATGGGAACTGTTGATAATAATGTTCTTTGGTCACTGGCCTTAGTATTGCTCTTGATGAGTTTGGCCTTTAACAGTGTGATTAAATTGATTACGAAAGAAAGAGGAAAGAAAAACTATGCACGCTAAGAAATTAGATAAACTTGCAACAGCTGTCCTCTATACCATCGCAGGAATCATTGTGACCATTCTTGCTTCCTTGATTCTCTATATCTTGGTTCGAGGCTTACCTCATGTTTCTTGGTCCTTCTTGACTGGAAAATCATCTTCTTACCAAGCAGGTGGAGGTATTGGAATTCAGCTTTATAATTCCTTCTTCCTTTTGGTCATCACCTTATTCATTTCTGTACCATTATCCATGGGTGCTGGAATTTACTTGGCTGAGTATGCCAAAAAAGGTCGTGTTACCAACTTCGTTCGTACCTGTATTGAGATTTTGTCTTCTCTACCATCAGTCGTTGTTGGTCTCTTTGGTTACCTCATCTTTGTCGTTCAGTTTGAGTATGGATTTTCAATTATTTCTGGTGCCTTGGCTTTGACCGTCTTTAACCTTCCACAGATGACACGTAATGTTGAAGACAGCTTGAAACACGTTCACCATACGCAACGTGAAGCTGGTTTAGCACTTGGACTTTCTCGTTGGGAAACAGTTCTTCATGTCGTTATCCCCGAAGCCCTACCAGGTATTGTAACAGGTATTGTCCTTGCATCAGGTCGTATCTTTGGTGAAGCTGCGGCTCTTATCTATACGGCAGGACAATCAGCTCCAGCTCTTGACTGGTCAAACTGGAATGTCCTCAGCGTAACCAGTCCAATCTCAATCTTCCGTCAAGCAGAAACCTTGGCTGTTCATATCTGGAAAGTCAACAGTGAAGGAACTATTCCTGATGGAACACTTGTTTCAGCAGGTTCTGCTGCGGTGCTCCTAATCTTTATCTTAATCTTTAATTTTGGAGCTCGCAAACTCGGAAGCTACCTACACAAGAAATTAACCGCTGCCTAAAGGAGAAGCCATGTCAAAATATAATTGGGATGAAAAGCATATCATTACCTTTCCAGAAGAAAAAGTGGCCCTCTCTACTAAGGATTTACATGTTTACTACGGTAAAAATGAATCCATTAAGGGCGTGGATATGCAATTCGAAAAAAATAAAATTACGGCCTTGATTGGTCCGTCTGGATCAGGGAAATCAACCTATCTACGCAGTCTCAATCGTATGAATGATACCATTGATATTGCCAAGGTTACAGGGCAGATTCTCTATCGAGGTATTGACGTTAACCGTCCAGAAATCAATGTTTATGAAATGCGTAAACATATCGGAATGGTCTTCCAACGTCCAAATCCATTTGCTAAATCAATCTATCGCAACATCACCTTTGCACATGAACGTGCAGGTGTAAAGGACAAGAAAGTCCTAGATGAAATTGTAGAAACATCACTTCGTCAGGCTGCCCTCTGGGATCAGGTAAAAGACGACCTCCATAAGTCTGCCTTGATGCTTTCAGGTGGTCAGCAGCAACGTCTCTGCATTGCCCGTGCTATTTCTGTAAAACCAGATATTCTCTTGATGGATGAACCGGCATCAGCTTTAGATCCGATTGCGACAGCTCAACTTGAGGAAACCATGTTGGAGTTGAAGAAGGATTTTACCATTATCATCGTAACCCACAGTATGCAACAGGCTGCGCGTGCCAGTGATTATACAGGATTTTTCTACTTGGGTGACTTGATTGAGTATGATAAGACTGCTAATATTTTCCAAAATGCTAAGCTACAGTCTACTAATGACTATGTAACTGGACACTTTGGTTAGAAAGGGAACAGTATGACAGAACCGATTTTGCAGGTTTCAGACCTGTCAGTCTATTACAATAAAAAGAAGGCCTTGAATAGTGTTTCCTTATCATTCCAACCCAAGGAAATTACGGCCCTTATCGGTCCGTCTGGATCTGGGAAATCAACACTTCTAAAGGCTATTAACCGAATGGGTGACCTTAATCCTGAAGTGACGACAACTGGATCAGTGGTTTATAACGGTCACAACATCTATAGCCCCCGTACCGATACAGTTGAATTGCGTAAGGAAATTGGAATGGTATTCCAACAACCCAATCCTTTTCCTATGTCTATCTATGAAAATGTCGTTTATGGCCTTCGCATAAATGGAGAAAAGGATAAGCAGGTCTTAGATGAAGCAGTGGAGAAGGCTTTACAACGTGCTTCAATCTGGGATGAAGTCAAAGACCGTTTGCATGACTCTGCCATTGGTCTTTCAGGTGGGCAACAGCAACGTGTTTGTGTGGCACGTGTATTGGCGACTAGCCCTAAAATCATTCTCTTGGATGAACCAACTTCAGCCTTGGACCCTATTTCTGCTGGTAAGATTGAGGAAACCTTGTATGGTCTAAAAGACAAGTACACCATGCTCTTGGTCACTCGTTCTATGCAGCAAGCATCTCGAATCTCTGATAAGACAGGATTTTTCCTCAATGGAGATTTGATTGAATTTAACGATACCAAGGATATGTTCCTCTATCCTCAACATAAGGAGACAGAGGACTACATTTCAGGTAAATTTGGATAAGGAGTGAGAAGATGTTACGATCTCAATTTGAAGAAGATTTAGAGAAATTGCATAATCAGTTTTATGCTATGGGACAAGAAGTTCTTTCCCAAATCAATCGTACCGTACGTGCTTTTGTAACGCATGACCGTGACATGGCTAAAGAAGTCATTGAGGAAGATGCAGAAGTAAACGAATACGAAGTGAAACTTGAAAAGAAATCATTTGAAATGATTGCCCTACAACAGCCAGTTTCACAAGACTTACGTACAGTTTTAACAGTTCTAAAAGCTGTGTCAGACTTAGAACGTATGGGGGACCATGCTGTATCTATCGCAAAAGCAACGATTCGTATGAAGGGTGAGCAGCGTATCCCTGCAGTTGAAGAAGAAATTAAAAAAATGGGTCGTGAAGTAAAAAACTTTGTTGAAGCCGCTTTAGAACTTTATTTGAATGGTTCTGTGGATCAAGCCTATGAAGTTGCAACCATGGATGAAAATATCAACCATTACTTTGATAACATTCGAGACCTAGCTACAGAGGAAATCAAAAAACATCCAGAAGCTATCGTCACAGGACGTGATTATTTCCAAGTTATTTCTTACTTGGAACGCATCGGTGACTATGCAAAGAATATCTGTGAATGGGTTGTTTACTTTGAAACAGGTAAGATTGTAGAATTATAAAGTATTCAAATGCTAAAATTATTGTGAAAGCTTACTTTTTACTAGAGTAAGCTTTCATTGTATAGATAATTTACTTTGTCAGAGGTGAATAATGAACTACATACAGAATATAAGAAAAAAAGTTGGAAAAGATAAAATTATTTTAAATTTCACATGTGGAATATTAAGTCAATCAGGAAAAATATTATTACAAAAACGAGCAGATAAAGGAACTTGGGGATTACCAGGCGGAGCTATTGAATTAGGCGAATCGGCTGTAGAAGCGTTAGTTCGAGAGTTTTACGAAGAAACTGGACTGAAAGTGACAGTGAAAAAACTTTTAAATGTTTATACAAAATATTCAGATAGTTATCCAAATGGTGATGAGGCTCAAGTTCTTACAATTTTGTATTTAGTTGCATCTGAAACTTCTATCTCTACAAATGTTTTTACGAGTGACGAAACTTTAGAATTAGGATTTTTTGAACATAGGGACATACAAAATATCACAATTGTAAACCAGCAACATCGAGATATGATAAATGATTTTTTTGAAAACAAGTTCCCAATAGATAGATAAACTAACTACTGAATTTCTATATTTTTTAATTATATTTTATGAAAATGCAAGAAAAACTTGACAAGTATTTCTGAATAAGTTATAATTATACAAAATTAACAGAGAGGTTGTTTATTTATGAATTTTAAAAAATGGATATTTATCTTATGTAGTTTTCTTGCAAGCTTCTTATTGGTAGCTTGCCAATCGTCTAGCTCAAGCTCGCAGTCTGCAGTGGAGGCCATCAAGCAAAAAGGAAAATTAGTGGTCGCAACTAGTCCCGACTATGCACCCTTTGAGTTTCAAGCACTTGTGGATGGTAAAAACCAAGTCGTAGGTGCGGATATTGACATGGCGCAAGCAATCGCTGATGAACTTGGAGTGAAATTGGAAATTTCAAGTATGAGTTTTGATAATGTCTTGACCAGTCTTCAAACAGGAAAAGCAGACTTAGCAATTGCGGGAATCAGTGCAACTGAAGAAAGACAAGAAGTCTTTGATTTCTCAATCCCTTACTATGAAAATAAAATTAGCTTCCTTATCAGAAAATCAGATCTTGAAAAATACAAGGATTTGGATTCTCTAGCAAGTGCTAATATTGCAGCTCAGAAAGGAACTGTTCCTGAATCTATGGTTAAAGAGCAACTTCCAAAGGCACAGTTGACTTCTTTGACAAACATGGGAGAAGCAGTCAACGAGCTCCAATCTGGTAAAGTTGATGCTGTTCATATGGATGAACCAGTTGCTCTAAGCTATGCTGCTAAGAACTCAGATTTGGCAGTAGCTACAGTAAGCTTGACTATGAAAGAAGGCGAAGCAAATGCTGTAGCTATCAAAAAAGGTAACTCAGATTTGAAGGAAGTGGTTGATAAGGTCATCCAAAAACTGAAAGATGACGGAACTTACCAAACTTATCTTGAAAAAGCTGCTAAACTAACAGAAGTAGAACAATAAAAAATAACAGAGTTGGATTTCAGTCCAGCTCTGTTTTTAAATAGCTTAGTGTTTCTTCAATATTTTCTAAAGGAACTTTTGCAAAGTGATAAGGGCAGTTCGCTAGATAGGAAGATTCAAAGAAGTCGAGTTCTAGAGGACTGTGTTTAAGACTAGCGATGCTAGAATAGTTCCTGAGATCAAGCAAAAGCCCATCATGAAGTGGATAGCTCGGTAGGGAAATGGGATAGCTTTGTAAGAGTTGTTGGATGTGCTCCTGACTTTTTTCTTGCAGTGCCAGTCGTGCTAGTCTGTTTTTTTCAAAGAGTTGACTATCAATATAGAGTGACAGGGCCTTTTGCATGATAAGGTTGTTGTCATAGTCGAGAATGTTTTTATAGGTTACAAAAGCTTCCTTGATCGCATTAGGAAGAAGAAGGGCAGTAATCCGGAGGGCAGGAAATAGACTCGTAGAAAAGGACTTGATATAGATGACCAAATCATGTTGGTCCAGATAATGAAAGGTTTGTCCCATTTTAGGATCCAAGTCACCCAGGTAGTCATCCTCAACGATATAAATCTGATATTTTGCAGTTAAGTCAAGGATAGCAAGTTTTTCCTCTTCAGAATAAGAATGGCCCAGAGGATAGTGGAAACGTGGAATGGTATAGAAGAACTTAATCTTTCCGCTTTTAAACTGTTCCTCAAGTTCTTTCAGGTCAATGCCGTCCACTCGACGTTCAATGGTTTGAAAGGGAAGATTTTGAGCTAGTAGCAGCTGGTTCATTCGATGATAGGTCGGTTGTTCGACCAGTATTTCCTGAGCTTGACCTGGAAAATCGATCTGAGAAAGAATAAACAGTGCTTGTTGGGTTCCAGACGTCATGACCAACTGGTCTGCCTTACTATAAATCGCTTGATCAAAGAGTAATGTCTGAACAGACTTTCGTAATTCTTCTAAACCCTCTTGGTGTTCATAGTAGTTGTAGAGATAATTTTCTCGCCCAATCAAGCTCTCATTGACGCACAGACGAAAATCATCATAGGCTGCTGCGTGTTCATCGTTAACTGAGATAATTAAATCTTCATGACTGGTTTGTTGCTCCAATACATAATAACCACTTTGAGGTTTTGAGTAGATATATTTCTCGTATCGGAGTTCTAAGAGTGCGCGCTGTATGGTGTCTTTGCTACAGTGAAAATCTTGACTGAGTTTTCGGATAGATGGTAGGCGACTTCCAGTGGGAAATCTACCTGATTCTATCTCATTTTTTAGATAGTGAACGACTTGTTCATACTTGCTTTCTTGCTTCATCCCAGACCTCTCATGATTTTGTTACATTGTACCTTTTTTTTAGAAGTTTGGCAATGTTATACTCTTCGAAAATCTCTTCAAACCGCGTCAACGTCGCCTTGCCGTATATATGTTACTGACTTCGTCAGTTCTATCCACAACCTCAAAACAGTGTTTTGAGCAACTTGCGGCTAGTTTCCTAGTTTGCTCTTTGATTTTCATTGAATATTAAAAGGCAGTCTAGCATTCAATTCTAATCAGAAATGTGATATACTTAGTAAGTAAAATTTTCAAAGAAGAGTGAGATGATGAAGGTGCAAGAACCAGTTAAATTATTCCAATATAATACTTTGGGAGCCTTGATGGCGGGACTTTACGGTGGAACCATGACCGTTGGTGAATTGCTGCAACATGGTGATTTAGGTTTAGGGACGCTGGACTCTATCGATGGAGAATTGATTGTCTTAAATGGGAAAGCTTATCAGGCTAAGGGATCAGGTGAGAAACCTGAAATTGTGGAAGTTTCACCAGATGCTTTGATCCCCTATGCAGCAGTTGTACCCCACCAGGCAGAAGTTATTTTCCGTCAGCGTTTTGAAATGACTGATCAGGAACTTGAAAAACGTATTGAGTCCTATTATGATGGAGAGAATCTTTTCCGTTCCATCAAGATTCATGGTGATTTTAAACACATGCATGTGCGCATGATTCCTAAGTCAACCTCTGAAACTAAGTTTGCAGAAGTAGCAACGCATCAGCCAGAGTATAGTCGCGAAAATGTTTCAGGAACCATCGTCGGTTTTTGGACACCTGAAATTTTCCATGGAGTTAGTGTTGCTGGTTACCATCTACACTTTATCTCAGATGACCTAACCTTTGGTGGCCACGTTATGGACTTTGTCATCAAGGAAGGTATTGTAGAAGTGGGTGCAGTTGACCAGTTGGATCAACGTTTTCCTGTTCAGGATCGTCAATATCTATTTGCTAAGTTTAATGTTGACGAGATGAAAAAAGATATCGATAAGTCAGAATAAAAGGAGTCAAATATGAAAATTCATGTAATAATAACGATGGTGGCCTTGTTTGCCGTCCTCATTGCAGCAGTTTGGTACGCAAGAAAGAAATACAAGATTAATTTTGCAGTTTTGGGACTTGGGGCAGTTGCATTTTTTGCTTCATCTCAGGTCTTGGAGAAAATCGTTCATCTCTTGGTTCTTCATCCACAAAAGGATGGGACAGTTCCACTCATGACGGAAAATCCCCTTCTATATGTGATTTACGGGATCTGTATGGCTGCTTTGTTTGAAGAAACAGCTCGACTAATCTTTTTCAAATGGTTGAACAAAAAAAGAGAGATGGAAGATTCAGATGCCCTCGCCTATGGTCTTGGTCATGGTGGGCTAGAAATGATCTATATCGGGATTGCAAGTTTACTCAATCTCTTCATCCTCTTTTCAGCAGTAGAATCTCAAAATCCAAACATCATGCAACTCTTGCCTGAAAGCACGCTTGCTACGATTAACAATCTAGCAGCATGGCAGATTTACCTTTTGGGACTTGAGCGAATCCTAGCCTTGCTTCTTCAAGTCGGTTTGACCTTCTGGGTTTTCCAAGCTGTTCGCCAAAAAAAATGGATTTATCTACTAGCAGCTTACGGTCTGCATGCTTTATTTGATCTGGCACCGAGCCTATCTCAAGTTGGCTGGATTTCAAATCCTCTGGTGGTAGAGGGAATCTTAGCAGTAGAAGTTTTGGCTTTCGTTTTCCTAACAAAATCAATCTTTTACAAGAAGCAGTAATATCAAGGAGGCCTAGCCTCTTTTTTATATTGCCTCTGGTAAAAGGTGACATAATCATCGAAAAAAATGGCTAAAAATGGTATAATGGAATGAATTTCATAAAAGGATTAGAAAAATGACTGTATCAGATAAATTAAAAGAAACCCTAGAAGGAATCGATATTCGTTTCGACGAACCTTTAAAATCCTATACTTATACAAAAGTTGGAGGAAAGGCAGATTATTTAGTTTTTCCACGCAATCGCTATGAGATGGCTCGTGTGGTCAAGTTTGCCAATCAGGAAAAGATTCCTTGGATGGTTCTTGGAAATGCAAGTAATATTATCGTTCGTGAGGGTGGAGTCCGTGGCTTTGTAATCATGTGTGACAAGCTTAATAATGTTTCTGTTGATGGCTACACCATTGAGGCTGAAGCTGGAGCTAACTTGATTGAAACCACTCGTATTGCCCTCCGTCATAGCTTGACTGGTTTTGAGTTTGCTTGTGGAATTCCAGGAAGCGTCGGTGGTGCTGTCTTTATGAATGCTGGCGCTTATGGTGGTGAGATTGCTCATGTTCTCCAGTCTTGTCAAATCTTGACTAAGGAAGGTGAAATCGAAACCTTGTCTGCTAAAGACTTGAACTTTGGTTACCGTCATTCAGCTATTCAAGCATCAGGGGCAGTAGTCCTTTCTGCTAAGTTCGCCCTAGCTCCAGGTAATCACCAAGTCATCAAACAGGAGATGGACCGCTTGACTCATCTTCGTGAACTCAAGCAACCTTTGGAGTATCCTTCATGTGGATCAGTTTTTAAACGTCCAGTGGATCATTTTGCAGGGCAATTGATTGCAGAAGCAGGCTTGAAAGGTTATCGTATCGGTGGGGTTGAAGTTTCTGAAAAGCATGCAGGCTTTATGATTAATGTTGCTGATGGAACTGCTAAGGACTATGAGGAATTGATCGAGTCTGTCATTGAAAAAGTTAAAGAACACTCAGGTGTTACTCTTGAGCGAGAAGTTCGTATCTTGGGTGAACATGAGTAAATAGTAGAAATAGCCTAGCTGCTACTAACTAGAAATGTAAAGGGGGTGAAAGCCTATCGGTAGCGAAGATATATGCAGGTGGTCTAACTCCCTGCAAGAGGTAGTAGCGGCCTGACAGAGCCCTGATCTGTTAATCTATGAAAAAGAAGGAATTTATCCAATTGAAAAAACCAATTATCGAATTCAGAAACGTTTCTAAAGTTTTTGAAGATAGCAACACCAAGGTTCTCAAGGATATTAACTTTGAGTTGGAAGAAGGGAAGTTCTATACACTTCTCGGTGCCTCAGGATCTGGTAAATCAACCATCCTCAATATCATTGCAGGTTTGCTGGATGCAACAACTGGTGATATCATGCTAGACGGTGTCCGTATCAATGACATCCCGACCAATAAACGTGATGTTCATACGGTCTTCCAGTCTTATGCCTTGTTCCCACATATGAATGTGTTTGAAAATGTTGCTTTTCCATTGCGATTGCGTAAGGTCGATAAAAAAGAAATCGAAAAACGTGTATTAGAAGTTCTCAAGATGGTTCAGCTAGAAGGATTTGAAAAACGTTCAATCCGTAAGCTATCTGGAGGACAACGTCAGCGTGTGGCCATCGCCCGTGCTATCATTAACCAGCCTCGTGTGGTCTTGTTGGATGAACCTTTGTCAGCCTTGGACTTGAAGTTGCGAACAGACATGCAGTACGAACTGCGTGAACTGCAACAACGCTTGGGCATTACCTTTGTCTTTGTTACCCATGATCAGGAAGAAGCCTTGGCCATGAGTGACTGGATTTTCGTTATGAATGATGGTGAGATTGTTCAGTCTGGAACACCCGTTGACATCTACGATGAGCCCATCAACCACTTTGTTGCAACCTTCATCGGGGAGTCAAATATCTTGCCAGGTACCATGATAGAGGACTACTTGGTTGAGTTCAATGGCAAACGCTTTGAAGCGGTTGACGGTGGGATGAAGCCAAATGAACCAGTCGAAGTCGTGATTCGTCCAGAGGACTTGCGCATTACCCTTCCAGAAGAAGGAAAACTTCAAGTTAAGGTTGATACTCAGCTTTTCCGTGGGGTTCACTATGAGATTATCGCCTATGATGAACTTGGCAATGAATGGATGATCCACTCGACTCGTAAGGCCATCGTTGGGGAGGAAATCGGTCTGGACTTTGAACCAGAAGACATCCACATCATGCGTCTTAATGAAACAGAAGAAGAGTTCGATGCTCGTATCGAGGAATACGTAGAAATCGAAGAGCAAGAAGCAGGTTTGATTAACGCTATCGAGGAGGAAAGAGATGAAGAAAACAACCTCTAAACTCTTTGTAGTGCCCTACATGCTTTGGATTGCACTCTTTGTTTTGGCACCCTTGGTCTTGATTTTTGGGCAATCCTTTTTCAACATTGAAGGTCAGTTCAGTTTAGAAAACTATAAATCTTACTTTGCGTCACAAAACTTGACCTACCTTAAAATGAGCTTCAACTCTGTTCTTTATGCAGGGATTGTGACTCTAGTGACACTCTTGATCAGCTATCCAACAGCCCTCTTTTTGACTCGTCTCAAACACCGTCAACTCTGGCTCATGCTAATCATTTTGCCAACCTGGATTAACCTGCTCCTTAAGGCTTACGCCTTTATCGGGATTTTTGGTCAAAATGGTTCTATCAACCAATTCCTAGAATTTATCGGAATTGGTTCTCAGCAGTTGCTCTTTACAGATTTCTCATTTATATTTGTCGCAAGCTATATCGAGCTTCCCTTTATGATTTTGCCGATTTTCAATGTCTTAGACGATATGGATAACAATCTCATTAATGCTAGCTATGATCTAGGTGCGACCAAGTGGGAAACCTTCCGTCATGTCATCTTCCCTCTGTCTATGAATGGGGTGCGAAGCGGCGTTCAATCTGTCTTTATCCCAAGTTTGAGTCTCTTCATGCTGACTCGTTTGATTGGTGGGAATCGAGTGATTACTTTGGGGACTGCTATCGAGCAAAACTTCCTGACCAATGACAACTACGGTATGGGTTCAACTATCGGTGTTGTTCTTATCCTGACCATGTTTATCACTATGTGGGTGACTAAGGAAAGGAGAGAACGATGAAAAAAATTGCCAATCTCTACCTAGCCTTTGTCTTTATTGTCCTTTATTTGCCAATCTTTTACTTGATCGGCTATGCCTTTAATGCAGGCGATGATATGAATAGCTTTACAGGCTTTAGCTGGACTCACTTTGAAACCATGTTTGGTGATGGGAGACTCATGCTGATTTTGGTTCAGACCTTTTTCTTAGCCTTCCTATCAGCCTTGATTGCGACTGTTATTGGGACTTTCGGTGCTATCTATATCTACCAATCACGCAAAAAATACCAAGAAGCCTTTTTATCGCTCAATAATATTTTGATGGTTGCGCCAGATGTTATGATTGGTGCCAGCTTCTTGATTCTCTTTACACAACTCAAGTTTTCTCTTGGCTTTCTGACTGTTCTGTCTAGTCACGTGGCCTTCTCCATTCCTATCGTAGTGCTTATGGTCTTGCCTCGATTAAAAGAGATGAATGGAGATATGATTCATGCGGCCTATGACCTTGGAGCTAGCCAGTTCCAAATGTTTAAGGAAATCATGCTCCCATACTTAACGCCGTCTATCATCGCAGGTTACTTTATGGCTTTCACCTATTCCTTAGATGACTTTGCCGTGACCTTCTTTGTAACGGGAAATGGTTTTTCAACCTTGTCAGTTGAGATCTACTCTAGAGCTCGTAAGGGAATTTCTCTAGAAATTAATGCTCTTTCAGCCTTGGTCTTTCTCTTTAGTATTATCCTAGTTGTCGGATATTACTTCATTTCACGTGAGAAGGAGGAGCAAGCATGAAACGACTCTATTCATTTTTAGCAGGAATTCTAGCGATTATCCTTGTTTTGTGGGGAATTTCTTATCATCTTGACAGTAAAATCAATAGCCGTGATAGTCAAAAATTGGTTATCTACAACTGGGGAGACTATATCGCCCCTGAACTTCTCGAGAAATTTACAGAAGAAACAGGAATCCAAGTCCAGTATGAGACCTTTGACTCCAACGAAGCCATGTACACGAAAATCAAGCAGGGTGGGACAACCTATGATATTGCCATCCCAAGTGAGTACATGATAAACAAGATGAAGGATGAAGACCTTCTAGTTTCACTGGATTATAGCAAGATTGAGGGCATTGAGAATATCGGTTCTGAATTTCTCAACCAGTCCTTTGATCCCAACAACCAGTACTCTATCCCATACTTCTGGGGGACCTTGGGAATCGTCTACAATGAGACTATGGTGGAAGAAGCGCCTGAACATTGGGACGACCTTTGGAAGCCAGAGTATAAGAACTCCGTTATGCTCTTTGATGGGGCGCGTGAGGTACTTGGACTAGGTCTTAACTCTCTAGGATACAGTCTGAACTCCAAAGATCCTGAACAATTAGAAGAGACAGTAGACAAACTCTACAAGCTAACGCCTAACATCAAGGCCATCGTTGCCGATGAGATGAAGGGTTACATGATTCAGAACAATGCTGCCATCGGTGTGACTTTCTCAGGAGAAGCCAGCCAAATGCTGGAGAAAAATGAAAATCTCCGCTATGTCGTACCGACAGAGGCAAGTAATCTCTGGTTTGACAATATGGTCATTCCTAAGACTGTCAAAAACCAGGATGCTGCCTATGCCTTCATTAACTTTATGTTGAAACCTGACAATGCTCTTAAGAACGCAGAGTATGTCGGTTATTCAACACCAAATAATGCTGCTAAGGAAATGCTCCCTGAGGAGACAAAAGAGGACAAGTCCTTTTATCCAGATGCAGATACTATGAAACATCTAGAAGTTTATGAGAAATTTGACCATAAATGGACTGGAAAATATAGTGACCTCTTCCTACAATTCAAGATGTATCGTAAGTAGGAATAAACAAAAAGAACGAATCAGTCAAACTGGTTCGTTTTTTGAATAGTTGTATAGCTGTATATTTTTACTATCCTATTTGCTTATTTTATAGCCTAGTAGTATACTAAGTTTATAATAATAGAAAGCGGTAACAAATCATGAAAATGTCTACTTTTTTCAAAAAAAGTTATTGGCCAACCTTTTTGATTGTTAACGAAACAATTATACTATTCCATTTAAAGGATGGCTTGGATCGACAATACCTAACAACTGATTCCATACATTTGGTGATAGGTTACTTTATATTTGCAAATATTTTCGTATTTATGTATAGCAATTCGAAAACTTGGAATAAAAGTTGGGATAAAAAGAAAAATGGCAGTAAGAAAAAATATATCCTGAAAAATTAACCAGAGATATAGGGAGTTGGTTATTTAAATGAGGATTATTTCCAGTTGACGCAGACTTAAAAAAACGATATAATAAGAAAGTTGAGAATTGATTTTCTCTCCATCTTAGTTCAGAGAATTGGCGGTGCTGCGAGCCATCTAAGATAGAAAGTCATGCTACTCAATCCAACAATTGCATAAGAACGAAAGAATGACAAGTTCATTGAATGAAGGTGGTACCGCGGTTTTTCGCCCTTCGTGATATGGATTTGTCTTTTATTTTTGGAGGTGCTTATGAGAAGATTTCTTGTCAAACAAAAATTTCGCCTAGGTGGTGAACGTTTTGATATCAAGGATGAGTTGGGCAATGTCGCCTATCAGGTTGAAGGTTCATTTTTTAAGATTCCTAAAACCTTTACCATCTATGATGTTGCTGGTGAACAGGTCAGTGAGATTAGTAAGGAAGTCTTAACTTTCCTACCTCGTTTTGAAATTCAACTGAGTAACGGTGATCATTTTTATATCCGAAAGAAGTTGACTTTCTTCAGAGATAAGTATGAGTTTGATAATCTCGGTCTTCGTATCGAAGGAAATGTCTGGGATTTGAATTTTAAATTGCTGGATGATCGTGACCAAGTGATTGCTGAGATTACCAAGGAACTTTTCCATTTAACCTCTACCTATACCGTAACCGTCTATGACGAATCTTATGCAGACCTAGTCATTTCCCTCTGTGTCGCTATCGACTATGTGGAAATGCTAGAAAGCCAATCAAATTAGTAAAAAGGAGATATATATGAAACAATTATCTAGTGCACAAGTCCGCCAAATGTGGCTTGATTTCTGGGCTACAAAAGGCCACTCAGTAGAACCATCCGTTAGCTTGGTTCCAGTAAACGACCCAACACTTTTGTGGATCAACTCAGGGGTTGCCACTCTTAAAAAATACTTTGATGGAACCATCATTCCTGAAAATCCACGTATTACCAATGCTCAAAAGGCTATCCGTACCAACGATATCGAAAACGTAGGTAAGACTGCCCGTCACCATACTATGTTTGAAATGTTGGGGAACTTCTCAATTGGGGATTACTTCCGTGACGAAGCAATTACATGGGCATATGAGCTTTTGACAAGTCCTGAGTGGTTTGACTTCCCGAAAGACAAACTTTACATGACTTATTATCCAGATGACAAGGATTCATACAACCGCTGGATTGAAGTGGGAGTAGATCCAAGTCATTTGATCCCAATTGAAGACAACTTCTGGGAAATCGGTGCGGGACCTTCTGGACCTGATACAGAAATCTTCTTCGACCGTGGAGAAGCTTTTGACCCAGAAAATATCGGTCTTCGTCTTCTTGCAGAAGATATCGAAAACGACCGTTATATCGAAATCTGGAACATTGTATTGTCACAATTTAACGCTGACCCTGCTGTTCCTCGTAGCGAGTACAAAGAATTGCCACACAAAAACATTGATACGGGCGCTGGTTTAGAGCGTTTGGTAGCAGTGATCCAAGGTGCGAAGACCAACTTTGAAACAGACCTCTTCATGCCAATTATCCGTGAAGTTGAGAAGTTGTCTGGTAAGGTCTACGACCAAGATGGCGACAATATGAGCTTCAAGGTTATTGCGGACCATATTCGTTCTCTTTCATTCGCTATCGGTGATGGTGCCCTTCCTGGAAATGAAGGTCGTGGTTATGTACTCCGTCGTCTTCTCCGCCGTGCCTCTATGCATGGTCAAAAATTGGGTATCAATGAGCCTTTCCTTTACAAACTTGTTCCAACTGTTGGAAAAATCATGGAAAGCTACTACCCAGAAGTTCTTGAAAAACGTGACTTTATTGAAAAAATTGTGAAGAGCGAAGAAGAGTCATTTGCCCGTACCCTTCACTCAGGTCAGCACTTTGCCCAAGGTATCGTAGCAGACTTGAAAGAAAAAGGCCAAACGGTTATCGCTGGACAAGATGTCTTTAAACTCTACGACACTTATGGATTCCCAGTGGAATTGACAGAAGAAATCGCTGAAGAAGCTGGAATGACAGTTGATCGTGAAGGTTTTGAAGCAGCCATGAAGGAACAACAAGAACGTGCGCGTGCCTCTGCTGTTAAAGGTGGATCTATGGGTATGCAAAATGAAACCCTTCAAAACATCACTGTAGAAAGTGTCTTCAACTACAATGCTAGCCAATTGTCTTCTAAGTTGGTGGCTATCGTAGCTGACAATGCTGAAGTAGAAGCTGTATCAGAAGGAACTGCGTCACTTATCTTTGCAGAAACACCATTCTACGCTGAAATGGGTGGACAAGTTTCGGATCATGGTCAAATCTTGGATGCTGCAGGAAATGTTGTAGCGACTGTAACAGACGTTCAAAAAGCACCAAACGGACAAGCATTGCACACCGTTGAAGTTCTTGCTCCTCTTGCTTTGAACCAAGAATACACTTTGGCCATCGATAGCAATCGTCGTCATCGTGTCATGAAGAACCACACAGCCACTCACCTGCTTCATGCAGCTCTTCATAATATCCTTGGCCACCATGCTACTCAAGCAGGTTCACTTAATGAAGTAGAATTCCTTCGCTTTGACTTCACTCACTTCCAAGCCGTGACTCCAGGAGAATTGCGTGCTATTGAGCAACAAGTCAATGAGAAGATTTGGGAAGCCATCGCAGTGGAAACAGTTGAGACTGATATTGACACAGCTAAAGAAATGGGAGCTATGGCCCTCTTTGGTGAGAAATACGGTAAAGAAGTTCGTGTTGTCACTATCGGTGACTACTCAGTGGAGCTTTGTGGTGGTACCCACGTTGGCAATACTTCTGAAATTGGTCTCTTTAAGATTGTCAAAGAAGAAGGTATCGGATCAGGAACTCGTCGTATCTTGGCAGTGACTGGTAAAGAGGCCTTTGAAGCTTATCGTGACCAAGAAGATGCACTGAAAGCAGTCGCAGCAACCTTGAAAGCTCCTCAACTCAAAGAAGTACCTCACAAAGTTGAAGGACTTCAAGAACAACTCCGTCAATTGCAAAAAGAAAATGCAGAATTGAAGGAAAAAGCGGCAGCAGCGGCGGCAGGTGATGTCTTCAAGAATGTTCAAGAAGCAAACGGTCACCGTTACATTGCCAGCCAAGTTTCTGTATCAGATGCAGGTGCGCTTCGTACCTTTGCGGATAACTGGAAACAAAAAGACTACTCTGATGTCCTTGTTCTTGTCGTAGCCATCGGTGACAAAGTGAATGTCCTTGTAGCCAGCAAGACAAAAGAGGTACACGCAGGTAATGTGATCAAAGAATTAGCTCCAATCGTCGATGGACGTGGTGGTGGTAAACCAGACATGGCCATGGCAGGAGGAAGCAACCAAGCGAAAATCCAAGAACTCTTGGATGCAGTAGCAGGTAAATTGTAAGAAAATAAAGATCTATCCATTCGGATAGGTCTTTTTGTTTAAAAATCATAGAGCAGTTGATTTCTTTGAAGAATAAGCGTATAATATATAAAAAATTAATTGAGTACTCACTCAATTCGTTAGGAATTAGGAAAATTAGATAATGGTTATTAAAGAAATACAGTATAATCGTTTTGGTGATGAGAAAGTTCTAGATTTAGTAAATATTACATCTGAACCATTAAAAATGAATCAAGTTAGGGTAGCAGTATTTGCTGTTGGTTTAAATCCTATTGATTATAAAACTTTCGAGGGGGCAAAGCCACTTCGTTTTTTGACTTTCTTAACAAAATTAAAACAACCAAGTCGTTGGTTTGAATCAAAATCATCTTTATTTCCAAGAGGTGTCGCTAGGGATTTTTCTGGTGTTATAACGGAAATTGGTGAACAAGTGAGCCGTTTTTCAGTAGGTGACAAGGTTTTTGGAACAATAATAAGTGATCCTGGACTTGGTACTAAGAGGGGTGCGTTAGCAACAGAAATTTATGTTTATGAATCGGAAATCGCATTGAAACCAGATAAGATTGACATGAATCATGCTGCTACTATGGGGGTAGCCTCTTTAACGGTCGGAGGTGCTTTTAGAAGAATTCATTTAAATTCAAAAGATGTTGTAGTTATTTCAGCAGCTTCAGGTGGCATTGGTAGCATTGCAGTACAGTATGCGGTTGCTAAGGGCGCAACTGTTATTGGTATTGCGAGTAAGAATAATGCAAAATATTTAGAGTCTTTAGGAGCTATACCAGTAACTTATGAAGAGGATATCCCAAAGTCTCTTTTATCAGTAGCTCCAAAACCTATTACAAAATTCTTGGATTGCTATGGTGGCGATTACGTTAAATTAGCTTTCCATCTTGGATTGAACGGAACTGATATTGGAACTTTAGTACCTTCACCATTTGTTATGATAAAAGGGGCTCAGTTCACTGGGCCAAGACATTCTACATATGATGATTTAAGAATTCTAGAGGAGATGGTTTCAGATGGAAAAGTTCAGATAAATATTGAGAAAGAGTATAGTTTTTCTCTGGAGTCTGTTAGAGAGGCTTATCATAGTCTGAAATTAGGGCATACTCGTGGTAAAAGAATTATCAAGATAAAAGAATAGATAGGGAGGAATTAGCAATGGAAACTATAGAATATAAGTTCGCAGAGACATTAAAATCCAGTAGCTTAAGTTTAAAACAACGTCAAGTATTAATGTCAAGTTTAAAATTATTTTCAGAGATTGGTTTTGAAAATACAACTTCTCATCTTATTGCTGAACACGCTGGAGTCTCAGAAGGAACCGTTTTTAGTTATTTTAAAACCAAGGAAGGTATCCTAGATGCTATTTTATCTACATTTCTAGAGCAAGTTATTCCAGAAGTGATTGCTGATTTTTCAGATAAGAGATTTACAATAGAGCAAAAATCTTTTTCACTTTTTCTAAGAAGCATCGTTCGGGATAGGTTAATTTTTATTCATAACAATAAAATGCAAGTTAAAATTCTTTTGAGTCGTTCACTTATTGATAAAGCTATTTCTGAAGAGTTAGGAAATATTATTGTACACTCTATCATTAATCCGATTAGTCCTGTTTTGAATCAATTTAAAGAAAATGGTGTTATCCGAGATTGGTCAAATGAAAGGATCGTTCGCTATATTTTAGCTTTAAGTCTTTCTTATATTGTTCCTATGATTATAAATGACAAAGAAGATATAAACATTGATAAAGTAACAAATGAAATTGTCGAATGTCTTTCTTTTTCCTTAGTTATCGTAAAATAACTCTTAATTTTAAGTTCACTAAAAAATTAAGAGAGCTCTTTTTAAAACCAAAATAAAAATCCCCAATCGAAGTGATTGAGGATTTTTGTGTTGATTTATCTTACACAATCCCTTGTGCAATCATAGCGTTTGCTACATTTTCAAAGGCTGCGATATTTGCACCTGCAAGGTAGTCAGTTCCAAGACCGTAAGTTTCTGCAGTTGTTTTAGCTGTGTTGAAGATGTTAGTCATGATATCTTTCAAACGACCGTCAACTTCTTCACGTGTCCATGAAAGGCGAAGGCTGTTTTGGCTCATTTCAAGAGCAGATACAGCTACACCACCAGCATTAGCAGCTTTGGCAGGTCCGTAAAGGATTCCATTTTCCTTGTAGACTTTGATAGCTTCAAGGTCGCTAGGCATGTTAGCTCCTTCAGATACACAGATAACTCCTTGAGCAACCAAGCGTTTAGCAGCTTCACCATTGATCTCATTTTGAGTCGCACATGGAAGAGCGATATCGTAGTTTCCAGTGTAAGTCCATACAGAACCTTCATAGTAAGTAGCAGTTGGTTTTTCTGCAGCGTACTCAGTCAAACGAGCACGGCGTTTTTCTTTAACGTCTGTAAGAAGGTCAAAGTCGATACCATTTTCATCGATGACATAACCATTTGAGTCAGATACAGAGATAACAGTTGCACCAAGTTCAGTTGCTTTTTGAAGAGCGTATTGAGCTACGTTACCAGAACCTGAAATCACAACTTTCTTACCAGCAAAGCTGTTGCCGTTAGCTTTAAGCATTTCTTCAGTGTAGTAAACCAAACCGTAACCAGTTGCTTCTGGACGAATCAAGCTACCACCAAATCCAAGAGGTTTACCAGTCAAGACACCAGCATCAAACTGGTTAAGGCGTTTGTATTGACCGTAAAGGTAACCAATCTCACGTCCACCAACACCGATATCACCAGCAGGTACGTCAAGAGATGGTCCGATGTATTTTTGCAATTCAGTCATGAAGCTTTGGCAGAAGCGCATCACTTCAGCATCAGTTTTACCTTTAGGATCAAAGTCTGATCCACCTTTACCTCCACCGATTGGAAGTCCAGTCAAAACGTTTTTAAAGATTTGTTCGAATCCGAGGAATTTCAAGATCCCTTGGTTAACAGTTGGGTGGAAACGAAGTCCGCCTTTATATGGTCCAACAGCTGAGTTGAATTGAACACGGTAACCACGGTTAACTTGAACTTTTCCATCACGGTCAACCCATGGAACACGGAAAGAAATTACGCGTTCTGGCTCAGTGATACGTGCCAAGATATTTTCTTCAATATACTCAGGGTGTTTTTCAAAGACAGGCTCCAAAGTGCTGAAGAATTCTTCAACCGCCTGGAGAAATTCAGCCTCATGCCCGTTACGAGCTTTTACAGTTTCAAACACGCTTTGGATATATTCTTTAGCAGATGTCATATCGTTCTCCTTTTTGTTGTCATATTTTATTACATGAGTCATTATAGCAGAAAATTTTTTCAGTGTAAAGAAAAAAACACAAATTTTCTAAAAATTCTTTCAATTTGACACAACTGATTCAAAACTTGCTAAAAAACGAACATTTTCTATGGAAATGGTTTTATTGAAAAGCAAAAGTTAAAGTATGGTATAATAATAGACATAAAAAGGAATCTGGAGGAACAGAATCATGGTATCAACTAAAACACAGATTGCTGGTTTTGAGTTTGACAATTGCTTGATGAATGCGGCAGGAGTTGCTTGTATGACAATTGAGGAGTTAGAAGGTGTTAAAAACTCAGCAGCAGGAACCTTTGTCACTAAGACAGCAACCTTGGAATTTCGTCAGGGAAATCCTGAACCACGTTATCAAGATGTTCCACTTGGCTCTATCAACTCTATGGGTCTACCAAATAATGGTTTAGATTATTACTTAAACTATCTTTTAGAGTTACAAGAAAAGGAACCAAATCGTACCTTCTTTCTATCATTAGTTGGAATGTCTCCAGAGGAAACTCACACCATCTTGAAAAAGGTTCAAGAGAGTGATTTTCGTGGGTTGACTGAGCTCAATCTCTCATGTCCAAATGTTCCAGGTAAACCTCAGATTGCCTATGACTTTGAAACTACAGATCGTATCTTATCAGAAGTCTTTGAGTATTTTACAAAACCTTTAGGAATTAAGCTTCCACCTTATTTTGATATTGTTCATTTTGATCAAGCGGCAGCGATCTTTAACAAATATCCGCTCAAGTTTGTCAACTGTGTTAACTCTATCGGAAATGGTCTTTATATTGAAGATGAGTCAGTCGTGATTCGTCCTAAGAATGGCTTTGGTGGGATTGGCGGAGAATACATCAAACCTACTGCCCTTGCAAATGTTCATGCTTTCTATCAACGCTTAAATCCAGAAATCCAAATCATCGGAACAGGTGGAGTATTAACAGGACGTGATGCCTTTGAACATATCCTATGTGGTGCCAGCATGGTGCAGGTAGGAACTACTCTTCATAAAGAAGGAGTAGGTTCTTTTGAACGTATTACAAAGGAATTCAAAGAAATTATGACGGAAAAAGGTTATGAAAACCTTGAAGATTTCCGTGGGAAATTGAATTATATTGATTAAAGAAAAGCGAAACTAAAAAGAAAGGAGAATAGATGCTAGTCATAGAAGAAAGCCGAAAGCTGTCCTTAGCGAACCTTCCGAGTTTGACCCTGTTTACAGGGGGCGATCAAGGCCAGTATGACGTCATGAAAACACAGGTTCTCAAACAAATCGGCTACGATCCTGCTGATTTGAACTTTGCTTATTTTGATATGAAAGAAGTAGACTACAAAAGCTTGGAACTAGAGCTGGTCAGTCTTCCTTTCTTTGCGGATGAAAAAATTGTTATTTTAGATCATTTTCTCGATATAACAACAGCTAAAAAGCGCTATCTATCTGATGACGAGCTTAAGGCTTTTGAAGAATATTTGGAAAACCCATCTCCGACGAGTAAATTAGTTATTTTTGCTGAAGGGAAGCTGGATAGTAAGAGACGTTTAGTCAAATTACTCAAGAGGGATGCCAAGATTTTTGAAGCCATCGAGCCAAAAGAACAAGAAATACGAGCATATTTTCAAAAGTGGGCTCAGGAACAAGGACTTACCTTTGATGGAAAATCCTTTGAACAGTTACTTATCAAGTCAGGTTTTCAATTCAGTGAAATTCAGAAAAACCTGCTCTTCTTACTGTCTTATAAGGATGGTGGTCTGATAACAGAAGAAGATATTGTTGAAGCCATTCCAAAGACTTTGCAGGATAATATCTTTGACTTAACCCAGCTCATCCTAGCGAAGAAGATAGATCAAGCAAGGGACTTAGTGAAAGATTTGACTTTGCAGGGAGAAGATGAGATTAAACTGATTGCCATTATGTTGGGACAGTTCAGACTCTATACACAAGTGAAAATTTTGCAAGAATCTGGTCAGACAGAGTCCCAGATGGTCAGCAGTTTGGGTCACTATCTTGGTCGCAATCCTAATCCCTATCAAATCAAATTTGCCCTTCGTGATTCTCGAAGACTATCCCTTGATTTTCTCCAGAATTCTATTCGTTATCTCATCCAAGCTGATTATCAAATTAAGACAGGAGTTTATCAGAAAGGCTACCTGTTTGAGAAGGCTCTATTACAGATTGCTAGCCAGTCAAATTGAGCAAATAACTTGAAAAAATAGGATGATTGCGTTATCATCATTATATAGAAAGAAAAAGAGGTATTACAGATGGCTATTATCTTACCAGATCTTCCATACGCTTACGATGCATTAGAACCATACATCGATGCTGAAACAATGCACTTGCACCATGACAAACACCACCAAACTTACGTTAACAATGCAAATGCAGCTCTTGAAAAACACCCTGAAATCGGTGAAGACCTTGAAGCTTTGCTTGCTGACGTAGAATCTATCCCAGCTGATATTCGTCAAGCGCTTATCAACAATGGTGGTGGACACTTGAACCATGCTCTTTTCTGGGAATTGATGACTCCTGAGAAAACAGCTCCATCAGCAGAACTTGCAGCAGCAATCGATGAAACTTTCGGTTCATTCGAAGAATTCCAAGCAGCCTTTACTGCAGCAGCAACAACTCGTTTCGGTTCTGGATGGGCTTGGTTGGTTGTTAACAAAGAAGGTAAACTTGAAGTGACTTCAACAGCAAACCAAGACACACCAATCTCAGAAGGTAAAAAACCAATCTTGGGCTTGGACGTTTGGGAACATGCCTACTACGTGAAATACCGCAACGTTCGTCCTGACTACATCAAAGCTTTCTTCTCAGTTATCAACTGGAATAAAGTAGACGAACTCTACGCAGCAGCTAAATAATCGCATTTGATAACACCCCTTTTTAGTTGGATTTTGGGTCTAGCTTTAAAGGTGTTTTTTGTTTACTTTGCTAAGAAGTCTAGGACACATAATTTTCCTTTGTTGGATAGGCTTGATTTATGGTATAATGATAAGATAGAAATCGAAGGAGAAATCATGAATATTCAACAATTACGCTACGTTGTAGCTATTGCTAATAGTGGTACTTTTCGTGAAGCGGCTGAGAAGATGTACGTTAGCCAACCCAGTCTATCTATTTCTGTAAGAGACTTGGAAAAAGAGCTTGGCTTTAAGATTTTCCGCAGAACCAGTTCAGGAACTTTTCTTACACGTCGTGGGATGGAATTTTATGAAAAGGCACAAGAGTTGGTTAAAGGATTTGATGTTTTCCAAAATCAGTATGCCAATCCTGAAGAGGAGAAAGATGAGTTTTCAATAGCCAGCCAGCACTATGATTTCTTGCCACCAACCATTACAGCTTTTTCGCAACAGTATCCTGACTATAAGAATTTTCGTATTTTTGAATCTACAACTGTTCAGATTTTGGATGAAGTAGCCCAAGGACATAGTGAGATTGGAATTATCTACCTTAATAATCAAAACCAAAAAGGAATCATGCAACGGGTTGAAAAGCTAGGTCTTGAAGTGATTGAGTTGATTTCTTTCCAGACGCATATCTATCTGCGTGAAGGACATCCTTTAGCCAAGAAAAAAGAGTTGGTTATGGAGGATTTGGCAGATTTACCAACAGTTCGATTCACGCAAGAAAAGGATGAATATCTTTATTACTCAGAAAACTTTGTGGATACAAGTGCCAGTTCTCAGATGTTCAATGTGACAGATCGTGCTACCTTGAATGGTATTTTGGAGCGGACGGATGCTTATGCGACAGGTTCTGGATTTTTAGATAGTGACAGTGTTAATGGGATTACAGTCATTCGTCTCAAGGATAATTTGGATAATCGCATGGTCTATGTTAAACGTGAGGAAGTGGAGCTTAGTCAGGCTGGAACTCTTTTCGTAGAAGTCATGCAAGAATATTTTGATCAGAAGAGGAAGTCATGAAAAAAAGAGGAATAGTAGCAGGAGTCATAGCACTCTTAATAGTGTTAGACCAATTGGTAAAATCTTATGTCGTTCAGAATATTGCTCTTGGTGAAATTAAATCATGGATCCCAAATCTGGTCAGTTTGACTTATCTGCAAAATAGGGGGGCAGCCTTCTCTATGCTTCAAGATCAACAGTGGTTTTTTGCAGTGATTACTTTAGTGGTTATGGTTGGAGCTATCTGGTATCTGCATAAGCATATAGAGGATTCCCTCTGGACAGTCTTTGGATTGGTTCTGATTATTGCAGGTGGTCTGGGAAACTTCATTGATCGCATTAGCCAAGGATTTGTCGTGGATATGTTTCACTTAGACTTTATCAATTTTGCCATATTCAATGTGGCTGATAGTTATCTGACGGTCGGAGTGATTGTATTATTGCTTGCAATGCTAAAAGAGGAAATGAATGGAAATTAAAATTGAAACAGGTGGACTACGCTTAGATAAGGCTTTGTCAGATTTAACAGAACTGTCGCGAAGTCTCGCCAATGAACAAATCAAATCAGGTCAAGTCTTGGTAAATGGTCAGGTCAAAAAAGCCAAGTATACGGTCCAAGGGGGTGATGTCGTTACTTATCAGGTGCCAGAACCAGAAGTTTTGGAGTATGTAGCTGAAGATATTCCTCTAGAAATCATTTATCAAGATGAGGATGTAGCAGTAGTCAATAAACCTCAAGGGATGGTTGTTCATCCAAGTGTTGGACATACGAGTGGTACCTTGGTTAACGCCCTTATGTACCACATCAAGGACCTATCGGGCATCAATGGTGTCTTGCGTCCAGGAATTGTCCATCGTATTGATAAAGATACATCTGGTCTCTTGATGATTGCTAAAAATGATGAAGCACACTTAGCACTGGCTCAAGAGCTTAAAGATAAAAAATCCCTTCGCAAATATTGGGCTATTGTTCATGGAAATCTTCCAAATGACCGTGGTGTGATTGAAGCACCAATCGGTCGTAGCGAAAAAGATCGTAAGAAACAAGCTGTGACTGCCAAAGGTAAACCAGCAGTGACACGTTTCCAAGTCTTGGAGCGCTTTGGTGATTATACCTTGCTGGAATTGCAACTGGAAACTGGAAGAACTCACCAAATCCGTGTACACATGGCTTACATCGGTCATCCTGTCGCTGGGGATGAGGTTTATGGTCCTCGTAAAACTCTGAAAGGACATGGGCAATTCCTCCATGCCAAGACACTTGGATTTACCCATCCAAGAACAGGTGAAACTATGGAGTTTACTTCCGATATCCCAGCTATCTTTAAAGAGACTTTAGAGAAACTTCGAAATAACTAAAAAAGGACTCAAGTGAGTCCTTTTTATTTGCGTTTTTTCTTAGCTTTTTTCATTTTATTAGCCATGCGTTTCATGGATTGCTTCATAGCAAATTCCCCGATTTTGCCCTTGAGACCTCCACCAAACATCTGGCTCATATCTGGCATTCCTGCTCCACCAAGAGCTGAAAGGTCAGGCATTCCACCTTGTCCCATCATACCTTCAAGGGCAGACATATCCATACCACCAGGCATATTTTTAGGAAGGTTGTTAGGGTTGATGCCCATTTGCTTCATCATCTTGTTCATGTCACCAGACATGACACCTTGCATGAGTTGTTTAGCTTGGTTGAAGTCCTTGATGAACTTGTTGACTTCGATAAAGGTATTACCAGAACCGGCAGCGATACGACGACGGCGACTTGGAGTAAGCAAGTCTGGGTTTTCACGTTCTTCAGGAGTCATAGAAGAGACGATGGCACGTTTGCGAGCAATTTGTTTTTCATCCACCTTCATATTTTGAAGGGCAGGATTGTTGGCCATGCCAGGAATCATCTTGAGCAAATCTTCCATTGGACCCATATTTTGCACCTGATCCAACTGATCGATGAAATCGTTGAAATCAAAGGTGTTTTCACGCATCTTTTCAGCCATTTCAAGTGCTTTTTGCTCATCGTATTCTTGGGAAGCTTTCTCGATCAGAGTTAGCATATCTCCCATACCGAGAATACGGCTGGCCATACGGTCAGGGTGGAAGGTTTCAATGTCAGTAATCTTTTCACCTGTACCAGTGAATTTGATTGGTTTTCCAGTGATGTGGCGAACAGAAAGGGCAGCACCACCACGAGTATCCCCGTCAATCTTGGTAAGGATGACACCGGTAACTTCTAGTTGAGCGTTAAATTCACGCGCAACGTTTGCAGCTTCCTGACCGATCATGGCATCGATGACCAAGAGAATCTCATTTGGTTGAGCAAGTGCTTTTACATCACGGAGCTCATTCATGAGAAGTTCGTCAATTTGCAAACGACCTGCCGTATCGATCAAAATATAGTCGTTATGGTTGGCTTTGGCTTGCTCCAAACCTTGGCGAACAATCTCAACTGCAGGAACTTCAGTACTAAGAGCAAATACGGGAACATCAATCTGTTGTCCAAGTGTTTTCAACTGGTCAATGGCAGCAGGACGATAGATGTCGGCTGCAATCATCAAAGGACGAGCATCCTCTTCCTTTTTAAGTTTGTTAGCAAGTTTGCCTGCAAAAGTTGTTTTACCAGCCCCCTGCAAACCGACCATCATGATAATGGTTGGGATTTTTGGTGACTTGATAATCTCAGCTGTGTCTGAACCAAGGACTTCTGTCAATTCTTCATTGACAATCTTGATGATTTGTTGGGCTGGATTGAGGGTGTCAATGACTTCATGACCGACCGCACGTTCACGAACCTTTTTGATAAAATCCTTAACCACAGGCAAAGCAACGTCGGCTTCTAAAAGAGCCAGACGAATTTCTTTGGTTGCTTCTTGGATATCGCTCTCTGTAATTTTTCCTTTTTTACGAAGATTTTTAAAGACGTTCTGCAAACGTTCTGTTAAATTTTCAAATGCCATTTTTTTCTCCTATTATTAAATCAATTCGGTGGAAATCGTCCAAAATCTTGTAAAGAGACAAGTTCTTCTGGGGTGACTTCTTTCATTATTTCAGTTGGATAACCCCAACAGCTAAAACCTATTTGCATAGCTTTGGAGATATCATTGGGCGAGATAATCTGTAGTCGAGTAGGAAATGGTTCCTCTGCAGCTAATAGTTTGCAAGGTATTCCTTTATAGACAACAAGATTTTCCATGATTACTCCCTATTATCAATACTGGTCAAAATCTCAATTTGCTCTTGTAGAAAACTGTCTTCTGGGTAGCGCTCCAAAATCTGGTCAAAAATCTGACCGCGAACAATGTAATCAGAGTACATATGGAGCTTCATCTCATAGTCTTCCAGAATCTTTTCAGTTCGTTTGATATTATCATAAACGGCCTGGCGACTGACACCGAATTCTTCAGCGATTTCAGCTAAACTATAGTCGTCTGCATAGTAGAGTTCGATATAGTTCATTTGCTTATCAGTCAAAAGGGCTGCATAAAATTCAAACAGAGCATTCATTCGATTGGTTTTTTCAATTTCCATAAGATTTATTATACCAAAAAAAAGCCCAATCCGCTAGCTGGGGGCTGATTTTAGCTAGAAGTTAGAAAATAAGCTTTTCACTGTTCTTTTCTGACTATGAAGCCTTTTTTTGATATAATGGATAGGATTATAATGATTTAGAAAGAGGTAGTCATGAAAGAATTAGAATCAGTGTTACAAGACCGTTTTGAACTTGTTTTTACAGATAAAAGCTTACTTGAAACAGCTTTTACCCATACCAGTTATGCCAATGAGCACCGCCTCTTAAAAATTTCACACAACGAACGCTTGGAATTTTTAGGAGACGCTGTTCTGCAATTATTGATTTCAGAATATCTGTTTAAAAAATACCCTAAAAAACCAGAAGGGGACCTGTCAAAACTACGAGCTATGATTGTCCGTGAGGAGAGTTTGGCTGGTTTTGCCCGTGATTGTCAGTTTGACCAGTTTATCAAGCTTGGTAAGGGTGAGGAAAAATCGGGAGGCCGTAACCGAGATACGATCTTGGGTGACGCCTTTGAAGCCTTTTTGGGGGCTCTGCTTTTAGACAAGGATATAATGACTGTAAAAAACTTTATCTACCAAGTCATGATTCCAAAGGTTGAAGCTGGCGATTTTGAGATGATCAAGGATTATAAGACTCACCTGCAAGAATTGCTCCAAGTTAATGGAGATGTTGATATTCGTTATCAGGTGATTTCAGAGATTGGGCCAGCCCATGATAAGATGTTTGAGGTTGAAGTCCTTGTTGAGGGACAAAGTCTAGGTTCAGGTAAAGGACGCTCTAAAAAATTGGCCGAGCAGGAAGCCGCTAAAAATGCAGTTGAGAAAGGGCTGGATTCATGTATTTAAAGGAAATTGAGATCCAAGGGTTTAAGTCCTTTGCTGACAAGACCAAGGTTGTTTTTGACCAAGGGGTGACGGCGGTTGTAGGACCAAATGGCTCTGGGAAATCAAATATCACTGAAAGCCTCCGTTGGGCACTTGGTGAATCTAGTGTCAAGAGTCTGCGTGGTGGGAAGATGCCTGATGTCATCTTTGCAGGAACAGAAAGTCGGAAGCCTCTAAACTACGCTTCTGTTATTGTTACTTTGGATAACCAAGATGGCTTTATCAAGGATGCAGGCCAGGAAATCAAAGTTGAACGTCATATCTATCGGAGTGGAGATAGTGAGTACAAGATAGACGGGAAAAAAGTTCGTCTTCGTGATATCCATGATCTTTTCTTAGATACTGGTCTCGGACGTGATTCTTTTTCCATCATTTCCCAAGGGAAGGTCGAAGAAATCTTTAACTCCAAACCTGAAGAACGTCGCGCTATCTTTGAAGAAGCGGCTGGAGTTTTGAAGTATAAAACCCGTCGTAAAGAGACAGAAAGCAAGCTGCAACAAACTCAGGACAATCTAGACCGTTTAGAAGACATCATATATGAGCTGGACAATCAAATCAAGCCTTTGGAGAAGCAAGCAGCTACAGCTCGTAAATTTATGGAGTTGGACGGTCAGCGTAAAGCGATCTACTTGGACGTTTTGGTTGCACAAATTCAAGCCAATAAGGCTGAATTGGATGTGACAGAAGGAGAATTAAACCAAGTTCAGGAACTTCTAACTAGCTATTACCAAAAGCGACAAGAGCTAGAAGAAGAAAATCAAGCTCTCAAAAAGAAACGTCATGATTTGCAGGCTGAGATGGCTAAAGATCAAACTAGTTTGATGGATTTGACTGCTCTAATCAGTGATTTAGAACGGAAATTGGCCTTGTCTAAACTGGAGACAGAGCAGGTTGCTCTCAATCAACAAGAGGCACAGGCTCGTTTGGCTAGTTTAGATGAAAAGAGAAATACTCTTATTCAGGAAAAGGAAGAAAAAGAAAACAGTCTAAATAAGCTAGAAGAAGAATTAGCTGTTAATAATAAAGAACTCAATCGTTTAGAAGCTGAATTGCTAGCTTTTTCTGATGATCCAGACCAAATGATTGAGCAATTGCGTGAGCGCTTTGTTGCTTTCTTGCAGGAAGAAGCGGATGTCTCTAACCAGTTGACACGGATTGAGAATGACCTTGAAAATAGTCGCCAACAGACTCAAAAGCAAGAAGAACAATTAGTATCCTTGAAGGAACAATTAGCTTCTGCCAAGTCTAAGGCTAGTGAGCAAGAAACTGCTCTTAAATCAGCAAAAGAAAAAGTACAGACCTTGCTTGCTGACTATCAGACGCATGCTAAACAGGAAGAAGAACAAAAGCAGGCTTATCAAAGTCAGCAAAATCAACTCTTTGACCGTTTGGATAGCCTGAAAAACAAGCAGGCCAAGGCGCAAAGTCTGGAAAACATTCTAAAAAACCATAGTAATTTCTATGCAGGTGTTAAGAGTGTTCTACAAGAAAAAAATCGCCTGGGCGGTATTGTCGGAGCGGTCAGTGAACATTTAACTTTTGATGTTCGTTATCAAACAGCTCTTGAAATTGCCCTCGGGGCAAGTAGCCAACATATCATCGTTGAAGATGAACAGGCAGCTACTAAGGCAATTGACTTTCTAAAAAGAAACCGAGCTGGTCGTGCTACCTTCCTACCTTTGACAACTATCAAGGCTCGTTGTATTTCTAGTCAGAACCAAGATGTGATTGCCTCAAGTCCTGGTTTTCTTGGCATGGCAGATGAATTGGTTACTTTTGATGCTAAGCATGAAGCTATTTTTAAAAACTTGCTAGCTACAACAGCAATCTTTGATACGGTAGAGCATGCACGTGATGCAGCTCGTAAGGTACGTTATCAGGTTCGTATGGTAACGCTAGATGGTACAGAATTGCGAACAGGTGGTTCTTATGCTGGTGGTGCCAATCGTCAAAATAACAGTATTTTCATCAAGCCTGAATTGGAGCAATTGCAAAAAGAGATTGCTCAAGAAGAAAAACTTCTTGGTCAGGAAGAAGAAAATCTTAAATCACTTCAAGAAAACTTAGCTAGCCTTGCTCAGACTTTGGAAACTATTAAGTCTAATGGAGAGCAAGCTCGTATAGAGGAGCAGGGCTTATATCTTGCTTATCAACAAACTTGCCAGCAAGTCGAAGAACTCGAAACACTTCTAGAACTTCAAGAAAAAGAATTAAACAATCTCAGAGGTGGAGATTGGCAAGCTGAAAAAGAAAAATGCCAAGAACGTCTCGCAGTCATTGCAACTGAAAAGCAAAAGCTTGAATCAGAAATTGAAGAAATCAAGTCCAATAAAAATGCTATCCAGGAACGTTACCAAAACTTGCAGGATAAACTTTCCCAAGAACGTCTGCTCAAAACAGAAATGATAGGACAAAAACGTTACGAAGTTGCAGATATTGAACGGATTAACAAAGAACTTGAGAACCTCAATATCGAGCAAGATGAAATCGAACGTCTTCTCAAAGAAAAGGTAGACAATCTTGAAAAAGTTGATACAGAACTTTTGGCCAAGCAGGAAGCAGAAGCCAAGAGTCAGAAGGAAGAACTTCAACAAGGACTCATTCGTAAGCAGTTTGAACTAGATGATATTGAAGGTCAGTTGGATGATATTGCCAGTCATTTGGATCAAGCTCGTCAGCAAAATGAAGAATGGATTCGTAAGCAAACACGTGCAGAAGCAACTAAAGAGAAGATTACGGACCGCCTTCGCTATCTTCAAGGTCAACTGACTGAAGAATACCAGATTAGTTATACTGAAGCGTTAGAACAAGCCAACCAATTGGAAGACTTGGCTGTCGCTGAACAAAAGGTCAAGGATTTAGAAAAATCTATCCGTTCACTTGGTCCGGTTAACTTGGATGCTATTGAACAGTTTGACGAAGTTCACGAACGCTTGGAATTCTTAAATAGTCAGCGAGATGATATTCTTTCTGCTAAAAACTTACTTCTTGAAACCATTACAGAGATGAATGATGAAGTGAAGGAACGCTTTAAGTCAACTTTCGAAGCTATTCGTGAGTCCTTTAAGGTGACCTTCAAGCAGATGTTTGGTGGTGGCCAAGCAGACCTAATTCTGACAGAAGGTGATTTATTGACAGCAGGTGTCGAAATCTCTGTGCAACCACCGGGCAAGAAAATCCAATCTCTCAACCTCATGAGTGGTGGAGAGAAGGCCTTGTCAGCTCTTGCTTTGCTTTTCTCAATCATTCGTGTCAAGACCATTCCGTTTGTTATTTTGGATGAGGTAGAGGCCGCACTTGATGAGGCTAACGTTAAACGTTTTGGGGATTATCTCAATCGATTTGATAAGGATAGTCAGTTTATCGTTGTTACCCACCGTAAGGGAACCATGGCTGCAGCAGACTCTATCTATGGTGTGACCATGCAAGAATCTGGTGTTTCTAAGATTGTTTCGGTTAAACTAAAAGACTTAGAGAATATGGATGCTTAGTTAGTGCTCGTAACAAATTTTTAATCTAAGCATTTAAATGACCTTCAAGAAGTCGGAAGGGTTACAAAATAATTTGAGGAGCTTATATGGATTTTGATCTATTCCTAATGATCTGTAATTATATTGGGACTATAGCCTTTGCTGCTTCAGGTGCTATCAAAGGATTTGGTAAACGATTAGATATTTTTGGAATTAGTTTATTGGCAATTGTAACGGCAGTAGGCGGAGGGATTTTGAGAGATTCTATTATCAGTCGTTTTCCTTCCTCTCTTGCTGATCCCAGCCCGATTTATGTCTCTATTCTAGTAGCTGTTATTATGTATGCCTTTGTGACATCAAAACAAGCCAACGCTAGTCAAGAAAAAAAATTCTATAAGTGGCTGAGAGAAGCCTATCTCATCTTTGATTCGATTGGGTTAATTATCTTCTCTCTAATCGGAGCCACAGCTTTAGCTGATAGTAAATTGAACTTGATGTCGGCTGGGATTTTGGCCTGTTTAACAGGTGCTGGCGGAGGTATCATCCGAGATCTCTTGATTAACGAAGTTCCAAGTGTTCTAAAAGAGGACATCTATGCCCTACTATCTTTCGTAATTGGAGTTATTTATTACTGGTTGGCCTTTGTCCTTCACTTTCCAAGAATCACTGCTTTTATCATTCTCTCAATTGTCGGTTTTGTGATTCGACTCTGTATTATTAAGTTTAAGCTCTCTTTACCAAATATGGATAAGAGAACCTTGAACTGATGAATGGCTGAAAGTTTGATTCCAAACCCGCAAATAAGTTTAAAATAGTCATTTTATCAGCGTCTAATCTTATATGGATTAGGCGCTATTTACTTTTTCTATGGTATAATAGAAGGTAGATTTATTAATTGGAGTATGAAGAATTTTATGATTAAATTAGTAGCAACGGATATGGACGGTACTTTTTTGGATGGTGCCGGTCAATTTGATATGGAGCGTCTGAAAAAGTTGCTCCATTCTTATCAAGAAAAAGGAATCTACTTTGCTGTTGCATCTGGTCGTGGGCTTTTGTCACTTGAAAAGCATTTTGCGGATGTTAAAGATGAGATTATTTTCATTGCTGAAAATGGGAGTCTCGTTCGTTTCCATGGAGAGGACCTCTATGAAGCAACCATGCCTCGAGATTTTTACCTATCAACATTTGAAAAACTAAAGACTTCACCTTATTTTGATGAGAAAAAGATGCTCTTGACTGGTAAAGAGGCTTGCTATGTATTAGACACAGTAGATGAAACCTATCTTATGTTTAGTCATCATTACAATGAAAATATCAAAAAAGTAGCCAGTCTTGAAGAGATTACCGATGAGATTTTCAAATTCACAACTAACTTCACTGAAGAAACGGTTGACGCTGGAGAATCTTGGGTTAATGAACATGTTCCTGGGGTCAAGGCTATGACGACAGGCTTTGAATCCATTGATATCGTTTTAGACCATGTTGATAAGGGAGTCGCTATTGTCGAATTGGCTAAGAAATTAAATCTGGATATGGATCAAGTGATGGCCTTTGGTGATAATCTAAATGATCTTCACATGATGCAAGTGGTTGGGCATCCAGTAGCACCTGAAAATGCTCGTCCAGAGATTTTAGAACTTGCTGAAACAATTATTGGACACCACAAGGACCAATCAGTTATTGCTTATATGGAGGAATTGTAATGGCAGATATTAAATTAATTGCTTTGGACTTAGATGGAACCTTGCTGACGACAGACAAGAAATTAACTGATCGTACCAAGGCAACTTTAAAGGCTGCGCGTGATCAGGGAGTCAAAGTGGTACTGACAACTGGACGTCCCCTCAAGGCTATGGATTTCTTCCTCAAAGAGCTAGGGACAGACGGTCATGATGATGAATATACCATTACCTTTAATGGTGGATTGGTTCAGAAAAATACGGGTGAAATCCTTGATAAGACAGTATTCTCGATTGATGATGTGACACGTATTTATGAGGAAACTGAAAAACTAGGCATTCCTTTAGATGCTATTTCAGAAGGAACCGTTTACCAAATCCAATCAGATCAAGAGAGTCTGTATGCTAAATTTAATCCTGCTCTGACTTTTGTTCCAATTGACTTTGAAGATTTGTCTAGTCAAATGACCTACAACAAATGTGTGACCGCTTTTGCCCAAGAACCACTGGATGCCGCAATTGCTAATATTTCTCCAGACTTGTTTAACAATTATGAAATTTTTAAATCTCGTGACATGCTTTTGGAATGGTCACCAAAGAACGTTCATAAGGCTACTGGATTAGATAAATTGATTGACCACCTAGGAATTGACCGAAGTCAGGTGATGGCTTGTGGAGATGAGGCCAATGACCTTTCCATGATTGAGTGGGCAGGACTCGGTGTTGCTATGCAAAATGCAGTGCCTGAGGTCAAGGAAGTTGCAAATGTAGTCACCCCTATGACCAATGACGAGGAAGCTGTTGCCTGGGCCATTGAAAAATATGTACTGAAGGAGAACTAAAGTATGGGATTATTTGACCGTTTATTTGGTAGAAAAGAAGAACCAAAAATCGAAGAAGTTGTTAAAGAAGCTTTGGAAAACTTGGATCTGACAGAACCTGGCGAGGAAGTTGAAGCACTTGTAAATGAAGAAGTTGAAGTGAAAACTACTGAAGAAATCGACCAAAGTTCAGAATTTGAGGAAACTTATTTTAAAGAAGATAGTGAGTCGGAAGAACCAGTAGCAGAAACTATTCTAGAGACAGTTGAAGCAGAAACCGCCCCTCAGAAAGAAGAGACTCAGTTTGAAGAGGAAACTGAGTGTCATTGTTGTCAGGAAGAGTCAGAGTCAACAGAAGTTGAAGAAACTGAAGACAGCTCTCAAGAAGTAGTTGAGTTTGTTGCAGAAGAACCTGAGTCACCAGTCGAAGAAGTACCTTCAAGTGATAGCGACGATGAAGAAGCTGATCAAGTTCAACCAGACGAGACGGAGTCAGATACTTCTGAAGAAGAGGAAGAAGATCTAGTAATCGAAGAAATTCCTCAAGTTCAAGAGACTGTACAGGAAAAATATGACCGTAGTCTCAAGAAAACTCGTACGGGCTTTGGAGCTCGTTTGAATGCTTTCTTTGCTAACTTCCGCTCTGTTGATGAAGAATTCTTCGAAGAACTAGAAGAACTGCTCATCATGAGTGACGTTGGTGTACAGGTAGCTTCAAATCTCACTGAAGAATTGCGCTATGAAGCAAAACTTGAAAATGCCAAGAAACCAGATGTCCTCCGTCGTGTCATCATCGAAAAATTGGTAGAGCTTTACGAAAAAGATGGACAGTACAATGAAAGCATTAACTTCCAAGATGGTTTGACAGTCATGCTCTTTGTAGGTGTTAATGGTGTCGGGAAAACAACTTCAATCGGTAAATTAGCGCATCGCTACAAGCAAGCAGGCAAGAAAGTCATGCTTGTTGCTGCGGATACCTTCCGTGCTGGTGCGGTAGCTCAGTTAGCAGAATGGGGCCGTCGTGTAGATGTTCCTGTGGTTACTGGGCCTGAAAAAGCAGATCCAGCCAGTGTGGTCTTTGACGGGATGGAACGAGCAGTAGCAGAAGGTATTGACATTCTCATGATTGATACAGCTGGCCGTTTACAAAACAAGGAAAACTTGATGGCAGAGTTGGAAAAAATTGGTCGCATCATCAAACGAGTTGTGCCAGAAGCTCCGCATGAAACCTTCCTAGCTCTGGATGCCTCAACAGGTCAAAACGCTCTTGTACAAGCCAAAGAATTTTCAAAAATTACTCCTGTTACAGGAATTGTCTTAACCAAAATCGATGGAACTGCTCGAGGTGGTGTCGTTCTGGCTATTCGTGAAGAACTCAATATTCCTGTTAAGTTGATTGGATTTGGTGAAAAAATCGATGATATCGGTGAATTCAATTCTGAGAACTTTATGAAAGGCCTTCTAGAAGGTTTGATTTAAAAGAAAATCCTGCAAGAATTCTTGCAGGATATTTTTTCTATTCTAAACGACCATCTTTACGATAGGCGATATCTGGTTGCCAAGTCCACTCAGCACCGTATTTTTCAAGGAGTTCAAAGCTAGCTTGAGGTCCCATGCTACCAGCCTTGTAGTCATGAAGTGGAGCACCGTTTTCAGCCCAAAGCTTTTCGATACGGTCAATCAATTTCCATGATGCACTCACTTCATCCCAGTGGCTAAAGTTAGTTGAATTATTGTTCAAAACATCATAGATAAGTTTTTCATATGGATCTGGTGAAGCACCCGTTGCAGTTGCATCTGTTCTGTAATCAAGCGAATTAGGTGCAAGCTTAAACTCTTCACCAACCTCTTTACCGTTTAGGCTAAGTGAGAATCCTTCTGTTGGTTGGATGTAGATTGTCAAAATATTTGGTGCTAGAGGTTGATCAAAGATTGAATCCATTTGTTTGAAGACAATGTTCACGTGTGTTCCTTTTTCAGTTAGTCGTTTACCTGTACGGAAGAAGAAAGGTACATCACGGAAGCGGTCGGTATCTACAAAGAAGGCACCTGAAGCAAAGGTTTCTGTCATTGATTCTGGGTTGACATTTGGTTCGCTACGGTAAGAGATGTATTTCATGCCATCAACTTTACCAGAACGATATTGACCACGGATGAAGTGCTCTTTAAGTTCTTCATCTGTAGGGTGGTGAAGGTTCTTGAAGACCTTGATTTTCTCTGCGCGAATGTCATCCTTGGTAAAGCTTGCTGGTTTATCCATAGCTAAGAGCGACAGGAGTTGGAGTGTATGGTTTTGAACCATATCACGAAGGGCACCAGACTCATCATAGTAGCCACCACGCTCTTCAACACCAAGACGTTCTGCAAAGGTAATTTGAACATTATCGATGTGTTCACGATTCCAAACATTTTCAAAAATCATATTAGCAAAACGAATGGCAAATATGCTTTGAATCATTTCCTTGCCAAGATAGTGGTCGATACGATAGATTTGCTCTTCGTTAAAAGTAGCTAGGAGTTCTTCGTTTAATTTGCTAGCAGTCTCATAGTCGGTTCCAAAAGGTTTCTCAACGATCAAACGTTCAAAGCCTTTACCATCAACAATCTGCTCAGATTTGAGGTGTTTGGCGATGGTACCAAAGAACTGAGGTGCCATTGAGAGGAAGAAGAGTTTGTTGTGCTCAGTCTGATATTTTTCGTTTAATTCAGCCTGAAGCTTGCGTAATTCGATGTAGTGCTCAGTGTCATTAACATCGTGGCTTTGATAGTAAAAATGACTCGCAAATGCTTGAGCTTCTTCCACACTATCTGCCAAGTCTAAAATAGATTCGACAACGACAGATTCGAAATACTCCTTACTCCAAGGTCTACGAGCAGTTCCAATAACAGCAAAATGATCAGAAAGATTACCTGATTTATAAAGTCTAAAAAGTGAAGGGTAGAGCTTACGTTTGGCCAAATCCCCACTTGCACCGAAAATTGTAACAATAACTTTTGATGACATCTAGCTACCTAATTTCTATTTTGTTTCCTAGTTAAACTAGGCATGAGGAGTCCCCATTTTTCATATTCTTTATTTTATCATAATTTTCTAAAAAATCCAAAAATCCAATACGTCTATATTAAGAGTCTGGGCAAAAACTTAATTTTATACTCTTCGAAAATCTCTTCAAACCACGTCAGTGTCGCCTTACCGTACTCAAGTACAGCTTTCGGCTAGCTACCTAGTTTGCTCTTTGATTTTCATTGAGTATTAGGAGCAACCGAAGTAAATCTTTCCACAATAAAACGCATAATATCAAGTTTTTAATATCTGATACAATGCGTTTTTTTGATTATAAAGACTTTTTGCCCAATCTCTTCTAGGCGTTTAGAACCTTGTCTAAAAATTCTTTAAGACGCGGATGTTGTGGGTTGTCAAAGATTTGGTCAGGTGTTCCGTCCTCAAGAAATTCACCGTCAGCAGTAAAGATCACACGATTGGCAACCTTGCGGGCGAATCCCATTTCGTGGGTTACGATGATCATGGTCATGCCTTGTTCAGCCAATTCCTTCATAACGTTAAGAACGTCGCCGACCATCTCAGGGTCAAGGGCAGAAGTTGGTTCGTCAAAGAGCATGATATCAGGGTTCATGGCTAGACCGCGAGCGATAGCCACACGCTGTTTTTGACCACCTGATAGGCTTTCAGGATTAGCATTAGCCTTATCAGCCAATCCAACTTTTTCAAGGAGTTCCATTCCCAATTTTTCAGCTTCGGCCTTAGTCATCAACTTATGCTCTACTGGAGCGAAAGTGATATTTTCCAATACCGTCATGTGTGGGAAAAGATTGAAGTGCTGGAACACCATTCCGACATTTTCACGAACGTGGTCCACGTTGGTTGCTTTATCCGTCAAATCATAGCCATTAACTGTGATATGACCTTTTGTACCTTCCTCAAGGAGATTCAAGCTACGCAAGAAAGTTGATTTACCTGAACCAGAAGGTCCAATGATACAAACAACATCTCCTTCATAGAATTTTGCTGAGATTCCTTTTAGGACTTTGTTTTTACCATATTGCTTATGTAAATTATCGACATCGATTTTTAATTTAGCCATTATTGAATCCTCTTTTCTAAGCGTTTTGCAAGTCTAGTAAGAAGAGTGATAATCACAAGATAGAAGACTGCGAGAATTGCATACATTTTGAAACTTTGGTAGTTACGAGCAATGATAATCTTACCAGTCTGGAAGAGTTCGACCAAACCGATTGCAGATACGATAGTTGTATCTTTAAGTGCGATAACAAATTGGTTGACGAAGTTTGGAAGCATAAGTTTGGTTGCTTGTGGCAAGACAATCTTACGCATGGTTTTACTGTAAGAGATACCAAGGCTTCGACTAGCTTCCATTTGTCCGATAGGAACAGCCTTAATACCACCACGAACAATTTCAGCGATATAAGCGGCTGAGTTTAGGGAGAGGGCGATTGTACCAGCGACAAAGTCATTGATTGGACTCTGTTGGCCTGTAAGGGATTCGATAAAGTTAGGAACTCCCCAGAAGATAAAGGCAGCAAGAATCATCAATGGAATACCACGAATCACATCGACAAAGATTTCTGAAATAAGACGAAGTGATTTATAAGGACTAACGCTAAACATACCAAAGATAATCCCGATAACAATCGCAATTGCAAAGGAAATCAAAGCTAGAGAAAGGGTAATTCCAAGTCCACTTAGGAGTTGTTTGTAGTTGTTTTTCAACAAGCCCCAGATAGTAGTTTCGTCAACAGCTGATGATTCACTTGTTGAATCAGTTGCAAGGTATTTATCAAGAATCTTTTGGAATTCACCACTTGCTTTAAGATTTGCAAGACCGTTGTTGAACATTTCAATCAATTCAGGATTGCTTCCCTTTTTAACTGCAAAAGCAGTTTCACCGATTGGAGTACCTTCGATTGGTGTTTTTAATTTTTGTCCTTGGCTAATAGAGTATTTAAGAACTGGTTCGTCATCCATCACGGCGTCAATTGAACCTGTGTTCAAGCTGTCATACATAGATGAACCGTCTGCAAAGGTTTTAATTTTATAACCATATTTGCTTTGATTTTCAGTTAGGAAGGTTTGAGAAGCCGTACCGTTTTTCACACCAACGGTCTTATCCTTGAGGTCCTCATAAGATGCAATCGTGCTTGATTCTTTAACACCTAGAATGGTATTGGCAGTGTAGTAAGAATCCGAGAAATCAAAGGTTTCTTTACGAGCATCCGTAACAGACATACCAGCAATCATACCATCAGCTTGACCAGATTGAACTGCGTTAATAGCAGCGTCAAATCCTGGGTTGGTGATTTCAATTTCAAAACCTTGGTCTTCGGCAATAGCCTTGATCAAGTCCATATCGATACCAGTGTATTGGTTACTTGAGTTCTGGAAGACAAATGGTGCGAATGATGAATCACTAGCGATAACGTATTTTGATTTGACTGGAGTAGCTTTTTGACCTGCGCTTGTAGTTGAAGTGAGAGAAGTCACTTGTGAACTAGTTTTAGAAGAGTTTGTCCATTTATTGATAATTTTGTCCAAGCTACCATCTTTTTTCATCTGAGCTAAAGCTTCGTTAAATTCTGTAACTAGGTATTCGTACTTGCTGCCTTTTTTAACACCGAAAGCAAAGCTTCCAACGGCTTCTCCGTCCATGTTGATACTGAGATCTTGCCCTTGGTTAATAGCGTACTCGATGACTGGTTTGTCATCCATGATGGCATTTACAGCCCCTGTACTGAGACTGTTATTCATCAAATCACCAGTATCAAAGGTTTTGATAGTGAAACCATATTTATCTTTGATGCTTTCTAGGAAACGTTGTGCGGCAGTACCGTTTTTAACACCAACAGTTTTACCACTGAGTTCTTCATACTTAGTGATTTTGTTAGATTTAGTCGTTGCGATGACAACTTTTGTATCATAGTAAGTATCAGACATGGTAAAGACGTTTTCACGTTCTTTGGTTTTTGTCATACCAGCCATGATCGCATCTGCTTGCCCTGCTTGGACCGCATTTACAGCAGCATCAAAGCCTGGATAAGACATTTGGATATTCCATCCTTTTATCTCAGCGACTTTATTGATGATGTCGACATCAATTCCTTTATAAGTCTGGTCTGTATCTTTAAACTCAAAGGGTGCATAAGCAGTATCACTAACAATCTTGATAGTGTCCGCATTAGCATAGCCTAAAGAGAATAAGGGAAATAAAAATAATAAAAATGCAAGGATTTTTTTCTTCATGTTTAGTCTCCTTTTTAGAATATTTACCCATTATAGCAGAAACTAAAAAAGTTGGCAAATATTTAGTATTTTCATGTAAGAAGATGTGACACAAGCTGCTAAATGGCAAGAAGTTGAGAATCAGTAAGTCGATCCTTTTTATGGTAAAATAGAAGGATAGAAAAGGTGTATGAGGCAATTATGATCAATAGAATTACAGATAACAAATTTAAACTAGTATCCAAATACCAACCGTCTGGGGATCAACCGCAGGCTATTGAGCAGTTGGTAGATAACATTGAGGGTGGAGAAAAGGCCCAAATCCTGATGGGGGCGACTGGTACAGGAAAGACCTATACCATGAGCCAGGTGATTTCCAAAGTTAATAAACCAACCCTAGTCATCGCCCACAATAAAACTCTTGCAGGCCAGCTCTACGGGGAGTTTAAGGAATTTTTTCCTGAGAATGCGGTTGAGTATTTCGTTTCTTATTATGATTACTACCAACCAGAAGCCTATGTGCCATCGAGTGATACCTATATCGAAAAAGATAGTTCAGTCAACGATGAGATTGATAAACTTCGTCACTCCGCTACATCAGCGCTCTTGGAGCGTAACGATGTCATCGTTGTAGCATCTGTATCTTGTATTTATGGTTTGGGTTCCCCTAAAGAATATGCTGATAGTGTAGTAAGTTTGCGCCCAGGACTTGAAATTTCTCGTGATAAACTGCTTAATGAATTGGTTGATATTCAGTTCGAACGCAACGACATTGATTTTCAGCGGGGAAGATTTCGCGTACGTGGGGATGTGGTGGAGATTTTCCCAGCCTCTCGTGATGAGCATGCCTTTCGTGTTGAGTTCTTTGGAGATGAGATTGATCGCATCCGGGAGGTTGAAGCTTTAACTGGACAAGTCCTTGGTGAAGTGGACCATTTGGCCATTTTCCCAGCTACCCACTTCGTGACCAATGACAACCACATGGAAGTAGCGATTGCCAAGATTCAGGCCGAGTTGGAAGAACAATTAGCTGTTTTTGAAAAGGAAGGTAAACTCCTCGAAGCGCAACGTTTGAAACAACGGACAGAGTACGATATTGAGATGCTGCGTGAGATGGGTTATACCAATGGTGTCGAAAACTACTCACGTCACATGGATGGACGAAGCGAAGGGGAGCCTCCGTACACCCTTCTTGACTTCTTCCCTGATGATTTTATGATTATGATTGACGAGAGCCACATGACCATGGGGCAAATCAAAGGAATGTATAATGGTGACCGTTCACGTAAGGAAATGTTGGTTAACTACGGTTTCCGTTTGCCGTCTGCTTTGGACAACCGTCCCCTTCGTCGTGAAGAGTTTGAAAGTCATGTCCACCAGATTGTCTACGTTTCAGCGACACCTGGTGATTACGAGATGGAACAAACGGACACCGTGATTGAGCAAATCATCCGTCCCACTGGTCTTTTGGACCCAGAAGTGGAAGTGCGCTCAACAATGGGACAGATTGATGACCTCTTGGGGGAAATCAATGCCCGTGTTGAAAAGAATGAACGTACCTTTATTACAACCTTAACCAAGAAAATGGCAGAAGACTTGACGGATTACTTCAAGGAAATGGGCATCAAAGTCAAGTACATGCACTCGGATATCAAGACTTTAGAGCGGACAGAGATTATCCGAGATTTACGATTAGGAGTCTTTGATGTCTTAGTCGGGATTAATCTTCTTCGCGAAGGGATTGACGTTCCTGAGGTAAGCTTGGTTGCTATTCTCGATGCTGATAAGGAAGGTTTCCTCCGTAATGAACGTGGTCTTATTCAGACCATTGGACGTGCAGCCCGTAATAGTGAAGGGCATGTCATCATGTATGCTGATACTATGACTCAGTCTATGCAAAAAGCCATCGATGAAACAGCGCGTCGTCGGAAAATCCAGATGGCTTATAACGAAGAACACGGTATTATTCCGCAAACCATTAAAAAAGAAATCCGAGACCTTATTTCTGTTACAAAAGTTGTGGCTAAAGAAGAGGACAAGGAAGTTGATATCAATAGCCTCAATAAACAAGAACGCAAAGAACTAGTCAAGAAACTGGAAAAACAAATGCAAGAAGCCGTCGAAGTGCTTGACTTTGAACTTGCTGCCCAGATTCGTGATATGATGTTGGAAGTCAAGGTGTTGGATTAGGGTGTTAGTAGGAGATGAAATGGCAAATTTACATTATTTTACAGGTAAATTTAGTGAATCTGAATTAAAGAATTATTTTTATTCTTTGGATGGAAGAGAACAGAAATCCGAACTTGAAAACTTTATTAATCAATATTTAGACTTATCTAAAGAAGAACAATTAAAATATGTTAAATCTTTTCTTGCAGTTTGTGTAACTTTTGTTGTGCAAATTGATAAAACTGTCAGAAAAAAGATTTTAGAGACCTTAAATAAAATACTATCAAATAATTTACTATTATATAATTGGTATGATTTTTCTAATTATTTATTTATTCTTTATTATTATTTATTTGAACCAAAAGAATATGAAGAATATTCTATATTGTTTGAAGATGGAAGTTGTTTTTTAAGAATTCTTGAATTAGTATTATATGGTGATTTAGATGAACCTGAATTACTAGCTCCTCCAATACTTTCAGTTTTTTATCAATTATTTAATCAGAATACTTTACCAGAAGAAAAAAGAATTTTGTTAAAGAGGGAATTAGAATCATTTATAAGTTTTATATTCCAAGATATTGATTTTGAGAGAATTGACTATTGGTATTTTGAATTAGATGAGATGGTATCTATTTTTAAAAATGAACATCTCGAAAAAATTAATAACTATTATTTCAATAACCCTCAATCTAATTATGTTGAGGAATACTTAGATTTTGTATCAAGGCATTTTGATGATATAATTGAAGATTCGATTGATGTTGTTCGAAAGATAGCAGAAGAAAATGATTCGGATATAATTCGCAACCAAGCTATTAAGTTAATTGAGGAGTATAATCATGATATTTTGAATGAGAAAAGTGATTCAGAATTTATCCTGTCATTTGATGCTAATCAACTTTTAGAACAAGCGGACAAGATTATATACTATATACGTTCTAAATTGACTGTTGATGCAAATGAGTTGAAAGAAATAGGTTCCTTTGGACATTATACTAAGATTGACACATTAACAAATTATCTTATAAAAGCTGACTGGAAAAATGACAATAAAAATGAAAATGATTCTAAAGTAAAATCTCCCTTTTTACGACTGACTAATCTAAAACAGTTAAATGATCCGATGGAAGGAAGAGCAGTATATGATTATTTGGGTATAGATAATACGTTTTTCAAACAATATCAAACTTCCAATGTTTTTATATCTTCTCTAACCACGGTATCTGATAGTTTACCTATGTGGAAGGAATATGCAGATTCATCTCAGGGAGCATTCCTTGAATATGATCTGTCTTATCTTGAAGATATAGTTGCTCATAAATCGATAGAGTTTGTTAAAGTTCATTATTTGGATTTAATGTCAGCGAATAAAGATGAAACAGATGTTGGTAAATCTCTTGATAATTTAAAACAGCTATTTGAAAAATTGCAAGAGCTGAAAGCTGAAAAAGAATTGATAAGTTTTGCTGAGAAATTGAAGAAGATTTCTTACCTTTTCAAAGTTAAAGACTATGAGTATGAAATGGAGTATCGTATTTTAATTAATTTAGATGATACAGCTATACAAAATATTATTAAAAGAGATATCAATGATTCGACAAATGAGAAATACTTTAAGAAAGAAGAAATTGGGTTAGAAATTTTTGATAAAGTTAACTATAATGATTTTAGGAAGTATATTGTATTAAGCCCAAAAGACAATGGCAGATATGATTTATTTGTATACATCAATTTGGCTCCTTTGAAGTACTCAAAAGTAATTCTGGGTCCAAAGGTTACTGATGCAGACTATATTGCTCCTTACCTCAAACTTGCTAATCCAGATATAGAGATAGAAAGTTCGAAAATCCCTTATCGTTGAGTTTAGAGATTCACATTTTTTTTAAATTTTGTTGAAGAATGAGTAATTCCACTCTTGAGTAAAAAATGAAAAATAATAAGAGTAATTCAAATAAAAAAAGGAATCACACAAGAAAAGAAAGTTTTCAGCTTTGGATGGATTCTCATAAATTAGTAGGTTTCTTCTTGGTATTTGGCCTAATATTAGGAATAGGGCTAGGTGTCACTCTTGTTTTTAAATTCCTTCCTATTCCATCACCATACAGAGAATTCAACTATAGTTTTCCAATATATATAAATATTTTTTGTCTGGTGTATCGATTATTTGACTATTGGTTCCTAGACATGTCTAAGACAAGGATGACAATAAAAAGATATGCAGATTTATTTATCTATCTTAATAGTATTGGTTTAATAGTTCATCTCTTTATTGGTATTGGCGGGAAAAATAGTAAAGGAATTTTGCCGTCCCTCTTATCCCTAGATCACCGTTACATTTGGTTTCCAATCGTTACTTACTTAATATTCTTTTTAGTAGCGATTTTGATAGGTTTTCTTTCCAAGTATATTGAAAAGAGGACAAAAGGAAATGGGGAAAATTCACTCAAATGAAAAATCATAAAAGAAAATTAAAAAGGAAAAAGAAATTATCCAGGGTAGAGAAGTTCAATCTGTGGTTAGATTCTCATAAGCTGTTGGCCTTCTTAGTGGATTTTATAGTTTTATTATCAATAACTGGACTAATAGGTATTGTTTTTCAAGTAATTATCCTTATACCAAGCCCATATAACCATAAGGACTACATGTTTCCGCTCCACTGTAATATACTTTTGATATTTGCTAGGTTCTATGCTTATTATTTGCGAGAAATTTGTTCAACTAAGAAAAATTTTAAAGATTATCTGGAACCGTTTCTTTATATCAATAGTTTCTTTTTTCTAATTCACTTGACAATGAGGATTAGAACACGGACTCACAAAGTTTTGCCGTCTCTCTTGTCCCTAGATAACCGTTACATTTGGTTTCCAATAGCAACTTATCTGATCTTTTTCAGTTTGGCGTCTATTATAACTCTAGTAATGAAATATATTGAAAAGAAAAGGAGTCAATCATGATGAAACATCTAACTATATTTAGAATTATTTACCTTTTGTGCCTAGTATTTGTACTGCTTCATTTTATCTTAGGCCTCTTTGGTTTAGCCTTTACACCAGTCTTGTGGAATCTCTGGTTCTTTGGTCTTTGTTTAACCCTATTTATCCATCCGTGGACTATCTTTTATAAATCTAGAATCTTTCAATGGCATCATCTGATTTTTCAAGCTCTCAGTGGATTCGTTGCTCTCATAATCTGGTTTATGATATTTTTATTTTTCTCCACGGTTCCAGATTCATCTATGCCTATCAATTTAGACTACTATGTGATTAGGGAAAAAAATGAAATAAGAATCATCAGAGGATTCTTACTCCATGAAATTCATGAATATCACGATTTAGTTAATCCTTTGATAATGAAGTCTAAAGTTAAGAATAAGATAGAAAATTAAACATTAGAAAGTGAGTCTATGTATGTCTCGAGCACAATTAACCATTCTAACTAATATTTGTCTAATAGAAGATCTTGAAAATCAGTGCGTGGTTATGCAGTATCGATCGCCTGAAAGCAACCGCTGGTCTGGCTATGCCTTCCCAGGAGGCCATGTTGAAAATGGAGAGGCTTTTGCAGAATCTGTTATTCGTGAAATATATGAGGAAACAGGTCTGACGATTCAAAATCCTCAACTGGTCGGCATTAAAAATTGGCCACTAGATACAGGTGGCCGCTATATTGTCGTTTGTTATAAGGCGACTGAGTTCTCTGGTACCCTTCGCTCTTCAGATGAGGGGGAAGTTTCTTGGGTGCAAAAAGACCAGATTCCAAATTTGGATCTGGCCTATGATATGTTACCCTTGATGGAAATGATGGAAGCACCAGATAAGTCTGAATTTTTCTACCCTCGCCGTACAGAAGACGATTGGGAAATGAAAATCTTCTAATCCTTTACCAAATATCCTAATTTGTCCAAGGCCTGCTGGATATAGAGGAGGTCTTGTTCGTTTTCAGCTTCGACTAGGTGATAATGGACGCCATCTGTTAATTCAGAAAGTGGTCTAAAGTCAGACCGTTCGACTTGCTCTAAAAAATGCTGAACGTCACGGCGACAAGAGAGTTTGAGTAAGGTTTCAATTTCTCCGTAGACAGGATGATCAATCAAGGTATTCTGAACACGTCCCCCATTATCGACGATAGCTAGAAGTTCTTGACCAATTTCTTCCATCTCGTGCTTAACTTTAAACAGTTTGTGAACATAAGGATTGGTTTTATTCTCTTTATAAATATAGCCACGATTGGTTGATAAGATCGGAGCACCATCAGCACGTAGAACAGCAATGTCCTGAACGATAATCTGACGGGTTACATGAAAACGGTCTGCTAAAGTTTGACCATTTAGAGGTTTTTGAGACTCCTTTAACAGTTGTAAAAGTGCTTCTTTTCGATTTTTTGTCATATTCTTCTTTCTTAACGCTTAACGGCGTTTTTTTAATGCTTTATAAACAGCTAGTGCTAAGTAATAGTCTACCATACTATGGATAATAGTACCTAATCCAACCAAGACAAACAAGACATAGAACATATTTTTTAAGTCAGTTCCAGTACTAGCATAAAAGATCATACAAGCCAAGACTTCAGCAATAGCATGAACCAAGCCAAGTACAAAGTTAAAAATCAATGAAGATTTCTTATTGTCCAAGGTTTGAGGATGTTTTTGAAGATAGAAAGCACCCAGACTTCCAAAAAAGATATGGGAGAATGCACGAAGTACGATAACAATTGGATATCCAGCCATGAGAAATCCTAAACTAGAAGCTATAATGACAAAGATAGCCATCCAGGGAGAAAGAAACATAGCGATAAAAATAGCAACGTGACTTCCTAGAGTGTAGGAAGCGGGAGGAATGACAATTTTAAAGGGCATCACCAAAGGAATCAAAATAGCGATAGCTGTCAGCAATGCGGTCAAGGTCATGAATTGTGTTTTCTTTTGTGTATTCATAATAACTCCTTTTTATCTGTATATACAGTTGTATAGTACAATAAAAAGTCAAGCAAGTCAAGAAGCAAAATTGATTTTAGAGAAGATTTTTTTAAATGAGGAAAAAGAATGCTAAAAAGAATCAATAAAATTTAAAAAAAATAAGCAAAAAACTCTTGCACTAATCAAAGTAGTGTGGTATACTTATATACGGTTTGAAAAAACTGCCTAAGACAGTAGGGGAGCTCGACTCATAAATATCCTACCGAGGACAAAACGTATCATGTAAAAAGAAGCGTATTGTACTTTCGTGTCTAGGTTTGGGCGCGTTTTTCTTTTGGAAAAATTCCCCAAGCAAAATAATTACGGAGGTGAACACACTAATGAGTGAAGCAATTATTGCTAAAAAAGCAGAACTAGTTGACGTAGTAGCTGAAAAAATGAAAGCTGCTGCATCAATCGTCGTTGTAGACGCTCGTGGTTTGACAGTTGAACAAGATACAGTTCTTCGTCGTGAGCTTCGTGGAAGCGAAGTTGAGTATAAAGTTATTAAAAACTCAATCTTACGTCGTGCAGCTGAAAAAGCTGGCCTTGCAGAACTTGCATCTGTATTTGTTGGACCATCTGCTGTAGCATTTTCTAACGAAGATGTTATCGCTCCAGCGAAAATCTTGAACGACTTTGCTAAAAACGCTGACGCACTTGAAATCAAAGGTGGTGCAATCGAAGGCGCTGTCGCATCAAAAGAAGAAATCGTTGCTCTTGCAACTCTTCCAAACCGCGAAGGACTTCTTTCTATGCTCCTTTCTGTACTTCAAGCGCCAGTGCGCAACGTTGCTCTTGCAGTCAAAGCGGTTGCAGACAGCAAAGAAGACGCAGCTTAATCTTAAGCTACGCAGCGTAGCCTAGCTACAAAAATATAAACATAAAATATAAACTTATTTGGAGGAAATAACAATGGCATTGAACATTGAAAACATTATTGCTGAAATTAAAGAAGCTTCAATCCTTGAATTGAACGACCTTGTAAAAGCTATCGAAGAAGAATTTGGTGTAACTGCAGCTGCTCCTGTAGCTGTAGCTGCTGCTGGTGGTGCTGAAGAAGCTGCTAAAGATTCATTTGACGTTGAATTGACAGCTGCAGGCGACAAGAAAGTCGGCGTTATCAAAGTTGTACGTGAAATCACAGGTCTTGGTCTTAAAGAAGCTAAAGAACTTGTTGATGGTGCACCAGGTGTCATCAAAGAAGGCGTTGCAGCTGCAGAAGCTGAAGAAATCAAAGCTAAATTGGAAGAAGCTGGAGCTTCAGTTACTCTTAAATAATAGAGCAACTACATTCGTAGCTTAAAAACATGATTAAACCGCTAGTCTTAGGATTAGTGGTTTTTCTTTTTGTTCAAAAAGGGACATAAAAGGGGCAGTTAAATTAATTTGGCTAAGAAATATATAGGACTAGTGATAAAATAATTTTACTTTTCAATTCCTTTTTGATATAATAGACAACAAGAAAGAATATCTTATCAGTAAATCCCAAGCGAGCCTGTGATAGTGAGAGTCAGGTGATTGAGAGATGAGTGTGGCGCTTTTGGTATTTTAATAAAGATAATGAAGTAATAAATTAGGGTGGAACCGCGTTTTTGACGCCCCTAGGTCACTTGACTTAGGAGCAGAGACACGGTTCTTTTTGTATCCTGAGTCATAAGAAACTTTATGAATAAGGAGTAAAACATGTCTAAAAAATTGACTTTCCACTGCGTCAGTGGCAGAGACCTCCTTACAGTCGGACTGCCCCACGCTCAGCACTAGGGTGCCTGAGCTAGACGCAGTACTAACTCGTCTTGCCTCGTATAATCGACGAGGCAGACTCATGTCGCAATAATTTATAATAAAGGAGTAAATAATGTCTAAAAAACTAACCTTTCAAGAGATTATCTTGACTTTGCAACAATACTGGAATGATCAGGGTTGTATGCTGATGCAGGCTTATGATAATGAAAAAGGTGCGGGAACTATGAGTCCTTACACTTTCCTTCGTGCTATCGGTCCTGAGCCATGGAATGCAGCTTATGTTGAGCCATCACGTCGTCCAGCAGACGGTCGTTACGGGGAAAATCCAAACCGTCTTTACCAACACCATCAATTCCAAGTGGTTATGAAACCATCACCTTCAAACATCCAAGAGCTCTACCTTGAGTCATTGGAAAAATTGGGAATCAATCCTTTGGAACACGATATTCGTTTCGTTGAAGATAACTGGGAAAACCCATCAACTGGTTCAGCTGGTCTTGGATGGGAAGTGTGGCTTGATGGTATGGAAATCACTCAGTTCACTTACTTCCAACAAGTCGGTGGTTTGGCAACTGGACCTGTTACCGCTGAAGTTACTTATGGTTTAGAGCGTTTAGCTTCTTACATCCAAGAAGTAGATTCTGTTTACGATATTGAGTGGGCTCCAGGTGTTAAATATGGAGAAATCTTCCTTCAACCAGAATACGAGCATTCAAAATACAGTTTTGAAGTTTCTGACCAAGATATGCTTCTTGAAAACTTTGAAAAGTTTGAAAAAGAAGCTGGGCGTGCCTTGGAATTGGGTCTTGTTCACCCAGCCTATGACTACGTTTTGAAATGTTCACATACCTTCAACTTGCTTGATGCTCGTGGAGCAGTATCCGTTACAGAACGTGCTGGTTATATCGCACGTATTCGTAACTTAGCCCGTGTCGTAGCTAAAACATTCGTAGCTGAACGCAAGAAACTTGGTTACCCACTTCTTGACGAAGCTACACGCGCCAAACTCCTAGCAGAAGAGGAAGAATAAAAACAGTTACAAGAATAGAAAAAGGGCGAACAAAGTGAGCCCGTATGGCACTCAGAGGCAAGTCGAAGACTTGCTAAAGGGATAGGCACCGCCGTACTGCTATCTGGGGATTTTTGAAACTTTAGGTTCAAAAATCAGTTGGCTAAATCCACTTTGATGAGACTGTTGGAAATCTTTGTCAAGAAGACAGAAGATTTCCCCACAGACTCACAAAGTTAGTTAGCAACGTCCCCAGTACCTAAGGTGACTATCAAAAAGAAGAAATTTTGTAAAGGAAAAAACATGGCAAAAAATTTATTAGTAGAACTAGGACTCGAAGAGTTACCAGCCTACGTTGTCACACCAAGTGAAAAACAACTAGGTGAAAAAATGGCAGCCTTTTTGGATAATAACCGCCTTTCATACGAAGGAATTCAAACTTTTTCAACTCCACGTCGTTTGGCTGTTCGCGTACTTGGCTTAGCAGACCAACAAACGGATTTGACTGAAGATTTTAAAGGACCTTCTAAAAAAATTGCTTTGGATGCAGAAGGAAATTTCTCTAAAGCAGCGCAAGGGTTTGTCCGTGGTAAAGGCTTGACTGTAGATGATATCGAATTCCGTGAAATCAAAGGTGAAGAATATGTCTACGTAACTAAGCATGAAGCTGGAAAACCAGCTGAGGAAGTTTTGACTGGAATTCCAGAAGTATTGGCTAGCTTAAGCTTCCCAGTAAGTATGCACTGGGCAAACAATACCTTTGAATATATCCGTCCAGTCCATACGTTGACAGTTCTTTTGGATGATGTGGCACTCGATATGGATTTCTTAGATATTCATTCAGGAAGAGTTAGCCGTGGACATCGTTTCCTTGGTCACGAAGTAGAAATTCAGCATGCTGACAGCTATGAAGAAGACCTGCGCAAAGTTTATGTTATTGCAGATAGCATTGAACGCGAAAATATGATTCGTGAGCAAATTAAGGCTATCGAAGCTGCAGAAGGTGTACAGGTACAAATTGATGAAGGACTCTTGAATGAAGTTTTGAATTTGGTTGAATATCCAACTGCCTTCATGGGGAATTTTGATCCTAAGTACCTAGAGGTTCCAGAAGAAGTCTTGGTCACTTCAATGGAAACTCACCAACGCTACTTTGTAGTACGTGACATTGACGGAAATCTAAAACCAAACTTTATTTCTGTTCGTAACGGAAATGCAGAGTATCTGGATAATGTCATCCGAGGAAATGAGAAAGTCTTGGTGGCACGTCTTGAAGATGGTGAATTCTTCTGGCGTGAAGACCAAAAACTCAAGATTGAAGATCTTGTAGCTAAATTATCACACGTAACCTTCCATGAAAAGATTGGTTCACTTCGTGAGCACATGATTCGTACCGGACAAATTGCTATCCTTTTGGCGGAAAAAGCAGGTTTATCGGTAGATGAAACTGTTGACCTTGCTCGTGCTGCAGCTATTTATAAGTTTGACCTCTTGACTGGTATGGTTGGTGAATTTGATGAGCTTCAAGGGATCATGGGTGAGAAATATGCTCTTCTTGCAGGTGAGAATGCTACAGTGGCACAAGCTATCCGTGAACACTACCTTCCAGATTCTGCAGATGGTGCTCTTCCTGAGTCTAAAGTCGGAGCTATCCTTGCACTAGCTGATAAATTGGATACTCTTTTGTCCTTCTTCTCTGTTGGCTTGATTCCATCTGGTTCAAATGACCCTTATGCTCTTCGTCGTGCAACACAAGGGATTGTCCGTATCTTGGAAGACTTCGGCTGGAATATTCCAATGGACGAATTGATTGCTAGCCTTTATGCTTTATCATTTGATAGTCTAACTTACGATAATCAAGAAGAAGTGCTTAACTTCATCAAAGCTCGTGTTGATAAGATGATGGGGTCTACTGCAAAAGATATTAAAGAGGCTGTTCTTGCAAGTTCAAACTTTGTTGTTGCAGATATGATTGAAGCAGCAGAAGCACTGAAAGAAGCATCTCTAAATAGTGACTACAAACCAGCTGTTGAATCCTTATCTCGTGCTTTTAACCTAGCGGAAAAAGCAGAAGTTTCAGTCAAAGTTGATACTAGTCTCTTTGAAAATGAACAGGAAAAAGAACTAGCTCAAGCAGTAGAAAATCTAGAATTGAAAGGTTCAGCTAGTGATAAATTAACGCAGTTATTTGCTCTTAGTCCTGTTATTGATGCATTCTTTGACAATACTATGGTTATGGCAGAGGATGTTGATGTTAAGAATAATCGTCTAGCTATTCTAACTGAACTTGTGAATAAAGCGAAAACAGTCGCTGCTTTTAATCTTCTTAATACAAAATAGAAATTAAAAAGTAGATTGGAGGTCCAAATATGACACCAGAAAAAATCGCTCGTATTAATGAGCTTGCGAAAAAGAAAAAAACAGAAGGCTTGACTGCAGAAGAAAAAGTAGAACAAGCTAAACTTCGTGAGGAATATATCGAAGGCTATCGTCGTTCAGTTCGTCATCACATTGAAGGAATCAAAATCGTAGATGAAGATGGAAATGATGTGACTCCTGAGAAACTTCGTCAGGTACAACGTGAAAAAGGCTTGCATGGTCGTAGTCTTGACGATCCAAATTCATAATTTTGAGATATAGAAAACTCGGTTAGTAAAATCTAACCGAGTTTTTGTTTTAAAAAAAGGAACCTAAAGAGGTTCCTTTAGTATTAAATTTTATACTCATCGAAAATCTCTTCAAACCACGTCAGCTTCACCTTGCCGTATATATGTTACTGACTTCGTCAGTTCTATCTACAACCTCAAAGCAGTACTTTGAGCAACCTGCGGCTATCTTCCTAGTTTGCTCTTTGATTTTCATTGAGTATTAGTTACTTGCACCAGAAGTAGCGTCTGCATCTCCATGGCCGCCATCAGCTGAGTCAGAAGCACCAGAAGTAGCATCTGCGTCACCGTGGCCTCCAGCAGGAGCAAACGGACCGCTTCCTCCTACCAAACGTTGACCAGTTTCTTTCAAGTACCAGTCAAGCCATGGTTGGAAGTTAAAGACAATTTCATTGATACCAGCATATGAACCATCAGGATAGTACATTGCTTGGTAGTTGTGAGTATTGATAACACCAGCAGGTGAACCTGGGACAATTGTACGTACGTATTCTTGGTTACCGTTCCTAAGAGTTCCAATAACCCACTCAACATTTTTCATACGTGCTGGTGGTAGTGAACCGTGAACTGTTGACATACGGCTACCAGATTGAGATGGTACACGTTTAGCAAACATGGTATCTGGATCTTGGTGAGCGTTGTTGTAGTATAGGAATTGGTTGTTATCGTCAGCATATGTCAATTCAAATGGCATAGCTTTCAAGAACATATCAATTTGGTTAACTGTAAGGATACCATGGTCAAGTTTAACGTATGTATCCCCAGATACAGCACCTGTAATTTCTGCAACTTTTTCTACCCATTCTGGATCATCAGGGTCAACTTCTGTAATAGTTGTAGCGATTGGTTTTCCACAATCCAAGTCTTCTGGTTCAATTGGTTTTGGTTTTTTCAATTTAGAAACGACTCCCACGTATTTGACAAAGTTATCTAAGCAAGTTTCAAGGAATTTAACAGTTCCTTCGTTAATAATATCTCCGTTAGCATCAAAAGCTTCTTTAGCTTTTCCAAGAAGGAATTCATTACCTGGTAATGTGTAGGCATTTACTCCTGGTGCATCAAGAATTTTACGAAGGTGAACTTGAGCACGTGAAGTTCCTTGATCGTAGTATGAAGCACCCACAATCATAACTGGTTTGTTTTCAAATGGATGAACTTCGTATGAAAGCCATTCAAGGACTGACTTAAGTGAAGCAGAAATAGTGTGGTTGTGCTCTGGAGTAGCAATAATGACACCATCAGCACGAGTGATTTTGTTGTAAAGAAGACGTAATTGGAAGCTTTCATCCCATTTTTCATCTTGATTAAACATTGGAACTTCATCAATTTCAAGAACTTCTAATTCAAATTTTAGTTTGAAGTTACGACGGATGAATTCCAAGAGTTTGCGGTTATATGATTGATCGTAGTTTGATCCAACAAGTCCAACAAATTTCATTCTATTTTGTCTCCTATCTTACAAGTTTTCCCAGTCAAATTCTTCTGCATCTTTGCGAAGCAATTCTTGCGCGCTACGCAATTTTTCAGTAATCTTGACAAAGATACGGAAGTCATCAAAGATGGCATCTAATTTATTAATAACATCAAGATCTACCAAGTCACCATTCTTATCAAATGCTTGAAGAGAATGAGAAAGCAAGAATTCGTCAGGTAGAACTGTCGCTTTAATCTCTGGCGCATTCAAAATTTGACGAAGTTGCAATTGAGCACGTGAAGAACCAAGAGTACCATATGAAGCACCAGTAATCATGACTGGTTTATTCAAAAGTGGGAATACTCCGTAAGAAATCCAAGCAAGGGCGCTCATAAGTACAGCTGGAATTGAGTGGTCGTATTCTGGAGTACCGATAATAACACCATCAGCTGCTTCGATTTTAGCTACGATTTCTATAGCCTCAGCCGGGATTTGTTTGTCGGCTGGTTTGTTGAAAACTGGAAGATCTTTAATTTCGACCAATTCGATTTCTGCTTTATCAGCAAAGTGTTTTTGCATATATTGTAGCAGTTGGCGGTTTGTGGAACGTTTAGAGTTGGTTCCTACAATAGCAATAAGTTTAAGCATGGGCTTTCCTTTCTCTTTTGCATTATTAATTAATTACCGTTGGATACCAGATGAACAAGCGATGCGTCCATCTTTGTCAATGAGGATGGCTTCGATACCATCAATATTTTCGACTTGCCACATGATTGATGCGCTACGTTGGCCAAACAATCGTGTAGTCCATATCTCGCCGTCGACAGATCGATTTGATATAATGGTCAAACTAGCTAAATCCGTTTCAATAGGATAGCCTGTTTCACTATCGAGAATGTGATGATAATCCTTGCCATTGATTTCAAGATGCCGTTCATAAATACCAGATGTAACAACTGATTTTCCAGTAATAGACAAGGTCATCAGGTGATTACCGCGTGGATTATTTGGATCTTGAATGCCGATTTGCCACGGACGTCCATCTTTTGATTGGTTGGTCCCAATTGTGAGGATGTTTCCTCCAAGATTGATAAGAGCAGAAGTGACACCCTTTTCTTTTAGAAAAGTTGCAACCTTATCTGCGCTATAACCTTTTGCTAAACAACCTAAGTCAATTTTCATCCCTTTTTTTTCTAAAAAAACAGTAGAATCAATTGAATCAAGCTTGATCAAGCGAGGGTCTATCAATGGTAAAACGGAAGCAATTTCTTCAGGACTAGCAACTTTCGCATCGGAAAAACCAATACGCCAAGTTTGAACCAAGGGGCCGATACTAATATTGAGATGACTTCCAGGTGCTAGACTATGGTCTAAACCAAAGGAAATCAGTTCAAATAAATCAGGATGAACCTTGACTGGAGCAATTCCAGCTCGATGGTTGATTTCCATCAATTCCGATTCAGAACTGTTGGCATTGAAGCGAAATTCAAGCTCCCTAAGCAAATCAAAAGCTTGCCTGAGCAGACTATCAGCCTGATCATGTACTAAGGAAATGGTAATCGTAGTTCCCATTAGTCGTTGAGAAGATGAACTAAGAGGCAAAAAACCAACTCCTTTCAAGTCAATTGGAAATAGTTGTAAATCCTATCATGAAAGTGATGTAAAGATTTATATTTTATTCCCATGTAAATAGAATATCATAAAGTCAGCGTTTTCACAAATCATTTTTTACAAAAAGTCAAGAAATATGCTCAAAAAACTAAATTCCCTTAAAATAAAATTTGAAAACGCTGGAAATAAGTTAATATACGTTTTCGATCTTTTCAAAAATAAGTGAAAATGAGTAAAAAGCTTGTAAACGCTCACAGATAATGATATACTAGAGGGGTAAATAAAAATTAAAAGGTAGGAATTATCTAATGAGTAAAATCGTAGTCGTGGGTGCTAACCACGCTGGAACTGCATGTATCAACACTATGTTGGACAACTTTGGAAACGAAAACGAAATCGTTGTATTTGACCAAAACTCAAACATTTCATTCCTTGGATGTGGAATGGCTCTTTGGATTGGTGAGCAAATCGATGGTCCTGAAGGTCTCTTCTACTCAGATAAAGAAAAATTGGAAGCAAAAGGTGCTAAAGTTTACATGAACTCACCAGTTCTTTCAATTGACTATGATAATAAAGTTGTTACTGCTGAAGTTGATGGAAAAGAACACAAAGAATCATACGAAAAATTGATCTTTGCGACTGGTTCAACTCCAATTTTACCACCAATCGAAGGTGTTGAAATTGTTAAAGGTAACCGCGAATTCAAAGCAACTCTTGAAAATGTACAATTCGTTAAATTGTACCAAAACGCTGAAGAAGTGATTAACAAACTTGCTGACAAGAGCAAACACCTTGAACGTATCGCTGTTGTTGGTGGTGGCTATATCGGTGTTGAGCTTGCTGAAGCATTCGAACGTCTTGGAAAAGAAGTTGTCCTTGTTGACATCGTAGACACAGTCTTGAACGGTTACTACGACAAAGACTTCACTCAATTGATGGCTAAAAACTTGGAAGACCACAACATCCGTTTGGCACTTGGTCAAACTGTTAAAGCTATCGAAGGTGATGGTAAAGTTGAACGCTTGATCACTGACAAAGAAAGCTTTGACGTTGATATGGTTATCCTTGCAGTTGGTTTCCGTCCTAACACAGCTCTTGCTGATGGTAAGATTGAACTCTTCCGCAACGGTGCTTTCCTTGTTAACAAAAAACAAGAAACATCTATCCCAGGTGTATTCGCTGTGGGTGACTGTGCGACTGTTTATGATAACGCTCGTAAAGACACTAGCTACATCGCTCTTGCATCAAACGCAGTTCGTACTGGTATCGTAGGTGCTTACAACGCTTGTGGACATGAACTTGAAGGAATCGGTGTTCAAGGATCAAATGGTATCTCTATCTATGGTCTTCACATGGTTTCAACTGGTTTGACACTTGAAAAAGCAAAAGCTGCAGGTTACAATGCAACTGAAACTGGCTTCAACGATCTTCAAAAACCAGAATTTATGAAACATGACAACCATGAAGTAGCTATCAAGATTGTCTTCGACAAAGATAGCCGTGAAATCCTTGGTGCTCAAATGGTATCACGTGATCCAGCAATCAGCATGGGAATTCACATGTTCTCATTGGCTATCCAAGAACATGTTACAATTGAAAAATTGGCATTGACAGACCTATTCTTCTTGCCACACTTCAACAAACCATACAATTACATCACAATGGCTGCACTTACAGCTGAAAAATAATGATTTGTAAAACGGAAGATTTGCTTCTTCCGTTTTTATCATCAAAAAAATGAGAGTGGGACAGAAATCGGTAATTCGTTAGAATTCGATTTCGTCGTCCCACCTCCGCACAGTTGAGTAGGGCTGTAAAAGCTGATGAAATGAGCGAAGTAGAGCCCACTCAACCACTGCGTCTTGCTCGACAATTCAAAGACAATTGAGAGGCTAGGACTTTTGTCCCAGCCTCATTTTTGATATCTAGATGTCATGAATTTTCTTCTTTTACAAAGGTGAAGCCTTCTCCTAGAATTTCGTGAGCTTCAGTGATGGTAATAAAGGCTCTAGGATCGATCGTATGAATCAGTTCTTTCATCTTAATCATTTCATTTCTTGCTACGATACAGTAGATAATTTTTAAATCTTTTTGACTGTAGTAGCCTTGCCCTGATATGAAGGTGACACCTCGACCTAATTCTTCATTGATTTTATCTGCCACTTCCATAGGCTTTTGAGTGATAATCATAAAACCTTTTCCAGCATATCCGCCTTCACCAATCAAGTCAATAACTCTTGAGACGATGAAGTCAAATAGAAGTGTATAAGTAACGAGACGAAGGTCTTGGAAGATAATTAAAATGAGCATTAAGATGAGGAAGTCTAGTGCAAAGAGTAATTTCCCTACGGAGATATTGGTGTACTTGTTCAGGATTCGAGCGACGATATCTGTTCCTCCAGTGGTACCACCAGCATTGAAGATAATACCTAGACCAAGTCCCAAAAGAACACCCGCAACTAAAGCAACGATGACAAGATCTCCCTTAAGATTAAAGCTGAGAGGAATCTTTTCAAAGATTGCTAGCCAAATAGATAAGGAAATAGTACCAAGCAGGCTGCTGTATAGGGTCTTCGCACCAAATATTTTCCAGGCTAGAATGAATAATGGGATATTGATGATGAGGTTCATCACGGAGATAGGGATGTTAAAGAGATAATAGGTAATCAAGGTGATTCCTGTTGCTCCACCCTCGAATAAGTGGTGGGGCACAACAAAATACGTGAGTCCGAAGGCATAAATGGCAGCTCCGAATATAATGGTTAAAATAGATTTGATATGTCGTAGCATTGAACGCACCTCCCATTTTTAATTGAGTCTATAGCAGTAACAGCCCACAAGTATACAAGACTTTATTTGATTTTCATGGACTGAATTTTTTCAGGGTCGGGTGTAACACGGAGGGTCTTTTGTCCAGTATAGGTGACAAAACCAGGTTTTCCACCAGTTGGTTTGTTGAGTTTTTTAACTTCAATCATATCTACCTGAACGAGATTTGAGAGACGTCCCTTAGAGAAGTAGGCTGCAAGTTCTGCAGCGTCTGTTTTTACCTCATCAGTCGGATTGAGATTGCCTGAGATAACAACATGACTTCCAGGGATATCCTTAGCGTGGAACCAGAGTTCTTCTTTACGGGCCATTTTAAAGGTCAATTCCTCGTTTTGTAGGTTATTGCGCCCCACGTAGATGATCGTTTTTCCATCACTAGCTAGATACTGCTCTGGTTTCTGTCGTTTCTGGATTTTTTCCCTTTGTCTTCGACGGATAAAACCTGTTTGGATTAATTCTTCTCTAATTTCAGCAATTTCATCGAGTCCGGCTTGATTGAGGACAGTTTCGACACTTTCTAGATAGAGAATGGTTGCCTTGGTTTCTTCAATCAGGTCAGTCAGGTATTTAACAGCTTCTTTTAATTTCTGATAGCGTTTGAAGTAGCGTTGAGCATTTTGGTTTGGCGTTAATGCCTTATCAAGTGCAATCGTGATAGGCTGGTTGGTGTAGTAGTTTTCTAAAATGACCTGATCTTGGTCATTGGGAACTTGATGGAGGAAAGTGGTTAGTAACTCACCTTTTTGACGAAATTCTTCTGCATTTTCGGTAGCCAGAAGTTCTTTTTCCTGTTTCTTTAGTTTTTGACGATTCTTTTGTAGTTCGTTTTCGACGCGACGTATGAGTTCACTTGCCTGTTGTTTCACACGGTCACGTTCGGCTTTATCCTTGTAATAGACATCAAGTAATTGTGAAAGACTGTCAAAATTCTCCGCTGTTTTACTAGAAAAAGGCACACAAGAAAAGGATTTATCTGTTAGGCAAGGTTTGGTTTCTTGTCCAAAGAAGTGCCGGAAAGTGGCTAGTTTATCATTAAGCAGTTGTCTTTCTAACTCGGTTGCTGTATCTCTTCCCAAACCTTGAAAGAGGTTTTGAAGATTTTTAGCAGTTAACTCTTGGGTTTGCAGAATTTCAAAGAGCTTTTCATCCTTGATAGTAAAAGGATTGAGAGATTCGGTGCTTGGTGGAGCGATATAGGTTGATCCTGGAAGCAAGGTGCGGTAGCTATTTTGAGAGAAACCGATATGCTTGATAACTTCAAGGATTTTGTGACTAGACTTATCTACAAGTAGAATATTACTGTGTTTGCCCATAATCTCGATGATGAGAGTGGCCTGGATATGGTCCCCAATCTCGTTTTTATTGGAAACTGTGATTTCTACAATACGGTCGTTCTCAATCTGCTCGATTGACTCGATAACTGCTCCTTGAAGATACTTTCTCAATACCATAATAAAAGTAGATGGCTGAGCAGGGTTTTCAAATGTTGATTCTGTTAACTGGATGCGTCCAAAAACTGGATGGGCAGACAGGAGCAAACGATGACTTTTACGATTGCTACGGATTTGCAGGACCAATTCTTGGTCAAAGGGTTGATTTATCTTTTGGATGCGACCATTTAGTAGTTCAGTTCGCAATTCCTCAACCATGTGGTGTAAAAAAAATCCATCAAATGACATGGTTCTCTCCTCGTGAATGTATTCCATAGTATTATATCAAAAAGGTAGAATAAAATCATAGAAATGTGATATAATAAAGCCAAGTAAAGAGAATCGAGAAGCACATGTATATTGAAATGGTAGATGAAACTGGACAAGTTTCAAAAGAAATTTTAGAACAAACACAGGAAATTTTAGAATTTGCTGCAAAAAAAATTGGAAAAGAAGACAAGGAAATGGCGGTCACATTTGTGACCAACGAACGAAGCCATGAACTCAATCTAGAGTTTCGTGATACCGATCGTCCAACAGATGTTATCAGTCTTGAATATAAGCCGGAGTTAGAGATTGCCTTTGATGAGGAAGATCTGGAAAATGATCCCGACTTGGCAGATATGATGTCAGAATTTGATGCTTATATCGGTGAGCTTTTCATTTCCATTGATAAGGCACATGAGCAAGCTGAGGAGTACGGTCATAGTTTTGAACGTGAAATGGGCTTCTTGGCAGTGCACGGCTTTTTACACATTAACGGCTATGATCACTACACTCCCGAAGAAGAAGCGGAGATGTTCGGTTTACAAGAAGAAATTTTGACAGCCTATGGACTCACAAGACAATAAACGAAAATGGAAAAATCGTGACCTAATCTCCAGTTTAGAATTTGCCATTACAGGAATTTTTACTGCGATTAAGGAAGAACGTAACATGAGAAAGCATGCAGTGACGGCTCTAATAGTTGTACTTGCAGGTTTTGTTTTTCAGGTGTCACGAATCGAATGGTTATTTCTACTTTTGAGCATTTTCATGGTAGTAGCTTTTGAGATTATTAATTCAGCTATTGAAAATGTAGTAGATTTGGCTAGTCACTATCACTTTTCTATGTTGGCAAAAAAAGCTAAAGACATGGCGGCTGGAGCCGTACTTGTAGTCTCTCTTTTTGCCGCTTTGACAGGTGCACTCATCTTTCTCCCACGGATTTGGGATTTATTATTTTAAACAGTAAGAGGAAATTATGACATTTAAATCAGGATTTGTAGCCATTTTAGGGCGACCAAATGTAGGGAAGTCAACTTTTTTGAATCACGTTATGGGGCAAAAGATTGCTATCATGAGTGATAAGGCGCAGACAACGCGAAATAAGATTATGGGGATTTATACGACGGATAAGGAACAGATCGTCTTTATCGATACCCCAGGAATTCACAAACCAAAGACAGCGCTTGGAGACTTCATGGTAGAGTCGGCCTATAGCACCCTTCGAGAAGTGGATACCGTTCTCTTTATGGTGCCAGCAGATGAGGCTCGAGGTAAGGGTGATGATATGATTATCGAGCGTCTTAAAGCTGCTAAAGTTCCTGTAATTTTGGTGGTCAATAAGATTGACAAGGTTCACCCAGATCAACTTTTGGCTCAAATTGATGATTTCCGTAATCAGATGGACTTTAAGGAAATTGTTCCTATTTCAGCTCTTCAGGGAAATAACGTGTCTCGTCTAGTCGATATTCTAAGTGAAAATCTTGAGGAAGGTTTCCAATATTTCCCTGCGGATCAAATTACTGACCATCCAGAACGATTCTTGGTTTCTGAGATGATTCGTGAAAAGGTCTTACACTTAACTCGTGAAGAAATCCCACACTCAGTTGCAGTAGTGGTGGACTCTATGAAACGAGACGAGGATACAGACAAGGTTCATATCCGAGCAACTATCATGGTCGAACGTGACAGCCAAAAAGGGATTGTCATCGGTAAAGGTGGTGCCATGCTCAAGAAAATTGGGACTATGGCTCGTCGTGATATTGAGCTCATGCTAGGAGACAAGGTCTTCCTAGAAACATGGATCAAAGTTAAGAAAAACTGGCGCGATAAAAAGCTAGATTTGGCTGACTTTGGCTATAACGAAAAAGAATATTAAGAAGAGGTGGGCAGTAGCCTGCTTCTTGTTTTTAGAGAAGGAGGAGCTATGCCTGAATTACCTGAGGTCGAGACAGTTCGTCGTGGCTTGGAAAAATTGATTCTGGGGAAGAAGATTACAAGCATTGATATTCGTTATCCCAAGATGATTAAGACAGATTTGGATCAGTTTCAGAAAGAATTGCCTGGTCAAGTTGTTAAATCTATGGGGCACCGTGGTAAATATTTACTTTTCTATCTAACAGACAAGGTCTTGATTTCTCATCTACGGATGGAAGGCAAGTATTTTTATTATCCAGGTCAAGTCCCTGAACGTAAGCATGCCCATGTTTTGATTCATTTTGAAGATGGTGGAACTCTTGTTTATGAGGATGTCCGCAAGTTTGGAACTATGGAATTGCTTGCTCCTGAACTCTTAGATGCTTACTTTGTATCTAAAAAGCTTGGACCGGAACCTACTGAACAGGATTTTGATTTAGGAAGATTTAAACGAGCCTTGAAAAGGTCAAAAAAACCTATTAAATCTCATTTACTTGACCAGACGCTAGTTGCAGGATTGGGAAACATTTATGTAGACGAAGTACTCTGGAGGGCCAAGGTTCACCCTTCTAGACTTTCTAACAGTTTAACTGCTCAAGAGGCTAGAAAAGTCCATGATCAAACCATTGAAGTCTTGGGGCAGGCTGTCGAGAAAGGCGGTTCAACCATTCGCACCTATACCAATGCTTTTGGTGAAGATGGAACCATGCAGGACTTTCATCAGGTCTATGATAAAGCTGGACAAGCTTGTTCACGTTGTGGATCCATTATCGAAAAAATTCAACTCGGTGGTCGTGGAACCCATTTTTGCCCAAAATGTCAAAGGAGAAAGTGATGGGAAAAATTATTGGAATCACTGGTGGTATTTCGTCAGGTAAGTCCACTGTCACAAATTTTCTAAGACAAAAAGGGTTTGAAGTGGTAGATGCGGATGCAGTCGTCCACAAACTACAAAAATCCGGTGGTCGCCTTTATCAGATTTTAGTAGAGCATTTCGGTGAAAAAGTCCTTCTAGAAGATGGGGAACTGAATCGCCCTATCCTTGCCAGTCTCATCTTTTCAAATCCTGAGGAGAGAGAATGGTCTAAACAGACTCAAGGACAAATTATTCGTGAAGAATTGGGCTCTTTGAGAGACAAGTTATCTCAGACTGATGACGTATTTTTCATGGATATTCCATTGCTTTTTGAACAGGACTATGCTTCATGGTTCGATGAAACTTGGCTAGTTTATGTAAGGCGAGATACCCAGCTGGATCGCTTAATGAACCGTGATCAGTTATCCAAAGAGTCAGCTGAAACTCGTTTAGCTTCACAGTGGCCTTTAGAAGAAAAGAAGAAATTTGCTACTTATATATTAGACAATAATGGCAGTCGAGAGCAGCTTTTGAGTCAAGTAGTGACTTTACTTGAAGGAGGCGATGCTCATGCAAGAGATTAGTTGGAAGGATAATCTTCGTATTGCTTGGTTTGGTTGTTTTTTAACAGGAGCTAGCATTTCTCTCGTTGTTCCTTTCATGCCTATTTTTGTCGAACAGTTAGGAATTGAAGGAGATCAAGTTGCCTTTTATTCAGGTTTAGCTATATCAGTCTCAGCCATTTCTGCAGCCTTTGTATCACCAATTTGGGGTATCTTAGCAGACAAGTATGGTCGAAAACCCATGATGATTCGTGCAGGGCTAGCCATGACTATTACTATGGGAGGTCTGGCCTTTGTTCCAAATGTTTTCTGGCTCTTGTTCTTAAGGTTTCTTAATGGAGTTTTTACAGGATTTGTACCCAATGCGACAGCTTTAATTGCTAGTCAAGTCCCCAAAGATAGGTCAGGATACGCTCTAGGGACTTTATCAACTGGTGTTGTCGCTGGAACTTTGACTGGTCCCTTTGTCGGTGGTTTCATTGCCGAAATTTTTGGCATTCGGAATGTCTTTTTATTGGTTGGTAGTTTCCTGTTCTTGGCAGCTATCTTAACCATTCTTTTTATCAAAGAAAACTTTCAACCAGTGCCAAAAGAAAAAGCACTCCCTACAAGAGAGCTCTTTACTTCTGTTAAATATCCTTTTCTCCTGATAAATTTATTTCTAACTAGCTTTGTGATTCAATTTGCTGCCCAATCTATTGGTCCCATCCTTGCCCTGTATGTACGAGACCTTGGACAGAAAGAGAATCTTCTCTTTGTCTCTGGTTTGATTGTATCCAGCATGGGATTTTCAAGTATGATGAGTGCAGGTATCATGGGTAAATTAGGTGATAAAGTGGGCAATCATCGACTACTTGTCGTAGCTCAGGTATATTCAGTTTTCATATATCTATTATGTGCAAATGCGACTAGCCCATTCCAATTAGGCTTCTATCGTTTTCTATTTGGTCTGGGGACAGGAGCTCTGATCCCTGGTGTCAATGCTCTCCTAAGCAAAATGACTCCTAAAGTTGGCATTTCAAGGGTATTTGCCTTTAATCAAGTCTTCTTTTATCTAGGAGGAGTGATAGGTCCCTTAGCAGGATCAGTAGTAGCGGGACAATTTGGCTATCACTCAGTATTTTATGCAACAGCTCTTTGTGTAGCTCTCAGTTGTTTATTTAATCTTATCCAATTTAGAACATTATTAAAAGTGAAGGAAATCTAGTGCGAGTAAAAATCAATCTCAAATGCTCCTCTTGTGGCAGCATCAATTATCTAACCAGTAAGAACTCCAAAACCCATCCAGACAAGATTGAGGTCTTAAAGTATTGTCCTAAAGAAAGAAAAGTGACTCTACATCTTGAATCTAAGTAGAAATTATGGTAGAATAATAGGGATTTTAAGGAGTTTGATATGTATAACCTATTATTAACCATTCTATTAGTATTATCTGTTGTGATTGTGATTGCAATTTTTATGCAACCAACTAAAAACCAATCTAGCAATGTATTTGATGCCAGTGCAGGTGATTTGTTTGAACGTAGCAAAGCGCGCGGTTTTGAAGCTGTGATGCAACGTTTGACAGGAATTTTAGTCTTTTTCTGGCTAGCCATTGCCTTAGCATTGACGGTATTATCAAGTAGATAAGAAAATAATGGGCGGGACTAGGTCTTTGCCTATTTTTATTTTTAAAAGTGGTCACACCTAAGTTATAGTTCAAAATGAAAATAAAAAATCTAGAAAGAAAACATGAAAGATAGAATAAAAGAATATTTACAAGAAAAGGGGCGGGGCACAGTAAATGATTTGGCTCAAGCTCTCGGAAAGGATGGTTCTAAGGACTTCCGTGAGTTAATCAAAACCCTTTCCTTGATGGAACGTAAGCACCAGATTCGCTTTGAAGAAGATGGTAGTTTAACCCTAGACCAGAAGAAAAAACATGAGATTACCCTAAAAGGAATTTTCCATGCCCATAAAAATGGTTTCGGTTTTGTGAGTCTTGAAGGCGAAGAAGACGATCTTTTTGTTGGAAAAAGTGATGTTAACTATGCCATTGATGGCGATACTGTTGAAATTGTCATTAAGAAGGTTGCAGACCGACAGAAAGGAACTGCTGCAGAAGCAAAGATTATCGATATTTTAGAACACAGTTTCACGACAGTTGTCGGGCAAATTATTCTTGATGAAGAGAAACCAAAGTATGCGGGTTATATCCGTTCTAAAAATCAAAAGATTATACAACCGATTTATGTGAAAAAGCCATCTCTCAAACTGGAAGGGACAGAAGTTCTCAAGGTCTTTATCGATAAGTATCCAAGTAAGAAACACGACTTCTTTGTGGCGAGTGTCTTAGATGTTGTCGGACATTCAACGGATGTAGGGATTGATGTCCTCGAGGTCTTGGAATCAATGGACATTGTATCCGAGTTTCCAGAAGCTGTTCTCAAAGAAGCGGAAAATGTACCAGATGCTCCTTCTCAAAAAGATATGGAAGGACGATTGGACCTGAGAGATGAAATTACCTTTACCATTGATGGAGCTGATGCAAAAGACTTGGATGACGCAGTTCATATCAAACCATTAAAAAATGGAAATATCGAACTAGGAGTTCATATCGCGGATGTTTCATATTATGTAACGGAAGGTTCTGCCCTTGATAAGGAAGCCCTCAATCGTGCGACTTCTGTTTATGTGACAGATCGTGTAGTTCCAATGCTGCCTGAGCGTCTTTCAAACGGCATCTGTTCTCTTAATCCTCAAGTGGACCGCTTGACCCAATCGGCTATTATGGAGATTGATAAAAATGGCCGTGTTCGTAATTATACGATTACGCAGACAGTTATCAAGACAAGTTTCCGAATGACCTATAGTGATGTCAATGACATTTTAGCTGGTGACGAGAAGAAGAGACAAGAGTATAAGAAAATTGTTCCTAGTATCGAACTTATGGCCAAGCTTCATGAAATTCTTGAAGGTATGCGGATTAAGCGTGGAGCTCTTAATTTTGATACCAATGAAGCTAAAATCTTGGTTGACAAGCAAGGGAAACCAGTAGATATTGTTCTTCGTCATCGCGGTACTGCAGAACGTATGATTGAGTCCTTTATGCTGATTGCAAATGAAACAGTTGCTGAGCATTTTAGCAAACTTGATTTACCTTTCATCTATCGTATCCATGAGGAACCTAAAGCTGAAAAAGTTCAAAAGTTTATTGATTACGCTTCTAGCTTTGGATTACGAATCTATGGAACTGCGAGTGAGATTAGCCAGGAAGCACTCCAAGACATCATGCGTGTTGTTGAGGGTGAGCCTTATGCGGATGTTCTCTCTATGATGCTTCTGCGTTCCATGCAGCAGGCTCGTTATTCTGAGCATAACCATGGTCACTATGGCCTAGCATCGGACTATTACACACACTTTACCAGTCCGATTCGCCGTTATCCGGACCTCTTGGTTCACCGTATGATTCGTGACTATGGACGTTCTAAGGAAGTGGCGGAGCATTTTGAACAGGTTATTCCAGAGATTGCGACCCAGTCTTCTAATCGTGAGCGCAGAGCTATTGAGGCAGAGCGTGAAGTTGAAGCCATGAAAAAAGCTGAATACATGGAAGAGTTTGTGGGTGAAGAGTATGATGCAGTCGTTTCAAGTATCGTCAAGTTTGGTCTTTTTGTTGAATTACCAAATACAGTTGAAGGCTTGATTCACATTACAAATCTTCCTGAGTTTTACCATTTCAATGAACGTGATTTGACTCTTCGTGGAGAGAAATCAGGGACAACCTTCCGTGTGGGACAACAGATACGCATTCGTGTCGAAAGAGCCGATAAGATGACTGGCGAGATTGATTTCAGCTTTATTCCAAGCGAATTTGATGTGATTGAGAAGGGGTTGAAACAGTCTGGCCGTAAGGATAGAGGTCGTCGTTCGGATAAGAAAGAAGACAAGAGAAAAACTAGCCGCTCAAATGATAAGCGTAAGCATTCATCAAAAGACAAGAAGAAAAAGAGCAAGAAACCTTTTTATAAGGAAGTAGCAAAGAAAGGAGCTAAGCATGGCAAAGGGCGAGGGAAAGGTCGTCGCACAAAATAAGAAAGCAAGCCACGATTATACAATTGTTGATACCATTGAAGCAGGAATGGTCCTCACTGGTACAGAAATCAAAAGTGTTCGAGCAGCCCGCATCAATCTGAAAGATGGGTTTGCTCAGGTTAAGAATGGGGAAGTTTGGCTGAGCAATGTCCATATCGCTCCTTATGAGGAGGGCAACATCTGGAACCAGGAGCCAGAACGTCGTCGTAAACTTCTCCTTCATAAAAAACAAATCCAGAAATTGGAGCAAGAAACCAAAGGGACAGGGATGACTCTGGTTCCACTTAAAGTCTACATCAAAGACGGCTATGCCAAGCTTCTTTTAGGACTTGCTAAAGGAAAACATGACTACGATAAACGTGAGTCGATTAAACGTCGTGAGCAAGACCGAGACATTGCGCGTGTTATGAAAGCAGTTAACCATCGATAGAAAGAGTGAAGTAAATGGAAAAACTAGTTGCCTATAAACGAATGCCAGTATGGAATAAAGACACCATGCCTGAAGCTGTTCAAAGAAAACACAATACCAAGGTCGGAACCTGGGGGAAGATTACCGTATTAAAAGGGGCTCTTAAGTTTATTGAATTGACTGAGGAGGGGGAAGTTATAGCTGAGCACCTCTTTGAAGCAGGTGCTGATAATCCGATGGCGCAACCTCAAGCTTGGCACAGAGTGGAAGCTGCCACAGATGATGTGGAATGGTACTTGGAATTTTATTGTAAAACAGAGGATTATTTCCCTAAGAAATACAATAGCAATCCAGTTCATTCGGAGGTTTTAGAAGCTATACAGACCGTGAAACCATGTAAAGCACTAGACCTGGGCTGTGGTCAAGGAAGAAACGCCCTCTTTCTCGCTCAACATGGATTCGATGTCACAGCTGTAGATCAAAATGAGTTATCCCTTGAAATCTTGCAAAGTATCGTAGAGCAAGAAGATTTAGAGATGCCTGTAGGTCTCTACGATATTAATTCAGCTAGTATTGGTCAAACTTATGATTTTATCGTATCAACGGTTGTTCTTATGTTTTTACAAGCAGATCGTATTCCAGCTATCATTCAAAACATGCAGGAACAAACCTCAATTGGAGGTTACAATTTGATAGTGTGTGCTATGGATACAGAAGATTATCCATGTTCAGTGAACTTCCCATTCACCTTTAAAGAAGGGGAATTGGCAAATTACTACCAGGACTGGGAGTTAGTGAAGTACAATGAAAATCCTGGTCATTTGCACCGTCGTGACGAAAATGGCAATCGTATCCAACTACGATTTGCGACCATGTTGGCTAAAAAGGTAAAATAAGCTAATAAAACGAATAGAGGATAGAAAAATCTTCTATTCGTTTTTCTATATAAAGATTTGAGAATGAATTATTGTAATTATGCTATACTAGAAGTGTAGAAAATGATTAAGACAATCTCTTAACCCATATTTCTATGAAGTTTATTCTAAGTAATTTTAAATTTTCTATACAACTAGCAAATTTTTAATAGGGAGGTAGCGATATGCCTAGTCTTTTAGTCGAACTTTTTGATCATCACACTATCGAGAAAAATGTTTATCAGACTTTTATTTGTGATTGTGATGAGGTTTTATTTCTCTCCTTGAAAAAAATTACAGAAGATGAAAGATTGGCCTTGAAACATTTTTTGCTGGATCAAGTTTCCCATGTAAAACAAGTGCATTTTCGGCAAATAAGTCTAGATAAGATTACGGATGATTTGAATCTTTTCTTGACTAACTATGATTCAGTGACCATCGATGTTTTTGGCGGAGATAATCTATTAGCAATGGTTCTTTATCAGTATGCTTTGGAGAGAAATATACCACTTCTTGCAATGGATGTTGACCATGGTCTACAGTATGACTGGAAGCTTGGGAAATTGGAGAAAAAGAACCTGGTGGTCCCAACTCTAACCATCCAGCAGTTGATTGCCCTACGTGGTGGTAAACTACTAAAGTCCAAGCAACCTTTCCATACGCCTAAACAGATTGCTGCTATCAAAAAACTGGCAAATTTTGCCCTTACAAATCCTGAAGAGTGGTTAAAAGTAACACAATTTTTTGCGCTGGCAAAGACGAGTAATATTCATTCTGAAACAGGAAAAGTGCTAGAGAATAATGGGAAACGTTATTATTACCCTAAATCTATCATTTCCTTATTAACAGATGCTGGCTTGCTCCATATTGAAGAGGAAACTTCTAAACACGTTAGTTATACTTTTTCTACCCCCGAGGCCCAACTGCTTTGTCGGAGCAAAGGCCATATTTTAGAACTCTATCTTTACCTTCTAGCGCTAGAGTCAGAGTATTTTGATGAATGTATGATTGGGGCTGAAATTGATTGGAATGGTATTTTCCCTGAGGCTGATAATGTACAAAATGAGATTGATGTTGTCCTTCGTAAAGGTAGGTCCATTGTTTTTATTTCCTGTAAAATGACAGACTTATCAGTAGAGGCTATAAATGAATTAAAACTTTATGCCACCCATTTTGCCGGGGAAAGTTGTCTAAAACTAATTGTTTGTTCTGGGAAAATAAATCCAGTATACATCAATCGTTGCCATGAATACGGAGTCTTGGTCATAAAAAATGATCAGATTTCTAACATCATTCCGATGTTGGAAAAGAAACTCAAAAGAAAAAGCAGATAAAAACTCTCTCTTAAGTCGTTAAATAATCTATGAAAAGGCTGTTTTTCTCAGCCTTTTTCTTATCCTTTTCGAATAAAGTAGAAAAGGAGGTTTTATGTTTTTAGCTAGAGATGAAAATGGGCACCTAGTCAATGCCTTAGAGGATGAACTAGTCAAACAAGCTTATTATTGTCCGGCTTGTGGAACGAGTGTCCGCTTGAGGAAAGGAAAAAACGTGCGTGCACATTTTGCCCATGAAAGTCTTAAAAAATGTGATTTTTTCCATGAAAATGAAGGACCAGAGCATCTGGAAAACAAGAAACGTTTATTTTATTGGGTTAAGAAGAATGATGAAGTTGAGATGGAATATCCCATACCTGAACTGAAGCAAATCGCAGATATCTTTATCAATAAGAAAATAGTTTTAGAAATTCAGTGTAGTCCCATTTCTTGTGAACTTTTACGGGAGAGAAGCAATGGTTATCGAAGTTTGAGTCTTCAAGTTCTTTGGCTACTAGGAGAAAAGCTCTGGCTAAGAGAGCGTCTAACTAAACTTCAGAGAGATTTTCTTTACTTTAGTAATAACATGGGCTTTCATATTTGGGAGTTAGACCATAAACAACAGGTTTTGAGACTCAAGTACCTACTCCACCAAGATTTGAAAGGGAAACTCCATTATAAAGTCAAGGAATTTTCTTATGACAAAGGAAATCTTCTAGAAATATTACGGACTCCTTATCAGCAACAAAATCTTATCACTTTTTCGGTCGAACAAGATAAGAACATTTGTCGTTACATTCAAAAACAACTCTATTATCAAAATCCCTATTGGATGAAGCAACAAGCTCAGGCCTACTTGAGAGGGGAGAACCTTTTGAATCGGAAGAATCAGGACTGGTATCCTCAAGTAAGGCCGATAGAAAACGGATCTTTTTGTCAAATTAAACAGGATATTAGTGATTATTATCGCAACTTTAGAATTTATTATCAAAAAAATCCTCAAACAGAGTTACAAAAGCTCTATCCACCTGCCTTTTATCAGCAATATTTCTTAAAAAATGTGGTAAAATAGAAAGGATGGAGGAATCTTATGGTATTACAACGAAATGAAATAAATGAAAAAGACAAATGGGATCTATCAACGATCTTTGCTACTGATCAGGCTTGGGAAGATGCCCTCAACCAACTGTCAGAGGAAGTGGAAACAGTTGACCAATATGTAGGTCATCTTTTAGACAGTGCTCAGAGCTTGCTTGAAATTACTGAACGTTCTCTAGAGTTAGAGCGCCAGTTGGAGAAGCTTTATGTCTATGCGCATATGAAAAATGACCAAGACACCCGCGAAGCTAAGTATCAAGAATACTATGCTAAGGCTATGACGCTTTATAGCCAGCTTGATCAGGCACTTTCTTTCTACGAGCCAGAGTTTATGGAGATTACTGAGGAACAAATGACTGCTTTCTTGTCTGCTGAACCTAAACTTGAGCTCTATAAACACTTTTTTGATCAGCTCTTACAAAAGAAAGATCATGTTCTTTCACAGCGTGAAGAAGAATTGCTTGCAGGAGCCAGTGAAATCTTTGGGTCGGCAAGTGAAACCTTTGCTATCCTAGACAATGCTGACCTTACTTTCCCTTACGTTTTGGATGACGAAGACAATGAAGTGCAACTCTCTCACGGAACTTACATACGTTTGATGGAATCAAAAAATCGTGAGGTACGTCGTTGTGCCTATGAAGCACTTTATGCAACTTACGAGCAGTTCCAACACACCTACGCTAAAACCTTGCAGACCAATGTTAAAGTGCAAAACTATCGTGCTAAGGTTCGTAATTACAAGAGTGCACGTGAAGCAGCTCTTGCGGCTAACTTTGTACCAGAAAGTGTCTATGACAATCTAGTGTCAGCAGTTCGCAAACACTTGCCACTTTTGCATCGTTATCTTGCACTACGTTCAAAAATCTTGGGAATTCCTGACCTCAAAATGTACGATGTCTATACACCATTGTCTTCAGTGGAGTACAGCTTTACTTATGAGGAGGCCTTGAAGAAGGCAGAAGAAGCTTTGGCAGTTCTTGGTGAGGATTACTTGAGCCGAGTTAAACGTGCCTTCAGCGAACGTTGGATTGATGTTTATGAAAACCAAGGCAAGCGTTCAGGTGCATACTCTGGTGGTTCCTACGATACAAATGCCTTCATGCTTCTTAACTGGCAGGACAATCTAGATAATCTCTTTACTCTTGTCCATGAAACTGGTCACAGTATGCACTCTAGCTATACTCGTGAAACCCAGCCATACGTTTATGGAGACTATTCAATTTTCTTAGCAGAAATTGCTTCAACTACTAATGAAAACATCCTGACAGAAAAATTATTGCAAGAAGTTCAAGATGATGCAACACGCTTTGCAATCTTAAACAACTTCCTAGATGGATTCCGTGGTACAGTCTTCCGTCAAACTCAGTTTGCTGAATTTGAGCACGCTATCCACCAAGCTGACCAAAATGGAGAAGTTTTGACTAGTGAGTTCTTAAATGAGCTTTATGCCGACTTGAATGAAGCTTACTATGGTTTGAGTAAGGAAGATAATCCTGAAATTCAATATGAATGGGCTCGTATTCCACATTTCTACTACAACTACTATGTGTATCAATATTCAACAGGCTTTGCAGCAGCTTCAGCCTTGGCTGAAAAGATTGTACATGGTAGCCAAGAAGATCGTGATCGCTACATCGATTACCTCAAGGCAGGGAAGTCAGACTATCCACTTAATGTCATGAGAAAAGCAGGCGTTGATATGGAGAAGGAAGACTACCTCAACGATGCCTTTGCAGTCTTTGAACGTCGTTTAGATGAGTTTGAAGCTCTTGTTGAAAAATTAGGATTGGCATAAGGCAGATGGTAAAGTCTTATAGTAAAAATGCCAATCATAACATGCGACGTCCTGTTGTCAAGCATGAGATTGTCGAGTTCATGCGCCACAGACAAAAGCAGGTGACGGGTTCTCTAAAAGAGCTAGAAAACTTTGCTCGCAAGGAGAATATCCCTATCATTCCTCATGAAACCGTCGCTTATTTTCGTTTCCTTATGGAAACCATTCAACCAAAAAACATTTTAGAGATCGGTACGGCTATTGGATTTTCAGCACTTTTAATGGCAGAGCATTCACCCAAGTCAAAAATCACCACTATTGACCGAAATCCTGAGATGATTGGTTTTGCCAAAGAAAATTTTGCAAAATTTGATAGCCGCAAACAAATCACTCTCTTAGAAGGTGATGCGGTAGATGTCCTGTCAACGTTGACTGAGACCTATGATTTTGTATTTATGGATTCTGCCAAGTCCAAATACATCGTCTTTCTACCAGAAATCCTCAAACACCTCGAAGTAGGTGGAGTCATTGTCTTGGATGATATTTTCCAAGGAGGAGATATTGCGAGGGATATTATGGAAGTCCGACGTGGACAACGGACGATTTATCGTGGCTTGCAAAGATTATTTGATGCGACTTTGGACAATCCAGGATTAACCGCTACTTTGGTTCCTCTTGGAGATGGGATTCTCATGCTAAGAAAGAATCAAGCAGAAGTAGAACTGCCTGATATTGATTGATTTCAGATATTTTTAAGACAATTTGGTAAAATAGATAAGGTAAACCTTTATTTAGTATACAAAAGGAGTAAACATGAAGAAAAAACTAATGGCAGGAGCCATCACATTGTTGTCAGTAGCTACTTTGGCTGCTTGTTCAAACAGTTCTGAAGGAACTGACTTGATTAGCATGAAAGGCGATGTTATTACTGAGCATCAATTCTTTGAAGAAGTCAAAAATAATGCTACTGCTCAACAAGTCTTGCTGAATATGACCATTCAAAAAGTTTTTGAAAAACAATATGGTTCAGAAGTAAGTGATAAAGAAGTAGATGATGCAGTTGCAGAAGAACAAAAGAAATACGGTGATAGCTATCAAACGATTCTCGCCCGTTCAGGTATGACTGCAGAAAGCCGTAAAGCTCAAATTCGTACAAGTAAATTAGTTGAGTATGCTGTTAAGAAAGCTGCTGAAGCTGAATTAACAGATGAAAACTACAAAAAAGCTTTTGAAGAGTATACTCCAGAAGTAACGGCTCAAATTATTAAACTTGACAGTGAAGATAAGGCTAAGGAAGTTCTTGCCAAAGCAAAAGAGTCTGGAGCTGACTTTGCACAACTTGCAAAAGACAATTCTACAGACGAAAAGACAAAAGAAAATGGTGGAGAAATTACTTTTGACTCTGCATCAACAGAATTACCAGATGTAGTTAAGAAAGCAGCTTTTGCTCTTGATGTCAACGGAATTTCAGATGTTATCACTGCTCCAGGAACTCAAGCTTATACAAGTAGTTTCTACATTGTTAAGTTAACGAAGAAGTCAGAAAAATCTTCAAACTTGGATGATTATAAAGAAAAACTTAAAACAATCATTTTGACTCAAAAACAAAATGATGCAACCTTTGTTCAAGGTGTTATTAGTAAAGAATTACAAGATGCCAACATTAAAGTTAAAGACCAGGCCTTCCAAAATATCTTTACACAATACATCAAAGGCGAAACAACTTCTGACAGCAGCAGTAGCGCCTCAAACTAATAAAAAAACTATCTATCTTTCTTTTTTAGAAAGTAGATAGTTTTTTTCTATTGGACTTCTTTCAGAATTAGCAGTAGTGCATCTAGTACACGAGATCTTTGTTCTGTAGGAAGAAGTTTCAATTCGTCAATCAGACGGGATATTTTGGGGTCTTCTTCTTTCAGTTGGATATCAAAGAAAGTGTCTAAATCTACTTCTAATGCTTCCATGACTTTTTCTAGAGTTTGAATCTTTAAGTTTGTTGATAGATTTTCTAATTTGTAAACATAATTTGTTCCTAAGTCAGCCATTTCCTCTAATTGTTCTTGGGTATATCCTCTTTCTATTCTGAGTAAACGGATGCGTTTAGAAATGTAGTCTTGCAAATTACTTTTATTTTTGACCATGTAGTACCTCGCTACTTACATGATACAGTCAAACGACTGCATTTTTTAGACTTTAAATAGTTACATTTTAATAAAATGACTTTAAAAAGTTGTATATTGTGGTATAATGAAGGTATAAAAAAATAAAAAGGGGAAACCTATGAAAAAAGAATTGATTGCTTTGACTGCCATAGCAGCAACGTGCCTTGCAACAACTGTAAGTGCAAATGAGGTAGCTGAACCCAATGTAGATAATGCAGGTGGTGTTCGTACTGCTCAAACTGAGCCAGCGTTTAACATTACTGATGCTAAAACCGAACCAGCTTTGGTAGAGAAAGAAGCGCCTAAGAAAGTGGAAGTGAAAACTCCTACTAAGGAAGACGTTGCTGAACTTGGTGCTACTGCTAAACAAACCCAAGAAGATGCAGATAAGGCAAAAGAAGTCTTGGATCAAGCGAATGACACTTCTGATAAAGCAGAAAAGAAAGTCGCTGACTTGAAGCAAGCTAAAGACGATGCTCAAAAGATTGCTGATAAAGCAACTCCTGAGGTTATCCAAGGTGCTGAGAAGAAAGTGGAAGATGCAAAAGCAAAAGTTCCAACTGCTGAACAAGCGGTATCTTCTGCGCAAACTGAACAAGATGATGCAGACCGTAACGTTGCTATTCAAGGCAAAACTGTAGGTACAAAACAAGCAGAAGTGACTCAAGCGAAAAATGGAGTTACTGATGTTAAAGCTACCGTTAAAAATGCAGAGGACGCTTTGAATGGTGTTGGTCTTGCTGACGCTAAAGAGAAACAAGACGCAGCTATTAAAGAAGAAGCTACAAGCAAACAAACCCAAGCCGATGCACAAGAAGCTCTTGATGCTGCTAAGAAGTTGGACGGTGAGCTTGCTGAACAACTAAACCAAGCAGAAGCAACTGTTAAAACTGCTACAAAAGATGTAGAGCGTATTGAAAACGAAGCTAAAGAAGCGAAAACTAACCGTGATAATGCTCTTGCTACTTATAACCAAGCGGTATCTGTCCTTGATGCCCTTCAAGATAGCTCTAAGAAACAAACCATTACCCTTTCACCAGCTTTCATTCAAGCAGTGAAAGATGAAATGGAGTTCCTTCGTCAAATCCGTTCAGGTGTCGAAATGACTGAGGAAGAACGTAACGCTAAAAACGATGAGATTTATGACCGTATCGTTGGTTCACAAGTAGAACACAAGAAACTCAATAAATACGTTCCAAGCAAAGCAGACCAAGCCGATAAAACTCGCTATGACATCAACAATCTCCCACAAGCGATTAAAGATGAGTTGAACTATTACGTGGTTGACCTTATCAACCAAATGCGCCGCCAACTTGGACTCCCAGATGCGGTTCTTTCAAAAACATCTTTTGAATTTGCAGATAAGGTTGCAAAAGAATATGAGAAAGTAAATTTCTCCTATGCTATGAAGAAAGAGTACCGTGCTAAAGGTGGTGTTGGACACTACGCTATCGGTATTAACAAGGTCGCTAAAGAATATGGCATGCCTACAACAGATGCAGAGGAAGAAAGCAAGGGTCAACAGTATTATGAAAATACTGTGACGACTTATGTTTTCCATAACTTTGATGATGCTGACGGGGTTTACCGTAAGACTCTTGGTGAAATGAAAGAACAGTTATATAACGATCTTATCATGCTTGTGTCAACTAAAGGTGATTATGGACACACCCAAGGTATCCTTCAGTTCGACCATGCTCATGAAACTATCTACTTCGGTGGTGTAGCCCAAAGTAAAACAGACGACTTTTACACTACTCACTTCTTAACTGCTATTCGTAGTGAATATGTAGATGGTTCTAAATGGGACAAAACACCTATTGCTAACCCACTAAGTAACGAAGCGATTGAGCGTAAGTTGAGCGAAGCTCGTCAAACGCTTGCTGATGCTATGACTGCTCGTGATAACACACAAACTACGTTTGAAGCGAAAACAAAAGCAGAGTCAGATGCTAAACTTGCTCTTACAAACGCAGAAGCTAACTTGACTGCCTTGAAGAACGGTGAAAGCCCACTTGCAAACGCACAAAAAAACTTTGATGCAGCAAAAGAACGTCATGATAATGCAGTAGTAACTCTTTCTAACGCTAACGCTCTTGTCAACAATTTGACTGTTACACAGTCTGTTACAGAAGAAGCTCTTAAAGATGCACAAGCAAAATTGAAAGACGCTGAGAAAGCTCTTCAAACTGCACAAGAGGCACTTAAAGCAGAAGAAGATAAGATGGCAAATCTTGAAGTAATCGCTTCAAGCAAAGCCAAAGCGGTATCTAATGCTAAGAAAGCACTTCAAGATGCACAAGAAGAAGTTAAACAAGCCGAAAAAGAGCTTGCAGACCTTAAAGGTGCGCACACTCGCTTGGCAGAAGTGAAAGCAGAGCTTGAGAAAGCCGAAGCAGAGCTTAAAGATGCTTACAAAGCACAAAACAAAGCTAAAGTAGACTATGAGGTTAAGAGCCTTGCAGCAGATCAAGCGAAGATTGCTTATGAAACTGCCAAAGCGAAATATGAAGAAGCAGAAACAAAACGCTTGGCTGAACTTGCAGACGCTAAACGTAAAGAACTTGAAAAAGCAGGTTACCAACCAGTACCAGTTGTAGATGGTCGTGGGAATGTGGTTGATTATACAGCAGAGAAAGTAACGGTAGGAACTAAAGACGACAAAACTTATCAAGCGCCTGCACAAGCTACCAATGCAAAAGTAGAACCTAAGAAACAACTTCCAAATACAGGAACGAAGGAGTCAGGGCTTTTAGCATTGCTTGGAGCAAGTGTTGGACTCCTTGCTTTAGCAGGAAAACGAAAATATAGATAAAATAGAAAGGGCGTTACTGCCCTTTTTATGCTATATTTGAGTAAAATTCGAATGTTTATACTGTAAGAGTTTTTTTCTAGGCTAAAAAATGGTATAATAGCATGTAAAACTAGAAATAATAAGGGAAAATAAAAATATTTTTCCGAAAGATAGGTGACATATGAAAATAAGTAAAAGGCACCTGCTGAATTATTCCATTTTGATTCCTTATTTACTGTTATCCGTTTTAGGATTGATAGTAGTTTATTCGACAACTAGTGCGACCCTTATTCAGGAGGGGAAAAGTGCATTATATCTAGTGCGAAATCAGGGAATTTTCTGGATAGCCAGTTTATTCTTAATAGCCTTAATCTATAAATTAAAATTAGGATTTCTTCGTAATGAGCGGTTGCTCTTTATCGTTATGTTTGTCGAGCTGATACTCCTAGCTCTGGCACGGTTAATAGGTAGTCCCATCAATGGAGCATATGGCTGGATCAAGGTTGGTCCCATCACGATTCAACCAGCAGAGTATCTAAAGATTATTATCATTTGGTACTTGGCTCAGCGTTTTTCAAAACAACAAGATGAGATAGCAGTTTATGACTTCCAAGTTTTAACCCTCAATCAGTGGTTGCCAAGAGCCTTTAATGATTGGCGTTTTGTCCTCTTGGTCATGATTGGTAGTTTGGCAATCTTCCCTGACCTTGGAAATGCAACCATCTTGATTTTAGTATCCTTGCTCATGTATACCATCAGTGGAATAGCTTATCGATGGTTCACAACTATTCTTGGCTTACTAGCTGGTGTCTCTATGATTTCCTTAACAGCCATTCGCTTTATCGGTGTTGAGAAATTCTCTAAAATTCCTGTATTTGGTTATGTTGCCAAGCGTTTCAGTGCTTTTTTCAACCCCTTTAATGACCTAGCAGGATCTGGGCATCAGTTGGCCAATTCTTATTATGCAATGGTTAACGGTGGCTGGTTTGGTCTTGGATTAGGAAATTCCATTGAAAAACGAGGTTATCTACCAGAAGCTCATACAGACTTTGTCTTTTCGATTGTGATAGAGGAGTTTGGATTTGTAGGAGCTAGTCTTATTTTGGCTCTTCTATTCTTCTTAATTCTTCGTATTATTTTAGTCGGTATTCGAGCGAGAGATCCTTTCAACTCAATGGTGGCAATTGGTATTGGTGGAATGATTCTAATACAGGTATTTGTTAACATTGGCGGTATATCAGGCTTGATCCCTTCAACAGGGGTAACCTTCCCCTTCCTATCGCAAGGTGGAAACAGTCTTTTGGTCCTATCAGTAGCTATCGCCTTTGTGTTGAATATTGATGCCAGCGAAAAACGTGCCAAACTCTATCGCGAATTAGAAGCGCAACTCTAAGACATAATATGACAAGGAGAAAAAAATGTCTCTTCAAAAGTTAGAAAATTTTAGTAACAAAGCTGTTGTACAAGAAGAAGTGCAAATCTTGACAGATATGCTGGAAGATATCACAAAAAATATGCTTCCTGCTGAAACCTTTAATAAGATTATGCACTTGAAAGAACTTTCTTCAAAACTTGACTATCAAGGGCTAGATAAAGTAGTAACAGGGCTTTCAAATGATGAGATGGTCTACATTTCTAGATACTTCTCTATTTTGCCTCTTTTAATTAACATCTCTGAAGATGTTGACTTGGCTTATGAGATTAACCACCTAAATAATGTTGATCAAGACTATTTGGGTAAATTGTCAACAACTATTAAAATGGTGGCTGAAAAAGAAAATGCTGCCGAGATTCTTGAACACTTGAATGTGGTACCAGTTTTGACAGCCCATCCAACTCAGGTTCAACGTAAGAGTATGTTGGATTTGACCACTCATATCCATACCCTTTTACGTAAATATCGTGACGTTAGAATGGGACTCATTAACAAGGAAAAATGGCATAATGATCTTCGTCGCTATATTGAGATTATCATGCAGACAGATATGATTCGTGAGAAGAAACTAAAAGTAACCAACGAAATCACCAATGTGATGGAGTACTACAATAGTTCCTTCCTACAGGCTGTCCCTAACTTGATGCTAGAGTACAAACGTCTAGCAAAAGAGCAAGGAATTGATCTTAAACAAGCCAAACCAATTACTATGGGAATGTGGATCGGCGGAGACCGTGATGGAAATCCATTTGTAACTGCTGAGACACTTCTGCGTTCTGCTACCATTCAAAGTGAAGTGGTTTTGAACTATTATATCAGTAAGATTTCTAGTCTGTATCGTACCTTCTCTCTTTCAACGAATTTATCAAAAACTAGTAAAGCTGTTGAAGAAATGGCTGCTCAGTCTGGTGATACATCAGTCTTTCGTGAGAAAGAACCCTATCGTCGCGCCTTTCATTTGATTCAATCCAAATTGATTCAAACTCTCTTGAATTTAAAAGAATGGTCTGTGGTTGGCTCGTCAGCTGATGAACGTCATCCTGTTGAACGTCTTCTTGGTACTCAAGGGCATCAACAAGGAGTGATTACAGATTACATTGGTAATCGTCTTTCAGGAGCTATTCAAGAGCTGGCTGAAGATCGTCCACCATTTTACGAAACAGTTGAAGAGTTCAAAAAAGATCTATATACCATTAAGGATTCATTACTTGAAAACAAGGCAGAGTCTTTACTCACAGGTGAATTTGCAGAACTTTTAGAAGCTGTAGAAGTCTTTGGTTTCTTCCTGGCTTCCATCGACATGCGTCAAGATTCAAGCGTCCATGAAGCCTGTGTAGCAGAATTGTTGGCATCTGCTGGAATCAATGACCATTATAGTGATTTATCAGAAGATGAAAAATGTGACTTGCTATTGCATGAATTATTAGAAGATCCTCGAATTTTGTCAGCGACTCATGCTGAGAAGTCTGAACTTCTTGAAAAGGAATTAGCTATTTTCAAAACGGCACGTGAATTAAAAGACCGTTTAGGAGAAGATGTCATTCGTCAAACGATTATCTCTCATGCAACCAGCGTGTCAGATATGCTTGAGTTGGCTATCATGCTTAAAGAAGTTGGTCTGGTAGATGCTGAAAAAGCGCGTGTTCAGATTGTTCCACTCTTTGAAACAATTGAGGACTTGGACCATTCTGAAGAAACAATGAGAAAGTATTTCTCTCTACCACTTGCTAAGAAATGGATTGCTTCTAAAAACAATTACCAAGAAATCATGCTTGGCTACTCTGATAGTAATAAGGATGGCGGTTATCTATCATCTTGTTGGACACTCTATAAGGCCCAACAACAATTGACTGCTATTGGTGATGAATTTGGAGTCAAAGTAACCTTTTTCCATGGTCGTGGCGGTACCGTTGGCCGTGGTGGTGGCCCTACTTATGATGCCATTGCTTCTCAACCACTCAAGTCCATCAAGGATCGTATCCGTTTGACAGAACAAGGGGAAGTTATTGGAAACAAATACGGAAACAAGGATGCAGCCTACTATAACCTTGAAATGTTGGTTTCAGCAGCTATCAACCGTATGATCACCAAGAAGAAGAGTGATACCAATACGTCAAATCGCTATGAAGCCATCATGGACCAAGTAGTAGAACGTAGTTACGATATCTACCGTGAACTCGTATTCGGAAATGATCATTTCTATGATTATTTCTTTGAATCTAGTCCAATCAAGGCTATTTCAAGTTTCAATATTGGTTCTCGTCCAGCAGCTCGTAAAACGATCACTGAAATCGGTGGTCTACGTGCTATTCCTTGGGTATTCTCATGGTCACAAAGTCGTGTTATGTTCCCAGGTTGGTATGGAGTTGGTTCAAGCTTCAAGGAATTTATTGACCAAGATCCAAAAAATATTGAATTCCTTCGTGATATGTATCAAAATTGGCCATTCTTCCAGTCACTCCTATCTAATGTTGATATGGTCTTGTCCAAATCAAATATGAACATCGCCTTTGAGTACGCTAAACTGTGTGAAAGTGAAGAAGTACAAGCAATCTACTATACTATCTTGGATGAATGGCAGTTGACTAAGGACGTTATCTTGGCTATTGAAGGCCATGAGGAGCTGTTGGCAGAAAATACTTATTTGAAAGACAGTCTCAACTACCGCATGCCTTATTTCAATATCCTTAACTATATTCAGTTGGAATTGATTAAGCGTCAACGTCGTGGTGAGCTATCTTCAGATGAAGAACGATTGATCCATACAACTATCAACGGAATTGCTACAGGATTACGTAATTCAGGTTGATACAAGCTCCATTTTCCAAAAATCGTAGGAATTTTCGTAATTTTTTAAAATATTTTATGAAAACCCTTGACAAGTTTTAGTAAAATGATATAATTTAAGCATTCAGAAAGTAATCATTGAAATTTTTTAGAGAGTCTGTGGTTGGTGGAAACAGATAGGTGGAAGTGATGAAAATTGGGCTGAATGTTATTAAGAATTTGAAATCATAAGAATTCGGTGAGCACACCTTACAGTGCAACTCGTTTTAGCGAGTAAGAGCGATAGGACTAGTTCCTATAATTGAGGTGGCACCGCGCATCGACGTCCTCACACAAGTTTTTTGTGTGAGGACTTTTTCTATGGGGAGGAAAAAATTATGGAAATCAAACGATGGCGACGCTTAGTAAAGTTATATTGAAAGTGAAATGAACATTACTAAGTTTAAAAGAAATAAGGAGAAAATTATGAAAAACAAACGTTTACTTGGTATTATCGCAGCATTAGCACTTGTAGTTGGAGGAAGCTTGGTATATTCTAGCTTAACGAAACAAGAAACTAAAACTGAGACAGCTAATAAAACAGCTAAGGTTGGTGTTCTTCAGTTTGTAAGCCACCCATCGCTTGACTTGATCTACCAAGGTATCCAAGATGGACTTGCTGAAGAAGGCTATAAAGGTGACCAAGTTAAAATCGACTTTATGAACTCAGAAGGTGACCAAAGTAAGGTTGCTACAATGAGTAAGCAATTGGTGGCAAATGGAAATGATGTCGTTGTCGGTATTGCAACACCAGCAGCTCAAGGTCTTGCAAGTGCAACAAAAGACCTTCCTGTTATCATGGCTGCTATCACAGATCCAATTGGTGCTAACCTTGTACAAAACTTGGAAAAACCAGGTGGGAACATCACTGGGGTGTCTGACCACAACCCTGCTGAACAACAGGTTGAATTGATTAAAACATTGACTCCTGACGTCAAGACGGTTGGAGCTCTTTACTCAAGTAGTGAAGATAACTCTAAATCACAAGTCGAAGAGTTCAAAGCTTACGCTGAAAAAGCAGGTTTGAAAGTAGAAACATTTGCAGTTCCATCAACGAACGAAATTGCTTCAACAGTTAACGTTATGACTGGTAAAGTTGATGCAATCTGGGTTCCAATCGATAACACAATCGCATCTGCATTCTCAACTGTAGTATCAAGTAACCAAACAGCTAAAAAACCAATCTACCCAAGTGCGACTGCCATGGTAGAAGCTGGAGGTTTGGCATCAGTCGTTGTTGACCAACACGATCTTGGTGTTGCTACTGGTAAAATGATTGCTAAAGTCTTGAAGGGTGAAAAACCTGCAGATACACCAGTTAATGTCTTCTCAACTGGTAAATCAGTGATCAACAAAAAAGTTGCTCAAGAACTTGGAATCACTATTCCTGAATCAGTTCTCAAAGAAGCTGGTCAAGTAATCGAATAAGAATGAAGGAGGAGTTGGAGACATCTCCTCCAATTTTTAGAATAAAGGAAACGAATCAAACATGCTAATATCAATTATTTCACAGGGATTGGTCTGGGCTATCCTAGGTTTAGGAATCTTTATGACCTTTCGAATCTTGAACTTCCCAGATATGACAACGGAGGGCTCTTTCCCATTGGGAGGAGCGGTAGCAGTGACTCTCATTACCCAAGGGGTTAATCCTTTTCTTGCTACTTTAGCAGCCATAGGAGCAGGTTGTCTTGCTGGTTTAGCAGCTGGACTATTGTATACCAAAGGGAAAATTCCAACTCTTTTATCAGGAATTTTAGTCATGACTTCTTGTCATTCTATCATGCTCATGATTATGGGACGGGCTAACCTTGGGCTCTTAGGAACAAAACAAATCCAGGATGTTCTTCCATTTTCATCAGAGGTTAATCAATTACTGACAGGTTTAATCTTTGTGACTTTGGTTATCCTTCTCATGCTTTTCTTCCTAGATACCAAACTTGGACAGGCCTATATCGCTACAGGGGATAATCCAGACATGGCTCGTAGTTTTGGTATCAATACAGGACGTATGGAGCTTATGGGCTTGGTCTTGTCAAATGGTGTAATCGCACTTGCTGGCGCACTTATCGCTCAACAAGAAGGTTATGCGGATGTCTCTCGTGGTATCGGTGTTATCGTTGTTGGTCTTGCCAGCTTGATTATCGGTGAGGTTCTCTTTAAGAGTCTTACCTTAGCAGAACGCTTGGTTACTATTGTAGTTGGTTCCATCAGCTATCAATTCTTGGTATGGGGAGTCATTGCTCTCGGCTTTAACACTAGCTACCTCCGTCTATACAGTGCCCTTATCCTAGCAACTTGTCTAGTCATTCCAACTCTTAAGGATAAATACTTGAAAGGAGTCAAGTTAAGCAAATGACAGCAATTGTAGAATTAAGAAATGCCACAAAAATTGTGACAAATGGCTTTGACGAAGAAAAGATTATCCTAAACGATGTTTCACTTGATATTTATGAACATGACTTCATCACAATTTTGGGTGGAAATGGTGCAGGGAAATCAACCCTCTTTAATAGCATTGCGGGAACTTTACCTTTAACCAGTGGTAGCATTCGCATCATGGGCGAGGATGTAACTCATTTTAGCCCTGAAAAGCGTGCCAAGTATCTTTCTCGTGTCTTCCAAGATCCTAAGATGGGAACAGCCCCTCGTATGACCGTTGCAGAAAACCTTTTGATTGCTAAGTTCCGTGGGGAAAAACGTGGACTTTTCCCAAGAAAATTGTCATCCTATAAGGAAGAATTTCAAGCGACCATTGAGAAGGTTGGCAATGGTCTAGAGAAGCATTTGGATACACCGATTGAATTTTTGTCAGGTGGACAAAGACAGGCCTTGAGTCTATTGATGGCAACCTTGAAGCGCCCAGAACTACTTTTGTTAGATGAACACACTGCCGCCCTTGACCCTAAAACAAGTGTTGCCTTGATGGAGTTAACTGATGACTTCGTCAGCAAGGACCATCTGACTGCTTTGATGATTACCCACCATATGGAAGATGCTCTCAAGTATGGAAATCGCCTCATTGTCATGAAGGAAGGGCGAATCATCCAAGATTTGAACAAGGATGAAAAAGCCAAGATGAAGATTTCCGATTATTATCAACTGTTTGAGTAGATATTTTTTAAATCAAGTATCCTTAAAAACTTAGAAGTAGGCTTTTGCTTCTAAGTTTTTTGTATTAAAAGGAGATTATCTAAAAATGGTCTGGATTCCACCGTCTAAGATTTTATAGTATAATGATTATAAGGAAAATGTTGCTAAAGATAAAAAACTTATAAAAAAGTGTTTTGTATCTAAATTTTATCTTGTCTCTAAAATAAGGTATTTAAAATGTATTTTTACTTTGTAAAGTATATAAGTTCTAGGTAAGGAAAAAGTCAATGAAAAAATTTTTAAAAATCGTACTCATAATTTTATTAGTTTTTCTAACTTTGTTTGGTCTATATCGTGTCTATCAAAGGTATTATTATAAAGGAGTGTATGAATCTTTAAGTAATGTCTTTCTAGAGATGAACTATGCAGAAACCCATAGTGGTATTTTACCTGGACTTGCTGATTTTAGTAAAGCCGTTGACGGAGGTGCATCATATCGCGATAAGGATATTATAGTTGGTCTGAGTCCTGAAGCAGGCTTATCTGAGAGTGAAACTATATTAGTGTATGTAGGTATTGAAAAAACATTTCTAATTGAGTATAGGCGGGCGTTACCTGATGGTAGATACCTTTTTATTGATTATGATTATAGAGATAAGATGCTCAAACAAACTATTGAAATTTCGGAATCTGACCAATCATTAGCCTACGGGTTAATTGGTTATAATATAGAAGTGAAGAGGGGGAAAGAATCTGATTTAGAGCTACATTTAAAAAGTTCCTATAGTTTTAGCTCGACTAAAGGTTTACCAAGTTTTCAGCTAACAGATCCCAACGAAGTACTAGAGTATTTAAAACTTCATGGGATTGATGAAGCTTGGATTAAAGAAAAATCCCACTTCATGCTCTATGATGTCGTTCTAGAACGCTGGTTCAAAAATGGCAGTCAACGTTACTCAGTTGACAATCTTGGGGATGTAGAGATTGTGCCACTAAGTTTTTCTGAATAGGATGATACCCAAGCAATGGAGCTGTTAAAAGAGAAGAATAATGTTGTTTATCAGTTTCTCCAAGATTTAAGTAAGGAAAAAGTCAATGAAAAAAATTTTAAAAATCATACTCATAACTGTAGTAGGTTTTCTAACTTTGTTTAGTCTAGATCGTGTCTATCAAAAGAATTATTATAAGGGAGTGTATGAATCTTTAAGTAATGTCTTTTTAGAAATGAACTATGCAGAAACCCATAGTGGTATTTTACCTGGTCTCGCTGATTTTAGTAAAGCTGTTGACGGGAGTCAATCGTTTAGAGATCCAGACTGGATAATTTCCATAGGACTTGATGCAGGCTTGTCTGAAAATGAAAGTTTAAAAGTGATTGTAGGTTTTGAAGAAACTTTTATTATTGAATACCAGCAACTATTATCTGACGGGAGGTATCTTTATATAAAATATGACTACAATGATAAGAAACTCAACCAATTAGTCGAAATTTCAGATTCTAAATGGTCGGTAGCGTATGCATTAGCTAGTTACAATATACTACACAAGGATGGGGGAAAACTAGATTTAGAGGCATATAAAGAATTATCACGTCAGTCGAAAACAGGGGACTCGATACCCAATTTTTACTTAACAAGCTCCAACGAAGCACTAGAGTATTTAAAACCTTATGGGATTGATGAAGCTTGGATTAAAGAAAAATCCCACTTCATGCTTTATGATGTTGTTCTGGCACGTTGGTTCAAAAATGGTAGTCAACGTTACTCAGTTGACAATCTTGGGGATGTAGAGATTGTGCCATTGAATTTTTCCAAATAGATTGTCCTACTTATGCAAAAAGTACTTTCTATCAAGTGTAAAATGTATGACTTGGAAAAAGATGTTTATATATATTTTAGGACGATGATTGAAATTTTGTGTTTAAATACGGTAAATAGTTATCTTCCATGTTCTACGGAAAAAATATCGAAGGATATTCCTAATTCAGATTATTGGAGCTAATTATAGATTGGATAAGTAATGTAACTTGATTGAAGGGAGAATATGATTTTGTGTTTAAGGAGTTCTTTTAAGTTTTATGATAGAAGATGATAAAAATGTAGTAGTAGGAGTTATAAGAATTTTTCAAATCTTTTTATATAAAGCTGATTTGCAAGATTATATTGATTAACAAGAAAGAGGTTGCTAAGTGAATAAAAAAATGTTTTATACCTTATCTATAGGAGCATTTGTAATCATGCTACTACCGCTCGCTTTCATTTTTTTAAAGCCACGATATAGTAATGTTTTTGAAGAAATTTATCATGACGAGTACCATCATGCCACAACTTCTTTTTTACGTACGAATTCTACTTTAAATAGAATACCTGAGATGGAAGTAAATAAAACAGGCGGGCTGCTTTACGGTTCAATTTCAGAAAAGTATCGTTCAGAAGTCTTACCTACAGGAGTTGAGAGTATTTCGTACAGTTTTTATTATCCAGATGGTAAACTAGATAGTGGGAGAATGTCTATAGACTTTCTATTCATGCATAGTAGTGGAGTGATTATAGATATATATTATAAGTATAATCACGAATCTGATAAATTGGTTCAGTCTCTAAACATTATTGATGAAAAAAGGTTGACAGACCTCAATCAAATTATGGAGTATGTAAAGGAGAAAAAAATTAATCTTTCACCATACTTTACTAAAAGTGAAGAATTGTTACGAAATAAGATTATTCCAGACTGGCTTTCCGTCTATCCTAGTCAATTTTCAAAGAATAATTGGGGGAATGTAAAAGTCATTACCGAATACAAATGGGATTATAAAACTGCTTACTGATGAGGTGAATCATATGAAAGAACGAAAAGAAGGTGTGATAAACAACATTATTTATGTAAATACAAGTTGCCAAGATTCAAAGTGTCGAATTTATCCGACATTAACAGATTTATTTGGTATTTTGAGAGAAATTATCCAAACAGAAGAAACTACAGGAAGTATTCATATTACACCTTTCTACATCAACGAAAAATTGGATTTTCAGGAAGAATTAGATATTGGAGTTTTCTATCTCGAGTGTGCAGACACTGTAACTGTAGAAGATAAAAAAAACTTTTTAAGAAAACAAATGTATTGGCTACATCCGGATTCTGATTATAAAATCCTTGAGAATTATATATCAATGGAAGATGTAGAACATACGAATTTTTTAGTAGAAAAGAAAGATATTGCTGGTTTTCAAGATAGCATTAATAGATATATGGATTATCTGATGATTCGAGGTATTCCTCAAATGATGGAATGGCTTTACGATATGACCATACTAGATGTGGAATCCCTCCCATATGGGTATTTTTGTTTTGAGATCGTATCAAGTTGAGTTTCTTTGAAATATCTAAATGAGGTATAAATTGAAAAAATCAGATTTTGTTATTTTAACCATCTTACTGTTTACTGTATCCATCCTAACTCTTGTGATCTGTAATATAAACTGGGGAATCATTACTTTAGGTCCAAGTGAAGAGACAAAGGTGCGAGTGAACGGACACTCCGAGAGTTTGGACTCCATAATCCATGTAGAGGTCATTCCAGTTACTACAGATGGGAAGATAAAGCTTTCTCGAGGCGATGATTGGTTTGATCCTGAAAAAGGAATTGGATATAATATTAAGGATTCTCGGATTGAAACCTATCATTACAATGAAAAAACATAAAGCTGGGATGTAACGATATTAGAGAATCCTCATAATGGCATTGGTGTCGATCGCGAAGGTATTATTATGGATCCACCTCAAAATGCACTTTTTTCGTTTGCTTCAAAGAAAGGATTCGAAATCAAAATAAAGAATATATCTGATCAGACAGTTGAATTTAAAGTAAAAGTGACATATGATTAAGATTTGGCAAGTTGATAGTTTAGCAAGCAATAGATCCAAATAGTAGATTGATTAGAATCAAACCGGTCAAATCCTGCTAACTTTCAAATTGAAGTACCAAAATCAAATAGAAGTCATAAATATGAATAGGAGAAGGAATGGTATTACAAGATATATTTGATGCAGCTCAAGAAGGAACGTTTGAAGAGTTTCATTCGCTCTACAAGGGCGATGTGAATCAAATCACACATGAGAAATTGAATTTGTTGAACATGGTTTTAACTAGCAATACTTTGCTAGATGAAAAACTTAAGATTATTCAGTTTCTTATTGATGAAAAAATTGATGTTAATTGTTTAGACTCAGATAATAGAAATGCCTTACATAATTTGTTTCAGTTTAAAGCGAATTGGAGAGTAGATGTTGAGTATGCAACTAAGGTCATGTCAATGTTGTTGAAAGCAGGGATAAATGTTAACCAAGTTGATAAATATGGGGCAATTCCATTGATTGCTGCGATTACAGTCTTGAAATTAACAACCAAGGAAGCCTTGCCTTTATATGAGATGTTGATTGCTAGTGGTTCTGATATTCACCGTAAAGATTTTCAAGGGAAGTCAGCTATAGATTATGCGAGAGAATTCAGTTGGAGACAAGATTTATTATCTGAAAATGGAGGGTTACTTGCTGATGAATAATAGTGATTTTGGTGGATTTATGGTTTCAAATAATGTAATAAATGGCTATCATATTCAGTACACTTATAGAGAGAAATCTTCAATTTCTCAGTTAAATGGATGGACAATATTATCTTCTATTGATGATGAAGAATATATTTCTAATCCTGATAATTTTACAATTCTAGGTGTGACAAGTATACTGCACATTGCTCCGGTTCTACTAGAAATTTTTCCTGCAAAATATGGAACAGATTTGTTTTGGCTATACAAGGACAATGTACATATAGGATTTTATGATTTAAAGTCAGAAAGAGAAGTTACCATTACAGAGATTTTGCAATAATCTTTTCTGAATGACTATGGTATATTTTAAAAAAACCAAATGAATCATTAAGCCAAGTAACTTTAAAAAATTTTAGAAATTCAGATAAAGGCATTGTTTTATAAAAAGCAGGCGATAAAAACATGGCATACACACAAGAAGATTTTCAAGAATGGACTTTCCTCATTTGCTTTTACTAGGGAGTTTGCTGGGGAATAAGGCCTTCATCTAGACTATGGCGGATAATTTGGAGTCTTAGATATTGGCTCACAAGGGAGGAGATTAAAGTGACGATAGAAACAGAGTTGAAAAAAATTGGTAAAAGTTTATCTTTAATAAATGACAGTCAAACCTCTAACAAGATATCTTCTACTAGTTTAGAAAATATAGATGATATTTTAAATGATTATTTACCCCTTCATTTAAAATGGATAGAGAAAGGAAATTCTTGGATTGTTAAGTCATTAAGTGAGAATCGTCAATTAGATAGACAAGCCTTTTCTCAGTTACTTGTAGGAGTTAGAAATCTGTATCTTGATTTAGAGGAACTTCAAGATTTACTGATTGAAGTATCAAATGAAATAGATGAAAATTAGAGGTTTAAAACGTAAAATGGAATAATGGAGGTATATATGACATCAGAGTTAGAAACTAAAAATGAAGAATGGGTAGAAGTCTTTAAAGGTTTGATTCCCAGAGATAACTATAAGATAAAGGTTTTGTTGACTGATTTAGGAGATGGGCAGGAAATTAGGCTGATTGGAGAGCAGAACTGTTTTAAATTATCATGTTTTTGTTATGATGAAGCACGATTTTTTAGCAGGAAATTGTATTTATCTGCAATTCTGGATAAAGAGATGTTTAAAAAATATGAAAAAAATAATTTCCAAAATATCATTTATGAAGTCAAAAATAGTCAATTAGTGAATAAACTCGGATATACAGCCTATGGTAGTGCAGGAACACTGTATTCACAACATTATATCATCATAACTCAAGATAGTGTAGTGGAGATTCTTGTGTCCGCAAATTCTAATTTAAGTATCAGTCAATACTAGAAAATTTGCTAAATAAACATGTACACCGCTGTAGTACAATTATCAGAAAATAGAACTTGGAGAATTGATATGGAAAAATGGACGGAAATTAAACCGGGCTTCATCCCTTTTGGCGACTATGGTATCGAGATAAATATAGACGGGGATACTCTAATTGCCTACTTGGAAGATTCGGAAAAATTTAAATTTACCTTTACAAAAGTTTGGGCTTTCCGTTCAGTCCAGGAAAGTTTAGAATTAATAGATAGTTACTGGGAGCAAGGATTAGCAAAGAACAGACCACGTTATCTGACCAACTATATCTATGAAGTCGAGAATGCAGAATTTGGTGACTTAGTCGCTTCTGCAAATATAGTTAATAAAAAGCTCCATCACTACAAATTAATGTCGACGCATTTTTTAGTGGATATTGTATCTGAAAATGATGTAAAAGTGGAGAAAGTGACTAGCTAGTTTTATGAAATAGTCTCATGTAAAGTGTATGAAATGGTTTACTTTTTTTCAGAAATAAGCTATACTAGTTAGAGTAAACTGTGATAAAATGGAGGTATTGTCTATGGTTGACAAGAGACTCATCGAAGAGATCAAAAACAATACCAATATTGTCGAAATCATAGGAGAAGTGATTTCTTTACAAAAATCTGGACGGAACTTTTTAGGGCTCTGTCCTTTTCATGGTGAAAAGACCCCTTCCTTTAACGTGGTCGAGGATAAGCAGTTTTACCACTGTTTTGGATGTGGTCGTTCTGGGGATGTTTTTAAGTTTATCGAGGAGTATCAGCAAGTAACCTTTGCGGATGCGGTGAGGATATTAGCTGAGAGACTTGGGATTCAGATGGCAGCGCCTGTTCAAGGTTCTGTACAGCCTAGGTCGCCCCATCAAAATCTCTACGATATGCATGACAAGGCTGCTCGGTTTTATCATGCCATCCTCATGACGACTAAGATGGGTGAGGAGGCCAGGAACTACCTATATAAACGTGGTTTAACAGATGATGTTCTAAAGCATTTTATGATTGGTTTGGCTCCAGCAGAACGCTCTTATCTCTATCAACGTTTAGCAGATGATTATAGCGAAAATGACTTGCTGGATTCAGGTTTGTTTTACCTATCTGAGAGTAACCAATTCTTTGATACCTTTCATAATCGCATTATGTTCCCACTATCAAATGATCAAGGAAAGGTGATTGCCTTTTCTGGTCGAATTTGGCAAGAGACTGATTCTCAAACTGGAAAGTATAAAAATAGTCGAGCGACGGCAATTTTTAACAAGAGTTACGAATTATATCATTTGGAGAGGGTAAAAAAAGGATCGGGCAAGGCTCCTGAAATCTACCTGATGGAAGGGTTTATGGATGTCATTGCGGCTTACCGCGCTGGTATTGAAAATGCAGTTGCTTCTATGGGTACCGCGCTGACGAGTGAACATGTGGAGCATCTGAAACGCTTTACTAAAAAGGTTATCGTCACCTATGACGGAGATAAGGCTGGGCAAGCTGCCACAGCTAAGGCATTGGATGAGCTTAAAGATTTACCTGTCCAAGTCGTCCAGATTCCTGACGCTATGGATCCAGATGAATATTTGCAGAAAAACTCTCCTCAAGACTTGGCTTATCTATTAACCAATACACGCATTAGTCCTGTTGAGTTTTACATTCATCATTTCAGACCTGAAAATAGTGAAAATCTACAAGCTCAAATTGAATTTATAGAGAAAATAGCTCCCTTAATCGCCAAGGAACCCTCTATCACAGCTCAGAATTCCTACATTCACATTTTGACGGATCACTTGCCATCTTTTGACTATCAGCAAGTCGAACATATTGTCAATGAAAGTCGTGTTAGACAGAGAAAGGAGAAGGTCAAGGAGACCTATAGTCCTAGTCCTATCACCATGTCTGTCTCCAAGCAGTTGACAGCAGTGATGAGAGCGGAAGCCCATATCCTCTACCGAATGATGGAACATCCCTTGGTGCTTAATGACTATCGCTTAAGAGAGGATTTTATCTTTGAAACTCCAGAGTTTCAGACCTTGTATGGACTCTTGATTGATAATGGAAGTATCTCATCTGAGGATTTGGCTCATCAGACCAGAGAAGTGGAGAGTGCGTGGTATCAAGTTCTAGCCTTGGATTTGCCACCTGAGATGTCCCCTCACGAGTTAGCCGAAGTGGAAGAGTCTCGAAAAAGAGCTCTTTTGAATCAGGAAAATCTGCAAATTAAAAAGAAAGTTCAGGAAGCTAGCCATGTCGGTGATACAGACACTGCATTAGAAGAGCTAGAACGCTTAATTGCCCAAAAAAGAAGAATGGAGTAAGAATGGCAACAAAACAAAAAGAAGTAACAACCTTTGACGTCCAAGTAGCGGAATTTATTCGCAATCATAAAAAAACTGGTACAGCAACTGATGATGAAATCAATAACGTCCTCGTAATTCCCTTCACTTTAGATGTGGAAGGAATTGAGAATCTTTTGCAACGGATTCAAGATGCTGGTATCTCAATTACGGACAACGAAGGAAATCCAAGTGCGCGTGTTTTGAGCACTGAGGAAGAACCAGAGTTGACTGATGAAGATTTGATTGGTTCAACCTCTGCTAAGGTCAATGACCCTGTCCGTATGTATTTGAAAGAAATCGGGGTTGTTCCTCTGCTTACAAATGAAGAGGAAAAAGAATTGGCTCTTGCTGTTGAAGCGGGTGATATCGAAGCTAAACAACGCCTTGCAGAAGCGAACCTTCGTTTGGTAGTATCTATCGCTAAACGTTATGTTGGACGTGGAATGCAGTTCCTTGACTTGATCCAAGAAGGAAACATGGGCTTGATGAAGGCCGTTGATAAATTTGACTACTCTAAAGGATTCAAATTCTCAACTTATGCGACTTGGTGGATTCGTCAAGCCATTACTCGTGCAATTGCTGACCAAGCTCGTACTATACGTATCCCTGTACACATGGTTGAAACCATTAACAAGCTTGTTCGTGAACAACGTAATCTTCTTCAAGAGTTGGGACAAGATCCAACTCCTGAACAAATCGCCGAACGTATGGATATGACACCTGATAAGGTCCGTGAAATCCTCAAGATTGCCCAAGAACCTGTTTCTCTTGAAACACCTATCGGTGAAGAGGACGATAGCCACCTTGGTGATTTTATCGAGGACGAAGTGATTGAAAATCCAGTTGACTATACAACTCGTATCGTCTTGCGTGAACAATTGGATGAAGTTTTGGATACTCTTACAGATCGTGAAGAAAATGTTCTTCGCCTTCGTTTTGGTCTTGATGATGGGAAAATGCGTACCTTGGAAGATGTTGGTAAAGTCTTCAACGTAACGCGTGAACGTATCCGTCAGATTGAGGCCAAAGCTTTGAGAAAACTTCGCCAGCCAAGTCGAAGCAAACCACTTCGTGATTTTATTGAAGATTAAGTTGAGGGAGAGTGAAGATGGCTTACACAGAAGAGCAAATTGAAAATATCAAAACACGTATTTTGACAGCACTAGAAGAAGTGATTGACCCAGAATTGGGGATTGATATTGTCAATCTAGGCTTGATCTACGAGATTCGTTTTGATGGCGATACAGGTGAGACTGAAATTGATATGACCTTGACAACCATGGGTTGTCCCTTGGCAGATCTTTTAACCGACCAAATCTATGATGCTATGACAGATGTTCCAGAGGTTACTAACGTTGAAGTCAAATTAGTATGGTATCCAGCTTGGACAGTTGAGAAAATGAGCCGTTACGCTCGTATCGCTTTAGGTATCAAGTAAGTATATTATGAAAAGAGAAATAGTGTAGACGCCAGGAATTCCCAGCTTTTATGCTATCTCTCTTTTTATTTGCTGATTTTATTTGAAGAAAATGGTATAATGGTTACTATGGAAAAAGAGAAATTACGCATCAACATGCTAAGTTCAAGTGAAAAAGTGGCGGGCCAAGGTGTGTCTGGCGCTTACCGTGAACTGGTACAGCTTTTAAAACGAGATGCGAAAGACCAACTGATCGTAACAGAAAATCTTCCAATTGAAGCGGACGTTACTCATTTTCATACCATTGATTTCCCCTATTATTTATCGACTTTTCAGAAGAAACGTTCTGGTCGTAAGATTGGCTATGTTCACTTCTTACCGGATACCTTGGAAGGTAGTTTGAAGATTCCATTCTTCTTAAAGGGGATTGTCAAACGCTATGTATTTTCTTTTTATGATCGTATGGAGCATCTGGTTGTGGTTAATCCTACTTTCATCGAAGATTTGGTTGCAGCTGGGATTCCACGTGAAAAAGTGACCTATATTCCTAACTTTGTCAATAAAGAAAAATGGCATCCACTTCCTATAGAGCAAGTTGAACAACTTCGTAAAGATATGGAGATTGATGAGAATCAGTTTGTAGTCGTTGGTGCAGGTCAGGTTCAGAAGCGTAAAGGAATCGATGACTTTATCACTCTAGCTGAGGAATTACCTGATATCACTTTTATTTGGGCTGGTGGCTTCTCTTTTGGGGGAATAACCGATGGTTATGAGAGCTATAAAAAGATTATGGATAACCCTCCTGAAAATCTAATTTTCCCAGGGATTGTTGATCCAGAACGGATGAGAGAACTCTATGCCTTGGCTGATCTTTTCTTGCTTCCAAGTTATAACGAGCTCTTTCCAATGACTATTCTAGAAGCTGCGAGTTGTGAAGCACCCATTATGCTTCGTGATCTAGATCTTTACAAGGTCATTCTTGAAGGGAATTACAGGCCAACAAGTGATGTAGAAGAGATGAAAGAGGCTATCTTGGAATATCGCGAGCATCCAGAAGCACTAAAAGAATTAAAAGAAAAGGCTAAGGCCATTTCAAGAGAATATTCAGAAGAGCATCTTCTTGAAATCTGGCTAAAATTCTATAGGGAGCAAGCAGCTTTAGGAAAAAAATGAGGTAGTATATGCGAATTGGATTATTTACAGATACTTATTTCCCACAGGTTTCGGGTGTTGCAACCAGTATTCGAACCTTAAAAACAGAGCTTGAAAAGCAAGGGCATGCAGTCTTTATCTTCACGACAACCGATAAGGATGTCAATCGTTATGAAGACTGGCAGATTATTCGTATTCCTAGTGTTCCTTTCTTTGCCTTTAAAGACCGTCGTTTCGCCTATCGTGGATTTACGAAAGCTCTTGAAATTGCTAAACAATACAAACTCGATATTATTCATACCCAAACGGAGTTTTCTCTTGGTTTATTGGGAATTTGGATTGCTCGAGAACTGAAAATCCCAGTCATTCATACCTATCATACCCAGTACGAGGATTATGTTCACTATATTGTTAAGGGTTTGTTGATTCGTCCGAGCATGGTCAAGTATCTTGTAAGGGGATTTCTTCATGATGTGGATGGTGTGATTTGTCCGAGTGAGATTGTGCGTGATTTGTTATCTGATTATAAGGTCAAAGTTGAAAAGCGTGTCATTCCTACAGGTATTGAGCTTGCCAAGTTTGAACGTCCTGAAATTGGACCAGAGCACATCAGTGATCTACGAGATAAACTAGGTATTAAGAAAGACGAAAAGATGCTTCTTAGTCTTTCCCGGGTGTCTTACGAGAAGAACATTCAAGCCGTTCTGGCAGCATTTCCAGATGTTCTAAAAGAAGAGCAAAATGTTAAATTAGTCGTTGCTGGAGATGGACCTTATCTGGAAAACCTCAAGGAGCAAGCAGAAGATTTGCAGATTCAGGATTCTGTTATCTTTACAGGTATGATCGCTCCAAGCGAGACAGCACTTTACTATAAGGCGGCTGATTTCTTCATTTCAGCTTCAACTAGTGAGACGCAAGGCTTGACCTATCTTGAAAGTCTTGCAAGTAAGACTCCGGTAATAGCTCATGGAAATCCTTATCTAGATAATTTGATTAGCGATAAGATGTTTGGAACTCTTTATTATGAAGAGCGTGACCTATCAGGTGCTATTTTAGAGGCTCTTATTGCTACGCCTGACATGAATGAAAACCTTTTGGCTGATAAATTGTATGAAATTTCAGCTGAGAATTTTGCTAAGAGAGTCCATGAGTTTTATTTGGATGCTATCATCTCAAACAATTTTGAAAAAGAATTAACTCGTGATGAACCGATGACACAACGGATTTTAAAGACAGTATTTTACTTGCCACAGCAGGCAGTTTCAGTTCCAGTAAAAAGTTCTAAACGAATGTTAAAAGCATCCAAGAAACAGTTGAATGACTTGAGAGATTATTGGAATGACTAAGATCTTCGAAGAAAGGAAATGAAGAAATGAAAAAGAAATTTATGAGAAGTAGTCGAGATCAAAAAATTGGTGGAGTATGCGCTGGTCTAGCTAATTATTTTGATATTGATCCTACGATTGTACGTGTAATCTGGGGAGTTCTAGCTTTTTGTTATGGTAGTGGACTGATTGCTTACTTGATCTTGTGGGCAATTGCTCCAGTCTCTGAAGAATATTAAAAATAGGGAATTATAGAAAAGGAGAAAATAATGGCATTTGGTGATAATGGAAAACGTAAAAAAACATTTTTTGAGAAATTGACACTATTCGTCGTTTTGATTATGTTGTTTGTAACCTTAGCAGGTATCTTTGCTACAGCCATTGGTGTATTTAGCAGATTTTAAAATGCTAGATTTTCTAGCAAGTAGTAATAGTTGGTGACTGGGATTTCCCAGCCCTTTTTAGAGTGAGAAAAGAATATGAGTATGTTTTTAGATACAGCCAAGATCAAGGTCAAGGCTGGAAATGGTGGCGATGGGATGGTTGCCTTTCGCCGTGAAAAATACGTCCCTAATGGCGGTCCATGGGGAGGTGATGGAGGACGTGGTGGTAACGTTGTCTTTGTTGTAGATGAAGGTTTACGTACCCTGATGGACTTCCGTTACAATCGTCATTTCAAAGCCCAATCGGGTGAAAAAGGGATGACCAAAGGAATGCACGGACGCGGTGCAGAAGACTTGATTGTTCGAGTACCGCAGGGAACAACTGTGCGTGATGCAGAAACTGGAAAAGTTATCACTGACTTGATTGAGCACGGCCAAGAGTTTATCGTTGCTCACGGTGGTCGAGGTGGCCGTGGGAATATCCGTTTTGCGACACCAAAAAATCCTGCTCCAGAGATCTCTGAGAATGGAGAACCTGGTCAGGAGCGCGAATTACAGTTAGAACTTAAAATTCTTGCTGATGTTGGTTTGGTTGGATTCCCTTCAGTTGGAAAATCAACTCTGCTCAGCGTAATTACCTCTGCAAAACCTAAAATTGGTGCCTACCACTTTACAACAATCGTTCCTAATCTGGGTATGGTCCGTACCCAGTCAGGTGAATCCTTTGCAGTGGCAGACCTCCCTGGTTTGATCGAAGGCGCTAGTCAAGGCGTGGGCTTGGGAACTCAGTTCCTTCGCCATATTGAGCGTACTCGCGTTATCCTTCACATCATCGATATGTCAGCCAGTGAAGGTCGCGATCCTTACGAAGATTATCTAGCTATTAACAAAGAGTTGGAATCTTACAACCTTCGTCTGATGGAGCGTCCCCAAATCATTGTTGCTAATAAGATGGATATGCCAGAAAGCCAAGAAAACCTTGAAGAATTCAAGAAAAAATTGGCAACTAACTTTGATGAGTTCGAGGAATTACCAGCAATCTTCCCAATATCAGGTTTGACCAAGCAAGGTCTTGCACCTTTATTAGATGCAACGGCAGAACTTCTTGATAAGACCCCAGAATTCCTTCTTTATGATGAGTCAGAAATGGAAGAAGAAGCATATTATGGTTTTGATGAAGAAGAAAAACCATTTGAAATTAGTCGTGATGACGATGCAACTTGGGTACTTTCAGGTGAAAAACTCATCAAACTCTTTAACATGACTAACTTTGATCGTGATGAGTCTGTCATGAAGTTTGCTCGTCAGTTGCGTGGTATGGGAGTTGATGAAGCTCTCCGTGCCCGTGGTGCCAAGGATGGAGATCTGGTTCGTATCGGTAAGTTTGAGTTTGAGTTTGTAGACTAGGAGATAGCTATGGGAGATAAACCGATATCTTTCCGTGATGCTGATGGAAATTTTGTTTCTGCAGCAGATGTCTGGAATGAGAAGAAGTTAGAAGAACTGTTTAATCGCCTCAATCCAAATAGAGCGTTGAGACTTGCAAGGACTAAAAAGCAAGCTGAAAATAGCAAATCATAAAATAAACCCGTGATGAGAGTCATCACGGGATTTTATTATGTGACTATTAGTCCGTCTCGCTCCGTGAGGTGCGAGACAAATAAACCACCCGCTATGCGGGTGCGCGTCGAAGGTTATACCAAAAAAACTCCAAACGCGATACAATAAAGGTGTTCAAGCCAATTGTAAAGCGAAAGGAGAAAACCATGGTACAAAAGTCTCATAGTTTATCACACACAAAGTGGCACTGTAAGTATCACATTGTGTTCACCCCTAAGTATAGACGAAAAGTCATCTATAATCAATATCGGAGTAGTTTAGGTAAAATATTTCATCGTTTGTGTAGCTATAAAGGAGTTGAAATTATCGAAGGACACTTGATGCCAGATCATGTACATATGTTAGTAAGTATTCCACCAAGGATAAGTGTTTCTAGTTTCATGGGTTATTTAAAGGGTAAAAGTGCACTCATGATGTTTGACAAACACGCCAATTTGAAATATAAGTTTGGAAATCGGCATTTCTGGGCGGAAGGTTATTATGTGAGTACAGTAGGGCTTAATGAAGCCACGATAAGGAAATACATACAAGATCAGGAAAAGCATGATATAGCACTAGATAAATTAAGTGTGAAAGAATATGAGGATCCCTTTAGGGATAGTGGTAAGTAATACTCACGCCTCTTTAAGAGGCAAGTGACGAGTCAAGAGCAATGAGGCTTGAACAACGTGAAAGCCAGCGTCTTTAGGCGCTGGCTGGTAATTTGGGCTTATAGCCCTGGTGCAAACCACCCGTTAGACGGGTGGTTATGATTAGCGATCAAAGAATAGAGGTGGTGCAAATTGTTTGAGACGTTCAAAGCAAGATTGAGCTTGTTCCTTATCCTCGCAGATAACCAAACAGACATCATTTCCACAGATAGTAGCCACTATTTCAGGGAAGTTTAGGGCGTCCAAGATAGATCCGAAGGATTGTGCCAAACCTGGATAGGTTTTGATAACAACCTGGTGTTGGACGGGTTGCATCATGTAGAGTGCTTCCTCCATATAGACTTCTAGCCGTTTTTCCCACTTGGATGTAGAGTCAGTGTTGATTGAATAATAGGAGTGTTCACCTTCACGAATCTTAGAAAGATTCATCAGGTTAATGTCTCTTGAAAGTGTTGCTTGTGTGACCTGTACTCCGTTTTCAATCAGTAGTTCTTGTAATTCAGTTTGGGTATGAATTTTTTGTTTAGTGATTAAGGCTCGGATGAGCTGGTGTCTTTGCTCGGCTTTGTTCATCTACAGTTACCTCCCTTTGAAAAGGTATCTCAAGATTGGACTGTTCAAGGTCGACAGTCAAGTGATAGTCTGTATTGTCACGTACAGTAATCTCAAAGTCTGTTGTGTAAAGAACGAGACGTACTGTATCGCCTTCTTTTAGTTTGTAAATAGTTGGTTGGAGTTCAAATTGAAATTCCATCCATTCATCAGGCTTAACTTCCTCAATTTTCAGTAAATCATGACGATTTTGAAGATTGAGATAGCCTTTGGTGATAACGCGCTGTGCATTTGGGCTAAACGGTAGCTCGCAAAGATTTTCCAGCATGTGGTAACGACCATTATCAATCGTACGAGCAGACAAGACTCCTGGATACGGTTGTAGGTATTTCTTTTGACCAAGTTCGAGAAGTTGGGCAGATAGTAAGCCTTTGTTTGTACTTGATTTGAGACGGAGGTTTAGTTTAACACGCCCATTGAGATGAAGTTCTTCTGTCACTGGCAGGTCAATCGTAACTTGATTGACTTTCCCTTGATAGAGTTCATTATTAAAGGTTTGGTAAGTTTTTCCAAATCGTTCAAAATCAGAGTCTTCATAGTGGTTTTGAATGACAGCTTCTTCAGTACCTAATGTGAAAGTTTTGTGGTCAGTTTGATTTCCAAAATCTTCAAGAGTCATCCATGTTTGAGGAGCTGTATTGTCTTGCCAAACGATTCTTGGAAGTCGGTAATCAGTTTCATGCCCCAATAATTTCTGTGTCAAAAGAGCATTCATGGATTCACGGAAATCAATAGACTGCCAGTTGTTCATATAAACATGGGCCCCGTTATGATAAAAGAGGTGTTTATTAATATGACTTGGAAGAGCATTAAACATTTGATAGACGTGAAGTGGTTTGACATTCCAGTCTTGCGAACCGTGGGTAAAGACAACTTCAGCCTTAACTTTTTCAGCATTAAGTAGGTAGTTTCTGTCATGCCAGAATTGGTTATAATCTCCAGTTTTACGGTCTAGATTTTTCTTGAGTTCTTCTATAGACTCTTTATGAGCTTCGTTTCCACGAATATAGTCACCAGCTAAGAGATTACGAGAATAAGTTAATTCATCTAATGAATCGAAGTCCTCCCCTGGATAGCCACCAGGGCTTGTTACCAGACCATTTTCTCGATAATAGTTGTACCAAGAAGAAATACCGGCTTCAGCAATAATGACTTCTAAACCATCAACTCCTGTAGTTGCAAGACCATTAGACATTGTTCCTAGATAAGAAAGACCAGTAGTGGCAACTTTTCCATTTGACCAGTCAGCCTTGACCTGACGTTTACGACTGTGGTCTGTGAAGGCACGACAACGACCATTGAGCCAATCAATAACATTTTTATAGGCTTCAACTTGGCGGTAATCTCCGTTGGTCATTTGACCTTGAGAATCCTTGGTTCCAAGACCAGATACGTAGATATTTGCAAATCCTCTTGGAAGGAAGTAGTCGTTAAGTGTGTAGCTGCTATTGATATGAGTCAGTTTTTCTTCAGCTTCTGGAACGAGTTCTGCTTGGCCAACTGGTTCAACCAAGTCTAATGTTGGTTTTTCTAGAGAAATTTCATGCGGTTCCTTGACTTCTAGCTCAACTTCCATTTTGTAAAGAGCTTTATCGCTTGCTTTATCATTGGTTCCTTGATGGTAAGGACTTGCCGTCATAACAGCTGGAATTTTGCCGTGGTAAGATGGACGAATAATGTTTACCTTGATAAGATCTGGCAGTCCATCATTATCAGAATCAACTCGACTTTCCACATAAACAACTTCCCGAATAGCATTGTTTGCAGAGAAGGTTGCCAAGCTCTTACCATTGAAGTAGTGGTAATCATTGTTCTCAGGGATAAGACCATCGCTAACCAATTGATCGATCAAGGTATTTCCCTTTTTAGTGCGCGTGTTAAGGAGTTGATAGAGATTGTCAATCAAATCTCCGTATACAATTGGGAATGCCGTTTCTTTGTGAAAAACAAGACCATCTTCAAAGTCCGTTAAGTAGCTGAAACCAAGCAACTGAAAGGCAACAGTATAGAAAATTTCTGCAGTTAATTCACGATCAGAGTTGAAGAAAGTGAGCAGATCAGTTTCTTTATCAACCGCTAAAGTTGAGAGGGGATAATCCGTATTTTTGTAATTGAAAAAGCAAGTTCTAACAAAAGCTTCAAACAGTTCTTTATCAGAATTTGATTGGTCAAGCTTGAATCCAAGGCTGGATAATTCCCGTAAAGCTTGTTGCTGGCTTACAGGATAGTAACTGAATTGATTAAAACGCATAGATGCCTCCTTTGAAGAATCATTCTAAATTTATTATATCAAAAAAGTAGGGGAAATGATAGAAAATACAAGTAACTGTTATAATAAACTAAAAAGGATGACTTCGTGAAATGGAATATAAAAAGACAGATTCGAGGAATCTATTAAATTAAAAATACAGAAATCATAGATTTGAAAAATAATTGAAATATTTTAGATTGCACGCTTAATATAAAATAAAAAACTAGCCATGGAATTAGTAGTAGCTACTAAATTCTATGACTAGTTGTAGAGTTTAAGGTTTTGACTTGATAATTTTAGTTTGTTTAGACAGTGATTGGAGTGTTTGGTCACTTAATTTTGAATCCGTTATAATGGTGTCGATATCTGAGATATTGTAAAATGTGAAGAAATCAAATTTATCAAATTTGCTATGGTCAGCTAGGAGATATTTTTTGTTGGCGTTTTCAAGTGCTAATTTCTGCGCTTCACCTTCGTCTTCACTAAAAGTAGCGATAGCTTGATCCTTGATACCATTACAACTAACGAAGGCTTTTGAAAATTGCAAACTAGCGATATCTTGAAGAGTGAGAGTACCGACAAAAGCTCCTGTAATTGAACGATAATTACCACCGATTAGAATGAGATCAGTTAGCTTACGCTCGTTTAGAATAAGAAATACAGGCAAACTATTGGTAACAACACGAATGTTATCGATAGGAAGCTCACGCGCAAAGAATTCTAATGTGGTACCTGGACCAATGAAAATAGTTTCTCTTTCTTCAACTAAGTGACCTGCAAAGCGAGCAATTTCTTGTTTTTCTGCTGTTTGTAGCCCTTGTTTTTCAACGTTAGAACGCTCATTATTTAATAAGGAACCTGTTCGAAGTTTTTCAGCTCCTCCATGAACTCGAACCAGTAAATCCTTATCCGCTAACTCTTGTAAATATCGTCTAGCTGTCATATCGGAAATATCAAGGCGATTCATAATCTCTTTAACAGTGATAGTTCCTTTTGTATTAACAATTTCTAAAATAGTATCTAATTTTTCTTGCTTCAGCATTGAACCACCCCCAAATCTAATATTATTTTATCATATTTTAAACAGCTAAGCAACTTAAAGAAAACAAAAATAAACAAAAAAAAACATCTGGTTTGTAATTAAACTTAGATGTTTTTTTAGGTTAGGTATTAATTTAGTCCATAGTTATAGTCATCATCCTGCATAGCTTCAACTTCACCAAGTAGATAGCCATTACCAACTTGAGAGAAGAAGTCGTGGTTTGATGTACCAGTTGAAATCCCGTTCATAACGATTGGGTTGACATCGTCCGCTGAGTCAGGGAAGAGAGGATCTTGCCCCAAATTCATAAGAGCCTTATTTGCATTGTAGCGAAGGAAGGTTTTAACCTCTTCGGTCCATCCGACTTCGTCATAGAGGCTCTCTGTGTAGCCTTCTTCATTCTCATAAAGAGTATAGAGAAGGTCGTACATCCATTCTTTGAGTTTTTCTTGTTCATCTTCTGGCAATTCATTGAAACCAAGTTGGAATTTGTAGCCGATGTAGGTTCCGTGTACAGACTCGTCACGAATAATCAACTTGATGATCTCAGCTACGTTGGCCAACTTGTTGTTTCCAAGATAGTAGAGAGGAGTGAAGAAACCAGAGTAGAAGAGGAAGGTTTCAAGAAAAACACTAGCTACTTTCTTTTCAAGTGGCGTTCCGTTTAGGTAGATTTCATTAATAATTTCAGCTTTTTTCTGAAGATATGGATTGGTATTAGTCCATTCAAAAATTTCTTCAATTTCAGACTTGGTATTTAAGGTTGAGAAGATAGAAGAGTAAGACTTAGCATGAACAGATTCCATAAATTGGATATTGTTAAAAACAGCTTCCTCGTGAGGCGTACGAATATCAGCACGAAGGGCTTGAACACCAGTTTCTGATTGCATGGTATCCAAAAGGGTCAAACCTCCAAAAACTTTACCAACAAGGTCTTTTTCCTTGTTAGAAAGCTTTCTCCAGTCATCTAGGTCATTTGACAAGGGAATACGCGTATCGAGCCAGAATTGCTCAGTCAGCTTTTCCCAGGTCGATTTGTCGATGACATCTTCGATGGCATTCCAGTTAATAGCTTTGTAGTAAGTTTTCATTTGAAATCTCTTTCTGTGTGTAGTAATACGATAACATAATCATTCTTATTTTATCATAATTCTATTCTATAATCGAACAAAAAGTCGGAGGCCCGACTTTTATGTTCTTACATGATTTTATCAGCAAAATACGTTAAATGGATTAAGTAAATGTAATTTTTTTGAGAGTTGAATTAAATCACACAGCTCTCACATTGGTTAGCACCGACTTCTCCACCATCATCTGTAAAGGTACGGACGTAGTAGATAGACTTGATACCTTTGTTGAAGGCATAGTTACGAAGGATAGACAAGTCACGTGTTGTTTGTTTATTTTCTGATTTCCATTCGTAAAGACCTGTTGGGATATCACTGCGCATGAAGAGTGTGAGTGAAAGTCCTTGGTCCACGTGCTCAGTCGCAGCAGCATAAACATCAATTACCTTACGCATATCCATGTCATAAGCAGAAGTGTAGTAAGGAATTGTTTCTGTTGACAAACCAGCAGCAGGATAGTAGATCTTACCAATTTTCTTCTCTTGGCGTTCTTCGATACGTTGCGTAATTGGGTGAATAGAGGCAGAAACATCGTTGATGTAGCTGATAGAACCATTTGGCGCTACAGCAAGGCGGTTTTGGTGGTAAAGTCCATCTGCTTTAACTTTATCACGAAGTTCAGCCCAGTCAGCAGCAGTAGGAATAAAGATATCTTTGAAGAGCTCTTTAACACGGTCTGATTTCGGAAGGAATTCGCCAGTTAAATACTTATCAAAGTAGCTTCCGTTAGCATAGTCTGATTTTTCAAAGTTGTGGAAGGTTACACCACGTTCACGTGCGATATTGTTTGACTCAACCAAGGTCCAGTAGTTCATAAGCATAAAGTAGATGCTTGTAAATTCAACAGACTCAGGTGATCCGTATTCGATCAATTGTTGAGCAAGATAGCTGTGAAGTCCCATAGCTCCAAGTCCAAATGTATGAGCTTGGCTGTTTCCGTGGTCGATAGTAGGAACAGCGACGATGTGTGAACTATCTGTAACAAAAGTAAGGGCACGAACCATAGCACGGATGGAGCGACCAAAGTCAGGTGAAGTCATCATGTTGACCACGTTTGTTGAACCAAGGTTACATGAGACATCAGTACCCATTTTTAGGAACTCCTGAGCATCATTGATAAGACTTGGTTCTTGGACTTGAAGAATCTCTGAACACAAGTTACTCATGATAATCTTACCATCGACAGGATTTGCACGGTTAGCAGTATCGATGTTTACTACATAAGGATAGCCAGATTCTTGTTGCAATTTAGAAATTTCAGTTTCCAAATCACGCGCTTTGATTTTTGTCTTACGGATGTTTGGATTTGCAACTAGCTCATCGTATTTTTCTGTGATATCGATGTAGTTAAATGGCACGCCGTATTCAAGCTCTACAGAGTAAGGACTGAAGAGGTACATTTCTTCATTTTTACGAGCCAATTCGTAGAATTTATCTGGAACCACAACACCAAGTGAAAGAGTCTTGACACGCACTTTTTCATCGGCGTTTTCCTTCTTAGTTGAAAGGAAGGCGATGATATCTGGGTGAAAGACATTGAGGTAAACAACCCCAGCACCTTGACGTTGACCGAGTTGGTTAGAGTAAGAGAAGCTGTCTTCGAAAAGCTTCATAACTGGTACGACACCAGAAGCAGCACCCTCATAGCCTTTAATAGGAGCTCCAGCTTCACGAAGGTTGCTGAGGGAAATTCCCACACCACCACCAATACGTGAAAGTTGAAGAGCAGAGTTGATAGAACGTCCGATAGAGTTCATATCATCTGTTACCTGAATCAAGAAGCAAGATACCAATTCACCACGACGTGCACGACCTGCATTCAAGAAAGAAGGAGTAGCAGGTTGATAACGTTGGTGGATGATTTCATTAGCGATATCAATAGCAATCGCTTCATCACCATCCGCGAAGTAAAGGGCATTAAAGAAGACACGGTCTTCCATGCTTTCAAGATAGTACTCTCCGTCATTAGTTTTCAGAGCATACTGATTATAGAATTTATAGGCAGCCATGAAAGACTTAAATTGGAAGTTCTGATCCTTGATAAATTGATGCAGTTCTTCCAAAAATTCTGGACGGTATTTCTTGATAAATGCTGTCTCAATGTAGTTATGCTCAATGAGGAAGTTGATTTTATCCGTTATTGAGTCAAAAACCATTGTGTTAGGTACAACATTTTCTTTAAAGAAGGCTTCTAAAGCTTCCTTGTCTTTGTGAAGCATAATTTGTCCATTAACAGGACGGTTAATTTCATTATTAAGACGGAAGTAAGTCACATCTTCAAGTTGTTTTAATCCCATAAAAAATCCTTTATCTAATTACAAAAGAAAGGCTTCTAAGGTAGACATAGAAGCTTTTGTCCTGGTTCTTAAGCAAGTTGTTTGAGTTTACCTGGTTGGAAACCAGAGAAAACTTCTGTTGGTGTCTGAATAATAGGAGCAGCACTAAAGCCGAGCTCTTTTACTTGATCAATGTATTCAGGTTGTTCATCAAGATTGATTTCTTTATATTCAACATTATTACTGTCTAAAAAACGTTTCGTCATTTTACATTGGACACAGTTGTTTTTAGAATATACGGTTACCATTTCTGTAACTCCTCTTTAAAAAATTATTACTTTCTTAGTATATCAGAAAAAAAAACTTTGTCAACTTTCTAAAACTAAATCTTGTGTACTTATTTTACTGATTTTACTAACAAACACAATATATAGTGTAGCATTAAAAAATAATTACAGAAAAAGCAATGATTTCATTATAGGTGTCTCGACAAAAACTACATACTGTGTTTTGCTAAATTTAATAGAAGATTTTCAGCAAGTTATCTGAAAGGAAATTGAAGAAAGTCCATAAAATACTTGAAAAATATCAATGAAGGTGATATAATACTAAATTGTAAGGGTTATCAGATATGTAACTCAACAAGAAAACTATTAAAGGAGAGTCAAACTATGGCTTCTAAAGATTTCCACGTAGTGGCAGAAACAGGTATTCACGCACGTCCAGCAACATTGTTGGTACAAACAGCTAGCAAATTTGCTTCAGATATCACTCTTGAGTACAAAGGTAAATCAGTTAACCTTAAATCTATCATGGGTGTAATGAGCCTTGGTGTTGGTCAAGGTGCTGACGTTACAATCACTGCTGAAGGTGCAGACGCTGATGACGCTATCGCTGCAATCTCAGAAACAATGGAAAAAGAAGGATTGGCATAAGGAAATGACAGAAATGCTTAAAGGAATCGCAGCATCTGACGGTGTTGCAGTTGCAAAAGCATATCTACTCGTTCAACCGGATTTATCATTCGAGACTGTTACAGTCGAAGATACAAATGCAGAAGAGGCTCGTTTGGATGTTGCTCTTGAAGCTTCTCAAAACGAGCTTTCTCTTATCCGCGAGAAGGCTGTAGGTACGCTTGGTGAAGAAGCGGCACAAGTATTTGACGCTCACTTGATGGTTCTTGCTGACCCTGAATTGATCGGTCAAATCAAAGAAACTATCCGTGCTAAGAAAGTGAATGCAGAAGCAGGTCTGAAAGAAGTTACAGACATGTTTATCACAATCTTTGAAGGCATGGAAGACAACCCATACATGCAAGAACGTGCAGCGGATATCCGCGACGTAACAAAACGTGTATTGGCTAACCTCCTTGGTAAAAAATTGCCAAACCCAGCTTCTATCAATGAAGAAGTAATCGTGATTGCTCACGACTTGACTCCATCTGATACAGCTCAATTGGACAAAAACTTTGTTAAAGCTTTTGTAACAAACATTGGTGGTCGTACAAGTCACTCAGCTATCATGGCTCGTACACTTGAAATCGCTGCAGTTTTGGGTACAAACAATATCACTGAAATCGTTAAAGATGGTGACCTACTTGCTGTTAATGGTATTACAGGTGAAGTGATTATCAACCCTACTGAAGAACAAGCAGCTGAATTTAAAGCAGCTGGTGAAGCTTACGCTCAACAAAAAGCTGAGTGGGCACTCTTGAAGGATGCTCAAACAGTTACTGCTGACGGTAAACACTTCGAATTGGCTGCAAACATTGGTACTCCAAAAGACGTTGAAGGTGTTAACGAAAACGGTGCAGAAGCTGTAGGTCTTTACCGTACAGAGTTCTTGTACATGGATTCTCAAGACTTCCCAACTGAAGACGAACAGTACGAAGCGTACAAGGCTGTTCTTGAAGGAATGAACGGTAAACCAGTTGTTGTCCGTACAATGGATATCGGTGGTGACAAGGAACTTCCTTACTTCGATATGCCACATGAAATGAACCCATTCCTTGGATTCCGTGCTCTTCGTATCTCTATCTCTGAAACAGGAGATGCAATGTTCCGCACTCAAATCCGTGCTCTTCTTCGTGCTTCTGTACACGGTCAATTGCGTATCATGTTCCCGATGGTTGCGCTTTTGAAAGAATTCCGTGCAGCTAAAGCAGTCTTCGATGAAGAAAAAGCTAACCTTCTTGCTGAAGGTGTTGCAGTTGCGGATGACATCCAAGTTGGTATCATGATCGAAATTCCTGCAGCAGCTATGCTTGCAGACCAATTTGCAAAAGAAGTTGATTTCTTCTCAATTGGTACAAACGACTTGATCCAATACACAATGGCGGCAGACCGTATGAACGAACAAGTTTCATACCTTTACCAACCATACAACCCATCAATCCTTCGTTTGATCAATAACGTTATCAAAGCAGCTCACGCTGAAGGTAAATGGGCTGGTATGTGTGGTGAAATGGCTGGTGACCAAACAGCTGTTCCACTTCTTGTCGGAATGGGCTTGGATGAGTTCTCTATGTCAGCAACATCTGTACTTCGTACACGTAGCTTGATGAAGAAACTCGACACTGCTAAAATGCAAGAATACGCTAACCGTGCTCTTACTGAATGTTCAACAATGGAAGAAGTTCTTGAACTTTCTAAAGAATACGTTAACTTCGATTAATCAATTACAAATCCTTGTAGCTTATAGCTATGAGGATTTTTTCTTCTATTTTGTAGAAAACTCCATCTGTAAAATTTATCAAAAATATGGTAAAATAGACAGGGGAAAAAACAAGGAGGCTACAATGCAAAATAGACCAATCATTATCGGAGTAACAGGTGGATCTGGAGGAGGAAAGACAAGCGTATCTAAAGCAATCTTGTCGCATTTTCCAAATGAAAAAATCTCTATGATTGAGCATGATTCCTACTATAAAGATCAATCTCATCTAACCTTTGAAGAGCGTATTAAGACCAACTATGACCATCCTTTTGCTTTTGATACTGATTTGATGATTGAGCAAATCAAAGAGTTGTTGGCAGGTCGTCCAGTTGATATTCCTACCTATGATTATGCTGCCCATACCAGAAGTTCTAAAACTTATCGTCAAGAACCTCAGGATGTCTTTATCGTAGAAGGAATCTTGGTTTTGGAGGACAAACGACTTCGTGATTTGATGGATATCAAGATTTTCGTAGATACAGATGATGATGTCCGTATCATTCGCCGTATTAAACGTGATATGGAAGAGCGTGGTCGTAGCCTGGATAGCGTTATTGACCAATACCTTGGTGTGGTGAAACCCATGTATCATCAATTTATCGAGCCAACAAAGCGTTATGCAGATATCGTTATTCCAGAAGGAGTGACCAATACAGTAGCTATTGATTTGCTGACAACAAAGATTGAAAAGATTTTAGAAGAAGCACGTCTTGCCCAATAATAAGCAGATAAAAGGCTGTGGGAAAGTAAAGATTTTATCAAGATTGAACCTTTTTCTCATATCCGTGAATCTTTACAATCATGCTTTTAGATAGTCTCGTCAAAGGGACTTTTAGAAGTCTGTAATCTTAATTAAATACAAAGTCAGTTACTTAGGGCAAATAAAAATCGAGGCCGGGATTTTCCCGACCTCTTATTTTTTGATTTTTTCAAGTCTCGGAACAATAACTAGGGTAAGTATTGCTGAGATTATGAGTTCTGCGATAGAATTTGTTGAGATAACAGTAGCTAATAGTTTTTGGATATTTCCATCAAAAACATTTCCAAAGAGGAAGAAGATTCCGCCTAGTACAAATACAGTATTTGTGAGGGAACCAAGTGCTCCCGCGAAGATAAGCCCTGCCTTGTTTTTGAGGAGTTTGTAGACAAAGTATGGAGTTAAACCAATAAGGATGCGTGGTACAATCGCAATAACTAGGGAGTAGATGTTACCGTTTGGTACAAATGGAGAGAAGAGGTAGCTAGTTGGGAGAATAGTGATCGTATTGACAGTCAAGCTAATCATTCCCATCAAGAAACCTAAGATAGCCCCAATCCGTGGTCCGTAGATGATACTAGCAATGATGACTGGGATATGGACAATGGTTGGTTTAATTGGAAATGGCAAGACATTAAAGACAATAGAGCTCAGCAAATGAATGACAATCATGCTGGCAAAAAAGATAGCAATAGGAGCAATATTAGAGCGTTTGTTCATGAAGTTTTTCCTTTATCTGTTGTAAAATAGTATCAAGATCAGCAAGAGCACCACGTCCTACATCGCCACAGGCCAGTAGGGACTCTTTTGGAGCAATAATTGTATAACCATAAGTTTCTAAAGTTTTTAAGTTTGTTTGAGTTGCTGGATGGTCATACATTTTGGTATTCATAGCAGGCGCCACTAGTTTTGGAACATAGTGGGGCAAGGCAAGAGCAGTAGAGGTTACCATATTATCTGCGAAACCGTGTGCTAGTTTTGCAATCGTATTAGCAGTAGCAGGGGCAAGGATAAACAAATCTGTTTCTTTGCCAAGTTCGATATGATTGACTTTGTCAGGATAAGGTTCCTGCATAACATCTAGATGTACCGTATTTTGAGATAGGACTTGAAGGGTTAAAGGTTGGATAAAGGCAGTCGCAGCCTGGGTCATAAGTACAGTTACAGAATGCCCCTGTTTCTTCAAGTTACTAACCAAATCAGCAGCCTTGTAAGAAGCAATAGAGCCTGTAACAGCGAGTGTAATACGAGCCATAATTTTCCTTTCTAACAGTCAAATCCTTGAATTTTTTCCACTAACAAGTCAGCAATTTCTTGCTTGCTAGTAGCAAGCTGATAATCTTTTTCTTCTACTAGATAAGCCAGGTGCTGATTTGCATTAATCTGAGTGAGATCATTAGCGATAATCAAGTCAGCTTGATTCTTTTCAAGACTTTCTCTAGCGATTTGAATCAGATGCTCCTTGGTAACATCGACAAGCAGTTTAAAGCCGATGAGATGAATACTTGGGTTCCATTCTTTGACAAGAGAAATAATTTTAGGATTTTTCTTGAGAAATAGGACTTGCACCTCATCCTTAGAGGAGATCTTTGTTTCCATATTTTTCTTATGCAAAAACTCACTTAAATCTTGGCTTGCTTGGACTTGGTCAAGACCAGTCATGTAAACAGGACTATAGTCAGAGACTGCCATGGAATGAATCAAAACTTGATAATCAGGAAGAATCCGTTTCATCTCTCGAAGTAAATCGGAAGTGTTTTTGATTTCAATGATGGATAAATTTGAGCGTGGTGCTGGTTTCAATGCTTGTTGTGTAGTAATCAGACAAACCTGATGCCCAGCCTTCAGTAAAGTCTCAGTTATAACTTTACCAAGTCTACCAGTAGAGTGGTTGGTAATGGAGCGAACTCTATCAATGGCTTCGCTTGTACCACCAGATGTAACTAAAATTTTCATAGAACTATTGTACAAAAAAATGAGCAGTAAGTAAAATGAAAGCGATAAAATATTATGTGAAATCCTAACTTTAAACTATAGTTAAAACCTATAAAGGCATATAAAAATTTAAATAGTAGACGATAAACCCTTTTGGGGCGCTATATTTACGAACGTTATCAAGCTTTATGTCTGTTAAAAATCTTGTTTTGTGTTATAATGAATTAACACATTTGAGGTAGAGGAGTTTGTTATGAAAACAGATATTGAAATTGCACAGAGTATTGAGTTAAAACCGATTGTTGATGTTGTTGAGAAACTTGGGATTTCTTACGATGATTTGGAGTTGTATGGAAAGTACAAGGCTAAACTAAGCTTTGATAAGATTCGTGAGGTTGAGGCAAATCCAGTTGGTAAATTGATTCTAGTTACTGCCATCAATCCAACCCCAGCTGGTGAAGGGAAGTCAACTATTACCATTGGTCTTGCTGATGCTTTGAATAAGATTGGTAAGAAAACTATGATTGCCATCCGCGAACCTTCTCTTGGTCCTGTCATGGGGATTAAAGGTGGGGCAGCAGGTGGTGGTTATGCTCAAGTATTACCAATGGAAGACATCAACCTTCACTTTACTGGAGATATGCATGCTATTACAACAGCAAACAATGCTCTCTCTGCCTTGATTGACAATCATTTGCACCAAGGAAATGAGCTAGGAATCGATCAACGTCGTATTCTCTGGAAACGTGTTGTAGACTTGAACGACCGTGCTCTTCGTCACGTAACTGTTGGACTCGGTGGACCTCTTAATGGTATTCCTCGCGAAGACGGATTTGATATCACTGTTGCTTCAGAGATCATGGCCATTCTTTGCTTGGCAACTGATATTGAAGATTTGAAACGCCGTTTGGCTAATATCGTCATCGGATACCGTTATGACCGTACTCCAGTTTCAGTTGGTGATTTACAGGTTGAAGGCGCCTTGGCACTGATTTTGAAAGATGCTATCAAACCAAACTTGGTTCAAACAATTTATGGTACACCTGCCTTTGTACATGGTGGTCCATTTGCTAATATCGCTCACGGATGTAACTCTGTATTGGCAACGAAAACAGCTCTTCGTTTAGCTGATTATACAGTAACTGAAGCTGGTTTTGGTGCAGACCTTGGTGCTGAGAAGTTCCTGGATATCAAGACACCTAACTTACCGACAGCTCCAAGTGCAGTAGTCATTGTCGCAACACTTCGTGCTCTTAAGATGAATGGTGGAGTGGCTAAGGATGCTCTGACAGAGGAAAATGTAGAAGCAGTACGAGCAGGATTTGCTAACTTGAAGCGTCACGTTGAGAATATCCGTAAGTTTGGTATTCCAGCAGTTGTTGCAATTAACGAATTTGTATCTGATACAGAAGCAGAAATCGCAGCCTTGAAAGAACTTTGTGCTTCAATCGATGTTCCAGTTGAATTGGCTAGCGTATGGGCTGATGGAGCAGAAGGTGGAGTAGCTCTAGCTGAAACTCTCGTCAAAACAATTGACGAAACCCCAGCTAACTATAAACGTCTCTATGACAATAACCTTTCAGTTCAAGAAAAGATTGAAAAAATTGTCACTGAAATCTATCGTGGAAGCAAAGTAAACTTCGAGAAGAAAGCTCAAACTCAAATCGCTCAAATCGTTCAAAATGGTTGGGACAAATTGCCAATCTGTATGGCTAAAACTCAATACAGTTTCTCAGATAATCCAAATGCACTTGGAGCACCTGAAAACTTTGAAATTACTATTCGTGAATTGGTACCAAAATTGGGTGCAGGCTTCATCGTTGCTCTTACTGGTGACGTAATGACCATGCCTGGACTTCCAAAACGACCAGCTGCTCTCAACATGGATGTTGAAAGTGATGGTACAGTTCTTGGATTATTCTAATTAAATAACAAAAGAGAGTGGGACAGAAATCGGTAATTCGTTAGAATTCGATTTGGTCGTCCCACCTCCGCACAGTTGAGTAGGGCTGTAAAAGCTGATGAAAGCAGCATAGTAGAGTCCACTCAACCACTGCGTCTTGCTCGACAATCCAAAGACAATTGAGAGGCTAGGACTTTTGTTGAACTGCACCCCAAAAGTTAGACAGAAAAAATCGGCTCTTTGTCAACTGTAGTGGGTTGAAGAAAAGCTAAGATCTGGAGAGGATGATTGATGTCCTCTCCATTTTTATATTCAGAGCGATAAAAATCCGTTTTTTGAAGTTTTCAAAGTTCCGAAAACCAAAGGCATTTCGTTTGATAAGTTTGATGAGATTATTGGTCGCTTCCAATTTGGCGTTAGAATAGGGTAATTGAAGAGCGTTGACAATCTTGTCTTTATCCTTTAGAAAGGTTTTAAAGACAGTCTGAAAAAGAGGATGAACCTGCTTGAGATTGTCCTCAATGAGTCCGAAGAATTTCTTCGACTCCTTATTCTGGAAGTGAAAAAGTAAGAGTTGATAAAGATTATAGTGGAGTTTCAAGTCTTCTGAATAGCTCAAAAGCTTGTCTAGAATCTCTTTATTGGTTAGGTGCATACGAAAAGTAGGGCGATAAAAACGTTTATCGCTGAGTTTACGACTATCCTGTTGTATGAGCTTCCAGTAACGTTTAATAGCCTTGTATTCATGAGATTTTCAATCAAATTGATTCATGATTTGAACACGCATACGACTCATAGCCCGGCTTAAGTGTTGGACAATATGGAAACGATCTTAGCATTCGGGAGTGAAACAGTCTGGGAGACTGTTTCAGCCTGAGCCTAGAAATCCGAAAGCGAAGCTGTTTAGCTAAGTCATAGTAAGGGCTAAACATATCCATAGTAATGATTTTCATGTGAGGAAGTTTAAGTATTTTAAAGAGTTTGACAATAAATATGGTAAAATAAAGGTATAAATTTTTAATAAGAAGCGAGGCTAGCCTCCATTGTTATATTCATAACAATGGAATCCTAAAAGTCTCTCTTTATGAGGATAAATATGGATAATAACAGACAAAAAGAACTTCTCGAACTATTAGCTCAGGCACAGGAAGAAGTCATGAACGGCAATGAGGTCTCTACGGAGTTTGCACGTGTACTCTTTCCCCCCGCACGAAAAGAATATGAATTAACCTACTACGGCAAAGAAGGTGAACAATCTATTATCAGTCAATCTTTTGCCGTGCCTTTGCAAGAAAATCGAAGATTTGGTGAATCTACTGAAAGTGATTGGTTAAATAAAATTATTTTCGGCGATAATTTACAAGTCTTAAAAACTCTTGTAGAGATGAAGCATAGAGGTGAACTGAAAAATGCGGATGGTACTGACGGCGTGCGCTTGGTTTATATTGATCCACCGTTTGCGACAAAACAAGATTTTTCGAATAAAGATTCTAAAGCTTATTCTGATAAATTAGCTGGTGCAGAATTTTTAGAATGGCTTAGAAAACGTCTTATCCTGCTACGAGAAGTGTTAGCTGATGACGGATCTATTTACGTACACTTGGATTGGCACAAGGCACATTACGTTAAAGTCTTGATGGATGAGATTTTTGGAGAGGGAAATTTTTGTAATGAGATAGTTTGGTATTATAGACGATGGAATATTGCAGGAAAATATTTTGCTCGAAATCATGATACTATATTTTGGTATACAAAAAATAAAGGAAATCATGTTTTTAACCAGATGTATATTCCTAAATCAGAAAAATCTTCTGCTCAGGGGAAGGCTTGGAAAAGCGTTATTGGAGAAGACGGCAAACGACGGTCAATTCAAACAGATGAAAAGACCAAGGGTGTTCCTATGCCTGATACTTGGGAAATTTCAATGATTAACCCAGTTGCCAAAGAGAGAATTGGATACCCTACTCAAAAACCAGAGAAATTGCTTGAACGAATTATTAAATCATCATCAAATAATGGAGATTTAATTCTCGATTGTTTTGGAGGTTCGGGAACTACTGCGGCAGTGGCAGAGAAGTTGGGTAGACGATGGATTACTGTAGATGCAGGGAAGTTATCTATTTATACTATTCAAAAAAGAATATTAGGAAATGAATCACATAAACCTTTTGCAGTTTATGATGCAGGTCTGTATGATAATGAAAAACTAAATGATTTTGATAGTACACAGTGGAAACAGTTTGCCATGGCTTTATACAATGTTCAACCTTCTTATCAGTCAATCAAAGGACTTTCTTTTGATGGGATGAAAGATGGTTCTCTAGTTAAAGTTTATTCCCTTAATGAATTAAATGGAATGGGAGCAAAAATATCAGAAGATACTTTGGAACAGATTTATTCTCGCTTAGGTTCAGCTGCCCCTAATGAGATATTCATTATTGCTCCTCAAGGGAAATTTACTTTTGCAGTAGATGAGTATGATAATGACGGTGAGTGGAATACAATATTTAATATTCTTCGTGTTCCATATTCAATGTACCAAAAATTTACTGAGAATTTCAAAGGTACTTTACAGGCAGACGATACTGACTCGGTAAATGCGGTTGTTGATGCTTACGGATTTGATTTTATGCGAAAACCCAAAGTTGATTTTGAAATTATTGGAGAAATACTAAGGGTTAATTCTTTTGAATCATTTTCTAGATTGAAAGGCAAAGAAAATATAAGTGGTTTTGAGGCGTTCTCAATGCTTTTAGTTGATTTAACGTATGATAATAGAGCCTTCAATGTGGATAAAGTATATTACCATAAAGATTTCGATGAAAATCAATCTATAACATTTGATGAAAGTCAAATTGATGGTCAAGCGATGTTTATATTTGTAGATAAATTTGGAAATGAGTTTGTAACAACGAGGGGAGAAATGGCATAATGGAATATAAAGATAGTGATTTAGTCCTAGAAGTTAGTAAAAACGTAAACCCTGTAGTTTGGGACGAAGGATTTTTTCAAAATTTCTTTGATATGCTATTTGGAAAAAGAAACTATCAGAAAGAAGCAGCTGAAACTGCTTTACGTTTTCTCAACTCTGGTGAATATAAAGATATAACAGCATTAGCAAAAGAAAATTTTGAAAAGAATCAAGTCATAAGAGCAAGATGGAACAATGATTTTAATTTGATGCAAGATGATTTAGATTTATCTGACAAGCTGTCAGCAACCTTAGATTTAGCTACAGGAACAGGGAAGTCATATGTTATGTTTGCGATAGCGCTTGTTATGCTTGCCACAAAAAAAGTTTCTCGAGTTCTGGTATTAGTTCCTAGCGTAACCATTGAAAATGAGCTGACTCAAAAATTTAAAAACCTTCTAGGAAATTTACAACTTCTTAAAACTCTAGGAGATAATTTTGTACCACCTCAAATTTTAAATGGCGATAGTACACTTGTGGAAAATTCCATTGCTGTTGAAAATCGAAATGCTATTTATAAAGCTCAAGCAACTAGAAATTCTATAGTTGATAGTTTAAAGGGAAATGGCGAAAATACACTTATATTGAATGATGAAGTTCACCATGTTTATTATTCTGAATCGAATGAGTGGAGAAGCTTTATTGAAGATGAAAGTAGTAATAATATCAATTTCAAATATGTTATTGGCGTAACAGGAACAGCCTATAAAGGAAAGAATAAAAGTGGGAATGACTACTTTTCAAATGTTATCTATCGTTTCTCTCTTCGTGATGCAATAGAACAGGGGTTTGTTAAGGATATAGAATACATTTCAAAAGAAGATATTCCAAAAGATAAGGACGAGAGATGGCAAGTAATTTTGAATTCTCATAACCAAATTGCATCGCAAGTTCCTGAAGAACTTGGTATTAAGCCCATTACAATTATTGTGACGTCCAAACAGAATCTTGCTGATAGTAAAGCGAAAGCTTTTAAAAAATTTTTACAAACACAAAGAAAGCTGACTGATGTAGAAGTTAATGACATAGTTCTTTCAGTTCATAGTGGACAGAAAGCAGCTATTGATAGAATGAAACTGTCTAAAGTTAATGAAAAAGGTAATCCAGTGGAATTTATCTTTAGTGTTTCAATGCTTACTGAAGGTTGGGATGTTAAGCGTGTATTTCAGATTGTTCCAGATGACGAAAGAGCATTTAACTCAAAACTTTTGATTGCTCAAGTTCTTGGAAGAGGTTTGCGTGTTCCAGAGGGGTGGGATACTAGCAAGTGGGGTGCCCCGACAGTGACAGTTTTTAACCATGAAAAATGGTCTGCCAATGTAGAGGCACTTGTAAATGAGGTTCTGGAGATTAGACAGCGAATCACTTTGTCTGTTAATAAAGAATCAAATTATAATTTCAGTTTGACGAATGTAAAATATTCTTCAAAAACTGACACTAAAGATTATCCTAAAATGGGTACATATAATTTATGGGAAAATGGTGTTAATTTACCAACAGATGATAAATTTGGGAAGAGTACTATTACCCTGACAGATATTAAGACAAAATCAGATAGAAACTTCCAAACAACTTACGAGCATGAGCAGATTACAGTAAAAGAAATGGCGAATATTTTGTATAGCCGATTCGAGGATTTGGAAGACAGTGAGTATGCACAAGAATATCAGAACTTATGGTCAGTTTCAAAAATAAAAGCCATGATTGAAGAATCGTTGAAAAAAAGTGGAAATACTCATATTACAAAAAGTCTTAAGAATAAATTTTTGTCGTCTATGAATGTTATTTTTAGGGATGGTTCAAAAGTAGTTAGTTACGACATTGAGCCGCAAGAATATTTTACCGTTTTAACTGTTAACTTACCTAAAAATACTTCTGAAATAAGTGGATTTAGAATGAATAAAGTTCTTTTTTACGGCTCAGATTTGGAATCTAGTCTTTCATCTGATAAAGCTAGTTTAGATACTTTCCGAGAACTAACAGACACAACAAATGGATATAAAGCGAAGAAAATTGAGAATAAATACAATTTTAAAACTCCTCAATTTGGGATTGTAACAACAGGTAATCCTGAGAAAGAATTTTTAACTAAGCTCACTACTGATGAAGAAGTTATCAAAAGTATTGATTCGTTCATAAAATCCGATGACATGAGTTTTTACAGTATTGACTATTCTTGGCAAAAAGGTACCCACCATAAGAATGGACAATTTAATCCAGACTGGTTTATTAAACAAGGTGATAATATTATTGCTGTAGAAATTAAAGATAATTCACAAATTTCTGAACCAGATTCAGAGAATATTGGGAAAAACAAAGCAGCGATTAAACATTTTAATTTTATAAATGAAAAGCATGAATCAGAAGGTAATTTGACTAGATATAAATTTACATTTTTGACACCTAAAGATTTTGATATATTCTTTAAGAAACTCTCTGAGAAAGATATAATGAATTTCAAGAGTCAATTAGATGTTAAATTAGTTGACTCTAAATAATTTTTTACTAAAAATCTATCTTTTTCGGAAACACATAAATGACAGTAGAAAATCTGCTGTCATTTTTTGCTGCCCAGAAACTAAAAAACTTCCCTTAGAATAGTCCAAGAGAAGCTGTAAGTCATTACAAGTTTTTACAACTATTTGTATAAGATGTGGTAAATTTTTGGTAAGTTTTGCCATTCACACTCATAAAACCTTGATATAACAACGTTTTTGAGCTGTCTTACTTCATTGTTGGGAAAAGAAGTACGTCACGGATAGTTGTTGTATCAGTGAGGAGCATGCAGAGACGGTCGATACCGATTCCCAAACCACCTGTTGGTGGCATACCATATTCAAGGGCCTCAATGTAGTCATAATCGATGCCTGTAGCTTCATCGTCACCAAGTTCTTTAGCTTTGGCTTGAGCTTCAAAACGGCTAAGCTGGTCGATTGGATCGTTCAACTCAGTAAAGGCATTTCCGTATTCTTTGGTCATGATGAAGAGCTCGAAACGATCAGTGAAGCGCTCGTCTTCAGGGTTCTTCTTAGCAAGTGGAGATACTGCCACTGGATGTCCATAGACAAAGGTTGGTTGGATCAAGGTTTCTTCAACATACTCTTCAAAGAAAGCATTGATAATGTGACCAACTTCAGTGTAATGTTTTTCAACTGGAACTTTCTTCTCAGCAGCGATAGCTTTAGCTTCTTCGAAGGTCATATCTTGCCAGAAATCGACACCTGTAATTTCTTTGATTGCATCCACCATGTGAATACGTTTGAATGGTTCGTTAATCTTGATTTCAGTTCCTTGGTAGTTGACTGGACCATCCCCTTTAACTGATTTAGCAGCGTGTTGGATAATGCCTTCAGTTAAGTTCATAATGTCTTGGAAGTCTGCATAAGCTTGGTAAACTTCGATAGAAGTGAACTCAGGGTTGTGGGTAGCATCCATTCCTTCGTTACGGAAGATACGGCCAATCTCATAAACACGTTCCATACCACCGACGATAAGGCGTTTCAAGTGAAGTTCAGTCGCGATACGAAGCACCATGTCAATGTTTTGAGCATTGTGGTGAGTGATGAATGGACGAGCAGCAGCACCTCCTGCTTCGTTGTGAAGAACAGGTGTTTCAACTTCAAGGAAACCTTTTTGATCAAGGTAACGACGGATTTCAGAGATGATTTTTGAGCGAGTAACAAAGCGTTCAAAGCTTTCACGGTTTGAAATCAAATCAAGGTAACGTTTACGGTAAATAGTTTCAACGTCTGTTAAACCGTGGAATTTCTCTGGAAGCGGACGAAGGGCTTTGGACAAGTGAGTGATATGTGTAGCCTTGATAGAGAGTTCTCCCATATCTGTACGCATAATTTCACCTTCGACCCCAAGGAAGTCTCCTAAGTCAGCCTTTTTAAAGATTTCGTAGTTTTCTTCACCGACAGCATCTTTACGAACGTAGATTTGGATTTGACCTTCGCGGTCTTGAAGGTGGGCAAATCCAACCTTACCTTTACCACGTTTTGTTACCAAACGTCCAGCGATAGTAGCAGTCTCGTTTAAATCGTGTAGTTGTTCTTTGTCAAGGTCAGCATATTTATCTTTTAATTCTTGTGAGTTAGCAGTGCGTTCAAAGCGTTTACCGAATGGATCGATTCCTTGTTCGCGGAGCGCAGCCATTTTTTCACGGCGAACGATCTGCTGGTCATTTAGTTCTTCCATATGTTCTGTTGACATGGTTTCCTCCTAGTTTTTACTCAATTCTTGATACGATGAGTCTTTTTTGCGATACTCCCATTTTATCATAAAAATCAAATAAATTCACGGATATTCTACAAAATCTAAAAAGAACTTAACAGCGATTGTTAAGTTCTTTTTAGATTTTGATAAGAAGTGTCGTTCCAGACTAAGAGGTTGAAGTTTTTAAAGTCTTCTGTTTCGACAATAGTAACACTAGCATTTGCTAGACCTCCTTCTTTTCTAAGTAGTGGAGTATCATAGCCTAAAAGAGTTCGAATACTGGCTGTGAGATTGGCTCCGTGACCGACAATCATGACATGTTCAAAAGGTTTGGACTCTAATGATTTGATAAACTGAATGGTCCGCTGAGTTGTTTGATAGACAGACTCTGCTCCAAACATAGTTGAATCAAACTTTGCTAGATTGGTACGAAAAGCTTTTAATTGCTCGGGATAGATGGCTTCCAAGGTTGCAAATTTTGCACCTTCAAGTTTTCCAAGTTGCCATTCTCTTAGTGAGGGTATCTCTTCTAATGGACAGCTGTTTTTCAGTTGACTTTGGATAATTTGAGCGGAAGTTTTAGCACGAGGAAGATCACTAGAATAAATCACATCAAATGAAGTTTCCTGAAGATATTGGCCTAATTTTTTTAAGGTTTCAATGGATTCCTCAAGAAGTGGAGAGTCCCCGCTTGCTCCTTGAAAACGTCCCTCAAGATTCCAAAGTGTTTTACCGTGACGAATAAAATAGAATTTCATGTGCTACTTGCCTCCAAGATATCAGCAAATTCAGCTTTAACAAAGGCTGCTAGATCTTGAGGGTTGATAATGATACTATGACCAACCTCCCCTGCGGAAACAATCATTTCATTCAGTTGAAGAGCACTTTGATCGATAAAGATAGGGTAGTTATGTTTTTGACGAATTCCAACTGGATTATTGGCGCCATGGATATAGCCTGTTGTTTTTTCTAGGTCTTTTTGTGGAATCATGCTGACTTTCTTATTACCAGAAATCTTAGCTAGTTTCTTTTCAGAAAGATGTTCAGTGATAGGAAGGATGCCGATAATGGGTCCAGTCTTATCTCCCAGAAGTGCTAGAGTCTTAAAAATCTGACTCTTTTCATAACCTTGAGGCATCTCACCTTCCAGGGCATTAATTTGAATACCTGTATGGTTTATTCCTGCCTTGGTTAAAATTTGTTGGACCAAGGTTTTTTTGACTTTTACTTTTTTAGCCATTATTTGTATTTATCCTCCAATTGACTCATCCAAATACCTAACCAAATACCTAGAGCGAAGAAAAAGGCAATGATGACATAAGACACAAGAGATAATCCACTATAGCTGATGCTTTCAGCATTACCAGCATTTGGAATGAGGATTAAGATTGTACTTGAAAGAACAATTCCGATGATAAAGTGGTAAACACGAGATTGATAGACACGGAGAGCGTAGTCCATAAATTTTGAAAAAATGACAAGAGTAGCAAGTGCTCCAATTCCTATTGGAAGAAAGGTTCCGAATAAATCAAAAGTCTTAAATCCTGTTAGCATTGGACTATAAAGACCAAGGATTAAAAGTAGATTAGAAGGGCTGAGTCCTGGCACTAAAATTCCAAGTGCCAGTAAGCATCCAGCAAGAGTAAAGTTAAGGAAACTAGCTGACAACGATCCGACGACAAAATTTAAGGCGTAGAGGGCAATACCTGAAAGGATAAAAGTTGCCCAAAACCAAATGAGATCAATCTTATCTCTCTCGGAATCACGGGTAGATTCTTTGACAAGACTTGGAATGGTACCGATGATGGCACCAGCAAAACTCCACAATACATACACTTGATAATTCTCTAAAAGATACTCGATTGGATAGGAGAAAAGTCCAATGCCCAGTAACATCCCAATACCAACAGGTAGGAAAAAGAGCACATCTTCTTTTAAATTCTTAAAAGGATGAGCAAGAAAACGAATCATTCTCTCATAAATTCCCAAGATAGCGGCAAGAACGCCACCAGAAATCCCTGGTAGAATGAAACCTAGGGCAATTACAATTCCCTTAATAATTTTTGATAACCATGATAACATAGAGGTCCTCCGAGATTCATATTCTATAAAGATAAAACAGTAATTTAATACTGAAAAATAAAGAAAAGCAAGCAGAAAGCAATGTCTGACTTGCTTATGGTGATAGTGATTAAGGATTTAAAAATAATTTTCTAAAGGTTTCTTCCTTGTTCTTTGATGAAGAAATAAGGTTCAAATCCAGATGATTTTCAAAGCCTCCAAGGCTTCCATGAGAGGTGTATTGGTGAAGTTCATAGTTAAGATCTGTTTTTGGAGCACTCTCGTAGTAACCCGAGTTGGTTCCATAGGACGGTATCCAGATTGCTGAGAAATTTTCCGTACTGATACTATGCTCCTCCATAAAGTAAACACCAACATAGATGCCAATATTTTTAGCTCCCAATGAAGCTAATTTAGCACGGAAGGCCTCAACACCCTGGTTCATGTCAGACATAGTCTTGTCTTCAACATCCAACCAATAGTAGCTAGGATTATAGGGAGAAGCAGCATTATAAAAAACTTCGGCAGCTTTTTCCATTTCTTCGACATTTTTACCAGCTACATAGGCATAAACAGCGACTGGAATATTCCGTTTTTGAAATTCTGTGATGTGTTCTTTATAAGCCTTATCAACCCCATTTTTAAATGAAGCATCGTTTTCAACAGAAGCTTGAGCTCCACTATGAACCCGAACGATTGCACCTGAAATATTTTGAGCTAAGGTGTCATAATTGATCTCTGATGGTCTTTGCCAGCCAGAAACATCAATAATCGGCTTGTTGATATTATGTAAAGCTTGAGTTTCTACTTGAACTGGATTTTGCTTTGTTTTGACTGGATGGTCTTCAAACTTGGGTCTATTGATGATTAAAATACCCACAAGAGTAGCTAATACAGTAAAAATAAAAACAGGATTTATTTTCTTTCTCATACTTTTATAGTGTATCGTAAATGGTGAAAAAAATCAAAAAAAATACTCGAAATCATCTAGAGAATGCGATGTTTTAAAGCATTTGCCCTCTTTTGTGTTTGAAAGAGCAAAAATATGATATAATTAAAAGGAATTTCTATAGAAAAGAGAAAAATATGGCAAATTATGCAGTTATTTTAGCAGCGGGTAAAGGTACTCGTATGAAGTCAGAACTACCAAAAGTCATGCACAAGGTTGCAGGAATTTCAATGCTTGAGCATGTTTTTCGTAGTGTAGGGGCCATCAATCCTGAAAAAACAGTAACGGTTGTGGGTCATAAGGCAGAACTTGTGGAGCAAGTTTTAGCTGGTCAAACTGATTTTGTAAGACAGTCTGAGCAATTAGGAACTGGTCATGCGGTTATGATGGCTGAGCCAATTCTTGAAGGACTTTCTGGACAAACATTGGTTATTGCTGGTGATACACCACTCATTACTGGTGAAAGTCTAAAGAACTTGATTGATTTCCACGTAAATCACAAAAATGTAGCGACAATCCTAACTGCAGAAGCTGATGATCCGTTTGGTTATGGGCGTATTGTTCGTAACGAGAATGCTGAAGTGCTTCGTATCGTGGAGCAGAAGGATGCGACTGATTTTGAAAAACAAATCAAGGAAATCAATACAGGAACCTATGTCTTTGATAATGCTCGTCTTTTTGAAGCTTTGAAGAATATCAACACTAACAATGCCCAAGGCGAATACTACATTACTGATGTCATCGGCATTTTCCGTGAAGCTGGAGAAAAAGTCGGAGCCTATACTCTGAAAGACTTTGATGAAAGTCTCGGAGTTAATGACCGTGTTGCCCTTGCGACAGCTGAAGGCATCATGCGTCGCCGTATTAACCAAGCGCATATGGTCAATGGAGTTAGCTTTGTGAATCCTGAAGCTACTTACATTGACATCGATGTTGAAATTGCTCCAGAAGTTCAAATAGAAGCAAATGTAACCCTCAAAGGTTCTAGTAAGATTGGTGCTGAAACTATCCTGACAAACGGAACTTATATCGTTGATAGTAGCATCGGAGCAGGAGCAGTAATCACCAATTCAATGATTGAGGAAAGCTCAGTTGCTGATGGTGTTACAGTTGGACCTTATGCTCATATCCGTCCAGGATCAAGTCTTGCAAAAGATGTACATATCGGGAACTTTGTTGAAGTCAAAGGTTCTAGCATTGGGGAGAATACTAAGGCAGGTCATTTGACTTATATTGGTAACTGTGAAGTTGGTAGTGATGTCAACTTCGGTGCAGGAACCATTACTGTAAATTACGATGGTCAACACAAGTTTAAGACAACTATTGGTAACAATGTTTTTGTTGGATCAAATTCAACCATCATTGCTCCAGTAGATCTTGGAGATAACTCTCTTGTTGGTGCAGGTTCAACCATTACTAAGGATGTTCCAGCTGATGCCATCGCTATTGGACGAGGTCGCCAAATTAATAAGGACGAATATGCAACTCGCCTCCCTCACCATCCTAACAATAAATAGGAGCTAACGATGGAATTTGAAGAAAAGACGCTTAGTCGTAAAGAAATTTATAAAGGACCTATTTTTCAGCTAGTTCAAGATCAGGTTGAACTACCTTCTGGGAAAGGTACTGCACAACGTGATTTGATTTTCCACAATGGGGCAGTTTGCGTTCTTGCAGTCACTCCAGAAAATAAGATTGTTCTTGTTAAACAATATCGCAAGGCGATTGAAAAAGTCTCTTATGAAATTCCTGCAGGTAAGCTGGAAATTGGGGAGAATGCAGATCCAGAAGCTGCAGCCCTTCGTGAATTAGAAGAAGAAGCAGCCTATACTGGTAAATTAAGCCTTCTCTATGATTTTTACTCTGCGATTGGATTTTGTAACGAGCGCTTAAAACTTTACTTGGCAAGTGATTTGACAAAAGTTGAAAATCCTCGTCCTCATGATGAAGATGAGACTTTGGAGTTACTTGAAGTCAGTCTTGACCAAGCTAAAGCACTGATCCAGTCAGGAGATATTTGTGATGCCAAGACTATCATGGCTATTCAGTACTGGGAATTACAAAAAAATAGTGGAGGAACCCATGGGTAAACCTTTATTAACAGATGAAATGATCGAACGTGCCAATCGAGGAGAGGACATCTCAGGTCCTCCCTTGCTAGATGATGAGGAAACTAAGATTTTACCGACTTCTTCTCAAAATTTTGGCTATTCGCGAACCAAAGATCATGGTTTTAGCCAGGATACACTGACCATCGAAGTTGAACCTTCTATTCACAAAAGTCGTCGGATTGAAAATACCAAGAGAAATGTCTTTAATTCTAAATTAAACAAGATTCTTTTTGCAGTTATTTTTCTCTTGATTTTGTTAATTCTAGCAATGAGATTTATTTAAGGGGTCTATCATGAAAATTGGAATTATAGCAGCTATGCCAGAAGAGCTAGTTTACTTGATTCAACACTTGGACAATGCCAGTGAAGAAAAGGTTCTGGGAAATAGCTATCATACTGGTAAGATTGGTTCTATTGAGCTTGTACTTGTAGAGAGTGGTATTGGTAAAGTCATGTCTGCGATGAGTGTCGCTATCTTAGCGGATCACTTTCAAGTCGATGCAGTGATTAATACTGGTTCTGCTGGTGCAGTGGCAAGTGGAATCGCAGTAGGGGATGTAGTGATTGCAGACAAGCTTGCCTACCACGATGTTGATGTGACTGCCTTTGGCTATGATTACGGTCAAATGGCTCAACAGCCTCTCTATTTTGAATCAGACAAAAAGTTTATCAGCTTGATTCAAGAGAGTTTGTCTAAACTGGACCAAACTTGGCATTTAGGTTTGATTGCGACAGGAGACAGTTTTGTTGCTGGAGAAGATAAAATCAAAGCGATAAAAGAACATTTCCCTCAAGTTCTTGCTGTAGAGATGGAAGGGGCAGCTATTGCTCAAGCAGCTCACGCTTTGAACCTACCTTTCTTAGTCATTCGTGCCATGAGTGACAATGCCAACCATGAAGCATCCCTCTCTTTCGATGAATTTATCGTAGAAGCAGGACGTCGTTCTGCCCAAGCCTTAATGACACTTTTGCAGTCTATAAAGGATTAATAGAAAAATTATTAAGAACACTCATCCAGTGTTCTTTTCTTGTCTAATCACCTAAAGTAATCAGAAGGCTCCTAAGAAAAGTTATTTTCAAACTTTTTTGATATAATAGAAATATTGACTTGAAGAATAAGGAAGAGAAAATGAACGAATTATTAAAGGGAATGAATGACCGTCAAGCCGAGGCCGTTCAAACCACAGAAGGACCCTTGCTGATCATGGCGGGGGCGGGATCTGGTAAGACTCGTGTTTTAACCCACCGTATTGCCTACTTAATTGATGAAAAGATGGTCAACCCATGGAATATCTTGGCCATTACCTTTACCAATAAAGCGGCGCGTGAAATGAAGGAGCGTGCTTATGGACTCAATCCAGCTACTCAGGATTGTTTGATTGCGACCTTTCACTCTATGTGCGTGCGTATCCTACGTCGCGATGCGGACCACATTGGCTATAATCGCAATTTCACGATTGTGGATCCTGGAGAGCAGCGAACGCTCATGAAACGCATTCTCAAGCAGTTGAACTTGGATCCTAAAAAATGGAATGAACGCACTATTTTGGGAACCATTTCCAATGCTAAGAATGATCTGATTGACGATGTAGCTTATGCTGCCCAGGCAGGAGATATGTACACGCAAATTGTAGCTAAGTGTTATACAGCCTATCAGAAAGAACTTCGTCAGTCAGAGTCAGTGGACTTTGACGACTTGATCATGTTGACTTTGAGGCTCTTTGACCAAAATCCCGATGTTTTGACTTATTACCAACAGAAGTTCCAGTACATCCATGTTGATGAGTATCAAGATACCAACCATGCTCAGTATCAACTCGTTAAACTCTTGGCTTCTCGTTTCCAAAATATCTGCGTAGTAGGGGATGCTGACCAGTCTATCTACGGTTGGCGTGGTGCTGATATGCAGAATATCTTGGATTTTGAGAAGGATTATCCTCAAACCAAGGTTGTTTTATTGGAGGAAAATTACCGTTCGACCAAGACCATCCTCCAAGCTGCTAATGACGTTATCAAAAACAATAAAAATCGTCGTCCTAAGAATCTCTGGACTCAAAATGCGGATGGGGAACAAATTGTCTACTATCGTGCTAATGATGAACAAGACGAGGCTGTCTTTGTCGCCAAAACCATTGATGAACTTGGTCGAAGTCAAAACTTCCTTCACAAGGACTTTGCAGTTCTTTACCGTACCAATGCCCAGTCTCGTACAATTGAAGAAGCTCTGCTCAAGTCTAATATTCCTTATACTATGGTCGGTGGAACTAAGTTCTATAGCCGTAAGGAAATCCGTGACGTTATTGCATATCTGAATCTCATCGCCAATTTGAGTGATAATATTAGTTTTGAGCGGATCATCAATGAACCTAAACGTGGCATTGGCCCTGGAACAGTAGAGAAAATTCGTGATTTTGCTAATATGCAAAACATGTCTATGCTAGATGCTTCAGCTAACATCATGTTATCAGGGATAAAAGGTAAGGCAGCTCAGTCGATCTGGGATTTTGCCAATATGATTCTTGATTTGCGGGAGCAACTGGATCAATTAAGCATTACTGAGTTAGTGGAAGCAGTCTTGGAAAAAACAGGCTACGTGGATATTCTCAATGCTCAAGCAACCTTAGAAAGTAAGGCTCGTGTTGAAAATATCGAAGAGTTCCTTTCTGTTACCAAGAACTTCGATGATAATCCAGATAATCAGGAAGAGGAAACTGGCTTGGATAAGCTCAGTCGCTTCTTGAACGATTTGGCCTTGATTGCAGATACAGACTCTGGCAGTCAGGAAACATCAGAAGTAACCTTGATGACGCTCCATGCGGCCAAGGGACTCGAGTTTCCAGTTGTATTCTTGATTGGGATGGAAGAAAATGTCTTTCCACTTAGTCGTGCAGCAGAAGATGTGGACGAACTAGAAGAAGAACGCCGTCTAGCCTATGTCGGTATCACGCGTGCAGAGAAAATTCTCTATCTGACTAATGCTAACTCACGCTTGCTGTTTGGTCGAACTAACTATAATCGTCCAACACGCTTTATCAATGAGATTAGTTCAGATTTGTTAACTTATCAAGGTTTGGCGCGTCCTGCTAATAGTAGCTTCAAAGCATCCTATAGTAGTGGAGGTGTCGCCTTTGGTCAAGGCATGAGCCTAGCACAAGCACTACAAGATCGTAAACGCAACGCAGCTCCAAGATCAATTGAATCAAAAGGACTACCTTTTGGACAATTTGCTGCTGGATCAAAATCGGCTTCTAGTGAGACAAGTTGGTCTATTGGTGATATTGCCCTTCATAAGAAATGGGGCGAAGGAACGGTTCTAGAAGTTTCAGGAAGTGGATCTACTCAGGAATTGAAAATCAATTTCCCAGAAGTCGGCCTCAAAAAACTCCTAGCCAGTGTAGCACCGATTGAGAAGAAGTAGTCAATAGTTTAAGTTTTTGAAGATAAATATGTTTTTCAATGACAACAGATTCATTTGATTCCACAGAGTTTAGTGGTATATAACTATGACAAAGAAGACGAATTTAACACCTTTACAGGTTATTGAAATTGGTAAAAACTTTCATTCTAATAATAAACTTGAGGGTGAATGTGTTTTAGATCCTAACCTTTTAAGATTAGAGCACTCTTATCCATATGAGTTTGAAAAGATGGATTACAAAGGTTCAACATTATGGTTTATGTTAGTTAAGTATCCGCCAAATAATTTTTTATTCGAAGACTATACATTAGTAATTTCAGATAAGGAGGCGAAGGTAGTTTTTTATTTGGATGTAAATGGTCATCCGAGATTTTTTAAATAATAATAGTATGATAAAACTGTTAGCCACCATACCTTTTCTAAAGATAAGAACAAAAAGTTATCTCTGATCACAATCTTGTGATAATTTACATTCTCTTAACAAAAAAGTTTTTTGCTTACACGATTAAAACAAATAGTGTATAATTGAAACTGTTTTTGAAAGACAAACTATAAGAAAAGTCAATAGTTTTATCTAAAATAATTCATGTTTCAATTTGATGATTTTAGAGCACGGCAAAAAGCCCTTGAAAAAGTCCATTTTTTCAAGGGTTATCTTGTATCAAATTCAGAAGTTAGATTACTTTTTGTTCGTCAAAGGGCAGCTTGTTTTTTAGGAGATAAAACAGCGTTCTGATAAGTTTTTTTGCAAGGTGAATGATAGCCACATTGTAATGTTTTCCTTGGTCTAACTTAGTCCTAAGATAGGCTTTAAAAGCAGGTGAAAAGCGAGCACACGCTTTGGCAGCTTGTATGAGTGCCCAACGCAGATGGGGTGAACCCCGTTTGACCATTTTCCCTGCTAAATCGATCTTCCCTGACTGGTAAATAGAAGGATCCAGTCCAGCGAAAGCTTGTAATTGAGCAGGATTATCAAAGGCATGAATATTTCGAATCTCGGCTAAGATGACGGCACCTAAACGATTCCCGATCCCAGTAACCGTCGTGATGACCGAGTTGATCTCAGCCATCAAGTCATTGGCTTGTTTTTCCGCCTTGTCAATGAGTCTGTTATAATGCTTGATGTTTTCAATGATTTCGATGAGTTCGAATTCATGAGCAGGAGATGTTGTTCCGATAGAGAGAGGTGCGACTGAGAGGATATCCTGAATTTTGGATGCAGTCAATCGTTTAATTTCTATCAGATTATCAAATCCTGCCTCAAGCATTTTCTGAGGGCTAGGGTAGCGTGTCAAGAGTTGGTAGGCATATTCTGAATTCTTTCCAACGATCTTATCCAACTCAGGAAAGATGATATCAAGACAGCGAGTGTATTGTACTTTCCAATCAGACTGTTTCTTCTTAAGGCGATGAATATGTCTAGTCAGGATCTTTAGTTCTTCTTTCCGATTATCGTGTTGAAATTGCTCACGATTTGGGTCAGAAAGAAGTTTAAGAGCGATGATACGAGCATCTTTCTTATCAGTTTTGGTCTTGCGAAGTGATAATGATTTAGCAAACTCCTTGATGAGCAAAGGATTGTAGGTATAAACTTTATATCCTTGTTCATGGAGGAATTTCAATAGATTAAAGGCATAATGTCCAGTATCTTCAAGAGCAATGAGGCAGTCTTGATTGAGCTGTCGAAGAGACAGATCTAAGAGTTCAAACCCAGCTCTGGTATTTGAAAAAGTGAGGGGTTTTAGAACAGTTTTTCCTTGAACATTCAAGGCTGTAACATCGTGTTTATTTTTAGCGACATCAATGCCAACATAAAGCATAGGAGTACCTCCAGATATAGTATTCAAGTCCACTTGGTTGTCCACGAACTTTTTGCCTTGTTACCTTACACGAGATAAAACGTCTATGCGTTATCAAACTCATTACCAATTGAAACAAAAAGCTGTGGTTAGAGCCTTTCAGAAATCGTCCAGCGATTGGAGGAAATGAACTAATCCACAGTGGCTTATTCCAAGTGTACCACTTGGGCTTTGGCAGTAGCTAACTGCACTAAATATAATATAAGGAGAAGAAAATGAGTGAAAAACAAATGAAAACATTAGGTTGGATTGCAACCTTTATGTCTGTTATGATGTATATCTCATATATTCCACAAATTATGAACAACCTTGCGGGTCAAAAAGGAAACTTTATCCAACCAGCAGTAGCTGCAATTAACTGCAGTCTTTGGGTATACTACGGACTCTTTAAAAAAGAACGAGATATTCCTTTGGCAGCAGCCAATGCACCAGGTATTGTTTTTGGGATTATTACCGCATTGACAGCTTTATTCTAAAACATAAAGTAAACTCTTCTTCGTATCTAGTTATGAGGGAGATTTTTTCTTTATCCAAAATTCCTAAAAAAACATGATATAATACTATTAGAAAGGTTGGTGTTTATGGCTAGAATACTTATCATTGAAGATAATAATGAGATTCAAGAAATTTTGAGAACTCTTCTTTCTGAGGAACATGAGGTGATTCAAGCTTTTTCTGGTACTGAAGGAATGATTCGTTTTGAGCAAGGCGGCATTGATCTAATCTTGTTAGATATTATGCTTCCTGGAAAAAATGGCGATCAGGTTTTAAAAGCCATTAGACAAGCTAGTTCAGTACCTGTCATCATGCTAACTGCCCTAAGCGATAAAAAGCTCATCAGTCAATATCTCTTAGATGGTGCTAATGATTATATTACGAAGCCTTTTGATTTGGATGAAGTTTTTGCTAGGGTTACGGTTCAATTACGTCAAAATAGTGATAAGCAATCAGCTGAAATCGAACATCCTGACAAGTTGATTCAACAGTTAAAAAATATTCAGTTTGATGCAGATAGTTTTGAAATCAAAAATAGCCAGGAAACTATTCGCCTAGCTAAGAAAGAATGTTTGATTCTCCAAACCTTACTGGGACATCCTAAGAAAATTTTCACGAAAGAAGAACTCTATGAATTGGTCTGGGAGGATACTTATTTACCAGGCGATAATACTCTCAACACTCATTTAAGTAATCTCCGTAAAAAATTAGGCCAACTGGATCCAGAGCAAGAGTATATTGAAACTATCTGGGGAGTTGGTGTTCGGTTAAAAGGAGATGAGCAATGATCTACATTTTACTATCTTTGCTAGTGCTGGTCATTATCCTATTGACGATATGGTTGATTCGCTATCATCTAGCACTCGTTAACTTGAGCCAACAGATTGAAGATAAGATTCTGACTGGAAGTATGAAGAGAATCGGAGTATCAACGTTCTCCAAGGATTTTTTACATCTTTACCAGCAAATCAATCATCTCTTTCAAGAAGTTGAGCAGTCACGCTTGATTATGAAACGTGAAAAGCAGACTTTGGACATGGCTATTAGCAATATTGCACATGATATTCGGACGCCTTTAACGATTGCGTCGGGTTATACTCAGCAATTGCTTAAAACAGAAAATCCTGAGTCTGAGAGTTTGAAAAAAATTTCCCACCATCTCAATCAAGTTTCAAAACGTCTAGAGGCTCTTTTGGACTATCGTCGGTTAATGGAAGGAGCAGTTAAACCTGACTTATCTGAGTTAGAAGTCTCGACATTTATGACGCAAAAATTACTAACCTATTATGATTCTTTTCAAACGGCAAAGATTGACCTTGATTTGCAAGTAGAATCTGGTTTGTATTTACTGACAGATTCGGATTTATTAGACCGTATGTTGCAAAATCTCATTGGCAATGTTTTAAAACATGGGAAGGATGAAGCGAGATTTTCTTTGAAGGAAGTGGATAATCACATTTGTTTGGAAATTTCAAATCTGGTCAAACAACCCATTCGCAAAATTGAAAATCTCAGTCAGCGATTTTACTCTGAAAATCTCTCAGATACAGAAGAATCCTCTGGTTTAGGTCTTTATATTACTGAAGAACTTTCCCATCTCCTTGGAGCAGAACTACAACTAAGTACAGATGGTGCTTGGTTTACAGTTAAGATTCTCTTTTAAAACAAAAAACCTCCTCTTTTTGAATAGAGGAGGTCATTTTTATAAGCTTTTCTTCTTGAATACAGCAAGTCCACTGATGGTAAAGAATAGAATAACAGTCACTGTAACGATAATGGTGTATAGAACAGCTTGACTATAGGCAGTCATGGCATAGGCAACATTTAAGGATAAATAGCGTAAAATCTCAATATCTGGGAATATAAGCATCGGCATTGAAAGCAAGATAGAACTGATTAAATAGCCAATGAAAACAGCCAGATAAGAATGAGTCACATAGAGAATGAAGGAAATAATGGAAAGCCAAGCAAGAAGGCAGAGGAATTGAAGACCAATCGTTAGAAGGAGATTGCCAATAAATCCTTCTGGCATGGTTCCTACTCCGTTTAGGATAGTTGCTGGTACGAAAGCAATAACTAGGCTAATAAGAATTTGCATTAGAGCGATACTGGCTAATACAACAGATTTGGCTAGAAAGAATTCTGTACGAGAAACCCCTACTGTCAAACTGTTTTTATAGAGTTTTCCGATAAGGTCAACTCCCAGAACGAGGCAAGCAAGGATAATACAGAGAAAAACGAGGTTTGAACCTTGACTCGATGCGTTAATCAGGGCTTGCACACCATTCCAACCTTGGGTTGGAATTTCTGATTCTGGGGGCGTTGTATTAACTGACATTAGATGTCCTGTAGCCCCAATAGTAGCTCCCATTAACATGAGTGCAAAGAGAACAATCTCTGTAATCCAAAAACCTTTGGAACGGAAAAGACGGTAAAAGTCTGCTTGAATTGTATGAATCATGATCTTCCTCCTATTTTACTAATTGTGTGAAGTATTCTTCAAGATTTTGACGAGCATAGTAAATCTCATCAACAGCGACATCTGCTAGAGTAAGTTCTTTGAGAATTCGTTTGACATCTTGTTCATGACTAAAAATATGAATCTCATTTTCTGAATTCACAACTTTAAACTCAAGACGCACTTTGTCTTTTAAGATTTGACTAGCTTTTTCTTTTTCACTTGTTTTCAGAACGATATAGTCTTCATTAAGTGTCTCAAATTCGGCCTTACTGATTTCTCGAATGATCTTCCCTTGGTCAAGGATTCCAAATCGATTGGCAACGAGATAGAGTTCTGACAAGATATGACTAGAGATGAGAATGGTCATTCCTAGTTCTTGATTCAGACGTTGAATCATTTGACGAAACTCTTTGATACCGATTGGGTCAAGTCCATTGATGGGTTCATCAAGGATGAGAAAGTCTGGTTTTGATAGGAGAGCAATAGCAATGCCCAGACGTTGTTTCATCCCAAGAGAGAAATCTCGAAAAACTTTTCTACCTGTATCTGATAACCCTACATATTTTAACGTTTCCTGAATGACTTGATCAGCATTTGGGATATGTCGAATAGTACAATAATATTTAAGATTTTGATAGGCTGTTAAATGATTGTGTGCTACTGGGGATTCAATGACTGAACCTACTCGGGATAGGGCTTTGGTGCATTCCTTATAACCTTGACTGGAAAAGAGGGAAATGGTTCCATAGTCAGCAGATAATAATTGGGTAATGATTTTAATCAGAGTAGTTTTACCAGCACCATTCTTTCCGATAAGCCCATAGATATCTCCTTCTTTTACTGAGAGATTAAGATCTTGTAGAATAGGTTGTTTGCCAAATTGTTTGGACAAGCCATGGATTTCGAGGACTGTTTTCATAGTTTTCTCCTTTAGCCTTTAAGATGTTTTATTTTTATAATTCTAGTATAAAGCATAGATATCAAAGAATCGTCAAGCATTTCTAAAGAGTTTCTAAAGTTTTTAAGTTTCTAAAAAATAAAAAGCCCAGTTGGCTAGAAATGCTAGTTGACTGGGCTTATTTTCTACAAAATATATTTCTCAATAGCGCGTGCAACACCGTCTTCTTCATTGCTAGCAGTTACGGCATCCGCGAGAGATTTGACATAGTCGCTAGCATTTCCCATGGCAATCCCAAGCCCTGCAAATTCTAACATCTCAATATCGTTGTTGGCATCACCCATGGCCATGATTTCAGAAGCTTGGATATCCAAAATCTCTGCCAAACGAGAAAGAGCAGAAGCTTTTGTGGTACCGAGTGGCATTGCTTCATAGATAACTGGTTGTGAACGAACTCCGCTAAATCTCTGACAAAGTTCATCAGCAAATCGTTGTTCAAAATCATCTGTTTGTTCTTTTGTACCTAAGAACATGCCTTGGAACATACGGTACTTACCACTAGTAGCTTCTTCCAGTGAGATTTCAGTCAGATCAGCAAAGACGAGTGTCGCATCGTATTTTACGACAGGATTTGGTTCGCCTCCGAGAACGAAGTAGTGTTCCTCGTCAAAGAGAGTCAATTGAACCTCACTTTTTTCTGCAAGTTCATTTAGGTATTCAATGTCTGATTTGCTAAGTTCTCGCCAGTCAACAAGGCCCCAGTCACTAGTTTGGTGGGTAGAACAACCATTGTTGACGATGACGTATTCATTCTGCAAATCTAGTCCTAGTTTCTTGTAGTAGGGAAGAACCCCAAAGAGAGGACGACCAGTACAGAGAACCAGTTTGACGCCTTTTTCGATAGCCTTATGAATGGCATCAATATGAGCCTGAGGAATTTCTTTGGCTTCGTTGAGCAGAGTTCCGTCCATATCAAGGGCAAGTAGTTTAATCATAGTAGTTCCTTTTCACGTGTTTTGTCTATATTATAGCATAATTTAGTGGAAATAAGGATTACTATGTCAATTTAGGACGTTTCAATTACAATTCATGATTGGAAGAAGCTTTTTGGCAAATATATGCTATACTAAATTTGCAATATACTGATAATGGATAAAAAAGCAGAGGACTTGGCATGAAAAAAAGAGTAGTACAGATTTTACTAGCCTTATTGGTAATCATTTATAGGAAGACTTGGTTTTGGTGGATTTTTAATCACTTTTCAGCTAGATTTGTAGTTGCTAGTCGAGAGTATTTCTTGATTCTTGCTTTTTTAGAGCTCATCGTTACTTTTATAGCTATTCTTTATTTACTAGTATTCGAAGGTAGGAAAATTCTTGAGTTGAAGTGGAAATGGAGATATCCAGTTTATTTGCTTCTTGCTTATGGAGTCAATCATCTTTCAGGTATTGTGTTTTCCTTTTTAACCCCAGCCACGTCCAATCAAATGGCTTTAAATGAAATGATTGAGATGACAGGGCGACAAGAGTTGCTGTATTTTTTGCTTATTACTTGTCTGCTAGGACCAATTTCAGAAGAATTGGTTTACCGAGGAGTTCTGATGAATACATTTTTTAAAGATTCACCTTGGTATGGAGATGTTTTACTATCAGCCTGTGTCTTTGGCTATGTGCATGTTGCTGATGGTATAACACCGCTCGCCTTTTTCACCTATGCAAGTGGAGGAGCAATTTTAGCTTTCCTCTACCGAAAAACTCATTCTCTCTATTATCCTATTTTGCTCCATATCATGATTAACATTGCTGCATTTTGGGAATTATGGATTCTCGTATTTTCATGAAGTTAGTGCTTATCAATCAATGCCGGAAATTTCTGGCATTTTTCTTTTCTTGAGATGTTAAAGAGCCCTCTATTTATAGGATTAGCAGTCAAAAAATGGTATAATGAAAGGTAATGAAAAAATCAAACGAGGCTGAGATGAAACTACTTTATACCGATATTCGGACTTCTTTAACAGAAATCCTAACCAAGGAGGCTCAGGGACTGGTTGCCCAAGGTAAACGAGTCTTTTATATCGCCCCTAACTCTCTTTCTTTTGAAAAGGAACGTGCCGTGCTGGAGTGCTTGAGTCAGCAGGCTTCTTTTGCGATCACAGTCACGCGCTTCGCTCAAATGGCTCGTTATCTGGTTTTAAACGATATACCAGCGAAGTCTAGTCTCGATGATATTGGTCTGGGCATGGTTTTCTATAAATGTTTGTCTGAGATAGACGCTAAGGATTTGCGAGTTTACGGGGCTATTAAGCAAGATCCGCAATTCATCCAACAACTGATTGAGATTTATCATGAAATGACAACTGCAAAGATGAGCTTTTTGGATTTAGAAAGTCTATCTGACGCTGATAAACGTTCTGATTTACTCTTGATTTTTGAAAAGGTAACAGCTTATCTGAATCAAGGTCAAGTTTCGCAAGGGAGTCAATTGTCATATCTGATCAATGCTATCGAAGAAAATAAAGTAAGTAGTGATTTTAGTAAGATTGCCCTAGTCATTGATGGTTTTACCCGATTTTCTGCAGAAGAAGAACACCTAGTGGATCTACTTTATCGTAAGGGTGTTGAAATTGTTATCGGGGCTTATGCGACTAAAAAAGCTTATACAAGTCCATTTAGTGAAGGTAACCTCTATCAAGCCAGTGTTGAGTTTTTGAGACATTTGGCCTTTAAATATCAGACTAAGGCAGAAAATACTTATCAAGAACATGAGAAACTTGATGCCTTTGCCAAAGCCTCAAAATTACTGGAAAGTGCTTATGATTATTCTGAAATTAGTTTAGATGTGAATGACGAAGATAGAAAGGACTTGCAAATCTGGTCTTGTCTGACACAAAAAGAAGAGCTGGAGTTAGTTGCTCGTAGTATTCGCCAGAAATTGCACCAAGAGCCAGAACTTAGCTATAAGAATTTTCGAATCCTACTTGGTGACGTAGAGTCCTATAAACTGTCCTTGCAGACAATTTTTAATCAATATCAAATTCCTTTTTATTTGGGCAAGAGTGAGTCTATGGCTCATCATCCTCTAACTCAATTTGTAGAATCCATCGGGCGTTTGAAACGATACAATTTCCGTCAAGAAGATTTGATTAATCTCTTACGCACTGGCTTGTATACTGACCTTAACCAAGAGGAAATTGATAGCTTTGAACAATATATCCGCTATTTGGGTATTGATGGACTTTCTAACTTTAAACAAGAATTTACGAAAAACCATCGTGAAAAATTTGATTTAGTCAAATTAAATGAGCTTCGTGTTCGTGTTCTAAGTCCACTAGAAACTCTATTATCCAGTCGTAAACAAAAGGCTGAAAATATCCTTACAAAATGGAATAACTTTTTGAAGGATGCATCTGTTACCAAGCAATTACAAGCCTTATCTGAAACAATGGATGCGGCAGAGCAAGAAAGACAAGAGGAGGTCTGGAAAGCATTTTGCCACGTAATGGAGCAATTTGCGACTGTATTTGAGGGGACTCAGGTTACTTTAGATGATTTCTTGGCTCTTCTTCATTCAGGTATGAGCTTGTCAAATTACCGTACAATTCCAGCAACGGTAGATACTGTCCTGGTGCAGAGTTATGATTTGATTGCACCCTTGACAGCTGATTACATCTATGCAATTGGTTTAACTCAAGATCATTTGCCCAAAATTGCTCAAAACACCAGTTTGTTGAGCGATGAAGAAAGAGAATCCTTGAATCAAATGACTCAAGAAGGTTCTCAATTACTGATTGCAAGTCAAGAAAACCTCAAGAAGAATCGCTATACTATGCTTTCTTTGGTAAACTCTGCTAGGAAGCAATTAGTCTTATCGGCGCCAAGTTTACTCAATGAAAATGAGAGTAAAGAGTCGGTATATCTGAAAGAATTACAAGACTTTGGTTTTAGCAAGATTGAAAAGAGAATTGACCGAAAAAATCTAACAAAGGATGATATTGGTTCTTATCACAGCCTTTTGTCTAGTCTGGTTGCCTATCATCAGCAAGGTGAGAGGGAGACAAGTGACCAAGACTTAACCTTTGTCAAGGTTTTAGCTCGTGTGATGGGTAAAAAGTTGGAAGACCAAGGTTTAGAAAATCCGGTTTTACCAACAAGTCCGAAAAGCAAGGCTTTAGCTAATGATACACTGGAAGCTTTATATCCGCAGGAACAAGATTTCTATCTATCTACTTCTGGTTTAACAGAATTTTACCGTAATGAATACAGTTACTATCTCCGTTATGTCTTAGGTTTGCAGGAAGAATTGCGTCTCCGTCCTGATGCACGAAGTCACGGGAATTTCTTGCACCGTATTTTTGAACGTGCAATGAAACTTCCTGCTGATACATCTTTTGATCGCCGTTTAGAACAGGCCATCTCTGAAACTAGTCAAGAAAGAGACTTTCAAGCTATTTATCAAGAAAGTTTAGAATCTCAATTTGCTAAGGAAGTTCTCTTAGATGTAGCACGCGCTACTGGACATATTCTTCGTCACAATGCTGATGTCGAAACGGTTCAAGAGGAGGCTGTTTTTGGTGGCAAGGAACAAGCTTTTGTACAGTTAGATAACGGTCGTAATATTTATGTCCGTGGGAAGGTCGATCGTATTGACCGTTTGAAAACGTCAGATGCTATTGGTGTTGTAGACTACAAATCTTCTCTAACTCAGTTTAACTTTCCTCTCTTTTTTAACGGTTTAAACTCACAATTGCCAACATACTTGGCTGCTCTTAAGAAAGAAGGATATAAAGACTTCTTTGGTGCTATGTACCTAGAAATGGCTGAACCAATTCAGTCATTACAAACTGCAAAAACTCTTTCTAAAGCAGTAGCAGAAACGAATAAGACTATGAAATACCAAGGCCTCTTTCTTGAAAAAGAGATAAAAAACCTTGGAGAGTTTTACAATAAAAACAAAACCTATCAGTTGTCTGATGAGGAATTTCAGTTATTGCTGGACTATAACGCCCTTATCTATAAAAAGGCGGCAGAGAAGATTTTATCTGGTGAATTTGCGATCAACCCTTATACAGAAAACGGTAGAAGCATTGCACCCTATGTTCAACAATATCAAGCTATTACAGGTTTTGAAGCCAATTATCATTTAGGTCAGGCGAGATTTTTAGAGAAAGTTGCCAAGAGCAATGCCAAGGAAGCTTGGTTTAATAAAATCAGAGAGGAGTTGGAGCGATGAAATTTTTATCTCAAGAAGAGATTGCAGCCTTGCAAGTAGCAGAAGCTAAATCTGACAAGAAACCAAAGAAAACTACTGAGCAAATTCAAGCTATTTATAGCTCTGGTCAAAATATTCTAGTCTCAGCTTCTGCTGGTTCAGGGAAAACCTTTGTCATGGCTGAACGAATTCTTGACCAACTAGCGCGTGGTGTTGAGATTCGCCAACTCTTTATCTCAACCTTTACGGTAAAGGCAGCAACCGAGTTAAAAGAACGCTTGGAAAAGAAAATTAGCCAACAAATTCAAGAAACGCAAGATCTTGAACTAAAAAAACACCTCGGCAGACAATTAGCTGATTTACCCAACGCTGCTATTGGAACCATGGACTCTTTTACCCAGAAATTCTTGACCAAGCATGGTTATCTCCTTGACCTCTCTCCAAACTTTCGTATCCTTCAAAATGAAAGTGAGCAGCTTCTCTTAAAAAATGAGGTTTTTCGTCAAGTTTTTGAAAGTCACTACCAAGGTAAAGAACAAGGCAAGTTTAGTCAGCTGGTTAAGAACTTTGCAGGAAGAAGCAAGGATGCGCGTGGACTGCGTAAACAGGTCTATATGATTTATGACTTTTTGCAATCTACCAGCAATCCTCAGGCTTGGCTAGAAGATTCCTTTCTAAAAGGCTTTGAAGAGGCTGATTTTACCGTTGCTAAAGAAAACCTTGAAGAGGATATAAAAGAAAGACTTTGGGATTTAGAAAGCTTTTTCCGTTACCATTTGGATAATGATGCCAAGGAATTTGGCAAAGCAGCTTATTTAGAATCTGTCCAACAAGTTCTTGATGAGATCGGTTCTTTAAGCCATGAATCTACTTTTGAGCAATATCTAGAAGTTTTAGACCGAGTTGTTAGTATCTCTAAGGATAAGGGAGGTCGTGCTCTTACAAATGCTAGTCGTAAGGTCGAACTGCAAGACTTGAAAGAAGCATACAACCAAGAGAGAAAAGCAAAGTTTGAAAAGCTGATCTCACTAAATGATCAAATAACTTTACTAAAATTCCAAGAAGATTATCATCAAGATTCCTGGGACTTGGCAAAGACTTTCCAAGTCTTCATGAGGGATTTTGTTGATGCCTATCGACAACGGAAGCGCGAAGAAAATGCCTTTGAATTTGCTGATATTAGCCACTATACCATTGAGATTTTAGAAAACTTCCCTCAGGTTCGACAAGAGTATCAGGAACGCTTCCATGAAGTCATGGTCGATGAGTACCAGGATACCAACCACATCCAGGAAAGAATGCTAGAACTCCTCTCAAATGGTCATAATCGTTTTATGGTAGGAGATATTAAGCAGTCTATTTATCGATTTAGACAGGCAGATCCCCAAATCTTCAACGAAAAATTTCATAGCTTTGCTCATGATGGCAAAGAAGGTCAGTTAATTCTGCTTAAGGAAAATTTCCGGAGCAGTTCAGAAGTTCTAGATGCTACGAATGATGTCTTTAAACATCTTATGGACGAGGAAGTTGGAGAGATATCTTATGACGGTATGCATCAACTTGTTTTTGGAAATACTGATATTCAAGTAAATCCTGAAAACAAGGCAGAAGTTCTCTTATATGATAAGGATGATAGCGATTCTGATGATGAGGAGGAATTAGTAACCAATAAACTGACTGGTGAGATGCGCATGGTGCTTAAGGAGATAATTCACCTTCATAATGATAAGGGTGTACCTTTCAAGGACATGGCTCTCTTAACTGCCAGCAGAAGTCGTAATGACCAGGTCCTACTTGCCTTGTCTGAGTATGGTATTCCAGTCAAGACAGATGGTGCTCAAAGCAATTATTTGCAATCTTTAGAAGTGCAGGTTATGTTGGATATTCTTCGTGTCATCCATAATCCTCTCCAAGACTTCGCTTTAGTAGCTCTCATGAAGTCTCCTATGTTTAGCTTTGATGAAGATGAATTGGCTCGATTAGCCCTTCAGAAATCCGAGGATAAGGTTCAAGAAAACTTTTATGAGAAACTAGTCAATGCTCAGGAGAAAATTGGTCTTCAAAAGGATTTAATCAAAGCTGAATTACAAAAGAAACTAAACTTCTTCATGGAAACTGTCCAGTCTTGGCGTTTGTATTCTAAAACGCACTCACTTTATGGTCTCATTTGGAAAATCTATAGCGACCGTTTTTACTATGACTATGTCGGTGCTTTGCCAAATGGTCAAGCTAGACAGGCAAATCTCTATGCCCTTGCTTTAAGAGCAGATCAGTTTGAAAAGAGTAATTTCAAGGGATTATCTCGCTTTATTCGAATGATAGATCAGGTCTTGGAAGCCCAACATGATCTTGCCAATGTGGCTGTAGCACCACCTAAGGATGCTGTAGAACTTATGAGTATTCATAAAAGTAAGGGCCTTGAGTTTCCTTATGTCTTTATCCTCAACATTGATCAGCAATTCAACAAGCAAGATTCTATGTCTGAGGTCATCCTAAGTCGAAGAAATGGCCTTGGTCTCAAGTATGTTGCTAGAGTTGCTACAGATGCCAAAGAGGAATACGTTCCATCTACGATTAAATTATCTATCCCTAGCTTGACCTATACGCAAAACGAAGAAGAACTTCAGTTAGCAAGTTATTCTGAACTCATGCGTTTACTTTATGTAGCCATGACACGTGCTGAGAAAAAATTATATTTAGTTGGAAAAGGATCTCGTGAAAAATTAGAAGCAAAAGAATATCCGACAAATGGGCAAGGTCTTTTGACTCGAGAAACTAGATTAGACGCTACTAATTTCCAAGATTGGATTTGGGCCATTTATCAAGCATTTTCTAAGGAGGATTTGCATTTCACTGTGCGCTTTGAAGGTGAAGAAGACCTAACCAAAGAAGCTATCGGAGAATTGGAAAATAAAAGCCAGCTCCAAGACCAATCCCAAGCAGATAATCGCCAGTCAGAAACCATCAAAAATGCGTTGGAAATGCTGAAAGAAGTGGAAGTCTATAATCAAGTCCACCGAGCAGCAATTAATCTTCCAAGTGTTCAAACGCCAAGTCAGATTAAAAAGTTCTATGAACCAGTCATGGATATGGAAGGAGTAGTAGTAGCTGGTCAAAGTCAACTAAAAGAAAGTACGGTTCAATTCAACCTTCCTGATTTCTCTAAAACTAAGAAAGTTACTGGTGCTGAAATTGGTAGTGCTACCCATGAACTCATGCAGAGAATTAATCTAGCTAAGAAACCAACTTTAGAGACTTTAACAGATGCTTTAGAGCAAGTTCAAGTAAGTTCAGCTGTCAAATCCAAAATCAATCTAGGAAAAATTTTGTCCTTCTTTGATACAGCTCTAGGTCAAGAGATTCTTGCAAATCAAGATAAACTCTATCGAGAACAACCTTTCTCAATGTTGAAAAGAGATGCTAAGAGTCAGGAAGATTTTGTTGTCCGTGGAATCTTAGATGGATATCTCCTCTACAATGATAAGATTGCTCTCTTTGACTACAAGACAGATCGTTATGAGCATGCTAGTCAACTTGTTGAACGTTATCGTGGTCAATTAGAACTCTATGCAGAGGCTCTATCTCGTTCATATCAGATAGAAACCGTTGAAAAATATTTGATTCTACTTGGTAAAGACCAAGTAGAAGTCGTTAAACTTTAAAAAGAAAGGAGACATCATGTCCATTCCTGTTAGAAAAAACTTATATGATGCAGTTTTAGAGGCCTCTAAAGCCGATACTTGGGAACAAGCTACCAAAGAATGGAGTGAAGTTTCCTTGATTTTTAATGGAATCGGTCGAAGCAATTGTGTCTGCGGTAATGCTATTAAGTATGCTTATGAACTTTTTAACGGAGTTACTGGCAAACGCCTCTTCCCCATTGGGAGTGACTGTGTGCGTCATTTCCAAAGAATTAGCCTAGATCAACAGCTAGAAGAGGAAGAAAAACTTCTCAGAAAGCTTGAAAATCTAACCAGAAAGGCCCAGAAAAAAGAAGTCATTCGAGTTAATAAAACGGATTTTGATGAGCGACTAATCAACTGGCTATGGGAAAAGGGAGCTTTCAAGTCAAATCGTGGCAATCAATTCTCACCAGAAAAGGATTATCAACTCTTTTTGGAAGTTTTTCAAGGTGGAAGTTGGAGTAGGGCAGAGCCTTTGAAGAAAGCTCGTATGGAGGAAGTCCTTGAAAAATTTATCAAACCCTTTCTACTTGGAAAATCTGACGATCAGCTCTATCTTGTTAAACTAGGAAAAGAAAAAATTGACTATGAGCAGGAACTTCGCATCAAGGCTGAAAAGGAGCGAAAGAAGCGAGACAAGATTGCTAAACAATATGCGGATAACCTGGTTCTAGCAATGGGACCAGCTGAACGTGCCTATCAGGATTACTTTGGACTGAGCGAAACACTGACACTAGAAGAGCGCCAGTGGGAAAAGATTCTCTTCGGTAAAAATCGGACAGAACGTTCTATAAAATCAAAACAGTACCAAAGAGAACTCGAAAAGGATCAACGCATTGCTAGTCAAGATCCTCTTGAAAGAAAACAAAAGCAAGTCTGGTTGCTTAACTCGTATTTTAAGGATATACCCGAAGAAAAAGCTCGATTTTCCCGACTTCTAATCATGTATCGAAAAACTGGAGAAATTCCATTTTCAACTGACTATCTCTCTAACACTTTGCTTGACTTTTTCTACAAAATGAAGGCTTTTGAATTTGAAATAGCACCTGATCAGGTACGTGATTTTCTAAAGGAATGTTTAGATGAAGAAAACCTATCATCCGCTCAAAAATCTTGGATAGAAGGCATTTTAACCAACTGCATCAAACCTTTTTTAGAAAGAATGATAGTATAGCGGTAGTTTTCGTCCTGCATGGAGAGACTCATTATTGTTAAAATTATGTCTCTAAAACATTTGACATAATTTTATTTATGTATTAACTTGAAATTTTTGTATCAACATTAAAAATTAGAAAGAAACTATGTCAAAAGAAATCGATATCGAATATTATCACCAACTAGCCTTGCAAAAACAAAAAGAGCATCGTAAGTTTTTAGGAAATCTAAAGAAGAAAGCGCCTAAAAATTTAGATAAAATTGCGCTTGAAATCCATCAAGAAGTTTTTACTGAAATTGATTGTACAGCCTGCGCTAACTGCTGTAAGAGTCTTGGTCCAGACTTCAAAGAAGCAGATATCACACGTATTGCCAAGTATTTTAAAATGAAATTGCCAGCCTTTGAAGCTGAGTTTTTGCAAGTAGATGAAGATGGAGATAAGGTCTTCAAATCGATGCCCTGTCCATTTTTAGGAGGCGATAATCTCTGTTCCATCTACGATGTTCGTCCCAAAGCCTGTCGTGAATTTCCACATACTGACCGTAAGAAGATTTACCAAATCAATAATCTTACTATTAAAAATACCCTAACCTGCCCCGCAGCCTATCTCTTTGTTGAAAAGTTAAGAGAGAAAATAGACTAAGTACTCTCATTGTATGATAAGAATCATCCTCAAATACAGTCGCTATTTGAGGATTTTTGTATATTTATTTTTATCTGAAAATTCAAACTAAATATCTTATTGAGTGATAAGTCCTTTTTTAAGCTTAAAGTTTTTTAAACTTTTTCTTAAAGAAAACTGATATAAGGTATCTTTAAGCGATTTTCTGTATAGTTATACCGTCATCAAAGAAAGAGGTATCGATATGAACTACATAGTCATTCCAGCTTATCAACCAGATAATAACCTTATCAAACTCATCGAAAAAATTCACGAAAAGAGTGATTTTCATATCTTAGTCATAGACGACGGCAGTTCATCAGAGTGCCAAAAAATCTTTGATAAAGCAAAACAATTTGCTACTGTCATTCGTCACCAAGTGAACCAAGGTAAAGGGCAGGCTCTAAAAACAGCCTTTACTTATATCCAAGAACAAAACATTTATGGTACGGTTGTCACAGCAGATGCGGATGGACAGCACAAGGTATGGGATATTTTCCGCACGGCTAATAAAGCTTCCGAAAATCCAAACAAGCTAATCTTGGGTGTACGTGCCTTTTCTGGAAAAGTTCCCCTTCGTAGCCGTTTTGGTAACAGCTTAACCAAAGCTCTCTTTAAACTTCAAACAGGAGTAGGAGTAACAGATACGCAGACAGGTCTTCGTGCTTTTACGACAAACTTGATTCCTTTTATGTTAAAAATAGAAGGCCAACGTTATGAATATGAAATGAATATGTTGCTCGAAGCAACGAAAGAATACGAGATTCTAGAAGTGCCTATTGAAACTGTCTATATCAATGATAATGAGGCTTCACACTTCCGCCCAATCCAAGACGGGCTCATGATTTATAAAAATATCTTTAAATTTGCCTTATCATCTCTCAGTAGCTTTGTTGTAGACTATGTCGTTTACGCCCTAGCAATCTTGATTTTGCCGACAGTTCCGACGAGTCTACGAATTTTTCTAGCAAACGGAGTAGCTCGTGTAACTAGCTCAATTTTTAACTATTCTACAAATAAAAAACTAGTATTTAAAAATGACGATAGCCTTGTAAAAACAGGGATGGGGTACTTTGGTCTAGCAGTCGGACTCTTTGTCTTAGACACGCTACTGATTCGTCTCTTCTTTACAGTCTTCGGAATCAACCTTCTGATTGCCAAAGTTATCGTCGGCATCCTTCTCTTCGCTGTCTCTTGGACAGTGCAGAAGAAATTCATCTTTAAGGAAAGGACATCAACTGTATTATGAAATTTTTAAAGAAACGCTATGCTTACGCCTCAGTTCTTGGCCTACTCTTGACAGGATCCTTTAGTTACTCAATGCTAAAGACCTTTGTCCTCGCTGAGACAATATCAACAGTCGCTACAACTAGCACAAGTTCCAATGCTGCAGCAGCAAGTCAAGCTGCTAAGACAGCTACTGTCACTGACTCTAGTTATAAAGATGACAATATTTCCGTCAATTTGTCTGAAACGACGGTCAATAATACACAAGTCTACGTTGCTGATATTACTCTGAGCTCATCAGATTATCTGAAAACTGCCTTTGCTCAAAATGCCTATGGAACTAACGTAACTGCTAAAACCTCTGTAACCGCAGCTGACAACAATGCCATTTTAGCGGTAAACGGGGACTACTATGGTGCTAACTCAACAGGTTATGTTATCCGTAATGGAGTAGTTTATCGTGATACTGTTCGTGAAGATTCTAGTAATGGTGACTTAGCTATTTATAAAGACGGCTCTTTCAAGGTTATTTACGAAGATCAGATCTCAGCTGAGCAACTAGTAAATGATGGTGTCGTCAATCTCTTGGCTTTTGGACCAGCCTTGGTCGAAAATGGTGAAATTGCAGTTGATACCAATACAGAAGTAGGACAGGCCATGGCTTCAAATCCTCGTACAGCTATTGGTATTATCGATGAAAACCACTATATCATCGTGGTTTCAGATGGACGTACCTCTGAAAGTGAAGGTCTCTCTCTTTATCAGCTCGCTGAGGTCATGAAATCTTATGGAGCAAAAACAGCCTACAACCTTGATGGTGGTGGATCATCTACACTTTACTTCAACGGTCAGGTTATCAATAAACCAACGACTGGAGGAAACAAAATTTCAGAAAGGGCGGTGAGTGACATTGTCTACATTGGTTACTAATTTTAGCAAAAAACGATTTAAAAAAACGGTCATTTCTTATACACTAATCACTATTTTCTTCTTTGCATTTTCTCGAATTTACGAAGCTTTTAGTTTTGGAGAAACTTCTGTCCATATGCACTATTTGTTTGCAGTACCTCTTGTCGGGGGAATTCTACTTGCAATCTTTCTCAAAGTTCTTCCACATTTCTCTCGTATTAGTCTAAATCTATGGAATTCGGCAGTAGCGATTATTATAGCGGGTACACTTTTCCGTGGGATTGTCAACCTTTCAGGACGCTCAACAACCTTGGATGCACCCTACTGGTATGTTGGGATTGGTTTTGCAATACTAGCGATCGTCACTATTTTCATCAATCCAAACCTTTGGAAGAATTCTGCTAAAGCAACCAAAACGAATCGCAAAGAAGTCTATAGTCAGGTATAATTTTATAAAAAAGTAGTCGTTCAACTTATGTTCGACTACTTTTTATTGACTTTTATTTCTAAAATATTTTAAAAATATTACAAGTTCTTTTCTTCTGAAAGATACTACTTTTATATTTAACAGAATATTGTATAATATAGTGGATAAATACTGTTTTTTACACAATATATAGAAACATAAAATACAATATCTAGGTATTTGTAAGGAGAAAAGAATGAAAAAAATATTGCTGGCAAGTACAGTTGCCCTCTCTATGGCAGGTTTTGCAAAAACGACCGTCTATGCCGAGGATTCTCAAGCTACCAATAATATTCAATCATCAGAAAGAGCTTCTTCGAATACAGTAAGCAATGAGAAGAAAAACCAAAGCGAAGCTGAAAAAGCAACCTCTAAAACTCCTGATACCCAGGAACAATCGTCAAAAGAAGCAATAGTAGAGGTAGTTAACAAAGAAGGTTGGCAAATAGAAAATAACCAATGGCGTTATTATGAAAATAATCAGCCTGTTTCAAATTGGAAAAAAATAGCAGGAGTCTGGTACTATTTCAATCAAGATGGCATCATGCTTAGTAATATTATCTTTAATGATTACCTATTGAATAGTAGTGGTGCTATGGCAGAAAATGCTTGGGTAAAAATTGATGACCAATGGTATTATGCTACTGAGGACGGGAAAGTTACTCGTAATACTTGGAAAAAGATAGCTGGTGTTTGGTACCGATTTGATGAATCTGGCACAATGTTAAGCAATACTATTTATAATGATTATCTTCTCAAGACTAGTGGTGCTATGGCAGAAAATTCTTGGGTAAAAATTGCTGATAAATGGTATTATGCCACTGAGGACGGGAAAGTTACTCGTAATACTTGGAAAAAGATAGCTGGTGTTTGGTACCGATTTGATGAATCTGGCACAATGTTAAGCAATACTATTTATAATGATTATCTTCTCAAAAGTAGTGGTGCTATGGCGGAAAATTCCTGGTTAAAACTTGAGGATAAGTGGTATTATGCTACAGAATCAGGAAAAATTATTCGCGACAAGTGGGAAAAAATCAGCGGTACATGGTACTATTTTAATAAAGATGGTGACATGCTAAGTAGCCAATGGAAATCGAAATACTATCTAAAAGATAGTGGAGCCATGGCTGAGAATGAATGGATCTTTGATAAGAAATATAATAGCTGGTTCTACCTCAAGTCGGACGGTGCTTATGCTGAAAATCAATGGCAGGGTGCTTACTATCTAAAATCTGGTGGCTATATGGCTAAGAATGAATGGATTTTTGATAAGGACTATGATGCTTGGTATTACCTCAAAGAGGATGGGGTATATGTAACAGGGACTTTCAAAATCAAAGGTAAAGACTATTCCTTCCAAAGCAATGGAAAATGGATTTCTGATCCATCATCCTATTATAAAGTAACACCAATTACAGCTTATGTATACAGTGCTTCTGGTGATAGGCTCAGCTATATCTCACAAGGTAGCATTGTTTCGGTTACTGGGGCTGAAGTTCAAGGTGGTCGACTTCCAGTCAAAATTTCAGGTCTTTCAGGATATATGAACAAGAATGATCTAGTAGCGGTCAGCTCAGATAGTGAATTCATTCCTCACTATACTACGGATGGTCGTTATCTCTACCATGAGTTATCACCTTACGCAAGTATTCGTGTAGCACCACATAGTTCATCAATGACTATTGGTAAAAAGTATTATTCGGCTGATGGTATTAACTTTGAAAACTTTACAGTTGAAAATCCTTTCTTATTTAGAGATTTAAGAAAACCAAGCAATTACACGGCTCAGGAATTAGATAAAGTCTATTCTCTTATGAATATCAAGGGAAGTCGTCTGGCAGGTAAGGGGGCAATCTTTAAAGAAGCTGAAGAACGCTATCAGATCAACGCTCTCTATCTAATCGCCCATAGCGCCCTCGAAAGTTCATGGGGACGTAGCCAAATTGCTAAGGATAAAAATAATTTCTTCGGTATCGCAGCTTACGATACAACACCATATGATTCAGCTAAAAGCTTCGACGATGTTGACAAGGGTATCTTAGGTGCAGCTAAGTGGATTCGCGAAAATTACATCGATAATGGCAGAACATACCTAGGAAATAAATCATCAGGTATGAATGTTCTTTATGCTTCAGATCCATACTGGGGAGAAAAAATTGCAAGTATCATGATGAGAATCAATAGTCAACTAGGCGAAAAAGATTAAAAATCATTAAAATCGATAACGACTGTATGGTGGTTATCGATTTTGCTTATCAAGAGAAACTTGAGGAATTAACTTTATGAAACAGAATATTGAGAATAGAAATAAAAGAGGAATTGATCTACGTGACTTAGGGATTGATGCATACGCTTATGATTATTCAGCAATCCCAGACTTACTTGCTATTGTCCAAGCAAACAATCTGACAATATTAGGTGGAGATGTGTTTTGCTACAAGAATGGCCAACTGACACATACTTATGATAATTGGTATTACGAGAAACAAGATCCAACTATTGATAGCAGTAAATCCATTTTTCAAACAGAAAAGTATATCAGCAACTATGTTAAAAATTATGGTGAACACTATTATTTTTCAATCGTTTTAGACAATGAGGAATTTCATTTGTGACTGATTTACTTAGAAAACATTTTACAATCGGCATTGAATCAAGCGTCAAATACGAGAAATCATGTTATAATAAAAGATAGTGATTTATTTTAGAAAAAGGATATCTATTTAATTTTTGAAACTGGAAAAATAAATACAAATCCAATAAGAGAAAGGAATTTTACAGAATGGCAACTATTCAATGGTTTCCTGGACATATGTCTAAGGCGCGTCGTCAGGTTCAGGAAAATTTAAAATTCGTTGATTTTGTGACAGTTTTAGTAGATGCACGTTTGCCCTTGTCAAGTCAAAATCCGATGCTGACTAAAATCATCGGAGATAAACCAAGACTATTGATTTTGAACAAGGCAGACCTAGCAGACCCAGCATTAACAAAAGAATGGCGTCAGCATTTTGAATCACAAGGCATTCAAACACTGGCAATCAATTCTAAAGAGCAAATTACGGTAAAAGTTGTAACGGACGCTGCTAAGAAACTCATGGCAGATAAGATAGCTCGTCAAAAGGAACGTGGGATTCAAATCGAAACCTTACGTACCATGATAATCGGTATTCCAAACGCTGGTAAATCGACGCTAATGAACCGTTTGGCTGGTAAGAAAATTGCTGTAGTTGGTAATAAGCCAGGTGTGACAAAGGGTCAGCAATGGCTCAAAACAAATAAGGATTTGGAAATCTTGGATACTCCAGGGATTCTCTGGCCAAAATTTGAAGATGAAACTGTTGCTCTTAAACTTGCCCTTACAGGAGCAATAAAGGATCAATTGCTTCCAATGGATGAAGTGACTATTTTCGGTCTCAATTACTTTAAAACCCATTATCCTGATAAGCTTCAAGAACGTTTTAAACAAATGAATCTGGACGATGAAGCTCCTGAAATCATCATGGACATGACTCGTATCCTTGGTTTCCGTAATGATTACGATCGTTTTTACAACCTTTTCGTCAAGGAAGTTCGTGATGGAAAACTAGGCAACTATACATTAGATACATTGGAAGACCTCAATGGCAACGATTAAAGAAATAAAAGAAGAATTAGCAAAGATAATTGAACTTAATAGCACCTTGTTTAAAGAATTTGAAAAAGATTCTCGTTCAGGTGTCCAAAAAGAAATTGAAAAGCGCAAAAAAGCTATTCAAGCTGAAATTGATGAAAATCTCCGCTTAGAAGGCATGTTATCTTATGAAAAAGAGCTTTACGCTCAAGGTATTAGCTTAATTGCAGGTGTAGATGAAGTTGGACGTGGGCCTTTAGCTGGTCCTGTTGTTGCTGCAGCAGTCATTCTGCCCCAAAATTGTAAGATTAAAGGCTTAAATGACAGTAAAAAGATCCCTAAGAAAAAACACGAGGAGATTTTTCAAGCCGTTAAGGACAATGCTCTAGCAATTGGTATTGGCATTATGGACAATCAAGTCATTGATCAAGTCAATATCTATGAAGCAACTAAACTAGCTATGAAAGAAGCTATCTCTCAGCTTGACCCTCAACCAGAACACCTTTTGATTGATGCTATGAAGTTGGATTTACCGATTTCTCAGACATCCATCATCAAAGGAGATGCGAATTCCCTATCCATTGCAGCTGCATCCATCATTGCTAAGGTTACCAGAGATAAGATCATGGCTAACTATGACCAAGAATTTCCAGGCTATGATTTTGCTCAAAATGCTGGCTATGGAACTGCTAAGCATCTAGAAGGAATTGAAAAACACGGTGTCACACCTATTCATCGCACCAGTTTTGAACCGATTAAAACGATCGTTTCAGAAACTAGTAAAAGATAATTAAAGGAGAGAATTATGGGGGAACAGTCGGAAATACTCAGCTCCAAGAAAGAATTTGCCTTCACATCCAGTACGATCTTAGCTCAAGTAGGGCGAGGTATTATTGTCGGATTAGTCGTAGGAATTATTGTAGGATCATTTCGATTTTTGATCGAAAAAGGCTTTCATATCGTTCAAGGATTTTATCAAGACCAAGAGAATCTGATACGGAATCTATTGATTATTTTATTGTTTTATATCCTCATTTGGTTACTTAGTGCCAAATTAACACGTTCAGAAAAAGATATCAAAGGTTCTGGTATTCCTCAAGTTGAAGCGGAGTTAAAAGGTCTCATGTCTCTCAACTGGTGGAGTGTCCTCTGGAAGAAATACATTCTAGGTATCTTGGCCATTGCGAGTGGGCTCATGCTCGGTCGTGAAGGTCCCAGTATTCAGCTAGGTGCCGTTGGAGGAAAAGGAATTGCTAAATGGCTCAAGTCTAGCCCTGTTGAGGAGCGTTCTTTGATTGCTAGCGGAGCTGCTGCTGGACTTGCTGCAGCCTTTAATGCACCGATTGCGGGGTTATTATTTGTAGTAGAAGAAGTCTATCACCATTTTTCACGATTCTTCTGGGTTTCTACCTTGGCAGCCAGTCTGGTAGCAAACTTCGTCTCTCTTCTCATCTTCGGCTTAACACCTGTTTTGGATATGCCGGATGATATCCCTCTTATGAGTCTTAGTCAATATTGGATTTATCTGGTGATGGGAATTTTTCTTGGGCTCTCAGGTTTTCTTTATGAAAAAACCGTTCTGAATGTCGGAAAAGTTTATGATTGGATTGGCCAAAAGGTTCATATTGATAAAGCTTATCATCCGATTTTTGCTTTTATCCTGATTATTCCAGTTGGAATATTTCTACCTCAAATACTTGGTGGAGGCAATCAGGTTGTCTTATCCTTAACAGAACAAGATTATAGCTTCCAAATTCTCTTACTTTACTTTATCATTCGCTTTATCTGGAGCATGATTAGTTACGGAAGTGGACTGCCAGGAGGTATTTTCTTACCTATTTTAGCTTTAGGTTCTTTACTTGGTGCCCTAGTAGGTGTTATTTGTGTCAATCTTGGACTTATTAGTCAGCAGCAATTTCCTATCTTTGTTATCCTTGGAATGAGTGGTTATTTTGGGGCTATCTCAAAAGCACCTTTGACAGCTATGATACTTGTGACAGAAATGGTTGGTGACATCCGCAATCTCATGCCTTTAGGTATGGTGACACTAGTTGCCTACATCGTCATGGATTTGCTCAAAGGGGCACCTGTCTATGAAGCCATGTTGGAGAAAATGCTACCTGAATCAGCAACTGATGATGGAGAAGTTACTCTAATAGAAATCCCAGTATCAGATAAAATAGCTGGTAAACAAGTACACGAACTCAATTTACCACACAATGTGCTTATCACAACCCAAGTACATAATGGTAAAAGTAAAACAGTTAATGGATCTACAAGAATGTATCTAGGTGATATGATTCATCTCGTGATTCCAAAAAGTGAAATTGGAAAAGTAAAAGATTTGCTATTATAGAAGCCTTTGTTTACATAATTTATCTTACGTAACTCAATAATTAAATAAAAAGATTTTGCAGTTAAATTTATAGATTCTAAGAAATTGAAATGATTTTAAACAAAACTCGGTCTCTAGATGATGAGATCGAGTTTTTATATTATATTCGAATAGACTGAAGAAGATTAGAAATTTTAAAACTATAAGTTCAATGAAGCAATGAATTACCAAATTTTAAGCGGTTTTTCCATTATATAGCTTACTAAGACAATCCTATATGTCCCCTACAACATCTTTCCGAAAAACTATAATTTTCTTGAAAAATATAACTAGCTATGCTATACTACTAGTATAGAATATTTGGAGAAAAACATGAAACGCGAGACTTTATTAGAACGGATTGATAGACTTAAACAAGTCATGCCTTGGTACGTCTTAGAATATTACCAATCAAAACTGGCCGTTCCATATAGTTTTACGACCTTGTACGAATACTTAAAGGAATACGATCGATTTTTTACCTGGGTCCTGGAATCTGGTATATCAGATGCTGACACCATGGCCAATATTCCCTTAGAAGTTCTGGAGCACATGACCAAGAAAGACATGGAATCCTTTATTCTTTACTTACGTGAACGTCCTTTGCTTAATGCTAATACAACTAAAAATGGTGTCTCCCAAACAACCATTAACCGTACTTTATCAGCTCTTTCTAGTCTTTATAAGTATTTAACTGAGGAAGTTGAAAACGAGCAAGGGGAACCTTATTTCTACCGTAACGTCATGAAGAAGGTTGCTACTAAGAAAAAGAAAGAAACCTTGGCGGCCAGAGCTGAAAATATCAAACAAAAGCTCTTTTTAGGGGATGAAACGGAAGGTTTTCTTAACTACATCGACCAGGAGTACCCGCAAACACTCTCAAATCGCGCCTTATCTTCCTTTAATAAGAATAAAGAGCGAGATTTAGCCATCATTGCACTGCTTCTTGCCTCTGGTGTCCGTCTCTCTGAGGCGGTTAACCTGGATCTTCGTGATCTCAACCTCAAAATGATGGTGATTGATGTTACTCGTAAGGGTGGAAAACGCGACTCGGTCAATGTTGCTGCCTTTGCTAAGCCTTATTTGGAGCAATATCTTGCTATTCGCGACAAACGCTATAAGACAGAAAAGAATGATACAGCTCTCTTTCTAACTATGTATAGAGGTGTTCCAAACCGCATCGATGCTTCTAGTGTTGAAAAAATGGTAGCCAAGTATTCAGAAGACTTCAAAGTCCGCGTGACGCCCCATAAATTACGCCACACTCTTGCGACTCGCCTCTATGATGCAACCAAATCCCAAGTTTTGGTCAGCCACCAGCTAGGACATGCTAGCACACAAGTTACCGATTTGTATACCCATATCGTTAATGAAGAGCAAAAGAATGCCTTAGATAGTTTGTAACATAATATAAATTATGTTACAATTGAAAAAGAAGGGCTCTATAATATTTGTAGTGGGTAAATCCCCTATAGATATTATGGAGCCTATTTTGTTGTAGAAAAAAAGTCCCATATGACCTATAATGAAAAGCGACAAAACAACTCATTAGAAAGATTCATATG
>NZ_JASHDL010000004.1:0-154546 GCF_047463635.1 Streptococcus infantis
GCCAATCAGCAAGCACGTCAGCAAGCCAAAGTGCTTCAACAAGCGCAAGTCAATCAGCAAGTACATCAGCTAGCCAGTCAGCATCAACCAGTGCAAGTCAATCAGCAAGCACATCAGCTAGCCAGTCCGCATCGACCAGTGCGAGCCAATCAGCAAGCACATCAGCTAGCCAGTCAGCGTCAACCAGTGCAAGTCAATCAGCAAGCACATCAGCCTCTGAATCGGCGTCAACCAGTGCGAGCCAATCAGCAAGTACATCGGCTAGCCAGTCAGCATCGACAAGCGCCAGTCAATCAGCAAGTACATCAGCTAGCCAGTCAGCGTCAACCAGCGCAAGTCAATCAGCAAGTACATCAGCTAGCCAGTCAGCATCGACCAGTGCGAGCCAATCAGCAAGCACGTCAGCAAGCCAAAGTGCTTCAACAAGCGCCAGTCAATCAGCAAGTACATCAGCTAGCCAGTCAGCATCAACAAGTGCATCGACCTCAGCATCTGAATCAGCAAGCACAAGCGCGTCAACATCAGCATCTGAATCAGCGTCAACAAGTGCATCGACATCGGCATCTGAGTCAGCGTCAACAAGTGCATCGACATCAGCATCTGAGTCAGCGTCAACAAGTGCATCGACCTCAGCATCTGAATCAGCATCAACAAGTGCAAGCACATCAGCATCAGAGTCAGCATCAACAAGTGCATCGACCTCAGCATCTGAGTCAGCAAGCACAAGTGCATCGACATCAGCATCTGAATCAGCAAGCACAAGCGCATCAACATCAGCATCTGAATCAGCAAGCACAAGCGCATCAACATCAGCGTCTGAATCAGCATCAATAAGTGCATCGACATCAGCATCTGAGTCAGCGTCAACAAGTGCAAGCACATCAGCATCTGAGTCAGCAAGCACAAGTGCAAGCACATCAGCATCTGAGTCAGCGTCAACAAGTGCATCAACAAGTGCATCTGAATCAGCAAGCACAAGCGCGTCAACATCAGCATCTGAGTCAGCAAGCACATCAGCATCTGAGTCAGCAAGCACAAGTGCATCAACATCAGCATCTGAGTCAGCAAGCACAAGCGCGTCAACATCAGCATCTGAATCAGCATCAACAAGTGCATCGACCTCAGCGTCTGAATCAGCATCAACAAGTGCAAGCACATCAGCGTCTGAGTCAGCATCAACAAGCGCGTCAACCTCAGCATCTGAGTCAGCATCAACAAGTGCAAGCACATCAGCATCTGAATCAGCAAGCACAAGCGCGTCAACCTCAGCGTCTGAATCAGCATCAACAAGTGCAAGCACATCAGCATCTGAGTCAGCGTCAACAAGCGCGTCAACCTCAGCATCTGAATCAGCATCAACAAGTGCATCGACCTCAGCGTCTGAATCAGCAAGCACAAGCGCATCGACATCAGCGTCTGAATCAGCATCAACAAGTGCATCGACATCAGCATCTGAGTCAGCGTCAACAAGTGCATCGACCTCAGCGTCTGAATCAGCATCAACAAGTGCAAGCACATCAGCATCTGAATCAGCAAGCACAAGCGCGTCAACAAGTGCAAGCACATCAGCATCTGAATCAGCATCAACGAGTGCATCGACATCAGCATCTGAGTCAGCAAGTACAAGTGCAAGCACATCAGCATCTGAATCAGCAAGCACAAGCGCGTCAACATCAGCATCTGAATCAGCAAGCACAAGCGCATCAACATCAGCATCTGAATCAGCATCAACAAGTGCAAGCACATCAGCGTCTGAGTCAGCATCAACAAGTGCATCGACATCAGCGTCTGAATCAGCATCAACAAGTGCATCGACATCAGCATCTGAATCAGCATCAACAAGTGCAAGCACCTCAGCATCTGAATCAGCAAGCACAAGCGCGTCGACATCAGCATCTGAATCAGCATCAACAAGTGCAAGCACATCAGCATCTGAGTCAGCATCAACAAGTGCATCGACATCAGCGTCAACAAGCGCATCGACATCAGCGTCTGAATCAGCATCAACAAGTGCAAGCACATCAGCATCTGAATCAGCATCAACAAGTGCATCGACATCAGCGTCTGAATCAGCGTCAACAAGCGCATCGACATCAGCATCTGAATCAGCATCAACAAGTGCATCGACATCAGCGTCTGAATCAGCGTCAACAAGCGCATCGACATCAGCGTCTGAATCAGCATCAACAAGTGCAAGCACATCAGCATCTGAGTCAGCATCAACAAGTGCAAGCACATCAGCATCTGAATCAGCATCAACAAGTGCATCGACCTCAGCATCTGAGTCAGCATCAACAAGTGCAAGCACATCAGCATCTGAATCAGCATCAACAAGTGCAAGCACATCAGCATCTGAATCAGCATCAACAAGTGCATCGACATCAGCATCTGAATCAGCATCAACAAGTGCATCGACATCAGCGTCTGAATCAGCGTCAACAAGCGCATCGACATCAGCGTCTGAATCAGCATCAACAAGTGCAAGCACATCAGCATCTGAATCAGCATCAACAAGTGCAAGTACATCAGCATCTGAATCAGCAAGCACAAGCGCATCAACATCAGCGTCTGAATCAGCATCAACAAGTGCAAGCACATCAGCATCTGAGTCAGCGTCAACAAGTGCATCGACATCAGCATCTGAATCAGCAAGCACAAGTGCAAGCACATCAGCGTCTGAGTCAGCATCAACAAGTGCAAGCACATCAGCATCTGAGTCAGCAAGCACAAGTGCATCAACATCAGCATCTGAGTCAGCATCAACAAGTGCAAGCACATCAGCATCTGAATCAGCATCAACAAGTGCAAGCACATCAGCATCTGAATCAGCAAGCACAAGCGCATCGACATCAGCGTCTGAATCAGCATCAACAAGTGCATCGACCTCAGCGTCTGAATCAGCATCAACAAGTGCAAGCACCTCAGCATCTGAGTCAGCATCAACAAGCGCGTCAACCTCAGCATCTGAGTCAGCATCAACAAGTGCAAGCACATCAGCGTCTGAGTCAGCATCAACAAGTGCATCGACATCAGCATCTGAATCAGCAAGCACAAGCGCGTCAACAAGTGCAAGCACATCAGCGTCTGAATCAGCATCAACAAGTGCATCGACATCAGCATCTGAGTCAGCAAGCACAAGCGCGTCAACAAGTGCATCGACATCAGCATCTGAATCAGCAAGCACAAGCGCGTCAACAAGTGCAAGCACATCAGCATCTGAATCAGCATCAACGAGTGCATCGACATCAGCATCTGAGTCAGCAAGTACAAGTGCAAGCACATCAGCATCTGAATCAGCAAGCACAAGCGCGTCAACATCAGCATCTGAATCAGCAAGCACAAGCGCATCAACATCAGCATCTGAATCAGCAAGCACAAGCGCGTCAACATCAGCATCAGAGTCAGCAAGCACAAGTGCATCGACATCAGCATCTGAGTCAGCAAGCACAAGTGCGTCAACATCAGCATCTGAGTCAGCGTCAACAAGTGCAAGCACATCAGCATCTGAGTCAGCAAGCACAAGTGCATCGACCTCAGCGTCAGAATCAGCAAGCACAAGCGCATCAACCTCAGCATCTGAGTCAGCAAGCACAAGTGCGTCAACATCAGCATCAGAGTCAGCAAGCACAAGTGCAAGCACATCAGCATCTGAGTCAGCAAGCACAAGTGCAAGCACATCAGCATCTGAGTCAGCGTCAACAAGTGCAAGCACATCAGCATCTGAATCAGCATCAACAAGTGCATCGACCTCAGCGTCAGAGTCAGCAAGCACATCAGCATCTGAATCAGCAAGCACAAGCGCATCAACATCAGCATCTGAGTCAGCATCAACAAGTGCAAGCACATCAGCATCTGAATCAGCATCAACAAGTGCATCGACATCAGCGTCTGAGTCAGCATCAACAAGTGCATCGACCTCAGCATCTGAGTCAGCAAGCACAAGCGCGTCAACATCAGCATCTGAGTCAGCGTCAACAAGTGCATCAACATCAGCCTCTGAGTCAGCGTCAACAAGTGCATCGACATCAGCATCAACAAGTGCGTCAACATCAGCCTCTGAGTCAGCAAGCACAAGCGCATCAACATCAGCCTCTGAGTCAGCATCAACAAGTGCAAGCACATCAGCATCTGAATCAGCATCAACAAGTGCATCGACATCAGCGTCTGAATCAGCGTCAACAAGTGCATCGACATCAGCATCTGAATCAGCAAGCACAAGTGCGTCAACATCAGCGTCTGAATCAGCGTCAACAAGTGCATCGACATCAGCGTCTGAATCAGCATCAACAAGTGCATCGACCTCAGCGTCTGAATCAGCGTCAACAAGTGCATCGACCTCAGCGTCTGAATCAGCCTCAACAAGTGCATCGACCTCAGCGTCTGAATCAGCGTCAACAAGTGCAAGTACATCAGCATCTGAGTCAGCAAGTACAAGTGCAAGCACATCAGCATCTGAGTCAGCATCAACAAGTGCATCGACCTCAGCATCTGAATCAGCATCAACAAGTGCATCGACCTCAGCATCTGAATCAGCAAGCACAAGCGCATCAACATCAGCGTCAGAGTCAGCATCAACAAGTGCATCGACCTCAGCATCTGAATCAGCAAGTACAAGTGCAAGCACATCAGCATCTGAATCAGCATCAATAAGTGCATCGACCTCAGCGTCTGAATCAGCAAGCACAAGTGCATCGACATCAGCATCTGAATCAGCAAGCACAAGCGCATCAACATCAGCATCTGAATCAGCGTCAACAAGTGCAAGCACATCAGCATCTGAATCAGCATCAACAAGTGCATCGACCTCAGCGTCTGAATCAGCATCAACAAGTGCATCGACATCAGCGTCTGAATCAGCGTCAACAAGTGCATCGACATCAGCATCTGAGTCAGCATCAACAAGTGCATCGACATCAGCATCTGAGTCAGCATCAACAAGTGCATCGACATCAGCATCTGAGTCAGCATCAACAAGTGCATCGACATCAGCATCTGAGTCAGCAAGCACAAGTGCGTCAACATCAGCGTCTGAATCAGCAAGCACAAGTGCGTCAACATCAGCGTCAACATCAGCATCTGAGTCAGCATCAACAAGTGCATCGACATCAGCATCTGAGTCAGCAAGCACAAGTGCGTCAACATCAGCGTCTGAATCAGCGTCAACAAGTGCATCGACCTCAGCGTCTGAGTCAGCATCAACAAGTGCAAGCACATCAGCATCTGAATCAGCATCAACAAGTGCATCGACATCAGCGTCTGAATCAGCGTCAACAAGTGCATCGACATCAGCATCTGAATCAGCAAGCACAAGTGCGTCAACATCAGCGTCTGAATCAGCGTCAACAAGTGCATCGACATCAGCGTCTGAATCAGCATCAACAAGTGCATCGACCTCAGCGTCTGAATCAGCAAGCACAAGTGCGTCAACATCAGCGTCTGAATCAGCAAGCACAAGCGCATCAACATCAGCGTCAGAGTCAGCGTCAACAAGCGCGTCAACATCAGCATCTGAATCAGCAAGCACAAGCGCATCAACATCAGCATCTGAGTCAGCATCAACAAGTGCAAGCACATCAGCATCTGAATCAGCATCAACAAGTGCAAGCACATCAGTATCTGAATCAGCAAGCACAAGCGCATCAACATCAGCATCTGAGTCAGCGTCAACAAGTGCAAGCACATCAGCATCTGAGTCAGCGTCAACAAGTGCATCGACCTCAGCATCTGAGTCAGCAAGCACAAGCGCATCAACATCAGCATCTGAATCAGCAAGTACAAGTGCAAGCACATCAGCATCTGAATCAGCGTCAACAAGTGCATCGACCTCAGCGTCTGAATCAGCATCAACAAGTGCATCGACCTCAGCATCTGAATCAGCAAGCACAAGCGCATCAACATCAGCATCTGAGTCAGCGTCAACAAGTGCAAGCACAAGCGCATCAACATCAGCATCTGAATCAGCGTCAACAAGTGCATCGACATCAGCATCTGAGTCAGCGTCAACAAGTGCATCGACATCAGCATCTGAGTCAGCAAGCACAAGCGCATCAACATCAGCATCTGAATCAGCGTCAACAAGTGCATCGACCTCAGCGTCTGAATCAGCAAGCACAAGTGCATCAACATCAGCATCTGAGTCAGCATCAACAAGTGCATCGACATCAGCATCTGAGTCAGCAAGCACAAGCGCATCAACATCAGCATCTGAGTCAGCATCAACAAGTGCAAGCACATCAGCATCTGAATCAGCATCAACAAGTGCATCGACATCAGCGTCTGAATCAGCGTCAACAAGTGCATCGACATCAGCATCTGAATCAGCGTCAACAAGTGCATCGACATCAGCCTCTGAATCAGCAAGCACAAGCGCATCAACATCAGCATCTGAGTCAGCATCAACAAGTGCATCGACATCAGCATCTGAGTCAGCAAGCACAAGCGCATCAACATCAGCATCTGAGTCAGCATCAACAAGTGCATCGACATCAGCATCTGAGTCAGCAAGCACAAGCGCATCAACATCAGCATCTGAATCAGCAAGTACAAGTGCAAGCACATCAGCATCTGAATCAGCATCAACAAGTGCATCGACCTCAGCGTCTGAATCAGCATCAACAAGTGCATCGACATCAGCATCTGAATCAGCAAGCACAAGCGCATCAACATCAGCATCTGAGTCAGCGTCAACAAGTGCATCGACATCAGCATCTGAGTCAGCAAGCACAAGCGCGTCAACATCAGCATCTGAGTCAGCATCAACAAGTGCATCGACATCAGCATCTGAGTCAGCGTCAACAAGTGCATCGACCTCAGTATCTGAGTCAGCAAGCACAAGCGCATCAACATCAGCATCTGAATCAGCAAGTACAAGTGCAAGCACATCAGCATCTGAATCAGCATCAATAAGTGCATCGACCTCAGCGTCTGAATCAGCATCAACAAGTGCATCGACATCAGCATCTGAATCAGCAAGCACAAGCGCATCAACATCAGCATCTGAGTCAGCGTCAACAAGTGCATCGACATCAGCATCTGAGTCAGCGTCAACAAGTGCATCGACCTCAGCATCTGAGTCAGCAAGCACAAGCGCATCAACATCAGCATCTGAATCAGCAAGTACAAGTGCAAGCACATCAGCATCTGAATCAGCATCAATAAGTGCATCGACCTCAGCGTCTGAATCAGCATCAACAAGTGCATCGACATCAGCATCTGAATCAGCAAGCACAAGCGCATCAACATCAGCATCTGAGTCAGCGTCAACAAGTGCATCGACATCAGCATCTGAGTCAGCAAGCACAAGCGCATCAACATCAGCATCTGAATCAGCAAGTACAAGTGCATCGACCTCAGCGTCTGAATCAGCATCAACAAGTGCAAGCACAAGCGCATCAACATCAGCATCTGAGTCAGCGTCAACAAGTGCATCGACCTCAGCATCTGAATCAGCGTCAACAAGCGCATCGACCTCAGCGTCTGAATCAGCAAGCACAAGTGCATCAACATCAGCATCTGAGTCAGCATCAACAAGTGCATCGACCTCAGCATCTGAGTCAGCAAGCACAAGTGCATCGACCTCAGCGTCTGAATCAGCGTCAACAAGTGCATCGACCTCAGCGTCTGAATCAGCGTCAACAAGTGCATCGACCTCAGCATCTGAATCAGCAAGCACAAGCGCATCAACATCAGCGTCAGAGTCAGCAAGCACAAGTGCATCGACCTCAGCATCTGAATCAGCAAGCACAAGCGCATCAACATCAGCATCTGAATCAGCATCAACAAGTGCATCGACCTCAGCATCTGAATCAGCGTCAACAAGTGCATCGACCTCAGCATCTGAGTCAGCAAGCACAAGCGCGTCAACATCAGCGTCTGAATCAGCGTCAACAAGTGCATCCATGATTCATTCGACTTCAACTAGTCAATCTGCTCAAACTAATACAACTAAGACTCGTAAGCAACTTCCAAATACTGGAACAACGGCTTCAGCTACAAATGCTCTCCTTGGAGTTGTAGCAGGTCTAACAGGATTAGGTTTAGTAGCTAAACGTCGTAAACGTGATGATGAAGAATAAATCTTCTAACGATTCTATTAGTTGATTAATTCGATCAAAAAACCTGAAAGATATAACTTTCAGGTTTTTTAGTTTTAAAATAGGCTCTTGCCAGTTTGTCAAGCGACGTTTAACGCCCAAGAGCCCTACGACTTTACAAGACACCTCTACTTTAACATAAAGAAAAAGTAGTGAGTACTCTCTCCCGTCGGAGATTTTCTCACTACTAATCTTAGTATGTTTGTCAACTGTAGTGGGTTGAATAAAAAGCTAACATCTGGAGAGGACAATCGTTGTCCTCTCCATTTTTATATTCAGAGCGATGAAAATTCGTTTCTTAAAGTTGTCAAAGTTCCTAAAACCAAAGGCATTTCGTTTGATAAGTTTGATGAGATTATTGGTCGCTTCCAATTTTGCATTGGAATAGGGTAATTGAAGGGCGTTGACTATTTTCTCTTTGTCCTTGAGAAATGTCTTAAAGACAGTCTGAAAAATAGGATGATCCTGCTTTAGATTGTCCTCAATAAGTCCGAAAAATTTGTCTGGTTCCTTATTCTGAAAGTGAAAAAGTAAGAGCTGATAGACATTGTAGTGGTGTTTCAAGTCTTCTGAATAGCTCAAAAGCTTGTCTAGAATCTTGATGTTTGGGTCTTTAATATCAAGGAGTTTTGTGATAAAATGTAATTGTTCCATATGGATCTTTCTAATGAGTTGTTTTGTTGCTTTTCATTATAGATCTTATGGGACTTTTTTTCTACACAAAAATAGGCTCCATAAGATCCATAGGGGATTTACCCACTACAGAAATTATAGAGCCACTAATTGAACTTTTGTCTATTCGTAAAGCAATTGAAATTCAATATTTTTTGCCAGAGCTAGAAAAAATAAGGTTCTTAGAGTTATCTCACTTTATGAAAGTACACAAAAATGGTATAATATATAGTAGAGTTTTTCATTTTAAAATCTTTGTATTGTTTAGAACATTTATTGATTTTTATGATATAAGAAAAATCTCAGGAGAATTAGATTATTAAATATTAGTTGAAATAAAACCATAGAAATAATGATTTTGGTTTAAAGATGATATAAAGTGATAATCGAGAAATAAAGGATTTATGATAGAAATCTGTTTCAATTACTTAGAGATTATCGTCATAAGGAAGTTCTATAACTACTTCTTTAAGTCGATATGTGTTGTTTCCACGATATGAAAAACGATGGCAGTTAGTTTCAGTTTATATTGCGGTTGAAAATTAAATGTTTGTAATAACTATCTATGTATAAAGTAACTTCTATAATATCCAATATAAATCGGGTGGCAGAAGTTGTCTTTTTCATTGTCTTTATCATAAAAAAGTATGAGAGATATGAAAAAATTTAGGAGTGGGATTGTATGGGAAAGGAATTAATTAGTGTCATTGTTCCAGTTTATAATGCTGAAAAATACTTACAGAAATGTTTAGATAGTATTTTGGAACAAACATATCAAAATTTGGAAATTATCATTATAAATGATGGTTCTACAGACAACTCGGGACAAATCTGTCAGGAATATGAAAAACAGGATGACCGCATCATCTATATAGAAAAACAAAACAGTGGTGTATCTGACACGAGAAATGCTGGTATGGATCGAATGACGGGAACGTATGTAACCTTTGTTGATTCGGATGATTGGTTGGAACCAAACTATGTTAAATTTTTATATGAGAAAGTGATAGAATATCAAGCAGATATTGTAGTTGGAAATTATACTAGTTTTAATGAGTCTAATTCAGTTTTTTATTTCCACATCTCTACTGACTATTATGAAAAAGTATATGATAATAAGTCTGTAATACCTTGTTTATACGACGCTAAAGAATTGTTAAAGTCTGCTTTGATTGTACCCTGGGGGAAAATTTATAAAAAAGAAATAATAGCGAATTTGCGTTTTCCAATTAATAGAATTGGAGAAGATGCATTATTTAATTTGAAAGCCTTATTAGATTCTGAAAAAGTTGTTTATGTTAATAAATCAGCTTATATAAATAGAGTGCGTGAGGGAAGTTTGTCTAATACTTGGACAGATGAATGGATTAGAGATGCCATTTATATAATTGAAGAGAGATTATCTTTATTGGCAACGTTAGGATATCCACTTTCGGAGCATAGGCGAGCATACAAAATGAGTTTGGATTATATCAGTTCTGAAGGTTACAATAGAGGTTTAGCTAATTCTCACGAATTAAACTACATAAAAGAGAAAAAGATGTTATTGGATAGACTTCTTCCTCAGAGTAAAGAAGACAAAAAAGCCGTCGTACTGGCAGCTGATTTTTCGAGTCTCGATCAGGTTGTGACAACCATAAAATCTATTTGCTACCATAATCGTTCAGTTCGTTTTTATATTATCAATAGGGATTTTCCAAAAGAGTGGTTCATACAATTGAATAGTCGATTAAGGGACTTTAATTCGGAAATTATCAATTGTCGAGTAACATCTAATCAACTATCACGTCATAAAACAGATATTAGTTATACAGCCTCTCTGCTCTATTGTATATCTGATTTTGTAGAAGAAGATAAGGCACTTTATTTGGATTATGATGTACTTGTTACGAAAAATCTAGATGACTTATTTGAAATAGATCTACAAGATTATCCATTAGCTGCGGTGCGTGATTATGGCGGAAAAGTGTACTATGATCAAGAAATGTTTAACACAGGTGTATTGCTAATCAACAATCGTGTTTGGAAGCAAGAAAATATGACCCAACGATTAATGGATTTAACTGATAAACTGCATGACAAGGTGGACATGGTTGATCAACTTATGCTGAATAAGCTTTTTGAAAATAAGTGGCTAGAGATAGATTTTGATAATCATTATATTGTGAGTCATAGGCAGTTTACAGATTATAAACTACCAAAATCTCAAGACTATCCTGGAATTATTCAATATCCTTCGAATAGAAAACCGTGGGATAATTTGGGGATTCAAGCTTATCGCAATGTTTGGTGGTATTATCATAATCTTGAATAGACAGAATTAGGCCAAAACTACCATTTACATACGCTTAAAAAGGCTCATATCTATCCTCAAAAACTACCTGTTACTTGTTTAATTTATACTTTTTCGGATCGTATTGAGCAATTAGAGTCTCTAGTTCAAGCTTTACCGGAAATTCAATTTATAATTGTTGCTAGAGTCAAAGTTAGTGATCAATTGACAAAAAGGATTGTCAATCCCAATGTGACTATTTTGTCTGAATTTAATGATTTATCAGAGCTTGAGCAAGAATTGATTGAGATAAGTCAAGTTCTTTTAGATATTAATCATGGTGAAAAAAATGAAGAAATAATGGAGCAGTTTGCAAAATTAGGGAAGCCTATTCTTGCCTTTGAAAATACAAAATATTCTGAAGTTGGACAGATAATCTATAAAGTAGAACAAGTTCAAGAAATGATTAATAAAATAAGAGAAGTGGAAGATAAACATGGATTTTAAAGATTCTGTAAAGTTATTAGGAGATTTTCATCATATAGAGATTTCTCCTACTAGTAGCATTGAACTAGGAACAGATGTTACATTTCGCTCATTTGTAAGTCTAGAAGTATCTAATAATGCTAAGCTGACACTAGGAAATAGAGTTTTCTTTAACGATCATTGTACGATTCGTTGTGGTAAAGAGATTGAAATTGGTAAGGATACTATGTTTGGTGATGGTGTGAGAATTTTTGATCACAACCATAAATATTCTAATTACCATATTGAAAAAATTCAGTTTAAAGCTGATAAGATAACTATAGGGAAAAATTGTTGGATTGGAACTAACGTTGTTATTTTAAAAGGTGTTACCATTGGAGATAATGTTATCATTGGGGCAAATGCTTTAATTTATAAAGATATCCCAGCTAATTCTGTTGTCACTGCTCAAGAGGATTTAAAAATCACTCCTAGACAACAGCATCAGTTTCACGCCTTTACTTTAACAGCATCAGATACTTTAGAACATTTAGACTATCTTGTACAAGAAATTCCTGAAGTTGCATTTCATATAGCTGCTAAAACAAATGTCTCAGACTATCTAGAAAGCTTTAATCATTACGAGAACGTGAATATTTATACTAATGTGCATCATGATGATATTCTCGAAGATTTATTAAATAGAGCAGATATTTACTTAGATATCAATCATTGGGGAGAGGTTGATAATATTGTAGGTCGTGCTTTAGAGATAGGAAAACCGGTATTTTCTTTTGAAACAGTTGTCCATAGAAGAGATGAAAACGTTCGAGTTTTTAGTTTAGAGGATAAAGAGAGTATGATTAATAGCATTCGTCATCAACTAGCGAATGATGAAAATGGAGATTAGATAATGGGGTTTGATATTTTGGAAGAAAGAAGGGCAGTTGTTCTTGCGGGAGATAAGAATTACCTTATCCCGATACTTACAACAATAAAATCTATTCTATATTACAATCAAAATGTTAAAATTTATATTCTCCATCAAAATATTCCTAGTGACTGGTTCGATGATCTCAAGGTACAAGTGGAGAAGTTGGGAAGTGTTGTAGAAGCCATTCGTATAGATGAAGAGATTGATTCTGAGTGGAAAACCCAGGAACATATTTCAGCGATTATGTATGCTCGCTATTTCATTCCTCATTATATTGAAGAGGAGAGAGTACTCTATCTGGATAGTGATTTGATTATTAATGGTAGTCTTGATTTACTCTTTAATATTGATTTGGGTGATAAGTATCTTGCTGCTGTTCGAGATATAGATGGTGTTGGTTTCAACGCAGGAATGTTATTGATTGATAATTCTAAATGGAGACAATATGATATCACTACTAAATTAATAAATAAGACAATTGATTACGTATCTTCACCTGATTTTTCAACCAATGATAGATTTAATGGTGATCAGACTATATTAAATTTGATGTTTGAAAATCATTGGCTAGAGTTAGATAAGCATTTTAATCTTCAAGTTGGCCATGATGTCGTTGCATTCTATAGCCATTGGGATTCACATTTTGAATTGGATAAAGAACCCTTGATCATCCATTATACGACCTATCGGAAACCATGGTCTACTCTGATGGGCTATCGTTATCGAGACTTATGGTGGGCATTTCGGGATGTTAGTTATGAACAGATTGCTGACCATTATGCAGGACGTTTTACCATCAAGAGAGTTTATGACCTTCATAATGTCAATCTATTTACATTCACAGATTCGCAGGATTTTCTGTATATTGATGAACTAGCCCAAGCTCTGCCTGATGTTGGGTTCCATATCGGAGCCTATACAGATATGGGTCCGATTCTAATGGCTTTGGATAAATATCCAAATGTTTACTTGTATCCCAGCATGGTTGGAGCAGTGATTGATGAAATGATTGAGAAGTCAGACGCCTATCTGGATATCCATAAGGGAAGTTCGATGGACTTTATCGTCAATCGCTATACCAGTGCAGGTAGACCAGTATTGACTTTTGATATGACCAACAAAAATCAATTGGAACAAATAGTTGTTTCCTCTCAGTCACCCCAGCCAATGATAGAAGCAATTAAAGAGTTAAAGAAAGATACAATGAACATGAAGGCAATTGTACTCGGAGCCAACTACCAATATGCAGATAAGGTGCTAACGACAATCAAATCCATCTGCTGTCATAATCGAGGACTTCGTTTTTATCTGATTAACAGCGATTTTCCGACAGAATGGTTTTACAACCTCAATCGTAAGTTGAACAAGCTAGACTGTGAAATCGTCAATGCCCGTGTGAATAGTTCTCACATTAGCCAATATAAGACCAATATTCACTATGCAACATTTTTACGTTACTTTATCTCAGATTTTGTTGAGGAAGATAAGGTCTTATATCTAGATTGTGACTTGGTTGTCACAAGAGACTTAAGTCCTCTATTTGACGTCGACTTGGGAGACCATCCTTTGGCAGCAGTCAAGGATCTGGGGGCTCAAGTATATTTTAATGAGCATGGATTTAACGCAGGTGTCTTGCTCATCAATAATCGCCTTTGGAAACAAGAAGAAGTTCGTAAACAACTGATTGAAATGACTAATGAGTTGCATGACAAGGTTGCCCAAGATGACCAAAGTATTTTGAATATCTTATTTAAAGACCGTTGGTTAGCTTTGGACTTTAAATATAACTGCATTACCTTGCACACTCATTTTTCAGATTATCGACCAGAACCTGGGACTTATCCACCGATTATTCATTATTTGACAGAGAGAAAACCATGGGGATTGTATGAACGCTCCATCTATCGAGATGTTTGGTGGTATTATAATGCTCAAGATTGGTCAGACATGAGTCAGGTAACGCCTTGTCTGACAAAAGATCAGGTGAGTCAGTACACAGGGGTTCAACATTCAGCCCTAGTCTATACCTTCTCAAGTGACTTGAGAAATATGGGTTACTTGATTGAACATCTACCAGATGTCAAATTTTATGTGGCAGCTCCCGTTATGGTGGCTGATAGTATTACAGCTCTACTAGCCTACCCAAATGTCTCTGTCTTGTCAGATATTGCTGGGCAACCAGCTTTGATTGATAGCTTGGTTGAAGGCTGTGACTTTTTACTGGATATCAATGCTGAATCCGAAGTTGATGGGATCATTGGGCGTTTCCGACAAGCTGGAAAACCAGTATTTGCTTTTGAAAGTGTAGCCCATGGTGAACAAGGTCAGTTTCTTTATGACCAAGCACATCCTGAGGAGATGGTTCTAGCTATTGAAAACTATTGCCAAAATGGAGAACTACCTGTAAAAAAGCTGCAAGCCTACCCAAAGGTACTGGATATCCAGCAGAGTCTTGACTATATACTGGAACACCATTCTTCCGTTATTCGTTATGGAGATGGAGAAATGGATATTATGATGGGACATGGGATTCCTTATCAAGACTACGATGAGACATTGGCAGAACAGCTTAGAAGTATGATCCAACTAGAAAGCTCTCCAGAATTACTGGTCTGTCTCTCAGATGTTTTTGAAGGCTTAGAACGCTATAATCCTGAAGCTGTCAACTTTTGGCGAAAGCATTTAGAGCATTATAAAGAAGCCTATCATAGATTTTGTACAGCAAGTTTCTATGGTTCTACTTTTATATCTCGTCCTTATATGGACCTCAAAGATAAGTCTGCTTCGGTAGCCCACTTTGAAAAATTAAAGAAACTTTGGGATAAACGAGATATCTTGATCGTCGAAGGTGAAAACTCACGTTCAGGAGTTGGCAACGATCTTTTTGACAATGCTCAGTCAGTTGAGCGGATCATCTGCCCTTCTAGAAATGCCTACAGTAAAGTTGAGGCTATTCAAGAAGCGATTGAAAAGCATGCGGCTGGTAAATTAGTATTCTTGATGCTTGGACCTACAGCCAAGGTTTTAGCGTATCACTTAAGCAAAAAAGGCATACAAGCGATTGATTTAGGTCATATTGATTCCGAATATGAGTGGTTTAAGATGGGAGCAGCTTCAAAAGTGAAATTCTCACACAAGCATACCGCAGAGCATAATTTTGATCAAGAAATTCAGCTAGTTGCCGATGCGGCTTATGATGCATCTATCATCGTGAAGCTATAGTCAAGGAGTAGTGAATGAATAAAAAAGTATTTGTGTTAGCAGGAGATTACGGTTATATTCGTCAAATCGAAACTACCTTAAAATCTATTTGCTATCACAATAGTGATGTCAAGATTTATATTTTTAATCAGGATATTCCCCAAGAGTGGTTTGTCTCCGTCAGGGAAAAAATGGCATACCGAAATAGTGAGATAGTTGATATCAAGCTGTTTGGAGGTAATATGCGAAATTGGAGTCTACCACCTGTTGGACAGCACATAAACTTTATGACCTTTGCTCGTTATTTTATACCGAGTTTTGTGTCAGAAGATATTGTTTTATATTTAGATTGTGACTTAGTAGTTACACGTGATTTGACAGATCTATTTTCTATTGATTTAACCAATAAACCTCTAGCTGCTGCAAAAATCATATATGGTTTAGAAGACAGATTTAATGCAGGAGTGTTACTGATCAATAATGCGTATTGGAAGGATAAGGGAATCCAGCAGGAACTCATTAACATTACTGAAAGAGAACATGAACACTTACTTGAAGCTGATCAAACAGTTCTCAATCTAGTGATGGGAGAAAATTATGTATTATTAGATGATACCTATAATTTTCAGATTGGATATGATCAGTTGGCTGATAGTCGGGGGCAATATTTTATTTTTGAATTGCCTTTGACTCCATTACCAGCGATTGTTCATTATTTGTCTGCCGATAAACCTTGGAATACTTATTCGGTAGGTCGCCTACGTGAAGTTTGGTGGAAATATAATCAACTAGAGTGGTCTCAAATAAATAGTCAAGAAGAACTTGTCGTGAAAAAAGCTAAATATCAAGCATTGATCATTACAGGCAGTCAGCAATTAGAACAAATTGATTATCTGATTAAACATTTACCTGAGTATGATATTCATATTTTAACTTTTACGGATATGGGAGAAATTCTCAGAAGTCTAGCCAGTTATGAGAATATTAAGTTGCATCCAACTGTTATGAGGTGGATGTGCAGGAAAATGATTGAAGAATGTGATGTTTATCTGGATATCAATCATGAGTTTAAATTTCCTGATGTTTTAGAATGGGTGCAAGAAGCTAAGAAAACAATTTTAGCGTTTGATAATGTGGCCAATCCTTATCATGTAGATCAAGTATTTCCTCATGATAATCCTCAGGCTATGGTCGATTTTTTGAAGGAACTTTAAGTCTGTGAGTGGTTTGTTTTAAAAAATACTAAATTAGAGATTCAAAATGAAAATTAATATTACAAATATTTACGGTATGTCTGGTCAGAGTACAGCCTTGATCGCCCAGAATGAAACCGTTAAAATTGCAAAAAAGTTAGACTTTCACGAGCTTAGCTTTTACTTTTACAATATCTATAGTGATAGTCAAGGCGAGTTGAATAGCCGTTTAGATGGCGTTTTAGCTAAGCTGGGTTATGGGGATATCGTTGTTTATCAATCTCCTACATGGAATGGTAGGGAGTATGACCAGGCCTTTATCAGGAAATGTAAGATTTTAAACACGAAAATCATTACCTTTATCCATGACGTGCCACCCCTTATGTTTCCATCCAATTATTACTTAATGCCTGAGTACATTGAGATGTACAACCAATCAGATCTAGTAGTTGTTCCTTCGGAAAACATGAAAGAACGGCTGATTCAGGAAGGATTGACAGTTCAAAAGATTATTATCCAAGGCATGTGGGATCATGTTCATGACTATCCTTTGAGACAGCCTGCTTTTCAGAAAAAACTATCTTTTGCGGGTAGTGTAGAACGTTTTGAACACTTATCCAACTGGGCTTACTCAACCCCACTCGATATTTTTTCCGAGTCTAATCAGGAGAAGCATAATCCAAGTGTTTCCTTTAAAGGGTGGAAAACAGATCCAGAGTTGCTTTTTGCTTTGTCAGAGGGGGGCTTTGGCTTAGTGTGGGGAACAAGTGAAAATCCAGCTGAAGAGGCAGATTACTATCGCTTGAATATCTCTCATAAAGTTAGCACTTATCTTGCAGCAGGAATTCCAGTAGTAGTACCATCCTATCTCTCAAATGCCAGTTTCATAAAGGAAAAAGGCTTAGGTTATGTAGTAGATAGTTTGGAAGAAGCCAGTCGCCTTGTAGAGGGAACGACAGTAGAAGCTTATCAACAAATGGTTGAAAATGTATATAAAGTGAGTTATGCCTTGAAACAAGGCTACTTTACAAAAAAACTATTGATTGATGCAGTGATGCAGGTTTTGGATGTTTAGAATAGAATAGTTATGGATTGCCCTCATCCATTAGGATGAGGGAATGCCATTATTGGCAAAAGATTAATTTATAAATTTATACTCTTCGAAAATCAAATTCAAACCACGTCAGCGTCGCCTTACCGTATATATGTTACTGACGTCGTCAGTTCTATCTGCAACCTCAAAGCAGTGCTTTGAGCAACCTGCGGCTAGCTTCCTAGTTTGCTTTTTGATTTTCATTGAGTATTAGCTATGTTCATCAGAATATCTCATCACTCGAATAAGGTAGGAGAAAAATTTGAAGAAAAAATTAACATCAGTTGTCGTGAAACGGGTTATGTGGACGATTTCTTTCTTATTCATTTACGTTCTAGGAAGTAGATTGACCCTTCCCTTTGTAAACGTTAATGACACGAGTTTTTTGGGTGGAACTGCAGCTTTCTTAGCCTTTTCTACGTCTATAACAGGTGGAAATCTTCGGAGTCTTTCCCTATTTTCAGTTGGACTGTCTCCATGGATGTCGGCGATGATTTTATGGCAAATGTTTAGCATGTCTAAAAAACTTGGTCTGGGTAGTTTACCACTTGAAGTTCAAGATCGACGAAAAATGATATTAACGTTTGTCATTGCTTTAATCCAAGCATTAGCCATTACTCTAAATCTCCCTATTCAGTCAGGGGTGAATTATGGGCTAGTCTTGACCATGAATGTTCTACTCTTGATTGCGGGCACCTTTTTCTTAGTCTGGTTATCGGATTTGAATTCTTTGTTTGGTGTCGGAGGGTCTCTAGTTATCTTGATGTCAAGTATGGTGTCAAGTATGCCACAAAACATCTTAAAAAGCATCAAGGAGTTACAAGTTGGCCCCTTATTGATTGTGGCTCTTTTGCTGCTCTCAATGGTATTTTTAGCGATTGCAGTTAGAGTTCAGAGAGCTCGTTATCGAATTCTGGTAAATAAGATTATGATCCACAATCGCTTTAAACGTTATTCTTATTTGGATATTTTGCTGAATCCAGCTGGAGGAATGCCCTTTATGTATGCCATGTCCTTGGTATCCATCCCACAATATAGCTTGTTGCTTCTTCAAATGGTTTTGCCGAAAGAATCGTGGATTGGAGAGTGGATTAGCCGCTTTGCAATTGGTCAGCCAATTTGGGTCTTCACTTATATTGTTGTTTTATTTATATTAGGAATTGCGTTTGCATTTGTAAATATGAATAGTGAAGAAATTGCTGAGAGAATGAAAAAATCTGGAGAATATATTTATAATATCTATCCTGGAGAAGATACTAGTCGTTATCTCGGAAAATTGATATTTCGTTTTGCAATCATTGGGTCTATCTATATCGTATTTATGGCAGGATTTCCAATGTTGATTGTCTTATATGATCCGCGCTATATGCAACTGAGTATGCTTTCAGGCTTATTTTTGATTTTTAATGGAATGTTGTTTAATATCAAGGAAGAAATTGATGCCTTGACATTAAACGAAAATTATCGACCACTCTTAGAAATCGATTCATAATTGTGAGGAGAAGCTATGTATTATTTCATTCCTTTTTTGGAGCGCAACAATCCATCATGGCAAGCTAATATTGTGCCTTGGTATAGGACTCCTTATCGCCTAGAATTTGATGATATCTTACACCAAATTCGGATTTTCAAACGCCAAGAATTAGAATCTAAGATGCTATGGTTGACTTATCATCCTCATCTACGCTACTTGTTACACAGACAAGATTTGTTGGAGTCGGATGTTTTCTCCGTTTTTGATGCTATTCAAAACATTGAAAATGAGGAGATGCATCCTTTACAATTAAAAGACTTGACATGGGATGAAGACTGTGACTTTATCTATACTCCTTTTGTAGTTGTAGTTAAGCAACAAGGGGAACTCTATGCTCATATTGAATATGGTTCAGAAGGTTTTATCAGCTATATCACTTACTTTAAGGATAACCAAGTTGATTTCATTTGCTATTTTGATGATCGTGGCTTCTTATCTAGCCTTTTAGACTATGAGGAACAAAAACCAGTTACTCGTTATTATTACAACGCAAAAGGACAGTGGCAACTGAGGGAAAATTTGCAGGGAAAAGAGCCAATTGTAAAGATAAATCCAGCAGTAAGCTACCGTTTTGAAAAATTAGCTTATGAGAGTATAGATGAAGTTGTTTGGGAATTCTTAACAAAGTTTTTAAATCAAGACTATCAAGTTGGAGATTCATTTGTATTGGCTGCTCATACTAAGTTTCAAAATCAATTATTAGAAAGATTGCCAGAAGAAGCTCCAAAAATTATAAGTTTCTTTATTGAAAGAAATCAAGCAGATGATTTACAAGCTCATCGTCAGCTAGTAGAACAGTCTAGATTGTTGATTAGTGATCGGAAAGATTTTCTTGAGCGATTACAAGAGGCTTATCCCCAATTTGCTTCTAAAATGCACCATTTACCATCTTTTGATACGCGCTTGAAGTTAGGTCTTAGTCAACGATTAAAGGAATCAAAAATTTATGTCCAATTAGATATACAGGTGCAACAAGATCCAGAAGTCTTGTATGAAATTTTGCATTTTGTTTCGGAAAATCCCTTGACCGAGGTTGTTTTTTCAGTATTTAATGCAGAAGGTTATCAAATAGAAGCTTTGCAGAAACAACTCGATTCGCTGATTATAGAACGTCTTAACCCAAGGGATCTGTTAAAGGATACTGTGGTATCTGATGCGGAAAATACATTAGAGGAAAATACCAGAGATGATTATCGCTTTAAGATTATCAATCTAAATGATGAGATGGGCTTAATTCGTGAGTTAGAATATACTCGTTTAATTGTTGATTTGAATCCAGTCGCTAATATTTACACACAGATTGCAGGGATTAGTGCAGGAATTCCTCAAATCAACTTACAAGAGTCAGAATATGTGACTCACTTACAAAATGGTTATATTCTATCAGATTTATCAGAGTTTAGTAAGGCAGGACACTACTTTCTAGATACCCTGAAACATTGGAATCAAGCCTTAATTTACTCAATTGATAAGATTCGACAAAATACAGGTGATCAATTTGTAGATAAGTGGGAAAAATGGTTAGAGGAGGCAAAAAGTGAGCAATAAATTACAGATTTTGCAGATCGGTAGCAGAAACTGGAGCCATGACTATGAGCTTCCTGAAAATATGGAGTGGCACTTCTTTTGGCCGAGATCAATGACTGCCATAAAGAAGGTCATGAAAATGGAAGGCTTAAGAACTTTTTCAGCTGTTTTGGTTGAAAATCCTGAGCACTTATCGGATTTGATTCCGTTGATGAGAAAGATTACTCCTTATACGATTTTCTACCCTGATACAGCTGAGCCTCAATCAAAAGATCTTCAAGACTTCTTGAAAAAAACTTGTGCTCAAGCAACAGATTTTTCAAACCCAGTAGAACTTTTGAGACTCCTATCTAAAGCCCTGTTTAGAGGGCAGTATGGGGATAAGTTAGTTCCAATTGATATGATTGTCAATCCTGCTTTTAAGGGAAAGGTTCGATATAACGGTTATGAAAATCTAGAACTCCTAGGAAAGTATGGTCAAGACTTTCGCCCTTTAATTAGTTGGAAGTATAATATCCGAGCTAGCGAATTTAACCCAGTTGAACTCTGGCTCGAATATGAGAAAGATTGGACTTGTGATATTCGCCTGATCGTTCGAAATATTCAAGATGGATCTACTGCTAATTTTGTCAAAGAGCGAGTTTTCACTGTTGAAGATATGCAGTCTGCCTTGGTACTGGATGATGATTTTTCTTCATTTATCAGTGTTTCTTTAGAAGCTAGAGGAGCAGGACATCTGAAAATAGGAGCCCTTCACCAGCGTTTAACGCGCTACCAGTTTGGTAAATATGTTCTTGGTGGAGGTATCATCCATAATGACAAGCGTGAGGAGATCAATTACTTTTTCTATCCAGGAGACTTTAAGCCTCCTTTGAATATCTACTTTTCTGGTTATCGACGAGCAGAAGGATTTGAGGGGTTTGGAATGATGAGATCCTTTGGAGCACCTTTCCTTCTCTTTCAAGATCCTCGAATCGATGGAGGGGCTTTCTATCTGGGTGATGACTGTCTTGAAAATGGTGTTCGAAATGTCATTCAAGAACATTTGGATTTGTTAGGATTCTCAAATAAGGAACTAATCCTTTCGGGCATGTCTATGGGGACCTATGGTGCTATGTATTACAGCTCTTTCTTTGAACCTAAAGCTGTGATTGTTTCAAAACCCTTGACCAATCTGGGCTTGATAGCAGAGAGAGGCCGACTTGAGGCACCTGGGATTTTCCCAACTGCTTTTGATATCTTACGTCATCATTCTAAGGGAGAGGCTAGCTTAGATGCTATGAGAGCCTTAGATGACCGTTTTTGGACTCCTTTTAAAGAAGCAGATTTTAGTCAAACAATCTTTGGGCTCTCTTATATGAAAGAGGAAGACTACGATCCGCATGCCTATGATGATTTAGTAGCAGCCCTTTATCATACGGGGGCTCGTATTATGGTCAAGGGGACCTCAGGCCGCCACAATGACGATAGTACTACTAGTGCTGCTTGGTTCAAGAATTTTTATAAGATGATTTTAGAGCAGGATTTTGGGAGAAAGTTTTAATGATGATCAAACGGAATAAAGAAATATATTGGGGAGAATTTAAGGGAGCTAGTTTAGGTGATACGAGGCAAAATACATTTTTGTTTGGTTCTATTGTCCTCTATTATTCAAGAGACCATGTTTATCTGGAAAATGATATGGTGAATTCTGGTACTATGATTCATGAGTGGACCTCAAGTTTTAACTTTCAAGGAAATCGCTTAACCCCAACCTTACCTCTTTTAAAAAGGGGATATCGTTACCGTTTGTCTAGTCGTATGACTGTGCAACCTCAAAATGGTTTATACTTTAGGCTCATCTTTATGGATCGTTATGATAAGCAGGTTGGTCAAGTGATTGAAAAAGACTTGGATTTCACCTTTACCTATCCAGAAGAAGCCTATCATTACAGAGTACAGCTGTTGAGTGCAGGATTTCAAGCAGTTGACTTTCATTCATTTTCAATAGAAGAGGACGATTCTGAGCAAGATGTGGAACAAGAATAGACAATTGAGCAAGGTGAAAAAAATCTTGCATCAAATCAATCTAAAAAAAGAAGAGATGGCCTCGCTAACAGATGATGAATTAGCAGGTAAAACTCAAGAATTTAAAGATAGAATTGCTGCTGGAGAAAGCTTAGACGATCTTTTAGTGGAAGCTTTTGCAGTTGTACGTGAAGCCGATAAGCGGATCCTAGGAATGTTTCCCTATGATGTACAGGTCATGGGTGGGATTGTCATCCACCAAGGGAATGTTGCGGAGATGAATACAGGTGAAGGTAAAACCTTGACCGCTACGATGCCAGTCTATCTCAATGCCTTATCGGGAAAAGGTGTTATGCTGGTGACGACTAACGACTATCTTGCCAAGCGTGATGCAGAGGAGATGGGACAAGTCTATGAGTTCTTAGGTTTGACCATTCGCATTCCCTTTTCTGAAGACGAGGATGAAGAGTTAACGCCTGAAGATAAGCGGGAAATTTATAGTGCGGATATTGTTTATACGACAAACAGTGGTCTTGGTTTTGACTACTTGATTGATAATCTAGCCTCTAGTGAAGATAAAAAGTACATGCCAGAATTTAACTTTGTTATCGTAGATGAGGTAGATTCAGTCTTGCTGGATAGTGCTCAAACTCCCTTGGTCATTTCAGGTTCTCCTAGGGTTCAATCCAATTTTTATGGAATTATTGACACCTTGATGACAACTCTAGTTGAGGGTCAAGACTATATCTTTAAAGAAGAGAAAAAAGAAGTCTGGCTCACTACTAAGGGCGCTCAAACTGCGGAGAGCTTTTTAGGTATTGATAACCTCTATTCTGAAGAACATGGCGTACTAGCAAGACACCTGACCTTTGCTTTACGAGCTCATACCTTATTTAAAAGGGATAAAGACTATATCATCCGTAAGGGTGAGAAAGAGGAAGAACTCGTATTGGTAGATCAAAGTACAGGTCGTTTATTAGAAATGACCAAATTACAGGGTGGTTTACACCAAGCCATTGAGGCAAAAGAGCATGTTCCCTTGTCTGAAGAAACACGGGCGATGGCTTCCATTACCTACCAAAGCTTATTTAAGAAGTTTAAAAAAATCTCTGGGATGACTGGGACAGGAAAGGTTGCAGAGAAAGAGTTTTTAGAAACTTATGGCATGTCAGTCATTCGAATCCCTACAAATCGTCCGAATCAGCGAATTGATTATCCAGACAATCTCTATGTTACCCTACCTGAGAAAGTGTATGCATCGCTTGCTGAGATTAAATATTATCATGAAAAGGGTAATCCTTTATTGATTTTTGTTGGATCGGTAGAAATGTCGGAACTCTACTCCTCTCTATTATTACGTGAAGGAATTGCTCATAACGTTTTAAATGCCCATAATGCAGCGCGTGAAGCTCAGATGATTGCAGAGTCAGGTCGTATGGGAGCCGTGACAGTTGCGACTTCTATGGCTGGCCGTGGGACTGATATTAAGCTTGGTCCAGGAGTTGCTGAACTGGGTGGTCTAGTTGTCATTGGTACAGAACGGATGGATAGTAAACGTATTGACTTACAGATTAGAGGACGTTCTGGTCGACAGGGAGATCCTGGCTTGTCGAAATTTTTTGTCTCACTGGAAGATGATGTGATCAAGAAGTATGGACCTTCTTGGGTCCATAAGATGTATAAGGACTATACAGTAAATAAACAGATAAGCCCAGAACTTTTAGAAGGAAGACGCTATCGGAAATTAGTAGAAAAAGCGCAGAAGGCAAGCGATAGCGCTGCTAGATCATCAAGAAGGCAAACCTTAGAGTATGCTGAGAGTATGAATATCCAAAGAGAGATGGTCTATAGTCAAAGAAATCGTTTGATTGATGGTACCGAGGATCTAGATGGTTTTGTTGTGGATGTACTAGATGAATTCATAAAAAAAAGCTTGTCAGAAGAAGCATTTGAAAGTAGAGAGGAACTCTATCATTTTATCGTTAAAAATATCAGTTTTCTTTACCATGCAGTTCCGCAAGAGTTAGATCTGACGGATAAGGATGCAATCAAGCTAGTTCTGGAGACAACCGTTCAAAAGAGTCTACAAGAGAAACGAACGATTCTGGAAACTCATGACTTCTTTTCAGATTTTCAGCGTTTAGCATTGCTAAAAGCAATAGATGATAACTGGGTAGAGCAGGTAGACTACCTGCAACAATTGAGTCTAGCAATCGGTGGGCAATCAGCTGCTCAAAAGAATCCTATTGTCGAGTATTATCAAGAAGCCTATCATGGATTTGAAGAGATGAAAAGGCAGGTCAAGAAGGATATGGTTCGAAATCTTCTATTGAGTCGAGTAGACATTTCACCTGATGGGGAAATTATGGCTTATTTTCCATAAAAAGGGGACAATATGACAATTTACAATATAAATTTAGGAATCGGCTGGGCCAGCAGTGGTGTTGAATATGCTCAAGCTTACCGTGCGGGTATTTTTCGCAGCCTAAATCTGCCGTCAAAGTTTATCTTTACAGACATGATTTTGGGTGATAATATCCAGCATTTAACCGCAAATATCGGTTTTGATGATGATCAGGTCATCTGGCTTTACACTCACTTCACAGACATCAAGATTGCACCGACCAGTGTGACGGTAGATGATGTTTTGGCTTACTTTGAAGGTGTAGAAAGCCGTCGTGAACGAAATGGGAAAATTGAACGAATCTTCTTCTCAGATGAGGACAAGTTTATCACTTGTTATTTAGTAGATGAGGAAAAAGATTTTGTCCAACATGTGGAGTATGTGTATGCTGGTAAGTTAATCCGCAAGGATTACTTCTCTTACACACGCTACTGCACAGAGTATTTTGCTCCTAAAGATAATGTAGCGACACTCTACCAAAGAACCTTCTACAATGAAGATGGGACTCCAGCTTATGAGATGTTCATGAATCAAGGGACCGAGGAAGTCTACCGTTTCAAGGATCGAATCTTATACGGGAAACCCGCCTTGCTCCGTTATTTCATGCAGACACTTGGGTTAAGTAAATCAGATCTAGTAATTTTAGATCGTGAGACAGGGATTGGTCAGGTTGTTTTTGAGGAAGCGCAAGCGGCGCATCTAGCGGTAGTTGTTCATGCGGAGCATTACAGTGAAAATGCGACCAATGATGATTATATCCTTTGGAACAACTATTATGACTACCAGTTTACCAATGCAGATAAGGTCGATCTCTTTATCGTTTCAACGGATCGTCAAAAGGAAGTTCTAGAGCAACAGTTTGCTCACTATACCTCGCATGCACCTAAGATTGTGACCATTCCAGTTGGAAGTGTTGACCAATTAACAAAACCACAAGAGAGCCGTAAGCCATTTTCTCTTATTACAGCTTCGCGTCTAGCCAAGGAAAAACACATTGATTGGCTCGTGAAGGCTGTGATTGAGGCTCATAAGGAATTGCCAGAATTAACCTTTGATATCTACGGTAGTGGTGGCGAAGAAAGACGTCTTCATGAGATTATCGCTGCAGGTCATGCAGAAGAGTATATTAAACTCAAGGGCCATGCAGAACTTTCCCAAATCTATTCACAGTATGAAGTTTATCTAACCGCTTCTACCAGTGAAGGCTTTGGGTTGACACTCATGGAAGCAATTGGATCAGGTCTGCCATTGATTGGTTTTGATGTTCCTTATGGAAATCAAACCTTCATCGAAGATGGTGAAAATGGTTACTTGGTTCCAAGTTCATCTGACCATGTCGAAGATGAAATCAAGAAAGCTTATGCAGAAAAAATCTGCCAACTGTATTTGGAAAATCGTTTGGATAGTATGAGAGAAAAATCCTACCAGATAGCCGAGAAGTTCTTGACTCAAGAGATTTTGAACAAATGGGAAAATACAATCAAGGAGGTAGTGGATGATTCAGTTATTTGATGTATATAATCAAGAAAGCCAAGATTTGCACTATAGTCTGACTGAAGCAGGACTGTCTGATTTGGCTGTGGTTATTGAACCCGATGGATTTTTGCCAGATGGAGTTGTCTCACCTTTCACCTATTATTTGGGTTATGATAGCGGTAAACCCTTGTATTTTAACCAAGTTCCTGTACCAGACTTTTGGGAGATTGCTGGGAATAATCAATTTGGGACCATCAATGACCTCAATCAAGAACGAGCAGTGATTCATTTTGCAGATGGTTTACAGGCTCGTTTGGTGAAAAAAGTCGAATGGAAAACACCAGCAGGTCGGATCTTTCAAGTAGATCACTACAATCGTTTTGGAGCTTGCTTTGCTAAGACTACCTTTGATGCTTCTGGTCAAGCTATCATGACTTCTTATCGGAACGTAGATCAAAAAGAAGTTATTTTGGAAAACCATGTCACAGGTGATATTCTGTTAACCTTGGAAGGGCAAGGCTTGCGCCATTTTTCTGGTCGAGTGGCCTTTATCATAGACTTCTTACAAGGTTTGAAAGTGAATCTAGACCACCTTCTCTTTAATACCCTATCTACATCGTTTTTGACTTCCTTCCATTTTCCAGAAAAATCAGGTCAGGATATCCTAGTTTGGCAAGAACCATTGCAGGACCATATTCCTGGAAATATGCAACTGATCTTGGAGAATGACCAGCTTCGAGCTAAGACCATTATCATTCCAGATTATGCGACTTATGAACGCGCTCTGCAATTGACGGATGCAAAATTCCATCATAAGTTTAATCACTTAGGCTATCATTATCACTTTAAGCGTGATAATTTTGTTCGACCTGATGCCCTGATAGTGACCAATTCGGATCAACTAGAGCAAGTCGAAAAATTAGTGGAGAGTTTACCAAGGGTCACTTTCCGAATCGCAGCAGTGACAGAAATGTCAGCTAAGTTGATGGATATGCTCCGCTATCCGAATGTTGTACTCTATCAAAATGCCAGTCCCCAGAAGATTCAGGAGCTTTATCAGTTATCAGATATCTATTTGGATATCAACTATGGGAATGAACTTCTTCAGGCTGTTCGCCAGGCCTTTGAACACAACCAACTGGTCCTAGCTTTTGAAGAAACTGCCCATAACCGTCGCTATACAGCTCCAAATCATATTTTCGCTAAGGAGGCAGTTGATGGCATGATTAAAACTATTGAATTAGCTCTTTCTAACGTTAAGGAGATGGGACGAGCTCTTGGAGAACAAGGTTACCATGCCAATTATGTGGATCCAATCATGTATCAGGAACGGATGGAAACCATTTTAGGAGAAAGCCATGGCTAAAAAAGATCTATTTTATCAAGATGTTGAAGGTCGCATGGAAGAGATGAAACAGCAACCGATTAAAAAGGAAAAATCGACTCGAGGTGAAAAAATAAATAAAATTTTTTCAATCTTGCTAGGAATAATGATTTTGATTGGTTTACTGTTTACTTTAATAGGGCTTTTGAGGTAGTTAAATGACTGAACTATTGATAATTTTAACCATTATTTTAGCTATTTCCTTAATTATCCTTGTGACCATTCAACCAAGACAAACTCAAATCTTTTCTACGGATGCTACTAGTAATATCGGAAAGCCCAGCTATTGGCAAAGTAATACGCTTGTTAAAGTCCTAACTCTGTTTGTTAGCTTAGCCTTATTTGTGTTGCTTATCCTCTTTATGGTCTTATCGTTTGCATAAGCTATAGTTTTATGGAGATAATGATTGACTTTAAAAGTAATCATTTAAAGAAATTTAAGTTTTAGGAGAATATTTTAAGAAAACTTTTAGGAAACTAGCTTATACTATAAGCATAAGTTAAGAAGACCTTAACTTTAACTCCTAAAAATTTTTCATAATAATCTCCCTATAAAATAAAGTCGCCCAATCAGGCGGCTTATTTTTTTGTCCTAAGATTAAGCTTGTTCATGGTATAATAGTGCTATGAGATTAGATAAATATTTGGTTGCCTGCGCCGTAGGAAGTCGGACAGAGGTTAAAAACTTTCTAAAGGCTGGGCGCGTGACGGTCAATGGTAAAAAGGAAAAATCTGCCAAGCTACAAATCAATGAAGAGACAGACGAGATTTGTTTTGACGGGCAAAAGCTAGAGTACGAGGAGTTTGTTTACTATATGATGAACAAGCCCCAGGGGGTTATCTCAGCGACTGAAGATCCTAAACATAAGACTGTGTTGGATTTGTTAGATGATTTAGCTCGTTCAAAGGAAGTTTTCCCAGTAGGGCGTTTGGATATCGATACGCATGGACTCTTGCTCTTGACCAATGATGGCCAACTGGCTCATGCTCTTCTTTCTCCTAAACGCCATGTGGATAAGACTTATCTAGCGCAGGTCAAGGGAATTATGACCCAAGAGGATGTAGAGAAATTTGCTCAGGGGATTCCGCTCAAGGACTTTACCTGTCAGCCTGCCAAACTGGAGCTTGTGTCTATTGATAGGGAAAAGGAAGAAAGCCTGGTTCGAGTGACCATTGCAGAAGGGAAATTCCACCAGGTCAAACGGATGGTAGCCTACTGTGGCAAGGAAGTGGTGGACTTGCAACGTCTGACCATGGGAACTTTGACCTTGGATGAAAATCTAAAGCGTGGGGAATGGCGTCGCTTAACTAAAGAGGAATTAGAAGGCTTACTCGAAAGTGTTGGGTAAACTGTGTAATCTTTGAAAAAGGTGAGGAAAATATCCTTGCCTTTTTCAGTTTTTGGTTGCTTCCTTTGTGAAAAGCGTTATAATAGACTGTAGAATAAAAAGGAGGATTTTATGAACGCGATTCAAGAATCATTTACAGATAAATTATTTGCCAACTATGAAGCAAATGTCAAATACCAAGCTATCGAAAATGCTGCTAGCCACAATGGAATCTTTGCAGCCCTTGAGCGTCGCCAAAGCCATGTAGATAACACACCTGTTTTCTCACTTGATTTGACTAAGGACAAGGTCACTAACCAGAAGGCTTCTGGTCGTTGCTGGATGTTTGCAGCCCTCAATACTTTCCGCCACAAACTCATCTCTCAATACAAACTTGAAAACTTTGAATTGTCACAAGCCCACACCTTCTTCTGGGACAAGTATGAAAAATCTAACTGGTTCTTGGAGCAAGTCATTGCGACTGCTGACCAAGAATTGACAAGCCGCAAGGTTAGCTTCCTACTCCAAACTCCACAACAAGATGGCGGTCAGTGGGATATGGTAGTGTCCCTCTTCGAGAAATATGGTGTCGTGCCCAAGTCGGTTTACCCTGAGTCTATCTCATCTAGCAATAGCCGCGAGCTAAATGCCATTCTCAACAAATTGCTTCGCCAGGATGCTCAAATTTTGCGAGACTTGCTCGCTTCTGGTGCAGACCAAGAGACTGTTCAAGCTAAGAAAGAAGACCTCTTGCAAGAAATTTTTAACTTCCTTGCCATGTCATTAGGGCTTCCACCACGTAAATTTGACTTTGCTTATCGCGATAAAGATAACAACTACCAAAGCGAAAAGGGTATCACGCCACAGGAGTTTTACAAGAAATATGTCAATCTTCCTCTAGAAGACTACGTTTCTGTTATCAATGCCCCAACTGCTGATAAGCCTTACGGCAAATCTTACACAGTTGAGATGTTGGGGAATGTCGTTGGTAGCCGTGCGGTTCGTTACATCAACGTTCCAATGGAGCGCTTGAAAGAATTAGCGATTGCTCAAATGCAAGCAGGAGAGACTGTTTGGTTTGGTTCTGATGTCGGCCAGATCAGCAACCGTAAAGCGGGAATCCTTGCGACAGATGTTTATGACTTTGAATCAAGCATGGACATTCAACTCACTCAAGACAAGGCTGGACGTTTGGACTACAGCGAAAGCTTGATGACCCACGCCATGGTCTTGACAGGTGTTGATTTGGATGAAAATGGCAAATCAATCAAGTGGAAAGTTGAAAACTCATGGGGAGACAAGGTCGGTACAGATGGTTACTTTGTTGCTTCAGATGCTTGGATGGACGAGTACACTTACCAAATTGTTGTTCGTAAGGAATTACTAACAGCAGAAGAACAAGCTGCCTATGAAGCAGAACCAATCGTCCTTGCACCATGGGATCCAATGGGTGCCTTGGCTGAATAAATGAGATATAAAAAGAACGGTTCTATAATTTTTAGGGTTGATGGAAATTTTCCACCAACCCTATTTTAGTGTATACAAAAAGGCCAACATCCATTATATTAAAAGCGCTGAAACCTAAAACAAAAGGATGATGACCATATGAACAATATACTAGAAGCTACACTACAAATCAAAGATAAAAACATTATTTGGGATAATAAAGTTCAAGAGAAGATATTTAAAAAGAGAAAATCTTTATTTTATGCAGCTACTTATACGCATAAACCAGAATTTTGTACCGTTTGTGGGTGTGTTAGCCGAAATAATAATATCGTTAAAAACGGCACGAAAACATCTCGTATCACTCTCTGTTCTGTTTCAGGCCTAGCGGCCTACTTAAATCTACGCAAGCAGAGATTTCTCTGTAGAGAATGCGGCTCTTCATTTACCGCAGACACTAGTCGAATCGTAGAAAAACACTGTCATATCTCTAAACGCTTAAAAAACGAAATTAAATCAAAAATAAGTGAAACAGTATCTGAAACCTATATCGCAAAAGAAACAAATGTTTCAGTTCATACGGTAAGACGTATCATAGATGATACAACACGTTTACTAAAGATTAAACCATTACACGATTTACCTGAGCATTTGTGTTTTGATGAATTTAAATCCGTCAAATCTTCCGATAGTAATATGAGCTTCATTATTTGTGATAGCACTACACACAAGCTGGTCGATGTTGTACGAGATAGAAAATCTTACAGCTTGAAAAAGTATTTTCATCGTTTTGAGCCTAAGACTAGATTAAAGGTAAAAACTATCTCCATCGACATGTACTTACCGTACATTCAATTAATAAAAGAAATGTTTCCTAACGCTAAAATTATCATTGATCCTTTTCATATCGTACAAGCCTTAAATAGAGAATTAAATCGAACTCGGGTACGTGTCATGAATAAGCATCGCTATAAAGACTCTAAATTATATCGAAAGTTAAAACATTATTGGAAGTTAATTTTAAAGAACTCTAATGAACTTCAGAACTATAAATATAATCGTTATAAGCTTTTTGAAAGCTTCATAACAAGTAAAGGAATCGTAGATTATATCTTAGAAAAAAATCCATCTCTTAAAAATGATTATGAGGTTGTACATTCACTTCGTGAATGTATACAGGATAGAGATTATATAGAATTCAAAGAAACGATTGAAGCAGCTACGCAATTAGACCTATCTCCTGGTTTAAAAAGAGTATTAAAGACTCTTATGACTTACTTGCCATATATTCAAAATACTTGTGAGTATCCAACTAGAACAAATGGCCCTATTGAAGGAATAAACAATAAAATAAAAGTGCTTAAAAGAAATGCCTACGGCTTTAGAAACTATTACCATTTTAGAAATAGGATTATTTTAATAACAAAAATGTTTGACCCAAAACAAAAAGGAATTAAGCAACAATTAGTTGCTTAATCCCTTCCTAAATTTCTTCATCAACACTATTTGACAAAGAGCCCTTTTTTAGTGCTCAAAATAGCACTCAATTTTAAATGGATTTGGTGTTCAAAAAATATAATCAAATGCAACAAACTAATTTCATTTTTAATAGGCACAATTAATTTTAGAAGATAGTACGAAAAAATATTGACTATTTTCTTTAGAATGTGTAAAATTTAGATAGATTATTTAAAGTGAGGTTTTTTTATCTTGTCTATATTAAAGAAGAAAGTTAATATGTTTAGTGTACTATTGAATGTGGTATTAATAGCTATTATAGCTATTGGAGTGCTATTTTTCTTACCTAAGGAACATAAATCAGAAGTCAAATCGTCAATTAATATCGAAAGTATTGAAAAAGTGAATGAAGTTGTATTTTTGAATGCGGGAATTAATGAAATTATTTCTGAAACAAAAACAACTCAAGTTTTTGGGTTTGATGTGCCGTTCTCTAAAAAAGCAGCATTAGTAATTTTAAATTATAAAGCTAAATTTGGAATTAAAAGTAGTGTAAAGGTTGAACAAATAAGCGAAAAAGAATATAAGGTTATTGTTCCAAAATTGGAAGTAATTGGTGTTGAACTTTCAAAAGATAATCCTTATGATTTATATGATAGTCATGGAGAGTTATTAAGTGGAACTACAGAAGATATTGATACTGGGAAATTGGTCGCTAACCAACTTTCTAGTGATAAACAAGCAGAGTATTTAGATAAATTTAAGAGTGAAATTAAAGAATCTGCAATCAATTATTATAAAACAATATTTTCTTCAATGGATTCTGAAGTAAAAGTAACTATAGAATTTACAGAATAATTTTTGAAATACAAAACCCTGGCCATCTCTGGTCAGGGTTTTGTGTGGTTCTATAATTTTTAGGGTTGATGGAAATTTTCCACCAACCCTATTTTAGTGTATACAAAAAGGCCAACATCCATTATATTAAAAGCGCTGAAACCTAAAACAAAAGAATGATGACCATATGAACAATATACTAGAAGCTACACTACAAATCAAAGATGCACACAATGAAGGTGTTACATTCCATTTCTTAGAGAATATTAAAGAAGTATTGCGTGATGAGAGTGGGAAAGTAACTGGTGTAAAGGTTATTACAATGGAACTTGGTGAATCAGATGAAAGTGGAAGAAGATCAACGCATGAAGTGGCAGGTAGTGAACATATTATTCCATGTGACCTTGTCGTTGCAGCAATTGAACAAAAGTAGACTTTAGTGTTCTAGATGAAAGGTAAAAATTTGACTTTCGGTCAACATCAGAATACAATAGAAATGAACTAATAACAGGGGATGCATATTTAGGTCCTCAATCTATCGCAACCGCAATTAAAGGCGGGTGAGAAGTTGCGACAGAAGTACATGAATCGTTTAAAGAAAACACATAAATAACTTGTGGTGCCTTTCGTTTTTTTACTGGGAAAATTAAGGAACTATAGTTATAAATCTTTAAATATATTAATATATTAACATGCGTATATTTATAGGAAGAAGGTTATGTCATCTATAGTTGTACTTCTGACGATAAGGTTGTTCGTGTACCAAAGGAAATTAAAGGTAAACCTGTTATCGCAATTGGAGAACGTGGTCTTGCGAACTTGAAACATTGTGAGGCAATCGTTTTACCAGATACAGTACGATATATTGGAAAAGGTGCGTTTACGATTGACAATAAGTTAAAGTATGTCCACTTTGGTAAGTCAATAGAAACAGTAGAAGATGATGTTTTCAACTCTGACAGTTCATTAGAATCAGTTGTATTCCCAGAAGGAACAAAGAGTATTGGAACATTAGTATTCTGGGGGACATCATCAATTAAATCTATTACAATTCCAGCAAGTGTAACAGAAATTACAGAATACTTCTATTTTGTGGATAACTGTAACCCAGATGTAGAAATCCATACACCTAAGGGATCAAAGGCAGAAGAAGTAGCTAAAGCAATGCAACTTAAAGTAGTAAATGACTAAAGGGGAATAGTATGAACAAAAAATTACTATCAGGCTTAGGGACTGACCCCAAAAAGTGAGAATTTAATAAAAACACCCTAGGGCTACCGTCTTCGGTATCCAACCGGAGACAGGTAGTCCAATTTTTGTTGGATTCTTTTTTCATTAGGTTCTTCATCAACACTATTTGACAAAGAGCCAAAAGAATCAGGTGATAAACCTGATTCTTTTTTTGTTTGTAAATTCTCACCGAGATTACATGATACCGAAGAAACGAGCTGCGATACCAACTACAAAGAGGGCAAGAATGATTGTGATTGGAGATACTTTTTTCTTAAGCAACCACATGCAAAGGAAAGTAAGGAGAAGTCCCATCAGTCCTGGGATCAATGAGTCCAACTGACCTTGAAGGGTTTGTGGTTGAACACTATCCAAGCTCAAACCACTAAGTGCTTGTCCAAGAATACCCTTCAATTCTCCACCTGTAACAGCACCTTCTGGGAAGTTGATGTAGGCACCTTCTGACAATTGTTTACCTGGAAGGTTGATAGTGAAGTTGATAGATACCCAACGTTGTACAAGAACGGCAAGGATGAACATACCAAGGATTGAAGCTCCTTTAGTGATGTCTTTCAAGATACCACCTGACATGTCTTTAGTAATTTCAGATCCAGCCTTGTAACCAAACTCTTGTGTATACCAAAGGAAAGACATACGGATTGCATTCCATCCAAAGAAGAAGAGAAGTGGTCCGACGATATTACCAGTCGCAGCAAGTGATGCACCAAGGGCACCGAGGATAGGACGTACTGTAAACCAGAAGACTGGGTCACCGATACCAGCAAGAGGTCCCATCATACCGATCTTAACACCTTGGATAGCAGCGTCATCGATTTCAGTACCGTTAGCGCGTTCTTCTTCAAGTGCAAGAGTAACCCCCATGATTGGAGCAGCTACGTATGGGTGAGTGTTGAAGAACTCAAGGTGACGCTCAAGAGCAGCAGCTTGGTCTTCTTTAGTAGTGTAAAGTTTCTTGATAGCTGGGATCAAAGAGTAAGCCCAACCCAAGTTTTGCATACGTTCGTAGTTCCAAGAACCTTGAAGGAATTGTGAACGCCACCAAACTTTTTGGCGATCTGATTTTGATAATTGAATTTTTTCAGCCATGATTGTTCCCCTTTCTAGTAGTCTTCTAGGATATCACCGATTGGATCGTTAGAAGTTGCAGCTCCTCCGCCACCGTTTCCACCTTGTTTAGAAAGGTTGAGGTAGATGAAGGCAAGGGCAACACCGATGACACCAAGGGCAATCAAAGTCAATTGAGAGATTGCTGCAAGAGCAAAACCGATAGCGAAGAATGGCCATACTTCACGAGTAGCCATCATGTTGATAACCAAAGCGTAACCAACGGCAACGACCATAGCACCACCGACAGCCATACCACCTTTAAGCCATTCTGGCATAAGTTCCAATACGCCTTGAACGGCTTCAGTTGGCATTGCAAGCAAGAGTGCAGCTGGGATAGCAATACGTAGACCTTGAAGAGCAAGGGCAAAGTAGTGAGCGCGTTCAACAGCTGTAATGTTTCCTTCTTTAGCAGCAGCGTCAGCAGTGTGAACCAAACCAACTGAGATTGTACGAACGATCATAGTCAAGAAAAGTCCAGCTACTGCAAGAGGGATTGCAGTTGCAGTTGCGACTGCGATACCTTCAGTAGTAAAGTTACCACCTTTGATCATGATGATTGCAGCAGCAACAGAGGCAAGGGCAGCGTCAGGAGCTACGGCAGCTCCGATGTTAGCCCAACCAAGGGCGATCATTTGAAGTGATCCACCAAGCATAACCCCTGCTTCGAGGTTACCAGTTACAAGACCGATAAGGGTACATGCTACGATTGGTTGATGGAATTGGAATTGGTCGAGGATACCTTCAAGACCTGCGAAGAAGGCAACAACTACAACCAAGATAGCAGAAATGAATGAAATATCTGACATGGTTTTATTCCTTTTCTATTTAATGTTAATTATTGAACGTTAGCTTTGCTAATCAAGTCAAACAAATCTTTTTTAGTGTCGTTTGGTACTTTACGTACATCAAATTCAACGCCAAGGTCGCGCATTTTTTCAAATGTAGCAACGTCGTCTTTGTCCATTGACAATACGTTATTGACCATTGTTTTACCAGTTGAGTGAGCCATTGAACCAACGTTAAGAGTCTTGATTGGCACACCGCCTTCGATAGCACGAAGGGCATCTTGAGGTGTTTCAAACAAGATAAGGGCGTGTGTTTCACCAAAACGAGGATCTTTTGCAACCTCAATCAATTTTTTGATTGGTACAACGTTAGCTTTTACTCCGTTAGGAGCAGCTTGTTTGATCAACTCTTTACGAAGATCGTCGTTTGCAACGTTATCTGAAGCAACGATGATACGGTTAGCTTTTGAATCTGGTGTCCAAGCAGTTGCGACTTGTCCATGAAGAAGACGTGTGTCAAGACGAGCAAGATTGATTTTCAATTTACCGTCTCCGATAACTGTTCCTTCTGGAATAGCAGCTTGGGCTACAGGAGCAGCTGCAGCAGTTGTAACTTCCTCAGCTGGGTTTAGCTCTTCTGGAAGAGCCTTGATGCCATCTTTGGCTTCTTTAATGATGTTCGCAGCGACTTTATCCACTCCAGCATTAGCATCCATAAGGCGCTCTGTGTAGGCTTGAATCAACATCGGCAAGTTAAGTCCTGTGATGATGGCAAATTTACGCTCAGGATTTTCTCCCATTACGCGGCTAGCTTGGTTAAATGGAGATCCACTCCAAAGGTCAGCCAAGACTAGAACCTCATCTTCTGCGTCAAATGCAGCCACAGCATTGTTGAATTTGGCGTATAAATCATCTGGACCTTCGTTTGGCATAAAGGTTACAACTTGAACCTTTTCTTGTTCACCAAAGATCATTGATCCTGACTGATGAATACCCGCGGCAAATTCACCGTGGCTCGCAATAATGATTCCGATACTCATTATTGTCATTCCTCCTTATAAAATGTTTGACTTGTAGTTTAAGAAAACTTTAAGACTCCTTAAGTATAAATCGATTTCAGAAAAAAAGCAACTAATTATAATAAAGAGTGAAAAAAATCTCAAATTTCCATTTTTACAAATATTGATATATCAAATTTTTATAAAATCATCTATAAAATGGTAAAAAAATTTAATATAAAAAAGCAGAGGGACTAGGAAGTTTACGTCAGTAGTGCTCTTGGGCGTCTAAAAAATGCCCCAAGTCCAATTAGTTGTCGTGTCAAAATTTTATTACAAAAAAACGAGGTGGGATTTTCTGTCCCGACCTCGTTTTGGCATTTATTATTTATCTTAGTGAGTAAAGTCTAGAACCATACGACCTTGGATGGTTCCAGCAGCCATTTCATCAAAGACAGCAATGGCATCTTCGACAGGGCGTTTTTGAACGACTGGAACAACGAGACCTTCTGCACCAAATTGGAAGGCTTCTTCCAAATCTTTACGTGTTCCAACAAGGGAACCGATGACCTGAATACCGTCAAGAACTGTTTTGACGATACTTAGATCCATCATTTCAGATGGGAGTCCAACAGCTACTACACGACCACCTGCACGAACAGAGTCAACTGCTTGGTTGAAGGCAACTTTTGATACAGCTGTTACGACAGCTGAGTGAGCACCACCGTTTGTTTTTTCTTTGATAAGGCCTGGAACGTCTTCGACTTCAAGACCGTTAATCACGATATCAGCACCAACTTCTTTAGCTAGGGCAAGTTTATCATTGTTGATGTCAACTGCGATAACGTGAGCGTTGAATACTTTTTTAGCGTATTGGACAGCCAAGTTACCAAGACCTCCAGCACCATAGAGGACAACCCATTGGCCTGGTTCAACTTTTGCTTCTTTGATAGCCTTGTATGTAGTAACACCGGCACAAGTGATAGAAGAAGCTTGGGCTGGATCGAGCCCTTCTGGTACCTTAACAGCATAATCTGCAGTTACGATACATTGTTCCGCCATACCGCCGTCAACTGAGTAGCCTGCATTTTTTACGGAACGGCAAAGAGTTTCGCGTCCGGTTGTACAGTATTCACACATACCACAGCCTTCAAAGAACCAAGCTACGCTGACACGGTCGCCAACTTTGAGGCTTTTTACATCAGGAGCAACTTCTTTGACGATACCGATACCTTCGTGACCAAGAACGCGTCCTGGAATTTTACCAAAGTCACCATGGGCAACGTGGAGGTCAGTGTGGCAGACACCACAGTACTCAACTTCTACAAGAGCTTCCCCATTTTCGAGTGGACGGAGAACTTTTTCTTCAATAGCAACACCAGTGCCTTCTGGATTTACAACAACAGCTTTCATAGCTATCCTCCTTGATTAGTCGTTGAGGTGCAGAGGAAAAGGGGCTTGGCTTGAGAGGTTTTCAAGTGAAGTCGAATTTGAACCGCCCTCTTATTTACTTATATGTGAAGTGTATCACAATATTTACTATAGTACAATGGTTTTGAGGTAAAAAACCATGTAATCGCTTAACCGGTTGATAAGACTGTGAAAATTGAACAAGTAAGATTGATGCATTGGCGAGTAAATACCTATAAACGCTAGAAAAGTTGACTTTATATCGCCTCTTGAAGGTTTTCAGCAATTTTTCTGAGTTCTTTCTCGAGGGGATTTTGGTATAATATAGAAAGCAATTGATCTTTCTAGTAAGAGAATTTAGAGTGAGAGGTATCTATGTCCCCTTCTATTCAGATATTGAAAAGCCGTTATTTAAAAAATATCAAAGAAAATCCAGACCTCTATATTGGGATTGAGTTGGAGTTTCCTATCGTTCAAGTAAATGGGCAAGCTACCGATATTGAAGTCAGCAAAGAATTGATGCACTTTTTGGTTGGTGTTCTCGGTCTGGAAGTTGAAAAGGAAGACCAGGATGGCAATCCAATTCAACTTGTAGAACCAAAGAGTCAGGATCGGATTCTGTTTGAGGTTTCCTACACGACCTTGGAGTTTGCCTTTGGCAGAGCCCAGAAAATCCAAGAGGTCCAAGGACGATTTCAAGCTTATATGAAGGTTATTCAGGAAAAACTAGGCGAAAAGGATCATGCTATCCAGGGCTGGGGGATTCATCCAAGCTGGGATCAGAATGACAATCGCCCTGTGGCTTATCCACGCTACCAGATGCTGATGGCTTATCTGCAGATGGGAAGTCGCCAAGAGAGTGCTGATTTGTATGACTTTCCCCAATATGGAGCCTTTATCTGTGGGAGTCAAGTTCAGTTGGACGTATCGACTGCTAACTACCTACGTGTCATCAATGCTTTCACTCAGCTTGAGGCAGCCAAAGCTTTCTTATTTGCCAATTCTGAGTTTTCAGGAGCAGACTGGGATACTCAGATTTCACGAGATATCTTTTGGGAAGACTCCATGCATGGGATTTATCCAGAGAATGTTGGTGTCAATGCCAGACTCTTCAAAGATGAGGATGATTTCTTTGATTATCTCGACCGCTCTGCGATTTTTACAGCAGAACGAGATGGGGAAACCTACTATTTTTCTCCGATTCGGGCTAGAGATTACCTAGCTACTGAGGAAGTTTCGGCCTATACTCTAAATGGAAAAGAAACTCTGCTTGTTCCTCAAGAGAAGGATTTTCAAACGCACCGTAGTTACCAATATCAAGACTTAACAACTCGAGGGACGGTCGAATTTCGTAGTGTTTGTACGCAACCACTAGACCGCACTTTTGCGTCGGCTGCCTTTCATCTAGGTTTGCTGGTGAATCTAGACAAGCTTGAAACATACCTAGAAACAGCACCTTTCTTTGAGAGATTTGGTCGTGACTACAAATCTTTGAGACGCCAGTTTTCTAAGAAACAGCTTTCAGATGAGGAAACAGCTGGAATTGTTCAATTCTCAAAAGACTTACTAGCTATAGCAGAGCAAGGTCTTGAAATGAGAGGTCAGCAAGAAATGACCTATTTAGAGCCTTTGAAAGAAAAAATGACTCTATAATTTTCTTATAAAGGAAGAATTTTCTGAAAAATCATGTTATAATGGATGAGACTATAGATAAAGGATAGAGATTTATGACATTAGTTTATCAATCAACGCGAGACGCAAAAAATACCGTAACAGCCAGCCAAGCGATTTTGCAAGGTTTGGCAACAGATGGAGGTTTGTTTACTCCGGTTAGTTATCCAAAGGTAGATTTGGATTTTGACACATTAAAGGACGCTTCTTACCAAGAAGTAGCCAAGCTTGTTTTGTCAGCCTTCTTGGATGACTTTACAGCAGAGGAGTTGGACTACTGTATTACCAACGCCTACGATAGCAAGTTTGATACTCCAGCCATTGCTCCTCTTGTCAAACTTGATGGTCAATACAACTTGGAACTCTTCCATGGTTCAACCATTGCTTTTAAAGACATGGCCTTGTCTATCTTGCCATACTTTATGACAACGGCAGCTAAGAAACATGGCTTGGAAAACAAGATTGTCATTTTGACAGCGACATCTGGGGACACTGGGAAAGCTGCTATGGCAGGATTTGCGGATGTTCCTGGAACTGAAATTATCGTCTTTTATCCAAAAGATGGTGTCAGCAAGGTACAAGAGTTGCAAATGACCACTCAAACTGGTGACAACACTCATGTTATCGCTATTGATGGAAACTTTGACGATGCTCAGACTAATGTGAAGCATATGTTCAATGATGTGGCCCTTCGTGAAAAATTAGCAGCTAACAAGTTGCAATTTTCATCAGCCAACTCTATGAACATTGGCCGTTTGGTACCACAGATTGTCTATTATGTGTATGCTTACGCTCAGCTTGTTAAAACTGGCGAGATTAAGGCTGGTGACAAGGTCAACTTCACCGTTCCGACAGGAAACTTTGGGAACATCTTGGCTGCCTTTTACGCTAAACAAATCGGTCTGCCAGTTGGGAAACTAATCTGTGCTTCAAATGACAACAATGTCTTGACAGACTTCTTTAAAACTCGTGTCTATGACAAGAAGCGCGAGTTTAAGGTGACCACTAGTCCGTCTATGGATATCTTGGTATCTTCAAACTTGGAGCGCTTGATTTTCCATCTTTTGGGTAATGATGCGGTTAAGACAGCTGAACTCATGGATGCCTTGAACACTCAAGGTCAGTATGAATTGAAAGATTTTGATGTAGAGATTCTTGATCTTTTTGCGGCAGAGTATGCGACAGAAGCGGAAACCGCAGCAGAAATCAAGCGTGTTTACGAGTCAGATTCTTATATCGAGGATCCTCATACAGCAGTTGCTTCAGCCGTATTTAAAAAATACCAAGCAGCAACAGGCGATGTGACTAAGACGGTGATTGCTTCAACAGCTAGTCCTTACAAATTCCCAGTCGTTGCAGTAGAAGCTGTAACTGGACAATCAGGTCTTAGCGACTTTGAAGCCTTGGCTCAATTACATGAAATCTCAGGAGTAGCAGTGCCACCAGCAGTGGATGGCCTTGAAACAGCTCCAGTTCGTCACAAGACAACTGTTGCAGCATCAGAGATGCAGACTGCAGTAGAATCTTATCTAGGACTTTAAAACAGAGGAAGTAAACTCGGTTGGGAAACTAACTGAGTTTCTTTTCATCAGGAGGAAGGATTGTTTAAGAAATATAAAGACATTCTCAACATAGCTCTGCCAGCCATGGGTGAAAATTTTTTACAGATGCTTATGGGAATGGTGGATAGTTATCTGGTAGCACATCTAGGCTTAATCGCCATTTCGGGTGTGTCTGTAGCGGGTAACATTATCACCATTTACCAAGCGATTTTTATTGCTCTAGGAGCTGCGATTTCCAGTGTTATTTCCAAAAGTTTGGGGCAGAAGGACCAGTCTAGACTAGCCTACCACGTGACAGAAGCGCTCAAGATAACCTTGCTTTTGAGCTTGATTTTAGGGTTCTTGTCCATCTTTGCCGGTCAAGAGATGATTGGTCTTTTGGGGACAGAAGCGGCTGTGGCTGAGAGTGGAGGACTATACCTAGCTTTGGTCGGTGGAACAATCGTCCTCTTGGGCTTGATGACTAGTCTAGGAGCCTTGATTCGCGCCACCCATAATCCGCGTCTTCCCCTTTATGTGAGTCTTTTATCCAATGCCTTGAATATTCTCTTTTCAAGTCTAGCTATTTTTGTTCTTGATATGGGCATAGCTGGTGTAGCTTGGGGAACTATTTTGTCTCGTTTGGTCGGAGTTATCATTTTGTGCTCACAATTAAAACTTCCATATACGAAACCAAGGTTTGGACTGGATAAAGACTTGCTGACTTTGGCTTTACCTGCAGCGGGAGAGCGTCTCATGATGCGAGCTGGTGATGTGGTCATTATTGCCTTGGTTGTTTCCTTTGGGACGGAGGCAGTCGCAGGAAATGCAATCGGTGAAGTCTTGACTCAGTTTAATTATATGCCAGCCTTTGGTGTCGCTACAGCAACAGTCATGCAGGTGGCTCGAGCAGTTGGAGAAGATGATTGGGCAAGGGTAGACAACTTAAGTAAGCAAACTTTTTGGCTATCGCTCTTTCTCATGTTGCCCTTAACACTTAGTATCTATGCTCTTGGAACGCCCCTAAGTCACCTCTACACTAGTGATCCTGCGGCCATTAAAGCCAGTGTTTTGGTGACGCTGTTCTCACTACTAGGAACTCCTATGACGACGGGAACAGTCATTTATACAGCTGTCTGGCAGGGGTTGGGAAATGCACGCCTCCCCTTTTATGCGACAAGTATCGGAATGTGGTGTATCCGTATCGGAACAGGGTATCTGATGGGAATTGTTCTTGGTTGGGGCTTGCCTGGTATTTGGGCAGGAACGCTTTTGGATAATGGTTTTCGCTGGTTCTTCCTGCGCTATCGTTATAAGCAATATATCTCTTTGAAAGGATGACATATGAAAAAAATTGGATTTATCTGGGATTTAGATGGGACCTTGTTAGACTCTTATGAGGCTATCTTAGCAGGAATCGAAGAGACTTTTGCCCAGTTTGACATTCCTTATGATAAGGCTGAGGTTCGTGCCTTTATTCTAAAAACTTCCGTTCAAGATCTGTTGGAAAAGGTGGGAGAAGAAAGAAGCTTGGATGCTGATATGCTCAATCAGGTTCGTGCTCAGAGTTTGGCTGAGAAGAATGCTCAAGTTGTTCTGATGCCGGGGGCGCGTGAAATCTTAGCTTGGGCAGACCAGCAAGGAATTGAGCAGTTTGTTTATACCCATAAAGGGGACAATGCTTTTACAATTTTGGAGAATTTGGGTTTGGCCCACTATTTCACAGAAATTTTAACCAATCAAAGTGGCTTTTCTCGGAAGCCTAGTCCAGAAGCTGCGATTTATCTTCTAGATAAGTATGAACTAGATCCTCAGCAGACTTATTATATCGGCGATCGGACTTTGGATATCGAATTTGCTCAAAACAGTGGCATCCAGAGTATCAATTTTCTTGCCTCTCCTGCAACTTGTAATCAACAGATAGAGCATTTAGAAGACATTAGCTCGCTTTCCTTCTAGAATTTTCTGCAAGAAGAATGTGTCAGCCTGATGACAAGAAACTAACAAACTATTTCAAGTAATGTGATTTGTTACAACGAATGTACAGTTCTGTTAAATAGCCCCAAAAGGGCTTTTTTTCTATTTTCTTTGTGTTATGATAGACAGGTACTACATTTGAAAAGGAGTTTGATAGTATGAAGAAAAGAATTATTTTAGCATCAACAGTAGCCTTATCCCTTGCCCCTGTATTGGCAACCCAAGCAGAAGAATTAGTGTGGACAGCGCGTAGTGTTGAGCAAATTCAAAACGATGTTACTAAGAATGAGAATAAAACAAGCTATACGATTCAGTATGGTGATACCTTAAGTACCATTGCCGAAGCTTTGGGAGTGGATGTGACCGTTCTTGCTAACCTGAACAAGATCAGCAATATTGATTTGATCTTCCCTGAGACAGTCCTTACAACAACTGTCAATGAAAAAGAAGAAGTGACAGAGGTTGAAATTCAAACCCCTGATGCAGTTCAAGGAGGCGAAGGCACAACTGCAACAGCAGATTTGACAACCAACCAAGTCACTGTAGATGACCAAACTGTACAGGTTGAAGATTTAACTCAACCAGTCGCAGAAACAACTGTAGCTGAGCCAGTCGCAGAAGCAGCTGTTACAGAAGTTGTAGCACCGGTAGAAGAGTCAGTAGTAGAAACCACTACTGAAGTTGCAACACCAGCAGAAGAATCTGCAGCAGAAACAACAACAGGAGCTGTTGCAGAAGTTTCAGCACCAGTAGAAGAGCCGGTAGCAGAAACACTTGTAGTGAAAGAAACGACTACAACAGAAGCACTAGTTACAGAAACTGTAGCAGAGACTCAATCAACACCATCAACTTATCAAGCTGAAGCAAGCCAAGGTTCATCAGCGACTTATGCAGCACCAGCAGCACCTGATTATGCAAGTATTGCAGCTTCAAAATCAGAAAATGCAGGTCTTCAGCCACAAACGGCTGCCTTTAAAGAGGAAGTAGCTAACTTGTTCGGAATCACATCATTTAGTGGTTACCGTCCAGGAGATAGTGGAGACCACGGAAAAGGACTTGCCATTGACTTTATGGTTCCAGTAAGCTCTGCTCTTGGAGACCAAATTGCAGATTATGCTATCCAAAATATGGCTAGCCGTGGCATAAGCTACATCATCTGGAAACAACGTTTCTATGCACCATTTGATAGTAAATACGGACCAGCCTACACTTGGAATCCAATGCCAGACCGTGGTAGTGTTACAGAAAACCACTATGATCACGTTCACGTATCGATGAACTAAGAATATTAAGAAGTTGGGAACTTGAGTTTCCGCTTCTTTTTTTATTTTCAAACTCTTAGATAGCGTAAATAAACTCCAGGCATAAAATAGAAAAACATAGCCTTGAGGGATTGTGACTAGGAGACTAATTTAACGGAGTAAGCAAAAGACTTGCAAAGTCAATTTATTTGTAATATACTTGATAAGTCAATGATTGATAAATCAAATATCAAAGAAAGGAGAAAATACTAAAAATGCATGATTTACTTTACCAGCTTCATTTAACAGATCAGACCATCACTCAACTTTTTGAGAAACAATTGGGAATTAGTTTGACCCGCTATCAAATCCTGCAATCTTTACTGCAACAGTCACCCTGTAACCAGATTGCCGTTCAGGAGAAGTTACAAATTGACCAGGCAGCCTTGACCCGTCATTTTAAGATACTGGAGTCAGAGGGCTATGTCAGTCGCAATCGGAATCCAATCAATCAGCGAGAAGTCTTAGTTGAATTAACCCAAGAAGCCAAGAATCAACTCTTGGTCAATCCGCCTAAACATCACTTGCGAGTGAAGGAACAGATGGAGAACATCTTATCCTCTACTGAGCAGCAAGACCTGATAGCTTTGTTGACAAAACTAGTATCAGGATTAGAAAAAATAGAATTTTAAGGAGAAAACGATGTCAATCATTACTACTATTTTAGCAACCCTTGTTGCCCTCGAACATTTTTATATCTTTTATTTGGAGAGTATCGCAACCCAATCGGACACAACCAGTCGTGTCTTTAACATGGATAAGGAAGAATTAGGAAGGCCATCAGTAACCTCTCTTTTCAAGAATCAGGGAATTTACAATGCCTTGATAGGTCTATTTCTTCTTTATGGAATCTATTTCTCGCAGAGCCTTGAAATCGTGACAATCTTTGTTTTATTTGTCATAGGAGCAGCGGCTTATGGTGCCTTAACAGCAGATAAAAAAATCATTCTAAAGCAAGGTGGGCCAGCTATTTTAGCCCTCTTGAGCATCCTTTTCTTGAAATAAAAACAACCAGCACTTTCTATTGAAGGTGCTGGTTTTAATCATTCACATTAAACTTTTCTCCGCTTGATTTCGAGTAATCTTTGATAAAAGAAGAATTGACTACTATAGATATAAGGGAAAGTAGGGATGCTCGCAATTCCGAAGCTGATCCAGATAAGGAGATACCAAGGAAGTAGCTGTAAATCAAGAACGAAGCGTTGGAACTTATAGCCTTTCATAAGGAAGCGACTGGTTTTGAGTACGCGGCTTGGCTTGGCAATTCCAATTGCAAGGGTATCACATAGGAGCAGCTCTACTTGGGAATAAGCGTAGTATTGTGGCAGATAGGCAATGGTTCCCAAAATCATCAGAAAGACGCTACCAAAGAAGTAGAGTGCAAAAGTGAGCAGAAAATGTTCGATATCTGAATTGGTGACGTCTACGGCTGGAAATTCGGGATGAAGTTCTACAAATTTACGAGCCATGGCACTGCTATAGAAGAGCAAGTAGACTCCAAAAATATTAGGGATGCTCCACAAAAAGAGATAGAAACGCTTGAGCAAGAGAGTCAGAAAGGTCTGGGTGAAGAAGCGGTTGTCAAGTAAGGACAGGCTATCTTTAAAGGAAAGCTCTATCTCGGAAATTCTATAAAGATTAATGGTTGTAAACAGAGCACCAGCTAGGATAATAGAACTTGTAAATCCGACTGCTAGAGGAAAGAGTGAAGACTGGATCAAGCTCATCAAAAAAGTAAAGAAGGATTGCTCAAGAATCCCCTCATCAAGTAGGGATAATGGACTTATAAAGCTGGATAGAATCAGGAAAATGCTTGGTAATAGAAAGACAAGCAATAGACGTGGATGTTCAGCTTGAAACTGTTTAGCTTGTTGACGAACTTCTTTTAAATTAATTTTTGGGTATTTCATTCTTTCATTATACCATAAATAGTACATAGCTTGCTAATCCTTTGAAAACAGTGGACTTCTAGCGTGTTAACCAAAAGTGAATACGATATTGAATACGACTTTACTTTTAGCTGGAGCGGATGAAATCCATGAGCTGATCAACTACTTCAACACGTTGATTATCATTGATGTGGGTATACATATCAAGAGTGATTTGAACATTATTGTGACCGAGTCTATCTGAAATAATTTTTGCTGCAACACCAGCTTCAAAAAGGAGAGAAGCATGTGTGTGCCTAAATCCGTGAGGCGAAATTTTTTTAAGTTTATTGTGTTTACGAAAGAATCTGCTAAGCTTCACTTTCATAGTTGCAGCTAAAAGCCATCCACCGCTATTATTCGTAAAGATATAATTCGAATCATGTTGGTATGCTTTACCAACTTGGAAATATTCTTTTATTTGCTGTCGTTTCCAGAGTTTCAAAACATTCAGAGTTTCATCATCTAAGGTGATAACCCTCTTACTCCTTTTAGTTTTAGGATCCTGGACAGTTTGTTTTTTGCCAATCACGACAGCCGTGCGAGAAATGCTTAACCGTTTATTTTCAAAGTCAACATCTGACCACATGAGGCCGATTGCTTCTCCAGTTCTCAAGCCAGAAAAAGCGAGTAAGTGAAAAAAGGTATAGTCTACAGGCTTAAAATTTGCTTTGGAAACTTTAAGAAAATCCGTTAGTTCCTGTTTTGTATAGTAGTTTTCTTTGCCCTTTAAGGGTTTATTTTTAGGCTTGATAATCTTGTCTAAGGGATTTGACTTAATGATATCAATAGAAGTGGCATACTTGAAAATACGGCTGATGACAGAGTAGTAATTAGCATATAGGATATAGCGATTACTTAACTTGATAGCAACCTTTTGACAATAAGCTACACTGATTTGCTGAATCTTCATATCTGTAAAATATGAGTCAATCATAACATTAAGTTTTTTCTTAACGTTCTGATATGTTGTTGGTTTTACAGTGCTCTTGTAGCTTTCAAGCCATAGCTCAGCAACTTCAGCGAATGTAGGGTTCTGGAAATCCTCATTGTTTGAAAAACCATTTTCTTCAACATCTAAGAGAAGATCACGTTCGGCTGCCTTGGCCTCTTTGATGGTCTTAAAACCACGGCGTGTTGTGCGTTTTTCTTTTCCAGTTGCTGGGTCAATGCCCAGGTAAGTTTGAAAGAGGTATCTAGTCTCTCCTTTTTTTGTAATGTATTTTTTTATCATAAAATGTCCTTTCTTTTCGATTGCTTGCCCGCATAGTTGAAAAGGTGTAGAACTTATGATAAACTATAGTTGTATTTTTTTATCATCCTTTCGATTGCTTGTCACATGGAAGGTTGAAACCTCACACTCAAAGATGGCGTTCGGAGAGTGTGGGGATTTTTTTATTTGAACTATTTCCATTTTGGAAATAGCTGGTTTTAATTTATACTCTTGTTTTTAGTGTTGCGATTTGTTCCTCGATTGTTTTAAATGGCTTCAAAAAAACTCCCCCATTCTATTTAGAATGAAGGAGTTTTCCCGTATCGGTCCCCGTAGAGATCCCGACGCTTTTTCTCTAATAAATTCATTCTAAATGTTTTTTTAAAAAAAGTCAACTGTTTTTTATTTTTTAAATAAAATCTTTAATATTTTAAAAAATAATATTCTTACTTCTCTCTATACAAATCCACGACTTCACCGATAATTCGGAAGTCGGTCTCTGGTGTGATTGGCATATCTTTGTAGGCTGGGTTTAGGCTATGTAGGTAGGCTTGGTCTTCATCAATGACAAGCTGCTTGATATAAGCATCGCCGTTGTAGTTGAATACTCCGATAACACCGTTATTTAAGTCCACGCTGGTCTGAATGAATACCAGGTCGCCGTCGTGATAGTCAGGCTCCATGGAGTCCCCTTTGATTGGAATGACGAAGTCGGCATCGATATCTACTGGCAACTCAATCCGTTCCACTCGCACATCGTTCAAATACTGTCCTGTACCTGCAGAAGCTGGGTGGTCGTAGTAGTCGTAACTGTAGAGCTGAATAATTTCCTCCGATACTTCGTTTATCTTCGTTTCTTCTTCGTTTTTCTGCTCGTTCAGTTGCCTCTTTGCATAATTCAGGACTTTTACTTGTCTTGGAGGGTTTAGTTCATCGTAGATGGTTTGGATGGAGGAAGTGGGAGAAGAAGAGTCTTTTTGAATCGGAGGGAAAAGGTCATCAATCGAAATGTTAAAAGCATTCGCCAAGTCAAACATTGTATCCTTTTTAGGAGATCTAAAACCTTTCTCGTAATTCCCGATAGCATTTTTACTTATCCCTATCTTAGTCCCTAATTCTTGTTGAGTCCAACCATTTTGAAGCCTATATTGCTTTATATTTTCGCCTATTACAATGCCAATTTCTTCTTTATTCATGATTGAGTTCCCTTTATCTTTTTGAGAAGGAAAAAAATCATCTATCGAGACACCGAAGATATCGCATAACTCAAACAACATATCTTGATTTGCTTTTCTTTCTCCTTTTTCGTATCGACTGATTGTTTGTTTTGTAGTATTCAATCTTTTTGCAAGTTCATCTTGAGTAAAACCGGCTGATTTTCGAAAGGTTTTAATTTGGTTTCCAATGTATTTTTTCAAATCCATGTTCCGTACCTCAATTTCAGTAATTCTATAAGTAGATTATATAAAAAAGTCACCGAAAACGCAACTTTTTTTACTTTTTAATTAAAATATTGTTGACAAGTCACCAAAATGGTGATATAATTAAATCAAGCTTAAGGAAATAACAAAAAACAAACCGGAGGGAAACACAATGAATAAAGGACTTACAACACAAGAACAAATCGCACTAGCAAAAGAAATCTTACAAGTTAAGAATCGCAGAGAACGCTCATTGAAACTTGGAGAAATCCTAGATCGTGAAAAGCTATCATCAGATGATATGTACGAATTGTATAACACACTATTGACAGCAATCAGAGTTTACGGTGACGTCATCGGATTTGATGACAAGGACTTTCAAGAAATGGCTCTTACAATCTTGGTTCTTGAAAAGGTTGAAGAAGTGAAAGAAACTAGGGTAGCGTAGAGGGGCGCGATTCCCCTCCTAGTTGTTGATCCAAGAGCAAAATAAACCGGAGGGAAACACAATGAACACATTAAACGAGAAAGCAATCAACATCTTCAAAGCAGTGGTTGCAGAAACCTTGCTTCAAAACACATACGAGGAACGCTTCCTCTATGGTCAGCTTGAATCATTCTGGAACAACTGCCGTCAATTCGCTTTTGGATGGACAGAGTTGACAGAAGAGATCGGACGTCAAGAGCGTTACCTTCTTGATGCTGGCTTCACTCAAGACGAAATCGATGACATTCGATTTGATGCATCATTCGCAGGAATGCAGGACAAAATGAATGTAGCCTGATCGGTAGCACCAGGGTTCGACTCCCTGGCAGGCTGTTGCTCATGGAGCGAAAAAAAGAGAAAGGAGAGAGGGATAATGAATGCAAATGTTAAAGTATTTTATTCACTAATTTGCAAAGACCTGAACGAAGTTATCGATGCAAAAAATAAAATCATCGCCAATACACTTGACGATGAAACTGTTGAGATAAAAATTGAATGTTTACGTGATGTTTGAACTGTAAAATCATTCGGAGATGAGGCTATCGTAGATCGCGTAATAGAGCCATGGTCGATTGTCTGATAGCTGTTGCAGGAGAGTCGCTATTGTTGCTCTCGTTTACTGTGTAGAGCATTGCAGATGCCAAGGTAGCATCAAGTATAAACTCATCTGTATATTTGTGCTTCTTGTTATCTGAGTAGGTAATTGTCAGTGTGATTCGTCCTTTATAATCTGGTTGTATCGATGATGTAAATTTTTGTCCTGGTGCAATCATATTTCCGATGAGTGAGCCGAAGCGGTGTACAGAATTCAATGAATCCAATTCTCCATCTATCTGAATATTATCTATATATGCTGGAGTTTGGCCAAAGTTTTTAAAAACATAGGTACGTTGTTGATTTTTAACTGCATAGGCATCTACATAAACATTAATATAAGGCTTTGCCATATCCTCTGTAGCTTTCTTCGTTTGCCAGAGTGAAATGGTATTAAAAACAAAACCGACAACTGCAATGATTACTGTGATATAGAGTGTCCAAATTTGGACATTATCATTGGTGATTTGTGGCATTAGATCACCTCCCTTCTAGCTTTATTATAGCAGAATTGCGAGGAACAAATAGAAAAATAAGGAGGTAGGAACGTGCAAATTTATTTGTATCAACTAAGAAAAGAAAAAGGCATTACACAGAAAGAATTAGCTCAAAAGCTTGGAATTTCTGAGACGGCATATCGTCAGAAAGAGAAGGGACAGAGCGCTTTTACTCAGGATGAAATGTTTTTCTTGCGTAGCTTTTTTGATAAACCTTTGCAAGATATTTTTTTACCAAGAAAGTCACCAAAACGGTAACTGTATAACTAAAAAAAAAGCACCTGACGGAAATCAGGCGCATACTTAAATAACTAAAACCATTATATCACAAAAATGCTTGCCCGCATAGTTGAGAGGATGTAGAAAATGGAAGGGATAACGTTACAATTACGATTGGACGGTGAAAGTGCTGAATTGTTCACGAATCAATTATTGGCCTTTGCTGAAAAGCAGGTCAAGGAGCAGTTAGAGAATGATCGCATGCCAATCAATCAACAGGCTTTGATGAAGAAGTTCGGCTTTACTCATGCCTATATTAAGAAGTTAGAACGTAAAGGATTAAGATTTCGTAAGCAAGGGAAAGATATTATGTACGATGTCAATGATGTTTATGAGATTTTGGAATTAGAAAAAGAAGTACGAAAATTAAGAGCATAAGGAGAACAAAATGACAGAACCAACTTTATCAAGCCAATTGCTTGGCTTAGTGACTATCTTTATTGTGGTCTTCATCCTGATGCTACTTACATCCAAAGATGAAGAAAAGACTGAAGAAAAAACAGTGATCATCATTGAAGAAACTGAGGATTTTAGAGAAGTTGCCCGAAGAAACTTGAAAAACTGTGATAGAGGATTCACTTATGATTCCCAACCACCTGTAGGACTGGCTTCATCGCTTGAGGATGTACCACAAGTTTTTAGAGCATGCATCGAAGATTATGACAGACTGGCTCAGGACTACCTGGAAGAAGCAGGTAATAATGATTTTCTAAGAAAGCAAAATGCAGGCCTCTTAGAAGAAAATGGGCGTTTGCTTTATCAGGAAATGACTTTGGATTTCCGTCAGAATCCAAGAAAATGGAGGGCAAAGACATGAGTGTTAGTCGTGAAATGAGTGAGATGGAAATCCGTGTGTTAAACATGATCATGAATTGCGCGACTTTCGACCTGCCCATTCAAGCGAGTGAAATTCGTATCGAAACTGGACTTTCAAAACGTAAGTTAGAAGAAGTCATCGAGAGCTTACGTGTCAATTTTGGTCATCCTATCGTAGCTAAGAAGATGAAACCGAACGGATATTACTTGCCACGAAGTGAGGAGGAGCGACAAGCTGGGCTTGCGCCTTATCGTCGTCAAATCCTAACTGAGCAAAAGAATCTTGCTGCAGTGATGAATGTGGATTTAGAAAAATATTGGGGGAATAGCGCATGAGTGAAGATTTTAGAATACCACCTCATGATCTAGCGGCTGAACAATCTGTCCTGGGAGCGGTATTTATTGCACCTGACACAATCATTTCGCTGGCAGACGAATTGACTCCAGATGATTTCTATAAGCCTGCCAACAAGATTGTATTTAAAACCATGTTGTCTCTGCTTGAAAAAGGTGAGCCAATCGATGCTACTACCATGATTTCTGCGCTTACTAATCAGGGTGACATCTCAAATATTGGGGGCATGACATATGTTGTAGAGTTGGTAAATTCAACACCAACTTCAAAAAATGTGGAGCATTATGCCAAACTGGTTAAAGAAAAGGCTACGCTTCGGAAAGTAATTGCTGAACTGTCGGAATCACTTTCTAATGCATATCAGGGAGATATTTCTATCAATGAAATCATCGAAAAAACTGAAAAATCAATTCTTGATATCAGTAATCAAAATGTTGGAAATGGATTTCGTAATGTGGCCGATATTCTTGATACACATATGCAGATAGTCGAGACTCGCTCGCAGACAGATGGATTCGTGATTGGTCTATCTACTGGCTTTGTCGGATTAGATAAGATTACAACAGGCCTTCATGAAGGGAATCTTATCATCCTTGCTGCTCGTCCTGCTATGGGTAAGACGGCGCTAGCATTGAACATTGCAAAGCATGTGGCTACGATGGAAAGAAAACCTGCTGTCATTTTCTCGCTTGAAATGGGAGCAGAGGAATTGATTGAGCGCATGGTGGCATCTGAGGGGATGATTCCAGGTTATCATTTGAAGACTGGTAATCTTAGTACAGATGAGTGGAAAAGACTTGTACATGCGCAAAGCAATCTCTATGATGCGCCTATTTTCGTGGATGATACTGCCGGTATTCGGATTTCAGAAATACGGTCAAAGGCTCGAAAGCTTTCTCAAGAAATGGGCGGTCTAGGCATTATCATCATTGACTACTTGCAGTTGATTACTGGTTCAAAGAGGGAGAATCGTCAGCAGATTGTTTCTGAAATTTCAAGGGAATTGAAGATACTAGCAAAGGATTTGAGGGTTCCTGTCATAGCCTTATCGCAGTTGAGTCGGTTGGTTGAGCAGAGACAGGACAAGCGCCCAATGCTATCAGATTTGCGAGAATCTGGTTCGATTGAGCAAGATGCAGACATTGTAGCTTTCTTGTATCGTGATGCCTATTATCAGAAAGAGCAAGCTGACAGTCAGGAAGCAAATAACGTAACAGAACTGATCCTGGAAAAGAATCGGCATGGTAGTCTAGGGACAGTGAAGTTGTATTTTCACAAAGAATACACAAAATTTTCAAGTGTGGAGGGGTAGAAATGATTAAAAAAAGTGAAGTCACTGGTTTCTTATCGTTTTTCAAATTTCCAAAGCCATTCATCTATGATGAGAAATATAAGACATTGAGCAATAACGCTAAAATGCTCTATATGCTTCTGTTTGATAGGTTAGAACTATCTTTAAAAAATGGATGGCATGATAAAGAGGGGAATGTTTTCCAGTATTACACAAACGAACAGTTGATGATTGACTTAAATTGCAATAGCAACAATACGATTATCAAAATCAAAAAGGAGTTGAAAGATGCTGGTCTAATGACGGAAGTCAGACAAGGGATGAATTTACCAAACCGTATTTATCTTGATGCTCTTAACGGAAGTGTAGAAAGTGCATTTCAGGAAGTGCAAAAAGTGCACCTTGGAAGTGCAAAAAATGCATTTCAGGAAGTGCAGAAAGTGCACACAATCAAGACTGAGAATACTAAGACTGAGAATAACAATAATAAATTATTGATTTGTAAAGAAGTCATTTCTTATCTCAATTTGAAAGCTAAGAAAAATTTTAAAGTTGACACTGCTAGTCATCAAAAATTTATCAAGGCAAGGCTAAAAGAGGGTTATGTCCTTGAAGATTTTAAAAAGGTTGTGGACATCATGGTCGTTAAGTGGAAAGGTACAGAGTATGAGCAGTATCTTCAACCACAAACGCTTTTCGGAAACAAGATGGACAACTATCTGAATCAACCTATGCCAAAACGTTCTACAATCTTGACCAGTACGGTTGACGAAAGGCTAGGATTTTAAATGAAACAGTTTAAACAATTTAGAACTAGAACAGTTCTTGATGATGTCTGTGAAATCCATGGATGCCATCTTTGGTCTGTTAAGATTCCTATCAAGGGCAAGGTTGAGGAAATCAGTCAATGTCCTGAATGCGAGAAAGAGAACATTCGTCTCTTTGAAAAGCAGTTGAATATGGAATCCGAGGTAAAGAGTAAGCTATCGGATACTTACGAGGTCTTTGCTCGCGATAGTATCGTTTCAAGCAAACTGGCCAGCAAGTCACTACATGACTATGAGATTCAGGTTGATATTGATGAAAAGGCTATGAATTTTGTGAAGCGATTGGAACGTGAGTATGCCAAAGGTACGGTTGGAAATGCCATCATCACAGGACCTTCTGGTGTTGGTAAGAGTCATCTGACCTATGGATTAGCTCGGTTTCTCAATGAGCAATTTAAGTCTTATGATGAACCTAAAAGCGTGCTCTTTGTGTCAGTCGTGACTTTATTTGATAAGATTCGTGAAAGCTTTGAGTTTGACAATGGGTATTCAGAAGCTAAGATGGTCAAGCTATTGTCTGAGGTTGATTTCCTTTTCTTGGATGACCTTGGGAAAGAGAGTCGAAAAGCTGATACAAAGCGAAACGAATGGGCACATCAGATATTGTTCAAGATCCTGGATAATCGGACGAATACGATTATCAACACGAATCTTTCTAGTGAAGAGATTAAAGAGCTTTACTCGGATGATTTTGGGAATGGTGCTTTATCAAGTCGTATCTTCGAGGGAGCAACTGGCAGATGCTTTGTGTATCCGTCTGGGATGAAGGATAGGAGGTATTGATTATCAAAAAAATGGTAGTCTGGGCGCTTTTTGATAGTGGAAATGGTTCTTACTTCAATGGCGCTAACTCTCTGAATAGTTCGGGGGGGGACGAATATTGAAATCTATTCAATCGGAATGGATATAGAAAACAAGAACAATCATTTCATAAATCTAGACCTTGCTGATTACAAACGTTTATTTGGAGATAACACACTCTTTGACGTGTTAGACAAATTACCAAAACCTGACCTTATAATAGCTAGTCCGCCATGTGAATCATGGTCAAATGCTTCTGCAATGGAAAATGGGAATGCGTGTTGGAAACGCAATGATGTGTCTGATAGCTTGTTTGCTCCACAAGTAAGACCTTCACCGTTCACGATCAGGGCAAATCAGGATTACGAGTCAGCCTATATAAATTATCAGTACGACAGGCAATTTTTAAAAAGGGTCAATGGCGAGCTAACAGCTTTCAACACAATAGAAATCATAAAAAGATATAGACCACAGTTTTGGGTTATTGAGAATCCAGCAGCTGACAGACTGTGGCCCTACATTGAGGATATTATTGGATTCAGAATTCCATACAAAAACCTAGCTAGATACAATAATTATGATTATCCTTTACAAAAACGGACGATTTTTGGAAGCAATATTGAACTTAATCTTAAGAATAAAATTATCAAGCAGGACATAGAGTGGAAGAACTTCTCAAAATCATACAACGAGAGATCTAATATACCTGAAAAATTGGTGTCAGAAATTTTCGAAAAAATCTACAAGGAGTTTTGCAAAGATGATTGAGCTCAACTTCATTTATAACGGTCACCGCAAGATACTCATTGGGAGTTTTAGCCATATACATAGCGCAATTAATGAATTAAAGAAACATCAAGCTAGTTACTCAGCAATCAGTAATCCACGATTTCGGAAAAGCATGAGTGATGAAAATATCAGGATTGATTACGGAGCAGCTGATTGCTACTACTTGATTACGAAGAAAAGAGAGGAAAAATAAGATGAATACAAAAATGAATTTGGAAGAAAAGGTTCAACAGTGGTTTGTTGATAGAAATCTACATGAAGCGAATCCTGTCAAGCAGTTCTTGAAGCTTATGGAAGAGTCAGGAGAATTGTTCGAAGGAATTGCAAAGGACAAATCTGAACTGATCTATGATGCACTTGGTGATATCCAGGTAGTAATGATTGGACTTGAACAACAAATCAAGAATGGAGCTCAGATCTCCGCTAACCAACAGGAACTTGAATTGTTATTGATGGTTTCCAGTCTTGGTAACATTGCTCAGAAACTATACTCTCATGTTTGTCATAATGAGACACAGACTCCACTGATCAAGTCAGACTTGATGTTTCTTGATAGTGTTGTTAGTACGGTTTCATTTTGCAATGGCACTACAGCTGAAAGTTGCTTAGAAGAAGCTTATGAAGTCATCAAGGACCGCAAAGGTAAGATGATTGATGGGGTGTTTGTGAAAGAGGAGGATTTATAAAATGAAAAGACTAGGAATTATTTTAGGGTTTGTATTTGTAATCGTTGCATCACCGTTCGTGGTTCAGTATGGATGGAATGAAATTATCACAACAATCATTCCAGTTGGTAAAATTACAGTCTGGCAAGCGTTCGGTATGGATATGCTACTATCTTTCATTTTTCCTGTGTCGTCTAGCAAAAAAATATCTGAAGAGGATTATTCATATGCTGTAAAAAGCAGTATATCAAAAATTATTACATGTGCATTTTTGATATGGTTAGCTAGTTTGTTCATCTAAGGAGGTTCTGCCAGATGATTGAAATAAATGGTAAAAACTACGAAGTCCATAAAGTGAAATTCACAAAGAAGGATTTAAAAAACTTAAAAAAAGGAGAAACACTTATTTTTATCTCCGAAGAAGCTAAACAAGCTATAACTGTTAGTCTGGAGGATAAGGAGTGAGATATTTTAAAATCCTATGTGTTGTTTTACTCGCATTCTTCCTCGTGGCATGTCACCAGATTTCGAGTGGGACAGTGGTAGATAAGTACATTGATGAACCTCACACAACGTTCATACCCGTTATGACAGGAAAAAGTTCGGTACTTGTGCCAACAAGAACCAAAAGAAAATACATTCTGATCGTTTCAGGATATGCAGGTAATAAGAAAGTTGAAGAAACATTTGAAGTGACAGCAGAGGAATACAAATACTATGAAATTGGCAACAATTTTACACAAAATGCCGTTTCAGAAAATGAAGGAGGGGAAGAAAATGATTGAATTTATTAAAGAATTTGGAATAACTTTTCTGTGCTTTTTTATCGGTTACTCAGTTGTTGAATGTGTGACAGGGAAGGAAAAGAAAGATGATCAATAATGTTGTGTTAGTAGGTCGCTTGACTCGTGACCCTGAGTTACGATACACACCATCAAATGTTGCAGTTGCGACATTCAGTTTGGCAGTGAATCGCAATTTTAAGAATCAGGCAGGTGATCGTGAAGCTGATTTTATCAGTTGCATCATGTGGCGCTAGCAGGTTGAAAATTTCGCAAATTGGTGCAAAAAAGGGAATCTGGTAGGAATCACAGGCCGCATCCAGACTCGTAGTTATGATAATCAGCAAGGCCAACGTGTCTATGTGACGGAAGTGGTAGCTGAAAGTTTTCAAACGCTTGAAAAGAAGGATAATACTGCTAACCAGTCAAGCATGGAAAACCAGATGCCACCAAGCTATGGCCAAAGCGAACCAATGGATATTTCAGATGATGGGTTGCCGTTTTAGGGAGGTAGTAAGATGAATAAACAGGAATTGATTGAGAAAATTGGAAGTTTAGATAAATTGTATGGAGAAAAGTATTATGTTGCTTTGGACGATGTTTTAGATTTAGTGAAACAACTAGACGAACCAGAAAAAGTCGTAGTACCGCAGTTTGTGGCAGGTTGGATTGAGGAAGCTAGAAAATCTTGCAAAGACGTAGCAGACTTCTTCGATTTTGATTTCACAAATGAAGAAGTTGGTAAATGGTTTATGCAAGAACGACCGTTTGATTTAGCCGCTCGTGCATGGCTGGATGGCTACGAGGTCGAGAAAGAGAAGAGATATCGGGTAAAGGTGAAAGGCATTTGTGGAAATCACGAAACTTTGAACCGTGAAAAACATTCAAACAAATGGCTTTTCTCAGACCGGGAAGAAAACTCACTTTATGGCACACACCACACCCGAAAAGAATTAGAAGATGCTGGTTTTAGTGAAGTGTTTAATAGTCCATTGTTTGAAGTCGAGGAGGTGGAGTGATGGTACAAACCATTGAACAAGCAATAAAAACTGAAAACAAACGCATAAAAATCCCTGCGAAAATCAGACCGTTTGATGTGGGTTATAGAATAGTAAATAAACACGGTCAAGCGCTTGCCTTAAAAAATGGAGCAAGTATATTCGCTTTACCATCGCTTGCTGAAAAAGCGATAAAGAAAGAGTTTGGGAAAAATGATCCAGACTTTGACATTAAGAAGCATTCTGTTGAAGAGGTTGCTATTATCAATTTAAGTAAATTTCATAGTTATTTTGAGGAGGTTGAGTGATGATTATCAAGAATTACAAATATGATTATTCAGCTGGCAGAATCTGCTACACAATTGATGTTGATGGCTATGAACAAGCCATGGAACACACAAAGACAGAGCACGGAAGTGTGCAAAGAAATGATATTGATGATTTCTTAAATACGGTTGAGGAATACGACTTTCAAGAAGCTGAGATGATTGAAGCATTCGTTGACTTTCAAAATGATTTGCTCTTATATGGAATTGATTTTGAATTGAGAAATGAGGTGGAATAAATGGAAAATTTCATGTTTTGGGGAATGTTCTTTGCTTGTTTGCTGATTTCAGCTATGACATTTTATATTATGTATTCTCAAGCAATGGTCAATAGAGATTTAGAAAGAAAATACAAAGACTTAAACCAAGAAATTTCAAGAGTTTTTGGTTGGGAAGAATATGACTGGGCAAAAAATTTTAGGGACTATGCACGAGAAGTTCAAGAACTAATCAAGTTTAAAAAAGAAATTGAACAACTTGAAATTATTAAAAAAGCATTAGAAGTAAAAAGTTTGGAAGAGTTGCATAAGAAGAAAGAACAGATTGAAAATGTAATCAAAACGTTAGAAAAATGAGGAGGTGGAGTGATGGCTAGAAAGATACAAGCAACGCTTACCAAAGAGCTGTATGATCATGTTGAAGCTATAAGAGAATATGGTGGTTATAGAAGCCTATCAGAAGTGGTCAATAAAGCACTTGAAAAGTTAGTAAATGAACATACCAACAATGAAATATATAAATATTATTTGAAAAAAGTAAGAGATGGAAGAGAGGACACAGAATGAAACGTTTTATCGCAATCTGGATTTTATTGTCTGCTGGATTAAATATTTGGCAGATGGGTAGGATTGCAGAACTAGAACAAAAGAAGCCGATGGTTATCTACAAGACAGATAATCGAGGCGCAGAGATTTTCGGCAAAGTTGTTGAGAAAGGACGACATGGCAAGCTATACACAATTACCATTCGTGACTACGGGGTGTTCGTAGTTACGAACGAAGTGTATGAGAAAGTGAAAATTGGAGATGAGGTAAGATTGTAATGACAAAGTACAAGAAACCAACTTACATCATCATCCAAGAAGCAATGGCAGAGCGTATTAGATTTTTGGAAGATGAACTGTACGAAATGATAAAGCAGATAGTTTCTGACATCAGTAATGCTTTTTCTAAAATGTTCGATAGCTTATTTAATTATTTAGAAAATTCGGAGGTAAAATTTGAAGAAATTGAGCAACAAGGAACTTCAACTACTGGACCAAGAACTATTCAAGTTCCGAGGTATCCAGCGAACCATAGATTTACGCAGGCTGGAGCTAACTACCAGAAACCCAGACAGCCAAGGTGGGCCTTCAATCGGAATCAGCAAACCAACAGAAACCATCGCGGTCAAGCTCGCAGATGATCCGACATTAAAGTTCCTGGAAGGCTTCAAGGAGATTGTGGACAAGCTACTTTCTAACCTAATCGACGAAGACAAGGAAATCTTCAATCTACGCTGGCAGTACCCACAACTACGCTGGGAAGAAATTGCAGACCAGAAATTTTTAAGCAATGCAACAATCTATCGCCGTCGTAGAATTATCTTGGAGCAGTATGCAATATTAAAAGGGGAATTGTAAAATGAGAAAAAAGGCTACTATTTTTCTCATGAAAATCTTGGTATTATGATAGTGTCGGAACGAGAAGACGGATAGATACCCACAAGAGCCTTTCGTTTTCAGAGGAACACCTTTCAAGAATAACCAGAACTCGCCCGACAGATTTACAGGTCAGTTGCAGAAATGCACTGGCTTTTTCATTTATCTGCAAGAAAGGAGGGAAAAGGCTATGAACTATGTTGAACCAATTCGCAACAAGGAAGACATCGACATCATGTGTGATTATCTAAAAGATTGGGACTATCGCAACTATTTGATATTCTTGACAGGGATTAACACAGGCTTACGCATTTCCGACATTCTGAATCTAAAGGTGTCTAATGTCCGTGGCTGGTATCTTTTGCTGATAGAAAGAAAAACAAAGAAACGTCGCAAGGTCAAGATGAATGCTTTTCTCAAACGGGAAATGGATAAACACATCAAAGGCAAACGTGTCGGCGATTACTTATTCCAAAGTCGCAAAGGAAAGAACAAGCCGTTGACAAGACAGGCAGCATACAGCATTATCAAGATAGCTGCTGAAGATTGTGGAGTTGAAAATGTTGGAACGCATACCATGCGAAAAACTTTTGGCTATCACTATTATCAGAAGTACAAGGATATTGCCATGCTCATGGAATTGTTCAATCATGCTAGCGCAGCAATTACCAAAAGATACATCGGTATCAACCAAGACCAACAGGACCGAGCCTTAGCAAATTTCCGTTTAGGAACATAAGAATGTGACATATTGCAGTAGTGTCAGATTGAAAAATAAGAAAGCTGGAAAACCTTTTGTTTACAAGACTTTTGAGAAAAAAGCGAAAGTGACACAATATAGGTTAAAGATGATTGAGAGGGAAAATGGTATAGTTTTATTTTAGGAACTATCAAGCAGAGAACTTGTCAAGTAGTTTTTGAAAAATGAGAAAAAAGGGTACTATTTTTCTCACGATTTTCGTGTTATATTTGTATCATGAATTTTTGTAAACAAGTAGGACAGCTGGACGAGTTGTCCTTTTCTGTTGATGAGGATAGTGGAACATGAGAACATTTTGCATCATGAATAAACAGACAGGAAAATTTGTTTATGGAACTGACTATAGATATTCTCCTCCACACCAAAGGACAAGTGATAGACAAGCCTTGACTTATTCAAGCAAACTTAAGGCAACACTTGAGCTCGAGAAAAGAGGATGTGGTCGTAATTATGTGGTTGTCCAAGTGAAGCTGGAGGTAGTCAGTGACATTTAAACCTGTTCGTAAAACGCTGAAGTCTAGTCGCTGGGATAAATTCCGAAGTCGTACAATGAAACGTGACAAGTATCTCTGTCAAGAATCGTTGAGATACGGCAAGACTGTTCCAGCTGAAATGGTACATCACATTTATCCAGTATCAGAATATCCAGAACTGGAGTTTGTATCTTGGAATGTTATTAGTCTGACTAACAAAGTACACGGAACCTTTCACGATAGAACCAACGACAAAGTTGTAGGGCAGGGCTTGTGGTGGCAAAGAAAACGAAAAAAATTTTTTGATGAATTTTATAAAAATCTTTCAGTCATTCACAAAGCCCCCCCTCAAAATTAAAATCACTTTGTGCCGTTGGGGACCGGGAAGGGGAACTTTTTCCCCCTCTACGATTCTGTGAGGATTTTTGTCACATTTTTACACGAAATTTTTGGAAGGAGGGGAGTTTTTGGCAAGGCCTAAAGGACAAAGCACAATCAAAAACAGAATTGTGAAGTCCATGAAAGAAATGGGGACCTACTCAAAGCATTATGATGATATCATCGAAATTTATTCTGGCTTGCTCTATGACTACCAGAACGCTCGGGAAGAGTTCTTGGCTAATGGGTCACAGTTCACAGAAGAGCATGAAACAGGTAGAGGCACCATTGTTGAGAGAAAGACACCGTTGGTTCAGTCCATGGAAAATCTTCGCAAGGATATTGTTACCTATTCGGATAGACTTGGCTTAAATCCAAAGGCTGTCGGAATCGAACCACCTAAACCAAAGGATGCTGGAGGTCTGGAAGGCATGATTGCTAATCTGCTATGATGATCAAAAACAATTCACCCAACTTCAAAATAGCGGTGGACTATGCAACTGATGTAGTCTCTGGCAAGATAATTGCTGGCAAGAGGAGAATAAAGGCTTGCCAGAGGTTTCTCGATGACCTTGCAAGCGACAAGTTTGATTTTAGAAATGAGCAGTTTGATTTTGTAGTAAAATTCATTCAGGGTTTGGTTGTACACAGGAAAGGCGAATCCTTGGAGGGTATGCCCTTAACAAATGCCCCTTTCATTTTGCAACCTTGGCAGATTTTCTGTATCGTCAATCTCTTTGGTTTTTATCGTAAAAATACAACAATAAGGCGTTTCACTGAAGCGCTTTTTATGTTGCCACGGAAAAACGGTAAAACACCATTTGCCTCTGCCCTGGCTTTGACAGCTGCTATCTTAGATAACCAAAGTGGCTCAAATGTGTATATCCTAGCCAACTCTCTCAAACAAACACGAGAGAGTTTTGACTTTTTAACGCATACAGTCAAGTTCTGGAAAGATAAGTCCATCAAAATCAAGGATAACAACAATGAGCATGTAATCCGTAAGGAGTTTTCCAAAGGCTCTTTCACCATCAATGCTCTTGCTGCTGAAGAAGACAATCTGGACTCATTCAACGGGAACATCATCATCCTAGATGAGATCCACGGGATGAAGTCATCCAAGAAGTACACGCTGATGAAAAATGCCCAGAGGGCTTATCGGAATAAGTTGCTTATGGCCATCACGACTGCAGGGGACAAGCCAAACGGTTTCTTAGCCCAGCGGTTGAAGTACTGCGACAAGGTTCTTGATGGAACTGTGGAAGATGACAGTTATTTCTTGTTTATCTGTGATGCGGATACCGATAAAGATGGGAAAATAGTCGATTTCACTAACCCAATCTACATCCAGCAAGCCAATCCGTCGCTTGGTGTGACGGTCGAGCTCAAGGAACTTGTCCACGATGCAGAGGTCGCATTGGCTGATCCACAGACACGGAATGAATTCTTTAACAAGACCCTCAATGTCTTCACTAACTCAATGACGGCATATTTCAATGTTCAGGACTTTATCAACTCTGATTTGAATTATGACTGGACCTTGGAAGACTTGGTTAAGTTGCCTATCAAATGGTATGGTGGTGCAGACTTGTCCAAGCTTCATGATTTGACTGCTGCAGCTCTATACGGAACTTATGAAGATGTGGACATTGTTATCACTCATGCATTCTTCCCAATTACTGCTGCACATCAGAAGGCTAATGATGATGGTATTCCATTGTTTGGTTGGGAACAAGATGGATGGTTGACCATGTCAAACACTCCAACAGTTTCCTATGACGACATCGTGAATTGGTTTGTCAGTATGAGGGATATGGGTTTCAAAATCCAACGTGTGGGATTTGATAAGAAGTTCGGTCGTGAGTTCTTCTCAGGTATGAAAAAGGCCAAGTTCAAGATTGTGGATGCTCCACAGTATTTCTGGAAAAAGTCGGAAGGCTTCAGACGAATTGAAACCAAGTCACTCAACGGGAAATTTTACTATTGCCATTCTGACGCATATGAGTATTGTGTCGGAAATGTCCGTGGGATTGAAAAGGTCGATGACATGATCCAGTATGAAAAGGTCGAGAAGTCTATGCGTATTGACTTATTCGATGCGTCGGTGTTTGCTGCTTGTCAAATGCTAGAAGATAGCGAGAAATCAGGCAACGCTTCTGCTTGGTTGAACGGAGGAAGAAATTGAAAAAACGAAAGAAAAACAACACAAATCAAATTCGGTCTGAGCCATCATCTGCTATGCAAGTCTTTGTGTCAGAGGATTTTTTCAAAAAATCCATGTCACAGGGTTATATTCGGCTTGCTGATTGTCCAGAAGTTCGGACGGCGGTTGATAGGATTGCTGACATGGTTTCGTCCATGACCATCCACTTGATGGAGAACACAGAAAAAGGCGACATTCGGCTCAAGAATGAGCTATCTCGCAAGATTGATGTCAATCCTTACAAGTGGATGAGCCGTAAGAAGTGGGTAGCCAACATTGTCAGGTCAATGCTTTTGGAAGGCGATGGGAATAGCGTTGTCTATCCAATCATTGACAAAGATGGCTTGATTGCTGACTTGAAACCATTGCCACCATCAAAAATACGATTTGACGGGACCAGCTTTGACTATCAAGTTGTCTATGATTACCAAGAAGTGTATGGACCTGACGAAGTGCTACACTTTGCCATGAATGTCCACCCTGAAAAGCCTTGGCTTGGGCAAGGGTATAGGGTTGTCATGGCTGACCTGCTGAAAAATCTCAAGCAGGCTTCGGATACAAAAAATGAATTTATGTCTGGGAAGTATATGCCATCTCTGATTGTCAAGACGGATGCCAATACGGCAGAGCTTGCTTCGGAAGAAGGTCGTGACAAGGTATTTGACATGTACCTAAAAAACTCTACGGCTGGCAAGCCATGGATTATTCCTGCTGAGATGATAGATGTCCAGCAAATCAAACCACTTAGTCTGAATGACATTGCCATCAAGGACAGTGTGGAAGTAGATAAGACAACCATTGCCAATATCTTACAAGTACCAGCCTTTTTTGTCGGTGTCGGTAAATTCGATAAAGCTGAGTTTGATAACTTTGTCACCACTCGCATACGCTCCATCGCTGAGATTATTCAACAGGAACTGACAGCCAAGTTGCTACTTTCTCCACATCACTATTTTATTTTGAACTGGAGAAGTCTACTGACTTACGACCTCAAGGCTTTGTCGGAAATTGGCTCAAATCTCTATATTCGTGGATTGATGGAAGGGAATGAAGTCCGTAATTGGATAAACTTGCCACCAAAAGAAGGGTTGGACCAGCTTGTCATTTTGGAAAACTTTATTCCAGCGGACAAGATTGGCGATCAGAAAAAACTAGAGAAAGGAGAAATAAGTGGAGAGAACAACCTATCTGACTCGTAGCTTTAAATCTGAACTTGCTGTTCGTGAACAACAAGAAGGCCAACAAGAGAAAGTAATTGAAGGTTATTTTGCAGTCTATGGCTCTGAAACAGAATTGTGGCCAGGTGCTTTTGAAGAAATCAAAAGTGGCGCATTTGATGATACTCTCGAGAATGATATTCGAGCGCTTATCAATCACAATACAGAGCTTGTACTTGGTCGTAATAAGGCTGGTACATTGACTTTGGAAGCTGATGACAAGGGACTATGGGCCCGTGTTGTTATCAACGAACAAGATACTGATGCACTTAATCTGTATGCTCGTGTTCAACGTGGAGATGTGGATCAATGTTCATTTGGTTTTAACATCATCGAAGAATCAACAGAATTCCGTGAAGATGGAACAATCAAGTGGACAATTGAGAAGATTGACCTACATGAAGTATCTATCGTAACTTTCCCAGCATATGAAGCTACTAGTGTTCAAGCTCGGAAACGAGATTTTGAAAATCTACAAAATCGGACCTTGGAAGTCCGAAAAAAACAATTAAAGGAGAAATTAACCCATGCTAAAACAACTCATGCTCCGTCGCAAAATTAAGGTCTTGAAAGAAAGCTTGTCTGATCTGAACGACGGTAATAACTTTGATGAACGCAGTGCTCAGCTTGAAGTAGCCATCGAAGAAGCACGGTCTGACGAAGAAATCAAGGCTGTCGAAGAAGAAATCGACACTTTGACAAAGGAACAAGCTGAATATCAAGACAAAGTCGATGCTATCCAATCCGAAATTGACGAACTTGAAGAAGAATTGGCTGCATTGGAAGGCAAGGAGCCTAAAGATGAACCCAAAGAAGAACCTGCTGCTGAACCTGAAAACCGAAACAAACAAAAAGGAGAACTCTCAACTATGACACGAAACAAATATTTTGGTGGATTGACTCGCACTGCTATGGCTGAATTGGTAGAACGCAGCGAAGTCAAGTCATTCCTAGAAAACACACGCAGCCTTATCCAAGAAAAACGTGCTGTCAATGGTTCAGAATTGACCATTCCAGAAGTGTTCTTGGAGTTGCTTCGCAACAACATGGACCAATATTCAAAACTGATCACTAAAGTTTGGCTCAAACCTGTGAAGGGCGAAGCTCGTCAGAACATCGCTGGTACAATCCCAGAAGGTATCTGGACGGAGATGATTGGAAAACTCAATGAAGTTGATTTCAAATTCAATCAAGTCGAAGTTGACGGCTACAAGGTTGGTGGCTTTACAGCTGTCCCTAATTCCATCTTGAAGGACTCAGACCTCAACCTTGCTAACGAAATTCTTTTGGGTCTCGCTCAAGCCATTGGTCTTGCTCTTGATAAGGCTATCCTTTACGGTAAAGGGACTAAGATGCCTGTTGGTATTGTGACTCGCTTGGCAGAAACCCAGAAACCTAACTACTGGGGTAAGAATGAGCCAGATTGGACTGACCTGCATTCTACTCACTTGTCAGTAGTACCTACTAAAATCACTGATCCTATAAAATATTATCAGGAATTGGCTACTAAGCTAAATGTCATTGATGCCGACTACTCAGACGGCAATGTCTTCTGGGCTATGTCTCGCAAAACACATCAAGACTTGAAAATTAAGTTGATGAGTTTCAACTCGGCTGCAGCAATCGCGTCAGGTCTTGACAATACATTACCTGTCATTGGCGGTGATGTTGAAGAACTAAATTTCATCCCAGATGGACATATTATCGGTGGCTTTGGCTCTCTTTACATTTTAGCAGAACGTGAGGGAGCAACCATGGCCCAATCTGAACATGCTCAATTCATCGAGGACAATACTGTCTTCAAGGGCATTGCACGTTATGACGGGCGTCCAATCTTTGGTGAGGCTTTCGTGGCAGTCAATGCATCAGGTAAAGATGGAGCAGTTGCCCCAGCACCAACAGATGTGACATTCGCTGCAGACAGGGCTAACACACCAGGTTAGGAGGTAAACCATGAATTCAGTTGATGTAAGAGTTAAAGCACTCGTAACTTTTTCCGATAGCCAATCTCCAATTGGCCTTCGGAGAAAAGATGAGGAGTTTGTGACGGCAAAAGACCGAGTAGACTATCTGAACGATTTGAATAAAGAACCGCTTGTAGCTGTTTTGGATGAAACAGAAATACTGCACTCCGAATCAGTAAGTGAAAGTGTTTCTGAACCTGTGTCCGAGTTAGCAAGCGAGCTGTCCTCAGAAACCACTACAACTCGAAAATCTTTTGAAGAAAGCGAGTAAGCCATGGAAGATTCAGATGTCTTGAAACTGGTTAAAATGAAAGAAGGTATCAAGTCCGACAAACGCGACGAATATCTAATGAAGCTTATCAAAAGCTCTATTGATGAGTTAGAACAAGTCAAGGGCATTGCCATTGACCTGAATCTACCTCACCATGTTACCTTCGTTGCCGATTGGACATACTACCAGTACATCAACAAAGACCAGCCAACCATGCCACGCTATCTACAGCAGAAACTGCACGACTATCAAATCACATATAGGAAGCAGGCAGAGTCATGAGATGGAATGAAGATTGCACCCTAATTTCGCTTTCTGAAGAGCCGACATTGGATGAGTTGCTACAACCAACCTACAAAGAGGTAGGTGTTGAGGTATCATGCAATAAGCGGTCTCTCACACGGTCAGAGTATTATTTTGCATCACAAGCCAACATGAATCCTTCCATGGTACTTGAGGTCCACGATTTTGAGTATGACAATCAGGTGTATGTGGATTTTGAAGGAGTGAGATACGAGGTCATCAAGACATTTGAAAATGGGGATATCATCGAATTGACTTGTGAGGTAGTAAAAAATGGCACTGGATCTAACTAGCGAAATCATGTCTGCACTGGAAGAGTGGTCGGAAGAAGTTGAGCAAGAAGTTGATGAAGCTGCTAGCGATGTTGTCGATAAAGCTGTAGCCAAGTTAAGGGTCAGCAGCCCAAAGATGACAGGAAACTATAGAAAGAAATGGGCCAAGAAACGATTAAAGAACGGAACTTATGTGGCATATGTCAGAGGACCTGACTATCGCCTAACCCATTTACTTGAAAATGGGCATGTCAACCGTGATGGTGGACGAACGAGCCCGCAGGTCCATATCGCACCAGTGGAAGAAGAAGCTATTGCCGAATTTGAAGAACTCATCAGGAGAATTGGCCAATGAAACTATCAGAATTTGCAGCTGTCATGAATGAATTGGGAATACCGTGCCGTTACCGTCAATTCAGGAAAGGGGAAAAACCTAAACCACCCTACGCAGTCTATTATCAGGATGGAGAGGATAATCTCAATGCTGATAATGAAGCGTATCACACTATCAAATCAGTTACGGTAGAACTGATTACTGATAAGAAAAATGAAGCATTGGAAGATACATTAAAGAGCCTGTTTAATCAAAACAAGCTCTTTTTTGAGTTTTCTGATGAGATGTACATTGAGTCAGAAGGGCTCTATCAAGTCATATATGATGTCAGTCTAATTTAAGAAGGAGAAGAACATGACGAAAAAAAAAGAAAACAAAATTGAATTTGGTTTGGAGAAAGTCCATATTGCCAAAATTACCTCAGAGGATGCCCTAGGCAATTTGACTTACGACACTCCACAAGCACTACCTGGGGCCGTCGAGTTGACAATTGAACCACAAGGAGAAACGATTGATTTCCAAGCAGACAACGTGACCTACTATGGCGGCTCAACCAACAAGGGCTACACAGGTACATTGACAATTGCTCGCTTGACCGAGTATTTCCAAACTGAAATTTTAGGGGAGAAGCTAGCTTCAGACGGAACACAGTCTGAGTTTGCTGATGCGGAGAAAGCAGCCTTTGCGATGATGTTCCAAATTGAGGGGGATAAGAATGCTACTCGTCACGTAATGTACAAGTGTACAGTTACTCGACCAAAGCAGGGTTCCAAAACTAAGTCAGGAGACCCGAACACTACGGAACTTTCCTTTACATCAGTCCCACGATCATCTGATAAAGCTGTTAAGACTCGGACAACAGCAAACACAACCAAAGAAGTTTACGACGGCTGGTTTACAAATGTCTATAAACCTGCAGACGGCGTGACATTTGGAGCGACAGAAGGGGTAGGTGGCTAATGGAACGACTTTATCAAATTGGGGACCAAGAATTTCGGTTGGTGACTAATGGCTATACACCAATTGCTTACAAAAATCAATTTGGTCGTGACTATTTCCAGGACTTGATGAACATGTTCCAGGGCGACGCCCTATTGAAAATGGTGGCTTTGTCACAAGAACAGAAAGAAATTGATGTCAGTAAGCTAGACATGTCCATGTTGAAAGATTTCGATATGACTTTCTTTAACCGACTGTTTTGGACTTTTGTGAAATCGGGAGACCCTACGGTCAAGCCTTACGACAATTTTTACATGGATTTGGAATATTTCCCTGTCCAAGACGTCGCTCCTGTCTTAATGGAAATGCTGGAGGCAAACATGAACACAAAAAAGCCTTCGATGACAGCGAATCTGCAAGTGATGAACTTTTTACAGTAGAGTCCTATTTATCCTGCTGTAAAGAAGTCGGTCTGTCAGTAGAGGAGCTACAACACATCACACTTGGCATGGCCCTTGACTACCAAACAGACTATGTCAATCTTCGTGATCCAGACAAACAGACCGAAGTTAAGACAAGAAGAGCTACACAAGACGATATTGATAATTTCTAAAGTGCTTTGAGAGAATTTCTACGATGAATACCTTGTTAACTCAAGGAAAACGTTGCTAGAATCGCTCTCTCAGCACTTTTATTTTTAAAGAAAGGAGAACACATGGCAGGAAAAATTAAGGGTATCAATATTGAAATTGGTGGCGACACAACCGGCTTAGATAAGGCCTTAAAAAATGTCAATAAGTCTGCCTCTGATGCCAGCAAGGAAATCAAAGAAATTGATAAAGGCTTGAAATTTGACCCTGGTAACGTTGTCTTGCTTAGCCAGAAACAGGAACTCTTGGTAAAACAGGTTTCCAACGCTAAAGAGAAACTCGAAACTTTGAAGACTGCAGAGGAGCAGGTCCAGAAGCAATTTGCAGAAGGAAAGATTGGTGAAGAGCAGTATCGAGCTTTTCAACGTGAAGTTGAAACTACTAAGAATGTCCTGAAAGGTTACGAAGGCAAACTAGCAAACGTTAACCAGGCACTTGCAGAAAACGGAAATGCTACCCAAAGCAATAAAAGTCAGCTTCAGAACTTGCAGAAAGAGCAGAATCGCCTTGCAAGTGAGTCTGAAAAAGTTGTCAGCTCGTTTAAATTGCAAGAAAGCCAGTTAGGAGCAAATGCTAGCGAATCTGAAAAACTAGCTCTGGCACAGAAAAAAGTAGGTGCTCAATCCACTATCGTTGCTAAGCAGATTGAAAATCTTGAGAAGCAGTTAGAGTTAACCAAGCAAGAGTATGGTGAAAATTCGGTTGAAGCTAACAAAATGGAAGCACAACTGAATCAAGCTAAAGCAGCGTACTCAAATCTTTCTCAGGAGATGAAGAGTTTGGGTAGTGCTGGCAAACAAGCAACTGGAACCCTAATTGAAACAAACAATCTTCTAAAAGCTGAACTACTTAATCAATTCTCAGAAAAGCTTGCTGACATTAGTCAGAAACTTGTGGATTTTGGGAAGAATGCACTAGAAGCCTTCAGGCAAGTTGATGAAGGCATGGACACTATTGTGACCAAAACTGGTGCGACAGGTGATAGTTTGAAAGAAATGCAAGATATTGCTTCAAACATCGCAACAACGATCCCGACAGATTTCAGTAAGGCTGGTGAAGCAGTCGGAGAGGTCAATACACAGTTTGGACTGACTGGTGATGCTCTCAAAGATGTTTCCATAGAGATGATTAAGTTTGCTGAAATCAACGGTACAGACATTACCAATTCAACTATTTCAGCAAGTAAAGCCTTGGAAGCTTACGAGCTATCAACTAGTGATTTAGCGAAAGTCCTAGACTCTACAACCTACACAGCTCAATCGACTGGTGTATCTGTTGATGACTTGATGAAGAAAGCTATTGAAGGCGCACCACAGATTAAAATGCTAGGCCTTTCTTTTGAAGAAGGTGTAGCACTACTTGGGCAATTTGAAACAAGTGGTGTAGATGCTTCAGGTGCTTTGTCAGGTTTAACAAAAGCAGCAGGAACTTATGCTAAAGAAGGTAAAACTTTGAAAGAAGGTCTTATCGAAACAATTGATAAGATAAAAAACACTACTAGCGAAACTGAAGCAATGGGACTAGCAATGGAAATATTTGGTGCTAAGAAAGCACCTCAAATGATTGACGCAATCAAGCGTGGTTCTTTTGACTTCCAATCATTCGCTGAATCTGCTGAATACTCAGTAGGAGCGGTTTCAAAGACATTTGAAGCTACTCTGGATCCAATTGATAAATTTAAGACAGCACAAAACTCAGTCACGCTAGCTATGTCCGAACTAGGCGCAGCAATTGCTGAAGTTCTAGCCCCTGTATTTGAAGTGCTGGGAAACATAGTCAAAGATATGGCAGAGTGGTTCAGTGGTCTACCTGGTCCAGTAAAAGAATTCATCGTGATTTTGGGAGGTGTAGTCACAGTCGCTGGGATTCTAGTCCCGATATTCTTAACCTTGCAAGCAGCAGCAGTCGCACTTGAAACATCCATCGGAGCAATGATTACAGCAGCACTACCTATAATCGGAACCGTAGCATTAATAGCAGCAGCAATCACAGGGCTCATTATTGGGATTAAATATCTCTGGGAGACTAATGAGGGATTTCGTGAATTAGTAACCACTGTATGGAATGCTATCCTGGAAGTTATCAATAGTGTGGTAAGTGAAATCTCTGACTTCATCATGAGCATGTTTGGAGTGGTTGTGGACTGGTGGACGGAAAATCAAGAGTTGATCAAGTCGTCCGCAGAAATAGTCTGGAATGCCATCTTATCTGTCATTAACACAGTCATGACAGCTTTACAGCCACTCATTCAAGCCGCTTGGTCGAATATCCAACTAGTCATCGAGACAGTCTGGACAGTCATCAAAACAATTGTAGAGACAGCAATCAACACTGTACTTGGAATCATCAAGGCAGTTATGCAGGCGATTAACGGTGACTGGTCTGGCGCATGGGAGACGATGAGAGGTGTTGTAGACGGCTTAATCAATGCAATCAAGTCCATCATTGAGACAGTTCTCACAGCTATTCAGCAATACATTCAAAGAACTTGGCAAGCGATTGTGACCTATATCCAATTTGTACTCAACATGATTTTCAATATAGTATCCACAATTTGGAATAGCATATTGTCATTCATCAGCAATATAGTAACCTCGATTTCCAATACTATTTCTAATGTATTTAACGGAATATCGAGCACAATTAGTGGTATAATGTCTGGCATTTTTAATACTGTAAACAGTGTTTGGAATGGTATTAGAGATACTATTACGAATACCATTAACGGTGCTAGAGATGCTGTTTCCAATGCTATCAATGCTATGAAGGGTTTCTTTAACTTTGAATGGTCACTACCTAGACCGAAACTACCACGCTTCAACATCAGCGGTGGCGAGGCACCGTGGGGATTCGGTGGTAAGGGGTCATTGCCATCTATTGATATTACATGGTTTGCCAAAGGTGGTATTTTAACCAAACCAACCATTTTCGGCATGAACAGTAATGGGCTGATGGGTGGTGGAGAGGCTGGTAAAGAAGCGGTATTGCCATTAAACGAAAGCACACTTGGAATGATAGCAGATCATATCATGTCTACTGTCAAAGACAAGATTATTGTGAACGTGGAACAACCAAATCCACAACCAATCATTTTAAATATTGACGGCAAAACATTCGCTCAATTGATTGTGGGATATGTTTCAGATGCCCAAGCACAGCGTATTCAAATTATCGAAGGAGGAGGCACAGTTGGCTAAACACTACGGAATTAGATACAATGGCAGGCACTCATTTGAAGATGAAGGCTTGCTTTTGTTAAATGAACGGTCAATTAGCATCCCTAACAAAAAGAAGGTACTGGTGCCAATTCCATTTTCAAATGAAAAATATGATTTTTCAACGGTTTACGGCGGGCAGCTCTACGAACAGAGGACCTTGACCTATCAAATCAAAATCAAGAATACAATCTATGGCACGAAAGAAGCCATGAATATGGCTAAAACAAGTGCTATTAACTGGCTAATGGGTACTACTGGACTCGCACCTCTATATGACGATGCAATTCCTGGTTTTTATTTCCTAGCCGAAGTCCAAGGGGATAGTGCTTTTGAAGAGGATTGGGCGCATGGTGTGCTAAAAATCACATTCACAGCCTATCCCTTCATGATTTCCGAGAAAGCTGAAGGAAGCGATATCTGGGATGAATTTAACTTTGAACTAGACGCATTCCAAGATATTGCTTTCGATGTTAAAGGTTCGCTTGATATTCTATTGGTCAACACAGGCATCAGCTTGGCACGACCAGAGATTACGTCGACCAGCAACATGACATTGACTATGCGGAATCAACAGTTCAGTATTATTCCAGGTAGTCGTGTATATGACTTTTTCACACTCGAAAAAGAGAATGAAATTCGCATCAAAGGAAACGGCAGAATCTCGTTCAAATGGTTTAAGGAGCTGATTTGATGTATGCAGTTAGTTTGATTAATGGTGCCAACGTGACACCGATACACGATTCAATGGCCGGCGGGAATAAGCTCTTGTCGGCCATTATTAAGTTTGAAATCAATAAGATTGCCCAGTTTGATTTCCAGTTTTTGCCAAACAACGCTGGTTACAAGGCTCTTATCAAGCCTTTACAGACCATGGTACAAGTAGTCAATATGCGGACAGGTAGAGAAGTATTTTACGGTCGTATAGCCCCAATCACAAATGACATGGCAGAAAGTGGAGTGTTTACATTTGCATACAATGCCAAATCGGAGCTTGATTTTCTGAACGACAGCAAACAAAGGCAACAAATTTACCGCGGGAAGAAATCTGATTTTGTAAAACAAGTCTTGAAATTCCACAATGACAACCTGGAATCTTATAAGGAATTTTTGCCAGGTGATTTGACAGACCTAATCGCAACAGGCGACCACATGGAAGCCGATGTAGACCCTGCCAAGTCGACTTTTGCCACATTGACAGACCTTATCCTGAACGAGTATGGACTGGAACTACAAATTCGCAAGGAGAATGGGAAGAGATATCTTGATTTTAAGAAGCAGATTGGTGTTGACAGCGACACGGAAATCAAGCTCTCTGTCAATCTATTGTCATTAAAGCAGCATATCAACCCAGAGGGCATCGTATCTCGCCTGCTTGTATATGGCAAGCAAAATAGTGAGACAAATCAGCGTGTCAGCATTGCCTCAGTCAACAACGGAAAAGACTACATCGATAGACCTGATTTGATTGCCGAGTATGGTATCAAAATGGAGACTGCCACGTTTGATGACATAGAGAACCCTGTTGCTCTAAAACAGGCAGGAGAAAGCCAGCTAGCCACTCAAAAAGCTGTAGCTTATCAATACTCTGTTTCAGCAGTCAACTTATCGCACATCAACCCGAATTTTGACGAGTTTGAGGAAGGTAACACATATAGGGTTATCAATCCTGTTATGTTTATCGACGAGCGACTGAGAGTTGTTGCTCGACAGATTGATTTGTTAAATGTTGAGAGATCTAGTTTGACGATTGGAGAAAAATTTAAGTCTGCGGAAGAGTGGCAGTCAGATAATATTCGTAAGCGAACTCGGCAATTAGTTACAACTAATCAGCTTAAAGAGCAACAGGCAAGATTGGAAGAAGTGCGAGTTATTGCTAATGCAGCTGCAGAGACAGTTGAAACTGTCAATAATACCGTGAACGAACAGTCTAGCCAACTCTTATCTACTCAAGATAAGAAAAAACTGGATTATTTGCTAATTTCAAAGAAAGTTGACTTAGATGATATATTGAAACGAATTGAAAATCTAGAAAGGAAAGTTTAAATGGGAATTGACCAATATTTAAAAGTTATCAAGGAAGGAGTTTTTGGTCGCGATGTTCGACAAGCTATTCATGACGGTATAGAACGAGTCTATGAAGATGCAACATTTGATGGCAACACAAATATGGAAGTGGCTAAGGCCAGAGGCACCTTTGACCATCTATCCGATAGATTCTCTACGATTGATAATATTATCAATTCAAAAGCAGACGAAGCTGAAATAAAAGCTATGCTTAATAATATTCTAGACGGAACTCCTAAAGGAACATATCCAAATGTTTCAGCTTTACGTTCAGCAAAGCCATCTGGTGATAAAGGTATTTATGTTACAACTGATAACGGCCACTGGAATTATTGGGACGGAAGTTCATGGGCGGATGGTGGTTCATATCAATCGCCAACTGACGGCGTTCCTAATCAGTTCGGCGTAATTTTCGACGGATTATTAACTATTGATCGTAAGACTAAAACAGTATCCTTAAAAAAAGATACATGGATTTCGTTTGGAAATAAAAATTATGCTCCAAATGCTAATTTGAGCATTAGTTACGAACCAACTGGATTGTCAGAATATGTTGTTTACGACTTCCAAAATAAAGGGTTAACCGTGATGACTTTGGCGAACGTTAAGAACATCACGTCAACGCAAGTCATACTTGCTATTATGTATAAGGGTACTTTACATTATCCAGTTAATTCTATGTTCGTTAAGACAATTGGCTACTCAGAATATACGCAGGATAGCTTAATCGGTTCGGTTGTACAAGGCAAAATAATCTATGACAATTATTCAAAAACGTTTAGTTTTAATGGTTTTGGAGAACAGAATGAGATTATTGTTTCAAAAGGGACAAGTTACTACTCGATAAAAGAGCATGAAAATCTTCAACTTAGCAGTGGATTCTTACATCATCTTATTTTGGATACTATAGAAAATAAGTTTAAGCTAGTAAAGAGTTCAGTGATGTCTAATGGAGCAACTTTTACAAGCAAGAATACAGACATTTTGATTGCATCAGTATATCTTGAAGAACTCACGCATTATTCTAGTAATAATTTTATTCAGAGTACAAAATCGTTATTAAATAATGCATGGCAATTAGAAGAATTGATTGTCGACCTTCAGACTAAAAAAACTGTTATTGTGACGCTGGGAGATAGCACGACGGATGGTTGGAGGACTTCAAATTACACCAGCAACAACGATAATATTAATAATCTAAAAGAAGGAAATAATACATATTCTGGAATACTTAATAATATTATTAATCAACAACGTGGTTACAATTTTGATCATAAAATTTATAATCGAGGATTTTCAGGAAAAACCATTTATTGGCTTCGTCAAAATCTGGATGCTGTTCTATCTCCGATACCTGAATCCATTGATTATGCGTTCATTGCAATGGGCATCAACGATATGGTGTACGACGTGAGTAAGATTAAATCATTTCGTGACGATCATATAAATGTTATCAATCGATTGTTGGCGAAAGGGATTAAACCTGTACTAATGAGCACTCAAGCTGAATTTGAGAATTACAAACGATTTGGTTCGAAGATTAATGCGATTGCTGACAACATCAAGAAGGATTTAGCCGAAGAATTAGGATTACCATTCATTGATTATAACGCTGGCACAAGTAATATTTTGAACCATTCAGAATACAAGCTCAAGGATTTAATTCCAGACATGTGTCACTTTGGAGATCTTGGTCATCAAAAAGGGGCAGAATTTTTAGCTAGTCAGTTGATTCCTCAAACGGTATTTGTTTCAGGGATTAGTAAAATCGGGTATCAGAATAACAAAGTGGCATCTGATTTGAATTATTCAGATTACTTGACAGATGAACAAAAAGATGTGAAGTGGATTACTAGAACTGATGGTTTCGATTTAGAAGGACAACTAAATTCTACTCAAATAAAGACAATGTTTGAGGTTTCGGTTTATATTGAACGTCCGTCAATTATCCGCTATTTTGGAGACAACGTGATTGTGACATCAAATGGGCAGTCATTATCAGACGGAGCTGTGCTCGATATCGGATTTTATCGAATTTCAGCTAAAAACGTCACTGGAGTTGCTAGTAAATTCCGTGGCTTGAAATTTAATCTGAAAGAAGTATAGACAAAGGAGGTTGTATGCAGATCGAATTTTTCAATTTTTTAAGAAGCGTCGTTCAGACCGAAGACGGATTGGTATTGTACGCCCTGGCATTGATTGTCTCAATGGAAATCATTGATTTTGTGACAGGAACGATTGCTGCTATCGCAAACCCTGACATCGAGTATAAGAGCAAAATCGGCATCAATGGGCTCCTTCGCAAGATTTTAGGAGTTCTCTTACTGATGATCCTTATTCCGATGTCCGTGCTTTTACCTGAAAAAACAGGCTTCGCATTCTTGTATTCGATTTATCTCGGATACATCGCATTCACATTTCAATCACTTATTGAAAATTATCGAAAATTAAAAGGAAACGTTACTCTTTTTCAGCCGATTTTAAAAGCATTTCAGCGATTACTTGAAAAAGATGACGACAAAAACAAAGGAGAATAAACATGATTAACTGGAAAGTACGTTTTAACTTAAAAAACAAAACATTTTTATTGCGAGTGGCATTTGCTTTAGCTTTGCCGATTCTCGCATATTTCAATCTTAAACTAGAAGATTTGGTCAGTTGGGGAGTCATTTTAGACTTGCTTGGCAAATTCTTTGCGAACCCTTATCTTGTGGGGTTGACGATTGTAAATATCCTAAATATCATTCCAGACCCAACAACTGCAGGAATTTCTGACAGCAAACGCGCTCTTGACTATCAAGAGCCAGTCCAAAACTAGGAGAGGACAATGAAGAAAAACGACTTATTCATCGACGTATCCAGCCACAATGGATACGATATTACAGGGATTTTGGAAGAAATGGGTACACAAAATACCATCATCAAGATTTCTGAAAGTACAAGCTATCTGAACCCTTGCCGACATGCTCAAGTTGAGCAATCAACCCCTGTTGGATTTTATCATTTCGCATGGTTTGGAGGTGACATCGAAGAAGCTGAACGAGAGGCACGTTACTTCCTTGATAATGTACCTCAAAAAGTAAAATACTTGTGTCTTGATTACGAAGATCACGCTAGCGGAGATAAACAGGCAAATACAGATGCATGTATTCGCTTTATGGAAATCCTCAAAGAAAATGGCTATGAGCCAATCTATTACAGCTACAAGCCATTCACGCTCAATAATATCTATTATGAGCAGATTCTTGCGAAATTCCCAAACAGCCTTTGGATTGCCGGGTATGGGCTAAATGATGGAAATGCTGATTTTGAGTATTTTCCTAGCATGGATGGGATTCGATGGTGGCAATATTCTTCAAATCCATACGACAAGAACATTGTTTTACTAGATGACGAAGAAGCCGAGCCAAAATGGAAAAGAAATGATACTGGTTGGTGGTGGGAACACCCTGACGGATCTTACCCAAAAGAAGAATGGGAAAAAATCGGCGGTGTGTGGTACTACTTTGATGCTAAAGGATATTGTCTAACCAGTCAATGGTTCAAAGAAAATGATAAGTGGTACTACCTCAAAGAAAATGGGGCAATGGCCATTGGTTGGGTGTTTGTGAATGGCAAATGGTACTATCTTGATGCTTCAGGAGCAATGGTCACTGGCTGGGTTCAATACAAGGACAAACTATACCATCTCAAAGAAGAGAATGGCGAAATGTCTTCAAAAGAACTTGTCAAAGTCGAAGGAGGCTGGTACTACGTCAACGAAGATGGCAGTCGTTCAGACAAACCAGCATTTAATGTATTACCTGATGGACTAATTGTTACCACTAAATAAAGAAAGGAGATTCTATTTTTCTTCTTAATGACCCGCAGGCTCAGGCTTGCGGGCTTTTTTGTTTGCAATAATAAAAGCAGTGACCGAAATCACTGCTTATCAGCTGTAGCAAATTCATAAAGTTTTTCTGCTGTGAGAAGGGCCATTTTGTCCATGCTTGTTTTTCCTTTTCTAAGGTCAGAAACAGTAGTCCATGGAACTCCAGCGCCTTGCGAAATAGCAGATGTAGACATTGAACTGTCTAATAATTCTTGAATAACTTTTCTCATATTATTTGTCCTTTTTATTTTTTAGATAGATATATACATTGATTGCAATTATAAAAATAGCTATTGCACTAACCATTGCTTTTCCTCTTTTCATTTGATAAAATAGAGGTGTGAGGGGCTTTCGCCCCCACCTCTTAGCGTTTACCTTTTTCTTTTGCGGGATTCGGGTTTACGCTTTTTGTTTTGTCTTGCGACTGTTATTGCAGTCACCAGACTTGCTATAGCAGTTACCGTTTCAGGGATATTGTCTATCGCCTTTTCAAGTAACCTAAGCCAATCTTCTTTGTTCAACTTCCTCACCTCCTTTCCTTATCTTGATTATATTATATCACGGTACACCGAGAAAGTCAAGCGTTTTGATGAAGTTTTTTTAAATTTTTTCAAAAAAATAGACCTTGTCCAGAGGTCGGGGAGTTGGAGGGACACCCCTCCAATGTAAACTATTAGAACTAAATTGCAGCCTTCTCAACTATACGGGCAAAGGTGAGTATGAAAATGAATACGAAGATGAATACGATTTAAAAAAATGACGAAAATCAACGGAAATGATTTTAAATAAAAATAAGCAAAAACTCAACTATTGATAAGCAACAGAAAGCATTGAAAAACATTTGTCACTTATACCATAGTTCGTGACAGTTCCTGTTTTTTTTGATAGAATCATACAGTATGCCCTTGGGCACAAAGTAAGAACTGGGACTGTCTTTCCCAGCTTCGGAGGTAAAAAATGTCAGATTCACCAATCAAATACCGTTTGATTAAGAAAGAAAAACACACGGGAGCTCGTCTGGGTGAGATTATCACGCCACACGGAACCTTCCCAACTCCTATGTTTATGCCGGTTGGGACTCAAGCAACGGTCAAAACCCAATCGCCAGAAGAATTGAAAGAGATGGGGTCAGGGATTATCCTCTCTAACACCTATCACTTGTGGCTTCGTCCTGGAGATGAACTCATTGCACGTGCAGGTGGGCTTCATAAGTTCATGAACTGGGATCAGCCTATCTTGACAGATAGCGGTGGTTTTCAAGTGTATTCCCTAGCGGATAGCCGTAATATCACAGAAGAAGGAGTAACCTTCAAGAACCACCTCAACGGTTCTAAGATGTTCCTTTCGCCAGAAAAAGCTATTTCTATCCAGAACAATCTAGGGTCAGACATTATGATGTCCTTTGACGAATGTCCTCAATTTTATCAGCCTTATGATTATGTGAAGAAGTCAATCGAACGTACAAGCCGTTGGGCTGAGCGTGGATTAAAAGCTCATCGTCGTCCCCATGACCAAGGATTATTTGGGATTGTGCAAGGCGCAGGATTTGAAGATCTTCGTCGTCAATCAGCTCGCGACCTTGTTAGCATGGACTTCCCTGGATACTCTATCGGAGGGTTGGCAGTAGGTGAAACTCATGAAGAGATGAATGCAGTTTTGGACTTCACCACTCAACTTCTTCCTGAAAACAAACCTCGCTACTTGATGGGAGTGGGAGCGCCAGATAGCTTGATTGATGGGGTTATTCGTGGGGTCGATATGTTTGACTGTGTCTTGCCGACTCGTATCGCTCGTAACGGAACTTGTATGACTAGCCAAGGACGTTTGGTTGTCAAGAATGCCCAGTTTGCGGAGGACTTTACCCCACTTGATCCTGAGTGCGATTGCTACACATGTAAGAACTACACCCGTGCCTACCTTCGTCACTTGCTCAAGGCCGATGAGACCTTTGGTATTCGTTTGACAAGTTACCATAACCTTTACTTCTTGCTCAACCTTATGAAGCAGGTTCGTCAGGCTATTATGGATGATAATCTCTTGGAATTCCGTGAGCATTTTGTTGAAAAATATGGCTACAATAAATCAGGTCGTAATTTCTAAGATTAGTAGACCAAAGCTAAAATCCTAAGTTTTCTCTTAGGATTTTTCTTCTTTTTTTGATAAAATAAAGGTAGTATGGAATGAACATTAGATGGTTTTTTAACTACTCTAATGAACGGAGAATAAACTCGTATGCGTATAAAATGGTTTTCCTTGATTAGGATTACAGGCTTACTCTTGGTACTCTTGTACCATTTTTTTCAGACGGTTTTCCCAGGAGGTTTCTTCGGGGTTGACGTCTTTTTCACCTTTTCAGGTTTCCTAATTACGTCACTTTTATTAGAAGAATTTGGACAAAAAGGGAAAATCGATATCTTAGGATTTTTCAGGAGACGTTTCTATCGTATTTTCCCTCCAGTCGTCTTGATGATCCTCGTCGTTATGCCCTTTACTTTCTTGGTTCGCCAGGATTATATAGCCGGGATTGGTGGTCAGATTGCTGGTGTCCTTGGTTTTATGACCAACTTCTATGAAATGTTAACAGGGGGAAGTTATGAATCTCAGTTCATTCCTCATTTATTTGTTCATAATTGGAGCTTGGCTGTTGAGGTTCATTACTATATCTTGTGGGGCTTGGCGGTTTGGTTCTTGTCCAAGCGGGTAAAATCATCTGGACAATTAAGAGGTCTAGTCTTTCTTCTATCATCAGCTGTCTTTATCATCGGTTTTCTTTCAATGTTTATCGGTAGCTTTATCGTTTCTTCCTACTCGACGCTCTACTTTTCTAGCTTTACTCACGTCTATCCTTTCTTTCTAGGCAGTATTTTGGCATCTTTGGTAGGTGTTCGTCAAACGACTACTCTTGTTAAGCGTTTAAATAATACCTGGGATTTGAAAAAGACCTTGCTAGTATTCGGGGCAGGTCTCGGAGTTTTGCTCTTATTGACCTTCTTCGTGAAATTCAATTATCTCTTTGCCTACTTGCTTGGCTTCTTGTTGGCAAGTTTAGCTGCACTTGCTATGATTCTTGCTACTCGAGTCTTGCATGAGAAAACACCAAATATTGAGGAGCCAAGGGTGATTAGCTTCCTAGCTGATACCAGTTACGCAGTATATCTCTTCCACTGGCCGTTTTATATTATTTTCTCCCAATTAATGGGAAATATACTAGCAGTGATTCTCACCACTATCTTTTCTTATCTCTTTGCAAGCCTTTCCTTCTATGTGATTGAACCTTTCATTGCAGGGAAGAACAGTAGCTTATTGCAAAAGGTAAAAGAAATTCCGCATATTCAACCAATCTTTGCGGGTAGCGTCGGATTTCTTGGCTTGCTGACACTGATTGTGATGCTTATTGCCCCCCAAGTAGGCGCTTTTGAAACGGATTTGATGGTAAATGGCCTCAATCAAGCCCAAACCAATATTACCCGTACGAAAACCATGGCGGATCAAGCAGAAGCAAGTCGCTACAATATTGCCGAAGGTGTATCCATCATTGGAGATTCTGTAACCTTGCGTGCAACACCTGGACTTAAAGAGGTTCTACCAGACGCTCAGACAGATGGTCAAGTAAGTAGAAATACCAAGCAAGCCAATGCTATTATGCTCAATCACAGTCAGAATAAAGTCCTCCCTAAAATAGTCGTTATTGCTACTGGAGTGAATAACCCTGAGGATTATAAGGCTGATATCGATTCTTTGATAACGAATCTACCCAAGGGACATCAACTTGTACTTATGACACCTTATGAGGGTGATACAACTCAAGCAACTCAGCCTTATGTAGAACAGTATGCTAGCTATGTGCGTGAAGTGGCTCAAAAGTATCCTTACATTGAGGTTGCAGACTGGAATCAAGTATCTAAAGATCATCCAGACATCTGGAAAGGAACGGATCAGGTTCACTTTGGAAGTGATAATGCCAAACTAGAAGAGGGAGCTAAGCTCTACGCAGAAACGATAGCATCAGCTATCAAGGCCTTGGCAGATAAACCTGTGAAGTCAAAATAATATTTAAAAAGTAGAGATGACCGTTCTCTACTTTTTCTTTTTAGAAAGTATGTCTTAGAAGCTCAATCATTGTCTGAGTTTATTTCTCTAACCTATGCCAATATCCCCTTGCTTTAGGTTGTTAGCTCTTTGGGCAGTTGGGTCCAAACTATGACTAATTTCTAGTCTGTAGTTTTTATGGCGAATCCAGTCTTGATTGGGAAAGACTTGCCAAATTGTCAGAATTATGAGAAAATAGGTGCAGTTTACAAATGGAGGGAATGCAATGAGAGAAGATATCAAAATCAATGATCGTGCTTTAGCATTAGGGGATCAAATCATTGACAAGCTAGAAAAAGTTTACGATACAGATGTGGAACTAGATGTCTATAATCTTGGCTTGATTTACGAGATTCATTTGGACGAGGCTGGTCTTTGTACAATTGTCATGACCTTCACCGATACTGCCTGTGACTGTGCAGAAAGTTTACCCATCGAAATCGTGGCAGGCTTGAAACAGATTGAAGGGATTGAAGATGTCAGGGTTGAAGTTACCTGGTCGCCTGCCTGGAAGATTACACGCATCAGTCGCTATGGCCGCATAGCGCTTGGTCTACCACCACGCTAAAATACAAGAGGCGGTGGGACAGAAATCGATAGACAAAGTCTCGATTTCGTAGTCCCAGCCCCGCGAGGATGATTAGGAGCTTTTTGGAGTCTAAAAGACGAACAAAAAGTTCAATCAGCTACCGCGTCAAAGTTTAATTGCTAATAAAAAGTGAGGTAGGGATTTTTTGTCCCAACCTCCTTTTTGTTATTAGATTCCTTTAACTGCGAAATAGTGTCCACTTGGGTTTGCAAAGTTAAAGTGAGGGAAAGGTTGGGTATTGATCGAACTTGTGGTATCAGTCACTGCAGCTATGCGCTCGTGAAGACTGCAAAGGTCCGCTGATTCAAAGAGTAGGCTAGGTTTCATATCAACTACCTCTGGCGATACCTGACGAATAAAGTCTTTGGCGTAGACAGTAAAAGTCAGTGTACTGTCCGTGTGAGGTTTCATTTCAAAAGTTTCAAACCCCATAATTTCTGATTGATTAAAAACTTCAAAACCGATAGCAGACCAAAAGTCTCTCTCAGCTGCTATATCATCTACGTAGAGCATAATTCCTGTATTTTTTGAAAACATTGTCTCTCCTTCATAATCATAGTTAGAGCAATTATCTTATCACATTTCACGAGATAAGACAAAGGATTAGAAAAAGCAGTCATTTAGCGACTGCTTATTTTCTAGTTATTTTTTACCAGATTGTTCCATATTCCAGAAATCTGTCACGGCACCACGTGATGCAGAAGATACGGTGTGGGCATACTTACCAAGGACACCACGGCTATAGAGTGGTGGCAAGGTTGTTTCTGCCTTACGTTTTTCAAGTTCTTCTTCGGATACGGCCATAGAAATTTCTTTAGTATCTTGGTCGACAGTGACGATATCGCCTGTACGGAGGTAGGCAATTGGTCCTCCATCCTGGGCTTCAGGGGCGATATGTCCGACAACCAGACCATAAGTTCCACCAGAGAAGCGTCCGTCTGTCAAGAGGGCAACCTTGTCTCCTTGACCTTTACCAACAATCATTGATGAAAGTGATAGCATCTCAGGCATGCCAGGACCACCCTTAGGTCCAACGAAACGAACAACGACAACGTCGCCATCAACGATTTCATCTGACAAGACAGCTTGGATAGCATCTTCTTCTGAGTCAAATACCTTGGCTGGCCCAACGTGACGACGAACTTTAACACCTGATACCTTGGCAACTGCACCGTCAGGAGCAAGATTACCGTTCAAGATGATCAATGGACCGTCCGCACGTTTAGGATTTTCAAGTGGCATAATGACTTTTTGCCCTGGTGTGAGGTCTGCAAAATCAGCCAAGTTTTCAGCGACAGTTTTACCAGTACATGTGATACGGTCTCCATGAAGGAATCCATTCGCCAACAAGTACTTCATAACTGCAGGCACACCACCAACTTCGTAAAGGTCTTGGAAGACATACTGACCAGAAGGTTTCAAATCGGCCAAGTGAGGCACACGTTCTTGGATGGTATTAAAGTCTTCAAGTGACAAGTCAACATTAGCTGCGTGGGCAATGGCGAGCAAGTGAAGAGTAGCGTTTGTAGAGCCACCGAGAGCCATTGTCACTGTAATGGCATCTTCAAAGGCCTCACGAGTCAAGATATCTGAAGGTTTGATACCAAGTTCAAGCATTTTGACAACTGCACGACCGGCTGCTTCGATGTCTTCTTTCTTATCAGCAGATTCAGCTGGGTGAGAAGAAGAACCTGGCAAGCTCATCCCCAAAACTTCGATAGCAGTAGCCATAGTGTTTGCAGTATACATACCACCACAACCACCAGGGCCAGGGCAGGCGTTACACTCGAGACGTTTGACGTCTTCAGCCGTCATATCACCGTGGTTCCATTTTCCGATACCTTCAAATACAGAAACCAAGTCGATGTCTTTACCATCTAGTTTTCCAGGGGCAATCGTACCACCGTAGGCGAAAATAGCAGGGATATCCATATTGGCAATGGCAATCATAGAACCAGGCATGTTCTTGTCACAACCACCGATAGCCACAAAGGCATCCACGTTGTGACCGCCCATAGCAGCTTCGATAGAGTCCGCAATGATATCACGTGACGTTAGAGAGAAGCGCATACCAGGCGTCCCCATGGCAATCCCATCTGCTACCGTAATGGTTCCAAATTGAACCGGCCAAGCACCAGCAGATTTGACACCTTCTTTAGCCAATTTCCCAAAGTCATGCAAGTGGATATTACATGGTGTATTTTCTGCCCAAGTCGAAATGACTCCCACAATCGGTGTTTCAAAGTCCTTATCTGTCATACCAGTCGCACGAAGCATGGCACGGTTTGGTGATTTAACCATGCTATCATAGATGCTACTGCGATGACGTTTATCTAATTCTGTCATTAAGTTCCCTCCCATTTCAGTTTTTACCATTATAGCACATTTTAAAAGCAATGAACAGAAGAAAATTCTTGAATTTTCAGAAAATTCAATACATTGAAATCTTCTTAAAAAATATTGCATTTTTTTATTGACATTTAAAATTAAAGTGATATCATTTAGATATCAAATGCAGGAGGTCATTCTGATGACTGAAAAACTAATCAATTCAAAACCAAATGGTGTAGTAGCCTTGATACTTATCGAGTTGGCACTCGTACTTGGTTTCTTTATATTTATCATGGGTGCTGGTTCGGAAAACGTTTTTGGAATTATTATCGGACTTTTATTAAGCTTAATTGCAGGTCTAGCTCATGCTGGTTTAAAAGTTGTGAAACCTCAAGAAGCACTGGTTTTGACCCTCTTTGGTAACTATACTGGGACCATCAAAGAACCTGGTTTTTACTTTGTCAATCCCTTCAGTATAGCGGTCAATCCTGCAATCCACACTCGACTCGGACAAAGTGGTGATGTTAGCACAAAATCTCCTTTTTCAGGGATGAAATCATCAAATGGTAATGACGTAAATCTTGAAATTGGCAAGAAACAGATTTCCCTCAAAGTTATGACTTTAAGTAATTCTCGTCAAAAGATTAACGATTGCCTAGGGAACCCTGTTGAAATCGGAATCGCTGTTACTTGGAGAGTGGTCGATACGGCTAAAGCAGTCTTCAACGTAGATAACTACAAAGAATACCTGTCATTGCAGTGTGATAGCGCCCTTCGTAATATTGTTCGCATCTATCCTTACGATGTGTCTCCGAATGTGGATACTACAGGTGATGGGCAAGCCGATGAAGGAAGCCTCCGCGGTTCTAGTGAGATTGTAGCTAGTCGCATTCGTGAAGAAATCCAAAGTCGTGTAGAGGACGCTGGTTTGGAAATCCTTGAAGCACGTATTACTTACCTAGCTTATGCACCGGAAATTGCAGCTGTCATGCTTCAACGTCAACAAGCATCAGCCATTATTGATGCACGTAAGATGATTGTTGATGGCGCTGTAGGAATGGTTGAAATGGCACTAGAACGTCTCAATGAAGGAGAATTAGTAGAACTTGACGAAGAACGAAAAGCTGCTATGGTTTCAAATCTCCTAGTCGTTCTCTGTGGCAATCATGATGCACAACCAATTGTCAATACAGGAAGCCTTTATTAGAAATGGCAGAAGCTAAAAAAAAGCAAATCCCCCTTCGACTTTCGAATAAGTTATACGCTGCACTCGCATCATGGGCAGAAGATGATTTTCGATCAGTCAACGGGCAAATTGAATATCTTCTTACAGAATGTGTCAAGCAACGAAAGAAAGACGGGAAATACGTCTCAGAAACCATTGATGAACCCTTCGAGATTGATATTTAATCTATTTTCCTATCCAGAATAGTGGATAGGAAAATTTTTTTATCTTTTTTTGTCAAGTAACTTTACTTTACAAAAAAGTTTTGATATACTATTAAAGTTGATGAAAATCAAACCTAACTGAATTTATATCTTAAAAGGAGAAATCAAAATGGCAGTACCTGCACGTCGCACTTCAAAAGCGAAGAAAAACAAACGTCGTACACACTACAAAGTAACAGCACCATCTGTAAACTTTGACGAAACTACTGGAGATTACTCACGTTCACACCGTGTATCACTTAAAGGATACTACAAAGGACGTAAGATCGCTAAAGCTGCATCAGCTGAATAATAGAAGGGAGATACCATGCGCGTAAATATTACACTTGAACACAAAGAATCTGGTGAACGCTTGTACCTTACTTCTAAAAACAAACGTAACACTCCAGACCGTCTTCAATTGAAGAAATACTCACCAAAACTTCGCAAGCACGTTGTGTTTACAGAAGTTAAATAAGGTTTCATTATATTTCAGTACATGCTGAAAGCCTTGATTTCATGCGGTTTTTGAAATATTGAATTTCATTACAAATCATTTGAAATCAGTTCTATGGCAACCTTTTTGGCAACCTTTTTTGAAATAAAAAAGAAAGTCAACAATCGAAGAATGTAAAGTCCTAAGAATTTTCTAGGACTTTTTCCATTCCTAAAAATTGTTGGAATAGCGCAGTCTTTTCAATAAATTTTAGGAATCCAAAAAAATCTTCCTACAATAAGTAAGAAGATTTTTTATTTTTTACTTTCTTAAGTTCTTTTTGGTATACCCTAATCCTAAACTTGCTAGTAACCCCAAGCCTAATAATCCTAGCATCGATCCCTTAGTTCCTGTATTTGGAAGTTGTTTCCTAGGTTCTGCTTTTGCATTTGTAGCTTTTGCAGGAGCTTGATATGTTTTATCGTCTTTAGTTCCTACTGTCGCAACTACAACCTTATTTTGAGCCTTCCCATCCACAACATCAACTACTTTACCGTTAGCGTCAAGAACTTCTTTAGGTTGACCACCCGCTTTACGAATTGCATCTGTCTTATCTTTCAAGGCTTGCAAGCGTTGTTGCTCAGCAAGGTATGCTTCATGGTCGGCTTTTAGTTGCTTAAAGTTCTCATACCCACGTGCCTTAACTTCAGCGATACCCTCAAGACGAGCCAACTCGTCCTTAGCAGTTTCCAACTCAGCACGAAGTACACCAAGCTTAGATTTAGCATCAGTAAGCTCTTTGTCTAAAGCTTTAAGGACTTCATCACGTTTAGTAAGGGCAAGTTCAAGAACTGTATGAGTGTCAGTAGCCTCTTTAGATGCTTCACGTTTTCGAGCAAGGTCTTGACCAGCTGACTTACGAGCCAAGACTGCTACATCATGAGCCTTAGTAAGGACTTCCAACCCACCTTTAGCAGTAACAAGAGATTGGTCAGCAGTAGCTTGTTCTGCCTTAGCAGTTTCAAGAGCTGTTTTAGCTTCAGCAAGCGCCTTAGCCTTATCAGTAGCATTTGACTTAGCAAGAGCGAGTGATTCCTTAGCAGTTTGCAAAGCTTCAGTGTCAGTAGATAGTTTGTCTTTAGCGTCAGCAAGAGCCTTTTCAAGTGATGGAACATCAATCTTGTTGCCTACCAAATCAGAAAGATGAGTACGAGCATTAGCAAGAGCTGTCTCAGCGTTAGTGTAAGCAGTTTGGGCTGACTGAACTGCTGATTTAGCTTCTTGAGAGGCTTTGACTGTGTCATCATAAGTTGATTGAGCCAGTGAGAGTTTTTCCTGTAGTTTGGCAACTTTCTCGGCAGTGCTTGGGGCGATTACGACTTTGGTTTTGTCGAATTTTGCATCAGCAGAAACCATATTATCTGAAATCTTGACATAGTGGATTACAGAGGTAAATGTAGCATTAGAACGGAAACCAAGACCAGTGTATTGCATGTACCCTGCGTACTTATCTTTTGGCAATACCCCTGACAAACTTGTTGCATGTCCCCACTTAGCATGAGCGTCATTGAATAACATTGAGAGGATATCATCATATATACGTTCCTTAACATCTGCTAGAGTTGTAGTTGTATCGTCACTGAAACCTGCCAACTCACCAAGAAGAACACCGTTATCTTTACCAACTTCGTTCAAAGCTTTAAAGTCGTGACCATACTCTTCTGTTGACTTACGAGCAATTTCGTTAGCAATACGAATAGCATCTTCCGTCACTACTACATCTTTAGTACCGAATTGTTTACGAATTTGATTGATAAGGTCTGCTGCGAATACTGAAAGCTCTTTGCGAGTCTCAAAATCAAGGTTATTGATGTCGACTTTTGTGTTTTGGTCTTTCTTAGATGCTTGAGGGTAAGTTAAATCATAACGATAGACTTCACCGTCTTCGAAAGTAATTTTACCAAACTTTTCGTACTCTTTGAAAGCAAGTGCTTTTAATTTTTCTGAAAGTTCTTTAGTAGGGTTAGCAAAGTACTCTTTAAGAAGAGCAACATACTCTGAACCTAGAGAAATAGTATATTGCCCAGCTGTAACATCTGCAAGCTCTTCTTTGGCACGGTCGAGGTCAGCTTTAGCAGAAGTAACTGCCTTATCTTTGTTAGATTGGTCAGCCTTAGCGTTAGCAAGGGCTGTAGTAGCTTGGCTGAGGTTAGTTTCAGCTTGAGATACCCCAGTTTGAGCGTCTTTGATAGCTAGGTCTTTGTTAGATTGAGCTTTTTTACCATTATCAAGGTTAGTCTGAGCAGTCTCTACTGCTTGAGTGTCTTCACTAACTTGGTTAGTAAGTGTAACTACCTCTTTTTCAAGTGGAGCAACATCAGTAGTAGATGAAAGAGAATCTACTTTTTTCTGAGCGTCAGCTACCTTATTAGCAGTATCAGTGGCAGTTTTCTCAGCATTAGATACTACCTTAGTTTGGTCAGCTACCTTTTCAGCAGTAGCCGAAACAGACTTATCAGCATCAGCTACGGTCTTTTCAGCCGTAGCAAGCTCGTTAGCTTTCTTGTCAGCGTCAGACTTAGCCTCAGCTACCTTTTCAGGTGTAACAGACTTAGCCTCTTCTACCTTTTTAGTAGTGTCAGCAATAGTCTTTTCTGCATTAGCAATGTTTGCTTCAGTAGTTGAAACAACTTCTTTCTGCTTAGCTACATCCTGATTAGCCTTATCTGATTCAGCCTTAGCCGTATCTATGTCTTGTTGGGTGGGAACTTTAGGTTTAACCTCGTCCTTAGCAACTACCTTAGTTACAGGCTCATTAACCGCAACTTCTGTCTCACTAGCTGATACCCCAGAGGATACCCCAAAGGCTGTAAGTGCTAACGTAGAAACGACTGCGCCTGTACGCAATTTCTTGATGGTTCCGTGACCTTGTGTGTTGAATTCCATCGTATAAACTCCTTTATGTCTTAAAAGACTGTTTTATAAATAATATTATACCATACTTTACAGTCTTTTAAATATTATTTTCGAAACTATTTCAGTCTTTTGATAATGATTTGTTTAATGAGATAAACTTGTATGATAGTTATGAGGTACTATCATGACGGAAAAAATAAATTTAAGAGAATTTGTTGCAAAACAAATCAGACTTCTAAGACTGAAAAGTGGGATGACGCAAGAATATCTAGCAGAAAAAGCTGATTTGGGTTTTAACTATATATATAGGTTAGAAAATAAACAATTAAACGTTAAGCTTGAAACCATTGAAAAAATTATACAAGCACTTGAAGTTGACATGAATACTTTTTTTAATATTGAAAATCAAAATCAAAGCGGAGAGTTTTCACAACTCATTGAAGATATTAGAAATCTACCGACAGAAAAAAGAGAACCTACTATAAAGGCTCTCCGAGATATATTAAAACAAATAAATTAAGCCAAGTATTTTTGAACTTGGCTTTTTAATTTAATTTTTAGTTTCTCTCTTTATATCATGCTCTGTTTTAGTCTGACTGTGAATAAATTTAGGTATATCTTCACCATTCAATGATTTCTTAGCATTATTGAATAGCCAATTTAGTAAAACAAATTTATCATAAGTTTTTCCAAATTTAATGTTAAATTCATTCATCCCCGCTAGTCCATTAGTTGCTTTTTCAATGCAATCCAATAAACCTAACTCTTCTAGACGTTCAACTAACATAAATGAATCAAGACGATTATCTAATCGAGATAATATTTCAATATTTTCTTCAGACTCCAATAGTTTTTCAACAAGAGGAAGATATTCAATGGCTTTCGACAGCGTATCTAATTTGCTAATAATTTCAAATAGATTATCTTGTTTAGAGATATGCTTATAAAAGTAATCAATCCATACAATTAGAGCGTAGTCATTATTTTTAGTTTTCTTATTTGGGAACTCTACATTTTTTAAGCTTGATGCTATGGAGTTTTTTAATGATTCTGCTTGTTTATCATCTGATAATACAGCTTTTGCCATATTTCTTAAATCAAGTTTTTCTAATTTATTAGTGATTATATTAGATACTTCTGTAATATAATCTTCATTTTCCTTCCCTATTTCATCCACAATAGTCTCTGCAAATCTTTCTAATGCAGTAAATTTTTCGTTTGTATTATCTTTATCAAAGGAAGGAAAAATAGCTAAATAATTATTTTTAGAAACTACCTTACCAGACAACAAATTTTCTGCCGTCTTGTCGCTCACGTTAACCTTTTTTTCTAGATAAGCAGTTTTGGCTTCATAATCTCCACTAATCCTTTGTTCTTTTTTGAACTCTTTAAATTCTTCCATATTGTGCATCAAATTAACTGTAACTGCAACAAGCATGCGTTCTTCTTTTTTTTCTTCCATAGTAAACATCCTTTACACAAAAAGTTTATGTATCATTTTAGCATTAATACATTTTAAACGTCAAGATATTAACGGATTTTTATAAAAGTTTAGGGTAAAACGTTTTCAATAAAAATCTTACAAAAATTTATTTTTTTTTTGAACCAAATAATCTCGATAAATAATAAATTCTATTCCACTGAAAGTGCTATGTAGCAAGCTTTAAACAATAGTGAGAACAGAAAAAAATCTTTAAAAAAACCAAGAAAAATTATTATTTATATTTTAAGTGAATTTAGGTAAAGTCTTATCAGTTTTTATGGAATAATTAAGATGTGAGGTAGCTATCACACAATACATATCTTCAATAAATTTGAAAAGCCGTGAATTTTTTGATGTATTTAATAAAACGGTTAGAAATGAGGTAGCCTATGGAAGCTACACAAACAACAATGCAAGGTCGTCTTATTGGCGCATCAGAACTAAAAGACTATGCTTCTGGTCTCAGCACTGGTCAAACTCAATTAACCATCGGTGTACGAACTCCAGACGGCCGATTCAATCAAACAAATATTAAAGTTGATATGGTTAATGTATCTGACTTTGCGACTTTATTTGATGAAAAAGTAGAAATTGTTCTTGAAGGTGTTTCTATCAACGCCTACACCAATGGGAATCGTGCTGCGCTCTCAGTAAAAGCTAAGTCTGCTTTTATTGAATTGGTTTAATGGGTAATGGGGAGTATCTCCCCTTATCCTTAGAAAGGAATCATTATATGTCGTTTATATCTTGGTTGATTATCTTATTTGCTGGATTTCTTTATTTAGCTCTTAGGGTAAGTGAAATTAGAGAAAAGCAGAAACAGGATCAGACGCTTCAGTTAAACCTTCCAACAATCACAGCAGATATTGAACAGATAATTGAAGAAAGCGCCACTGTTTCAGGTCAAAAACTTCTTTTTGATAGTCGCTACACTCGATTCTTGCAAAGTAACGATGACAATAGCTCTCACATTGTTAGTTTTCCAATTATGTTATCAAAGAAACCTGACATCAATGAAGAAAGCTATGTTCAACAAGTCTTTTTAATACAGTTTAACAAATACCTAGCTGAATCTACAACCTATGAAAGCTGGTCAGACAAAGGGCAGTGGCTTTCTGTTACGCCTCAATTTGGAAAACTGTTACGGTATAATAATCAGTATTATCTAAATTTGGGAATTCAGTTTTCTTACACTTCTAAATAGGAGTATTAACAGATGAAATGCTTTCTTGATAAAAATCTATTTGAGTACAGAAATCATTTTTTCTGGGATATACCAGTTGAGCGTGTACCTCACGCTCTTTTGGTAGGCTCCTCAGGCTCAGGTAAGACCTATGCAACAAAGGTCTTTTTAGCAAGGTTTGCTTGTACCTACCCAGAAGCAACGTTCCTTATTGGTGATTACAAAGCTGATACAGACTTTGCCTTTCTAAATGGCTGTAAAGGATTTAAGCGATTTGATGAGGTTTCAGAATTACTTACTCTAGGATTAAAAATCCTTGAAAATCGCCAAAAAGGAATCGATAGTTCCAGAGAATTTGTAGTGGTTTGCTTCGATGAGTTCAATGCGTGGCAAAATAGCCTAGACAAAAAGGAGCGTGAACAAGCTATTAAAGACTATACTCGCCTTATTCAACTAGGACGGTCCTTTTCAATTTTTGTCATTATTTCCCAGCAAGATGCCCATAAAGCAAGCTTGGGGTTGTCACGTGATTCTATAGGTACAGTAATTGCACTAGGCAAATTATCTAAAGAAACGGTCTCAATGCTCTTCTCTGATGAAAAAGATGACATTGTGCGAAACAATCCAAGAGGTGTCGGCTACATGAAGATAGATGGGCAAGATAGTCGTCATATACTTGTACCAAGTCACAATTTACCTCCTTTAGAAAAACTGATTCGGGAGGCTATTCAACGTTCAGACTGCTATTTTCTTGATGAAGAGGCTGTTGACCCTGATTCACTTTAGAGAATCAGATGGTCTTACAGCCTCGCCAGCTTTAGCTGGCTGTTATACGGGGGACATGTAAAGACCCCCGTTCCATTTGACCTTGTTCTAAAGCTATGTAAATTCCACTTTAGGGTAAAATGCTCAATTCCCTTAAAATGCTGTTATATCAACGTTATTCTATAACTTTTTATTTAGGGTGATTACTTCTTGAAACTGTGAGAGAATAAAAGCGTAGAAATTTCGCTACATTACAATAAATAGTTAACTAAAGCAATATTTTCCGCCCAGTTAACTTTCACTCTTTAGGCGGATAGAAAGAAAATAAAATGATTTGTAAAAATGAAATTGAAAAGTATCTTCAAAAAGATAACGACCATAACCCAGTCATTATGACCAGTGTCGATGAAGCTACATTTGTCATCCAACCGACAGAAGATACTGTAGGAGAATATCCTGATAATTGGCATCAAATTGCTTTATCGCTGTCTGAAACAGTAGCAGAAAAGCTATCCCTCCCAGTTCTCTTTGGAAATTATATTCCACTAAAAAACCCACCAGCAGGTTATACAGAGGGATTTACCTTTCAGAATCTCCCCTATTACTTTGCGATTGCTTGGCATCAGACTAACTTCACTATGGGAATTATCCTAAAAATTTCTGCATCAGCTTTGTCTCACTATAAAGCCTCCTATCAAGACTATTATAGTGAAGCAATTGACGTTCACAATATAGCACAACTGCTGTACGCTGACTATTATGATTTGCGCCTTTCTCGTATTGACCTTGCTATTGATTACTTTAATTATCCAATGGCTGTCAATGACCTTTACCAAGGGTTAAAAATCAAAAAATATATTATCACCAATCATAAAGGACGTAAAAATATTTCTAACATTAGCGCTCAAGAAGTAAATGGTCAGGCGCAAACGATATATATTGGTAGCAAGAAAAAGAATGTAAATGCTCTGTTGCGGATCTATAACAAGTATCAGGAACAATTAGACAATCAAGGTCGCTATATGCACTTAACTAAGTATTGCAATTCTTGGGTACGCATGGAGGCTTCCTACAAAGGTACATATAGCAATCAAATTCTAACCTTGTTGCTTGCTATTGATAGCTCTCAAGATTTGAGCAAGCTCATTGTCAACAAAATGATTGATAAATATTGTTTCCATGATGCAGAGACTGGTCAACTGTTGCCATTCACTAGTGATTTACTTAAAGGTTTTGGTATCTTCCCAGAGCTTGAATCCTTAAACTCCCGAAATAATGATTTATTAGCAACCATTTCTTATTTGTTAAAAGGTAGCGGATTTTATCCACTTCTAAGGAAAATTGAGGAAATTTGGGGTACGCAAGCCCGTAATCACTTCATCATCAGGTTAGTTCAAGAATACGAATTCAACTATATCCCAAATCCAGATGTTGGGATATGGTTAAACAAATTCGGTGATGAACTGTCAAAACTAAATTTTAAAGATTTTCTGGAAGATGCCTTTCAAATCTTTAACCAAAAAAACAACATCACTCCTAAAGATTCCGCCAAGAAGCCTAAAAGTGATGTTGCGGATTAGCAAGAGATAAGCAGTAGCTTACCCCTACTGCTATTATCTCATATTTCAATTATATTTACCAAAGAAAGAGAGAATAGTATGTCTAGCAATAATTTTGATTTAAAGCAAATCGAACTCATGCTTCTTACCGTGATTGACCTACTAAAACATTTAAATAGTGAAAAAAATAGAACTGGCATTATTTATACTCAAAAAGAGTTATTAGATTTACTGAGTATATCTCCAAATACATTGAGGTCATGGGAAAATAGAGGTCTTAAACGTTTAGAACCACCTATTGAGGGTACTAGAACCGTTTACTATCATATTGATACCGTTTTAGAGTTTTTAAGTCACAACTAGAAGTGAAATATGCTAAAATAGGAGTATCAAAAAAGAAAGTGAGATACTATCTATTTTAGCTTTTTTCAATTCTTCGATTGATTGAAGAGAGCAGCAATGAATATAGAAAAAATTATCCATAAAGGGAAAATCGTCCTCAAGAAAGTAAAGGACAATGGCGAGATTAGTTATTCAGCAAAGAGTATTTATCTAGGTTTAGATACAAAAACAGGAAAACCTGTAAAAACAACAATAACAGCGAAAACCCTGAGGTCCTTAGATCGCAAAATTACACAAGCTAAACTTGATTTTGAAGAAAGCGGTTCAACAAGACAAGAATCTTTTAGTATCTCTACATTATTAGAATTAGCTGAACTTTGGTTTTCAAACTACGAAACTTGGGTTAGTTCAGATAATACTCTCAATCGAGTGAGAAATTATCTTGATACCTATATATTACCCAAATTCGGACACTATCAACCAGATAAAATCACTTCTTCCGATATACAAAATTGGATTAACGAGCTTGCCCAAAAATCGAAAAAATCTGTCGATGCCGGCAATAAGCGAGCTAAAAAAGGAAGCGCAAAAGACTTCGGAGCAATCGCTCACAAATTAAGAGAGATTTTCGATTTTGGCATAACACACTTTGAATTAAAGTATAATCCTGCTCAATCTATCAAAATTCCCCCAAAACCTAAAAGCAATCAAAAACGCATTATGGTTCTTCATGATGAAGATTTAACTATCTGGCTAAATTTCGTTGATACTTTATCTAATACTAGGGCTAATCGGCGATTTAAAGTTATCTGCGACAGTCTACTTGCTTCAGGAATGAGAATCAATGAGCTATTAGCTTTGACTATCTATGACCTTGATTTTGAAAGTTCTGAAATATTAGTCACTAAAACTCTTGTTTGGAAAAATGCGAAACCTAAGTTAGGATTAAAAGGAAAGGTTGTTTGTAAAAATACTCCTAAATCTGATTCGGGCAATAGAAAAATAGCTGTTCCGTACCAAATTATTGAGCAACTTCAAAACTTCCATGATGAAATGAATCTTTATTTCAAGAAGAACGGTCTTTCAAAAAGTAAGTTGATTTTCCCAACTATTTACGGAAATTATATGTGCGATAGGAATGAACGTGCGACACTCAAAAGACGATTACAAGAAGTTGGTCTACCTGACTATGGTTTTCACTTATTCCGCCACACACACGCTTCTATGATGTTAAATGCAGGTATGAACTGGAAAGAGTTACAGGTTCGTATGGGACATAAGTCTATCAAAACTACTATGGACATATATGCCGAGCTTGCCCCTAAAAATCAAACACAAGCGGTAGATATTTATCTAAATAAAATTGCAGAGCTAACCTCATAAAATTCATGGCAACCTTTTTGGCAACCTCTGACAGTTTTATCCAAATCAATAGCTTATAAACATTGATTTAATAGGGTTTATCACAACTAAAATAGATTTTAAGTATTCCTTACAGAAGTGAAGTAAGCATTCAATACAAATCAATACATAAGAAAAACGCTGATTTTGAACTGCACCCCAAAAGTTAGACATAAAAATCTAACTTTTGGGGTATTTTTATTATGAAATTAACTTATGATGATAAAGTTCAAATCTATGAACTTAGAAAACAAGGATATAGCTTAGAGAAGCTTTCAAATAAATTTGGGATAAACAATTCTAATATTAGGTACATGATTAAATTGATTGATCGTTACGGAATAGAATTCGTCAAAAAAGGAAAAAATCGTTACTATTCTCCTGATTTAAAACAAGAAATGATTAATAAAGTCTTACATGAAGGCTGGACTAAAGATAGAGTTTCACTTGAATACGGCCTCCCAAGTCGTACGATACTTCTTAATTGGCTAGCACAATACAAGAAAAACGGGTATACTATTGTTGAGAAAACAAGAGGGAGAATACCTAAAATGGGACATAAGCTAAAAACGAGACCTGAAGAGAGGACAGAATTAGAACGTCTTCAAGCAGAAAATGAGTACCTGAGAGCGGAGAATGCCATCCTAAAAAAGTTGAGAGAACTCCGATTGAAGGAGGAAAAAGAGAAAGAAGAAAGACAGAAATTGTTCAAGAATTAATGACTGAGTTTTCGTTAGATATTCTTCTAAAAGCCATTAAACTAGCTCGTTCGACCTACTACTATCACTTGAAACAGCTAGACAAACCAGATAAGGACCAAGAGCTTAAAGCTGAAATTCAATCCATTTTTATCGAACATAAGGGAAATTATGGTTATCGTCGGATTCATTTAGAACTAAGAAATCGTGGTTATCTGGTAAATCATAAAAGAGTTCAACGCTTGATGAAAGTACTCAATTTACAAGCTAAAATGCGACAGAAACGAAAATATTCTTCTCATAAAGGAGACGTTGGTAAGAAAGCAGATAACCTTATTCAACGCCAATTTGAAGCCGCCAAACCAATGGAAAAGTGCTACACAGATGTGACAGAATTTGCCATTCCAGCAAGCAGTCAAAAACTCTACTTATCACCAGTTTTAGATGGCTTTAATAGCGAAATTATCGCCTATAATCTTTCAACTTCACCAAACTTAGAACAAGTGGAAGCTATGTTAAACCAGGCCTTCACAGAGAAGTACTATGAGAATACGATTCTCCATAGTGACCAAGGATGGCAATACCAACACGATTTTTATCATCATTTTTTAAAGAATAAGGGAATCCAACCATCTATGTCACGTAAGGGGAATAGCCCAGATAACGGTATGATGGAATCTTTCTTTGGCATTCTTAAGACTGAAATGTTTTATGGTTATGAGAATACGTTTCAGTCACTTGAGCACTTGGAACAAGCTATTGTAGACTATATTGATTACTACAACAACAAACGAATTAAGGTAAAACTAAAACATACTAAGATTAGTAGTGAGGAAATCTCCGACGGGAGAAAGTACTCACTACTTTTTCGTTATGTTAAAGTAGTGGTGTCTTGTTAAGTCGATAAGTCCTTTGGCGCTAGACGTCGTAACTAAAACTGACAAGACACCTGTTTTAGGAAGAATGTTATCAAAGTATGTGGGACGAAAAACGTCGAGTATTGAAAATGACATCACTAAAGCAAGGAATCATTCAAGACAAAGAGGTAATATCATGCGAGTAGTTTTTGGGATTGACGTGAGTAAAGCAAGCTCAGAAGTGGCCATCTTGGTCAATGGAGAAAAAGTACATGGCTATACCATTCCCAATGATGCCATCGGATTTAATCGACTACTTGGGGACTTGAAGACTGTTCACGAGCCAGAGATTATCTTCGAGGCGACTGGTGTCTATTCTCGTCGTCTTCAGGCCTTCTTTGAGGATAATAGTTACGCTTATACACGGCTCAATCCCTTAGAATCCAAAAAACAACTAGATAGCTTACGAGTACGTAAAACCGATAAGATTGACGCTGAAAAACTAGCTGCGTCTCAGTTCATCCTCAATCGTAAACCAAGCTATGTCCAAGAAGCGCTTTATCAAGAATTACGCGATCTCAGCCGTTTCTATCAGAATCTTACTGAGGATATCGTCTGCGCTAAAAACCGTCTGCACAAGGTTTTACAGGTCACTTTTCCTGAATTGGAAAACATATTGTCGGCACCAACTGGGGAACAATATTGGAACTTGGTCATGACTTTTCCATGTAATAGTTTTGTACTGGAGTCAGATGACGCCACATTAACAGCTATCATCCGTCAGTCTACGGCAAAACGCATCTCTGAAAAACGTGTGACTTACTTAGTAGATAAGCTTACAAAACTAGCTAATCAGTCTTATTGTGCGGTTAAGAAAACCTCTCCAGTGATAGAAGAGGTCAAATACTATGCAGGGGAGTTACTTAGGCTTTCTGAACACAGACAAGGTGTTTTAGAGGAGATGGTAGCATTGGCTCAATCTTTGCCAGAATACGAGATTCTTCTCTCTATTCCTGGAATAGCTGAAACCACAGCGACAAGTATTATTGGCGAACTTGGTGACATTCGTCGATTTCACTCTGCCAATCAAATCAATGCTTTTATCGGCATTGACCTCAGACACTATGAATCTGGAAACTTTCTAGCCAAGGAACATATCACTAAACGTGGGAATCCCTATGCCAGAAAGATTCTCTTTAAGTGCATTCATAACATCGCTTCAGCTAGCCACACCAATCCCTGTCATATCGCAGACTTCTATGAGAAACGGAAAAGACAATCGCAAGTGACTTCAACCAAACCACACACGATTGCCTCTATACATCGTCTCATTAGAACAATGTATTACCTTATAACGCATAACAAACTTTACGATTATACTTCTACCCAAAATCGGTAAAATTGTTTATGCCATATTATTGTAACGCCTTATCAAAAAAATCACCAGATAAGGTGTTGGTTTAGTGTACACTTTTTTCACTAAACTTTAGTTCAGAAAAAGACAATTTCCTTAGTTTGACTATGGAAATCAAACTATTTTTCATCAAATACCTTGATATACTTGACAAATGGTAGAAAATCGGTAAAATTGTTTATGCCATATTATTGTAACGCCTTATCAAAAAAATCACCAGATAAGGTGTTGGTTTAGTGTACACTTTTTTCACTAAACTTTAGTTCAGAAAAAGACAATTTCCTTAGTTTGACTATGGAAATCAAACTATTTTTCATCAAATACCTTGATATACTTGACAAATGGTAGAAAAGGACTTAGCCCTGTGCAATACAGAACTAAATCCTTTCAATAATTATTTGTTCAATTTTTGGGGGTCAGTACAGCTTTCTTTTTTGTATAAAATATGTGCTTTCTATGACTAGGCAATTTTCTTAATCGAAAAATTACGAAATAGAAAGAGAGATTTCAAATCCATGCATCCATTCGGATTTTACTACGATGTCGATTTTTAAAGCATCTGCTAATTGTTTGACAAGATAGAGACCCATGCCTGTTGATTTTTTCCTTGTCTCTCCTGAATCACCTGTAAATCCTTTTTCAAAGATATGAGGGAGGTCGCAAGCTTTAACTCCACACCCATTATCACAAATAATCAGGGTTTTGCGCCCCTTGTCACTTGACATAGAAATCTTGAGTTCTGGTTTGTCAGAGCTATATTTAAGGGCGTTGGCTAGTATTTGAGACAGGATAAATCCAAAACTGCGTTGATCGGTGTAGCAGATTCCTTGTATGTTCTCTAACTTAATCGTAAAATTCTTTTCTTTGAGCAAGGGATCAAAGTTCTCCAAAAGATCTTGGATACACTCTTCTAGGTCAAGGTCTTCAAATAGAAAATCATTTTTCTCACTTTTCACCCTGTAGTAGAATAAGATCTGTGATACATTTCCTTGGATTTGATTTTTCACATAGTCCAATTTAAAAGCAGTATCCTCAGGTAGTTGGTCACTTTGATTGTCTAAAAGGAGGGAAAGAAGCGATAAAGGAAGTTTAATCTCATGCGCCCATTTTTCAACATAGTCCTCGTACTCGGCTAGTAATGAGTTGAGTTTTCCTATTTGAGCCTGCTTTTGATAAAGTGTATCTGCTATTTTTTCAATGCTTTCTTTCTCTGAGGCACTTGATAAATTCAATAATTCAAGCTCAGTATCGATCTTAGGATTGGCTATGAAGGATTTATAGGCAGCGGCTTTTTTTCTTTCTTTTCTTATAAGTAAGAAAGATAGGATGAAAAAAAGTAGGACGGTGGCTAAAATATAGAGAAGGATGAGAGCTTGAAACATTCTCACATCTGAAAGCCAAAGCAGGACAGCTGTAAATAGATCAAATGCTAAGAGAACAAGTAACCAAGGCAGATAACTAGCTAGATATTTTAGATTATGTTTCATCTGGACTTACCTCTTCTAGCTTGTAACCAATACCTCTGACGGACTTGACTTTAAGGGCAATGCCAACCTGTTTCATCACCTTTTTCAGCCTTGCAATGTTTACTTGTAGAGCATTTTCATCGATGAACTCAGTTGTATTCCACAGTTTCATGCTTAGTTCTTCTTTTGTGACGACAGAATCAGTTGCCACTAATAATGTTTCTAACAATTTCCCTTGATTTTGAGGGAGTAAAATCGAATGTCCGTTGATATAAAGAGTATAGGTATTTCTATCCAGCAGGAAATTATCTTTTTCAAGCAAATTTTGTCTACCTTCATAGCGTTTCAAGATGTTTTCTATACGAGCCAAGAATCTTTCTTTCTTGAAAGGTTTTGTTAAGTACTCGTCAGCCCCTAATTTTAGGGCGTAAATCTCATCTTTTAGTTGTTCACGGGAGGTGAGAACCAATATGGGCACAGAGCGTTTGGACTTGAGATTTTTACAAATTTGAAAACCTGTTTCTCCTGGTAAATTCAAATCCAGTATGATTAAATCCGTATCGTATTGCAATACTTGCTGGCTTGTATCTTTGAAGTCAGTCAACTTATCAACTTGATAACCCGCTTTCTCTAACAAAATGACAATTTCATCTCGAATCAAGGCTTCGTCTTCAATAACCAGAATATGCTTCATATCGGCTCCTCCTTTTCCTATTTTATTCTACCTTATTCTACCTTATTCATCTCTTTTGGGTTCCATTAATGACAACAAGTACTTGTTGCTATTTTTCTTTACAATTCTTATATAGATGACTTCAAATCCAGCTAACAGTAGTATTATCACCATGGCTGTGATAAATTTCTGCCCCATGGCCATTCTTGCACTGGCTGGTACTATTCCTGTGAGGAGGGAGCTCACTCCGAAGCTACTACTGATAAGTGCAAGAGCTATTGGTAGACCAAAATACCAATTGATTTGTTTTTCTGAAGATTTACAAAGAGTTTCGTAGTTTGCTCCAAGATGGATTAAGGTCTGGTATCGTCTGTAGGATTGTCTTTGTCCCATCAAAAACTGAACGCCGATAATTGTATTTGCGACAACAAGGAAGATGATAGCCAGATAGATGGTGATATAGCTGGCAGAGATAATGTAAAATAATTGTCTTCCCATATTTTGTATATAGCTTTCATAACCAAGAGAGGTTTGATTTAGCTTTTCATTGGTATCTGAGATAGCTCTCATCAGGCCTTTTTCCTTGACTAGTTCAGGAGCTAAGATACCGCTGACATAGTTCGAGTAGCGACCGTCTGTATAGTTCATAAAGACTTCATCTGGGACTATGAGAGCGACAGAGAGGGTTATCTCACGATCCGTTACGATTGGCAAAGACTCCACCTCGCCAATCAATTTTACATCATTTCCCATGACTTTGATTTGAGGATTTGTTTTCAGAACAGAGTTGACGAGACTTTCATCTGGGAGAAAATCTTTCCCCATATACAAGTAGGCTTCCTTGTTTGTTAATTCTAGAGGAGGGAGACTGGCAGCCTTTCTAAGCTCATTGTATTCAGAGAGTGGCAAAAGGTGGCAACTTATATACTTCTGGAAATTATGGACTAAGACTTCCTTGTTTTTACTTTCTTTTTGCTCTTTCAATACCTTGATGAACTGTTCAAAGGACACGGACTCGAGTTCTTTTGGTTTGCCTACTTTAATTTGCAGAATCTTTGAAAACTGTGATTCTAGTCCAGCAGCTTCAAGCTCTTTTTTTACTGTACTTACATCAAGATTTTCATCTGTATCCTGCTTGCTATCTCTAAATGTATAATCAAATACGTGGGTTTGATTGCCTGAATTGCCACTTGCAATGGCAACACCTGCTCCAAAGAGGCACAAGGCAGAGAAGATTAAGAGGGAGCAGATGGCCAGTATAGTTGAGCGCTGGATAACTAATTCCTGAATCTGTCTAAAATTATAGGCATGAAGTTTTCGATTGTTTCCAAGCTTGACCAAAAAGTCTATAAATAAACGCATACCAAAGAAGAGGAGGATAGTTCCTAGAGTCCCCAAGAAAACAGTGATGCCCATGGTTATGACACTCTCCCAAGCTCGTCCACTCATACCCATGTAATAGGCTGTTCCTAGAAGCAAAATTCCGAGGACAGAAGCAAGAAGGTACACCCCCTTGGGGAGTAGTTTCTTCATTCCAGAGGGTGAATAGGTAAGCAGGTTTCCGATTTCCATATTGGCCGTCTTTGCACTTAAAAGGACAAAAACAGCTAATTTTACGGCTAGGAAGCCGATGACTGTATAGAGTAGAGCTGTGGTAGATAGAGAAAATTGATGTTCAATAATCCCTAGTCCCACAATTTTAGCGGTTATTAGGCTGATTAGTTCTGAAATCAAGATAGAAATTGGAAGGCCTATTCCAAGGGCAAGGACACTGTTTCTCAAATCCTCGAGTAGGAGTAGCAGGAACAGTTTGCTTCTTCGCATTCCCAGTGTGAGATAGACACCAAATTCATGTTTTCTCCTTTCCATCTGCATACTGCTTGCGAAGTAGACTAGAAAAAAGAGAATAAAGAGGGTTGCTACATAAAGAATGGGAATCATGCTAAAGAGTTTATTTACAGCGTCACTCTCTATTTGTTTGAGAAAGATCATCACATCTTGATGGGACAAAGAAAGGATGATGTAAAAGGAGATAATAGAAAGAACCATGGAACTGAAATACAAGCCATTATTCTTTCGATCCCTCTTGCTATTTCTTGAGACTAATTTAGAAAACATTGCCATCACCTCCAGCCAGTGCAGACATGACCTTTAGTATTCTGTGGTAAAAATCTTCTTGACTTTCTCTTGGATAATCGCGTCGAATTTCATGGAATAGTTTTCCGTCTTGGATAAACAAGATGCGGTTGCAAAAACTGGCAGCGACTGAATCGTGGGTCACCATGAGAATGGTGGTTTCTTCCACTTGATTCATTTCGGATAATTTTTGCATCAAAATGGTCGCATTTTTTGAATCCAAAGCTCCTGTGGGCTCATCTGCAAATACAATCTTAGGGTCTAAAATCAAGGCACGCGCAGCAGCTACCCTTTGCCGTTGACCACCTGATAATTGAGATGGGAACTTATCCAGAAGTTCAGAAATATCTAGATATTGGGAAAGCAATTCTAACCGAACCTTGCTTTCGTTGGCATCGACCTTGTGCAAAGACAAGGGGAGTAAAATATTTTCTTTGGCTGTCAGATTGTCCAAAAGCTCAAAATTTTGAAAGAGGTAACCAATTTCCTTGCCACGATAATCAGCTAACTGACTACCTTTTAACTGACCTAAATCTTTTTCTTGCATTTGAATGGAGCCGTCAGTTGGTTTGATGATAGTAGCGAGACAGTTAAGAAGGGTTGTTTTCCCAGAACCACTGCTCCCCATAATCCCTAAGAACTCACCTTTGACAACTTGAAAAGATATACCGTTCAAGGCTTTGGTGATATTCGGCTCTTTTCCATAATGCTTTTTTAATGATTCTACTCGTAAAATTGTTTCCATGTGAAACACCTCCATCTTTTGTTACTTTCATTATAATATGAATCAGAGTAGAATAACACTTACGGATGATGTAAGAAATCTTTATCATTAGGTTATTGGAGCTATACTTACTATATTATAGCATGGTTTCAAGGATTTAAAAAGAGGAGTTGAGAGTCGAGAAATTTTCCTAATATTGAAATTATAAAAAATAATACCACTGTAGTCCATGCTCCAGCAGTATTATTTATTATTTTATAGGAAACTCTACTCCCACTCAACGGTTGCAGGTGGTTTACTTGTGATATCGTAGACGATACGGTTAACGTGGTCAACTTCGTTTACGATGCGGACAGAGATCTTTTGGAGGACTTCCCAAGGGATCTTAGCGAAGTCAGCTGTCATTCCATCGATAGAAGTGATGGCACGGATAGCGATGGTATAGTCGTAAGTACGGCCATCTCCCATAACACCTACTGAACGAACGCCAGTGTTAACAGTGAAATATTGCCAGATATCGCGGTCAAGACCTGCTTTGGCAATTTCTTCACGAAGGATAGCGTCTGATTCACGAACTGTTTCAAGTTTCTCTGCAGTGATTTCACCCATGACACGGATAGCAAGTCCTGGACCTGGGAATGGTTGGCGCCATACGATGTGGTCTGGCATGCCAAGTTCAGTACCGAGGGCACGAACTTCATCCTTGTAAAGAGTATTTAAAGGCTCGATGAGTTCAAACTGCATATCTTCAGGAAGTCCACCCACGTTGTGGTGAGACTTGATGGTTTGAGCAGTATCAGTACCAGACTCAATCACATCTGTATAAAGAGTTCCTTGAGCAAGGAATTTCACATCTGTTAGTTTGCTTGCTTCGTCATCAAAGACATAAACAAACTCGTTACCGATAATCTTCCGTTTTTGTTCAGGATCAGATACACCAGCCAATTTATCAAGGAAACGTTTGGCAGCATCTGCTTTGACAATGTTCAAACCAAACTTACCACCAAGCATATCCATAACTTGGTCAGCTTCACCTTTACGGAGAAGACCGTGGTCTACAAAGATACAGATCAATTGATCCCCGATGGCTTTTTGGAGAAGAACCCCAACAACAGAAGAGTCAACACCACCAGAAAGTCCGAGGAGAACACGTTTGTCTCCAACTTTCTCACGGATTTGTTTGATTTGCATATCGATGAAGTTATCCATTGTCCAGTCGCCTTTGGCACCACAGATGTTCAAGGCAAAGTTTCGGAGGATATCATAACCGTGTACTGAGTGGCGAACTTCAGGGTGGAATTGGATACCATAGATTTTCTTGTCTGGATTTTCAATAGACGCGTAAGGACAGTCAGCAGAAGTTCCAGTACGGACAAAATCAGCAGGAATTTCTGTAACAGCATCCCCATGGCTCATCAAGACAAGTTGCTCATCTGGAGTACCCGCAAAAAGAGCTGATTCTGTGTGAGTCAATGTTGATTGACCGTATTCACGGTTACCAGCATCGCCTGCAGGAACAACCTTACCACCAAGCTTGTGAGTCAATAGCTGCATACCATAGCAGATTCCCAAAATCGGAATTCCAAGTTCAAAAATCTCTGGATCAATATCAAACGATCCTTCTTCGTAAACAGAGTTTGGACCACCTGAAAGTACAATCCCGATAGGATTGATAGCACGGACTTCGTCAGCCGAAATCTTGTGACTTTTTAGTTCTGAAAAGACACCAATCTCACGGATACGACGTGAGATGAGTTGGTTGTACTGGCTACCATAGTCCAGTACGATGATCTTTTCGACATCTTGCAAATCAGTTGAAATGTTGCTCATCTTTTCCCTTTCTTAAAAGAAATATCTTCTTGAATATTCTATCATAAAAGGGTTAGAATTACCAACCAAACAAGTGCGGTTTGACTTTTCCCTATGAGATAGGGTACAATGGAAAAAATAAAGAAAAGAAGTGAGCAAGCATGTTACCAGCTTATATGAAAATCCACGACCAAATCAAGAAAGACATTGATGAGGGAAGTTGGAAAATTGGGGAAAGACTTCCAAGTGAGCGAGATTTATCTGAGGAATTTGAAGTTAGCCGTATGACTCTGCGTCAAGCCATCTCCCTTTTGGTCGAGGAGGGGGTTTTGGAGCGTCGTGTGGGTAGTGGGACCTTTGTTTCTAGTACTCGTGTTCAGGAAAAAATGCGTGGAACAACTAGTTTTACGGAGATTGTAAAAGCACAGGGTAAAACACCATCGAGTCATCTGATTTCCTATCGTCGAACGATTCCTAATGAGCAAGAAGTTGAAAAATTAGGGATTAAGGCTACTGAAAATATTATCCGGATGGAACGTGTTCGTTATGCAGATCAAGTTCCTGTAGTCTACGAGGTGGCTTCTATCCCTGAGAAATTTATCAAAAATTTTAAGAAAGAAGAAGTAACCAAGCACTTCTTTCAAACCTTGCAGAAACATGGTTATCGGATTGGTAAATCTCACCAGACTATATATGCTCGCTTAGCCAAGGAAAAAATTGCTCATTATCTGGAAGTGGAAAAGGGACATGCTATTTTAGGGCTTACTCAGGTTTCATACTTTGATGATGGTACAGCTTTCGAGTATGTAAAGAGCCAATACGTCGGAGAACGTTTTGAGTTTTATCTAGAAAATAATTAGTTTTTAACAATACTCTTGGAGTAAAATCAGATCTACTTTAAGAGTTTTTTTAGTTGGTTTGGATTAGAAAATATTTTCCTTCTGAGAAAAATAGTAATCATACGAGTATTTTTCAAAGATTCGTGTTATAATAGTTAGGTTATATGGTCCCGATAAGGTGGTAGTGAACGTCGTTTATCGATTCTCTACCAGTACTTTGTAACTCTATAACGAATATTTTTTAAGGGGGGACATTTTTATGTCAGAACGTAAATTATTCACGTCTGAATCTGTATCTGAGGGGCATCCAGATAAGATTGCAGACCAAATTTCAGATGCTATCTTGGATGCTATTATAGAGCAAGATCCAGAAGCCCACGTTGCTGCTGAAACAGCTGTTTATACTGGTTCAGTTCATGTTTTTGGTGAAATTTCGACCAATGCCTATGTAGATATTAACCGTGTGGTACGTGATACGATTGCAGAGATTGGCTATACTAATACAGAGTATGGATTTTCTGCTGAGACCGTAGGAGTTCACCCATCATTGGTAGAACAATCTCCTGATATCGCCCAAGGTGTTAATGAAGCCTTGGAAGTTCGTGGAAATGCTGATCAAGATCCACTTGATTTGATTGGAGCTGGAGACCAAGGTCTCATGTTTGGTTTTGCGGTTAATGAAACTGAAGAACTCATGCCATTGCCAATCTCACTCAGCCATAAGTTGGTTCGTCGCTTGGCAGAACTACGTAAGTCTGGTGAAATTAGCTATCTTCGTCCAGATGCTAAATCTCAAGTTACTGTTGAATATGATGAAAATGACCAGCCAGTGCGCGTGGATACAGTCGTTATTTCAACTCAACACGATCCAGAAGTGAGCAATGAACAAATTCATGAAGATGTGATTAACAAGGTTATCAAAGAAGTCATTCCAGCTTCTTATCTTGACGATGAGACTAAATTCTTTATCAATCCAACAGGTCGTTTCGTTATTGGAGGGCCTCAAGGAGACTCAGGTTTGACAGGTCGTAAGATCATCGTGGATACTTATGGTGGATACTCACGTCATGGTGGTGGTGCCTTCTCTGGTAAAGATGCGACTAAGGTTGACCGTTCAGCTTCTTATGCAGCTCGCTACATTGCAAAAAACATCGTTGCAGCAGGACTTGCTAAGAAAGCAGAAGTTCAATTGGCTTATGCAATCGGTGTAGCCCAACCTGTATCTGTTCGTATCGATACCTTCGGTACTGGTACAGTAGCTGAAAGCAAGCTTGAAAAAGCAGCGCGTCAAATCTTTGACCTTCGTCCAGCAGGAATCATCCAAATGCTGGATCTGAAACGTCCAATCTACCGTCAAACAGCGGCTTATGGACACATGGGACGTACAGATATCGATCTTCCATGGGAACGCTTGGATAAGGTTGACGCCTTGAAAGAAGCAGTTAAATAATATTAAAAAAGATTGGTACAACTACCAATCTTTTTGCATATAAAATCAGTTGTTAAACTGATTCAGAACGAAGACAAACGTCATTTTTGGCGTTTGTATTTTTCTGTTTTCAAAAATATGTTGTCTCATCATCTGATATTCCATTCAAAAATCGGATTTAGAACAAAATAAAAAGGGATATTCTCTATCCATTTCACCAGTTTTTTGATATTTAAACACGCCAAAGTAAGCCCAACCTGATCCTCCATTTTGGACTTTCCTTTCTCTCTAGTGTATCTCAAATTATGGTACTCCTTAGCCGTCCCAAAAAGCCGTTCAATTGTTTCTTTGCGCTTCTTATAGAGCTCTTTCATTTCTCTTTGGTGACGAATCTCCTCACAAAATTCAAGGGCATCTTTCCAGACATGTCTCGTTACTACTTTTTGAAAATTCTTGCTTTGGGTACAAACGGATAATAAGGGACAATTAACACATACTTTGGGATTACTCTTATACTCACGGTAGCCTTCTCGAGTGGTAGTGCGATAGCTTAATACTTGATTCTCTGGACAGACATAAGAGTCATGACTTGCATCATAAACAAAATTACTAGGCCTTAAGTTCCCCTTTACTCCCTTTGGACGAGTATAAGGGAAGACAGGGATGATGTTACGTTCTAATAAATAATGGGCAATAGTTGGGGTTTTGTAGCCTGAATCCGCAATAATATAGTGGGGGGAGAAAGGCTCTAACTTTGAAAATAAGGCAGGGAAAGCCTGACTGTCATGAACATTTCCTGCTTCAACCGTATAAGCTAAGGCCCAACCATGCTTATCGCAAGCAACTTGGGCAGAATAGGCAAATACTTCCTTGTGTTCACCCTTGTGAAACCAACCACACTCGGGATCTGTTGTTGAGATTTTCTTTTCTTTTGCCTCACTTTCTTTTGCGGGCTTTAAGGACTTTTTTGCGTGTTTTTTCCGATCTAAATCAATCTCAACTGCCAATTGTTCACTCATAAATTTAGCTTGTTGGTTCACCATTTCCTTACGATACTTGTGACTATTAGCTGCCGCTTTAATATGGGTACCATCCACAAATATTTCAGAAGGATCAATTAAACCTGCATACAAAGCTTGATTGAGAACTTGGGAAAAAATCTCAGAAATGAGTTCTTTATCTTGAAAACGACGACTGTAATTTTTCCCATAGGTAGTAAAATGAGGAACCTTATCATCTAAAGTTAGTCCGAGAAACCAACGATAGGCCACGTTTACTTCAATCTCTTTCATAGTTTGGCGCATGGAACGGATACCATAAAAACATTTAATCAAAGGAATTTTGACTAACATGACGGGATCAAGACTAGGACGACCGTTATTTGGACTATAGGTATCTTCTACCAAATCATAAATAAAGTCAAAATCAACTTTTGAATCAACTTGTCGAAGAAAGTGATCTTTAGGGACCAATTCGTCTATTGTATAGAAACCATATTGCTTACGATTATAATCAGGTTTTTCTTTGTGAAACATAGGGAACACCTCACAACTCTTCTTACCTCTATTATACGACTTTACACAAAGAAAAGCCCTTAGAAACTTTAGTTCCAAGGACTTTGTCTTCTATCTGAATCAGTTGTTAAACTGATTTTTATTTTGTTGGGATTGAGATTTCAATCAATTTTTCAGAGTAGAGGGTCTTGATATTAGCTTCATCGATATTTTGCTTTTCGATCTTGCGATTCAAGAAAAATTCTTGGATTTTTTCTATTTCTTGTTCGCGGATAGCACGATGTTTATTGGAAATGAGGATTTCATAATGAAGCGGTGCCTGAGTAAAGATAACATCAGTATTGCCTGCAGAGTAGACTTCTACGAGTGTAGCGTCGGTACTCTCCAGTTGGCTTTTAACAAGGTTTGAGTGAGAATTAGTAGTGTTGATGAGCTTCATAGGCTTTCCTCCTGTGTTTCTATTTCTATTATAGCACTTTTTGGAAAAATTGGAAAAGTTAATTTAAACTTGATGCTGTTTTTTCCAAGCTTCAATTGCCCATTTATGACTGCCACGCTTTAAGTTAGCAATGGCTTCATCGATTGGGAACCAAGCTAGATGATTGAAGTCCTCCAAAGGTTTTTGGATTTCTTGATAAGAAGTAGCTTCGTAGAGATAGGCTGGATTGTAGTAGTAGGTATCGCGATGGCTGGAATAGAAATACTCATCTGCTTGTCCATAATAAGTGCCAATCTCAGCTGTAAAACCCAATTCTTCAATTAGTTCTCGTTTGAGAGCTTCAAAATGATCTTCGCCTGCTTCAATCTCGCCACCAGGCAAGAACCATGCACCATTTGGAGCTTGAACGAGGATAATCTTTTCATGTGCTGAGTCAGGGATGACTGCATAAACACCATATCTATTTTTGTAGGTTACACCCTCTTTTTTTTCTCCAAAGGTTGGATTCGTCATAAATTTCTCCTTTATGTGTGCGCTTTCTTTCTATCATATTAAAGAATGCTCTTACTGTCAAGTAAGAACATTCTTTTAGTATGTGGAATTAGTCATTTGAGTCAACTGTTTCCAATTTATTTTTTGATTTAATCATGATTTTACCATTGCTAGTCATGACAGCCTTGAGGTTTTTCTCGCTTGGATTTTCAAGGTAGTAGTCTGTAATCGCATCTTCGATATAATCTTGGATTGTACGACGGAGTGGACGAGCTCCCATTTTTGGATCGTAACCAAGGTCTACAAGTTTTTCTTTAACCTTATCTGTTACATCCAAATGGATATTATTACTTGAGAGACGTTTATTCACATCATCCAACATAAGGTCAACGATTTGAAGGAGATTTTTCTTGCTGAGGGCCTTGAATTCGATAATGCCATCAAAACGGTTCATGAATTCTGGGCTAAAGAAGTTGCCTAATTCTCCAAGAACAGAGTTAGTACGGCCTTCTCTAGCAGCACCAAATCCAACACTAGCTTCTGCCTTACCTGTACCTGCATTTGAGGTCATGATAATGATGGCGTCTTTAAAGCTAACGGTACGACCTTGACCATCCGTTAAACGACCATCGTCCAAGACTTGAAGGAACATATGCATAACATCTGGATGGGCTTTTTCAACTTCATCCAAGAGGATCAGTGAGTAGGGGTTACGACGAACTTTTTCAGTCAATTGACCTGCTTCATCATAGCCTACGTATCCTGGAGGGGCACCAACGAGTTTAGCCACGCTGTGTTTTTCCATGTATTCACTCATGTCAAAGCGAATCATGCTGTCAGCAGAACCAAAGAGTTCGATGGCTAGCTGTTTAGAAAGTTCTGTTTTACCGACACCGGTAGGACCAACAAAAAGGAAGCTACCGATTGGACGGTTTGGAGTACCGAGTCCAACACGGTTACGACGGATAGCCTTAGCGATCTTATCAACTGCATCATCTTGACCAATAACATGAGCCTTGAGGTCATCTGCTAGGTTGATGAGTTGAGATTGTTCTTTTTCTTTCAAATCACCAACTGGAATATTAGTTTTTTGTTCGATGATGTGTTCAATCGTCTTTTCGCTGATGATTGGGGTATCCTGATCCGTTACCTTGGTCTTTTGCATTTCCTTGTATTTGGCAATCTGGTCACGGAAGTAGGCTGCTTTTTCAAAATCTTCATCGCGGGTTGCTTGTGCCTTGAGATTTTCTGCTTCGATTAAGCGTTGGTCGATGACCTTAGGGTCTACAAAATTCAAGGTTAAGTTCATTTTTGAACCAGCTTCATCTAGAAGATCAATGGCCTTGTCTGGCAAGAAACGGTCTTGGATGTAGCGATTTGAAAGAGTAGCAGCTGCTTCGATAGCGCCGTCGGTATATTGAACGTGGTGGTAATCTTCGTATTTCTTTTGGATACCTTTCAGAATAATGATGGTTTCTTCAACAGTTGGTTCATCAACCTTGACCGGTTGCATACGACGTTCAAGGGCAGCATCTTTTTCGATGATGCGGTATTCATTGAGGGTAGTAGCTCCAACAAGTTGGAGTTCGCCACGAGCTAGGGCTGGTTTGAGGATATTTCCTGCATCCATATTACCGTCTCCAGCAGAACCAGCTCCAACAATCTCATGAATCTCGTCAATGAAGAGGATGATATCATCGCGTTTGCGAATTTCCTCCATGAGTTTTTGCATGCGTTCTTCGAATTGACCACGAATACCTGTGCCTTGAACTAGGCTAACAACGTCTAAGCGAATAACTTCTTTCCCTTGAAGTTTATGAGGGACATCACCGTCAACAATTTTCTGAGCTAAACCTTCGACAACGGCTGTCTTACCAACACCAGGTTCTCCGATAAGGACTGGGTTGTTTTTTGTTCTACGGTTAAGAATTTCAATGACGCGGATGATTTCCTCGTCACGACCGATAACAGGGTCAACATTTCCACGACGAGCAATCTCAGTTACATTGATACCATATTCATCCAAGAGTCCTTTTTCCTGGATTGGTGGTGGGGTTTGGGCAGGACCACGATTTTGGGAACCATAGCCACCATTTCCACCGTATCCACCCCCTGACTGGGTTGGGGGGATATTGTTGTTATTAGAAGAAGGTCTAAAGTTGTTGAGATCGTTAAAGAAGTCTCCAAAGGGATCAAAATCACGGTTGTTTAAATCTGTAATGCCCTTGAATAAGCTATTGTTAGGATCTGTTTTGATAATTTTGTAGCAATTTTGACAAAGATCGATTTGCTTTTGTTGTCCATTGAGATTGGTATAAAGATGAATCGTTGAGTCATTGATTTTACAGTTTTGACAGAGCATACCGCCACCTCATTTCTTTCTTAGTCTTGACTAAATCTAAAAGGTCAAAAATAGTCAAACAAGTATATAATTTAATTATATCATGATTATTGGGCAATTCAAGTAAAAAGATTGGATACTAGCACTATGAATAGTAGAGCGCTAATCATGAGAAAATCTTGATAGTAAGAAAAAAATCCTATTTGTCATACAAAAAGGATTCTCGTTGGTGAAAGGCGGTGGGACAGAAATCGATAGACAAAGTCTCGATTTCGTAGTCCCAGCCCCGCGAAGATGATTAGGAGTTTTGGGAGTCTAAAAGACGAACGAAAAGTCCAATCAGCTACCGCGTCAAAGTTTGATTGCTAATAAAAAGTGAGGTCGGGATCTTTTGTCCCAACCTCTGTATATCTATTATTAGTATAGAAGTTCGTAAATTTCCATCGCAATCAAGTCGATGCTGTCAAAAGTATATGTTTCACGCGCTTCAACATCACGAAGTGTAAAGATTGGGCCATTTTCTTCATCATGGTTAAAAGCAACTTCAGCTACAACAACTCCCTCGCGCTCAAAGTTACGTTTTAAGTTACCACCATCTTTTGTCATTGCTTCTAGGCGGTTGATGATTCTAACCAAATGTGATTCCATTTTGATTCTCCTCCATTTCTTATCGTTACTATTTTACCATAAAGAGTATCCACTTGACTAGAAAAAACTAAGATTTCTCGCTATTTCTGTTTTCTTTGAAATTTTATTGAAAATAAAAGGAAAAAGATTGCATTTTTATTCAAAACATGTTATACTCATACAAGTTTTAAGTTAGAATTAGAAAGTAGTGGATTTATGAATTTTTCTTTTTTACCTAAATATCTGCCATATTTTAATTATGGTGCTCTCGTAACGATCTTGATTTCTGTTTTGGTTGTCTTTTTGGGGACAATTTTAGGGATAGTCTTGGCTTTTGGGCAACGTTCTAAAATGAAGCCCTTAGCTTGGCTTGCCAATATTTATATTTGGATTTTCCGTGGAACACCTATGATGGTACAGATCATGATTGCTTTTGCTCTTATGCACATCAATGCTCCGACAATTCAGATTGGAGTTTTGGGAGTTGATTTTTCACGTTTGATTCCAGGGATTATCATTATCTCTATGAATAGTGGTGCCTATGTGTCAGAAACAGTTCGTGCTGGTATCAATGCAGTACCTAAAGGACAATTAGAAGCAGCTTATTCACTAGGTATTCGCCCTAAGAATGCCATGCGCTATGTCATTTTGCCCCAGGCTATCAAGAATATCTTGCCAGCCTTGGGGAATGAGTTTATTACCATTATCAAGGATAGTTCACTCTTGTCAGCAATCGGTGTCATGGAATTGTGGAATGGAGCTACTACGGTGTCAACAACCACCTACCTACCTTTAACTCCACTCTTATTTGCGGCCTTTTACTACTTGATTATGACCTCTATCTTGACACTAGCCTTGAAAGCTTTTGAAAATCGTATGGGACAAGGAGAGAAAAAATAATGACTGAAACGCTTATAAAAATTGAAAATCTTCATAAAAACTTTGGGAAAAATGAAGTTTTAAAAGGAATTGATCTGGAGATTAAAAAGGGAGAAGTTGTGGTGATTATCGGACCGTCAGGTAGTGGGAAGTCAACCCTCCTTCGCTCCATGAATCTCCTCGAGGGAGCTACTAAAGGAAAAGTTATCTTTGAAGGTGTTGACATTACGGATAAGAAAAATGACCTCTTTGCCATGCGTGAAAAGATGGGAATGGTTTTCCAACAATTCAATCTCTTCCCAAATATGACAGTGAAGGAAAATATCACGCTTTCTCCTATTAAGACCAAAGGCGAAAGTAAGGAAGTGGCTGAGAAGAGAGCCCATGAGCTTTTGGAAAAGGTTGGTTTACCAGATAAGGCAGATGCTTATCCACAAAGCTTGTCGGGCGGTCAACAACAGCGGATCGCTATCGCCCGTGGTCTTGCTATGGAACCAGATGTCCTACTCTTTGATGAACCAACTTCTGCTCTAGACCCAGAAATGGTAGGAGAAGTACTAGCAGTTATGCAAGAACTTGCTAAGTCAGGAATGACCATGGTCATCGTGACGCATGAGATGGGCTTTGCGCGCGAGGTGGCAGATCGTGTCATCTTTATGGCTGATGGCGTTGTTGTTGAAGACGGAACTCCAGAGCAAGTCTTTGAACAAACTCAAGAACAAAGAACCAAGGATTTCTTGAGTAAGGTTTTGTAAGAATATCATGAAAAGCTCCAAGTGGGCTTTTTCTTATAGTTTCAGACTATAAGGTCTCTTAGGTAAGAAGTGTTAGAGGGACAAGTGTTTTTTTGATATAATAGAAGATATTTGTTAGAAAAGAGAAAACACATGACACAGATTATTGATGGCAAGGCTTTAGCAGCCAAGCTACAAGGACAATTGGCTGAAAAGACTGCGAAATTGAAGGAAGAGACAGGTTTGGTGCCTGGTTTGGTGGTTATTTTGGTTGGGGACAATCCAGCCAGTCAGGTTTACGTTCGTAACAAGGAACGTTCAGCGATAGCTGCAGGTTTCCAAAGTGAAGTTGTGCGAGTTCCTGAAACCATTACCCAAGAGGAATTGTTGGATTTGATTGCCAAATACAATCAAGATCCAGCTTGGCATGGTATTTTGGTGCAGTTACCATTACCAAAACACATCGATGAAGAAGCTGTTTTATTGGCTATTGATCCAGAAAAGGACGTGGATGGTTTTCATCCGCTCAACATGGGGCGCCTTTGGTCTGGTCATCCAGTTATGATCCCTTCAACTCCAGCTGGCATCATGGAAATGTTTCACGAGTATGGGATTGAACTAGAAGGTAAGAATGCAGTTGTCATTGGTCGTTCTAATATTGTCGGTAAACCAATGGCCCAGTTGTTATTAGCTAAGAATGCAACTGTAACCTTGACCCACTCACGAACACACAATCTTGCCAAGGTAGCTTCTAAGGCGGATATTCTTGTCGTAGCAATCGGTCGTGCTAAGTTTGTGACTGCTGACTTTGTCAAACCTGGAGCAGTTGTCATTGATGTGGGGATGAACCGAGATGAAAATGGCAAGCTCTGTGGCGATGTTGACTATGATGCTGTTGCGCCAATCACTAGCCATATCACACCTGTACCTGGTGGAGTTGGGCCTATGACCATTACCATGCTGATGGAGCAGACTTATCAGGCTGCATTGCGTAGTTTGGATAGATAATACAAGCATTGATTTTATATAGTGAAGAAACAAGTTCTAAAAAATGAACTTGTTTTTTCTTGCACTTCTTTTAATAAAATTACAGTAAAACTTCTACAAATTATTGAAAAAACTCTACTATTTTGATATATTAAAAGCATCAATATTTATATGGATAAAATAAGTAAGCGTCTAGAGGGAGGTTTATTTTTTGGAGTAAAATGTAATCGCTTACTAGAGCATTGGAAAGGAACAATAATGGATAAGAGATTTTTTGAAAGACGGTGTCATTATAGTATTCGTAAATTTGCCATTGGTGCGGCTTCAGTTATGATTGGAGCTAGTATATTTGGTCTTCAGGTGGCTCAAGCAGCTGAAACCGAAACAGCAAGTTCCAGTGAGGAAACGATTCATCAAGTTCAACCTTTAGATAAGCTTCCAGATGAGGTTGCTGCAGCCATTGCAAAAGCTGAGCAAAATGGCCCACAAGATTCTGCCACTGAAGAAGAAAATGATACTGTTGAATCCACAAAACCAGCAACTGAAGAAAAGGTGACTGAGACAACAAGTCCTAAGGTAGAAAAGGAAGCAGAAGTAGTCAGCCCTAAAGAAGACAAAGTTGAAAAAACTGAAAAACCTGCTGCTGAAGCGAATGAGAAAGAGTCTACAGTTTCAGAAGCAAGTGCTGAAAAGCCAGTAGTTCGAGAAGAACATACAGATACAACTAACCAGAATAAATCTGTAACGGACGATAAAAGCAAGGAAGAAAAAGCTTCTGCAAGTGAATCACCTCAAGCTACAAAAGAGAAGGAAAAAGAAAATCAGCTCCTTGAAGAAAGAAAACAAAATTTCAACAAAGACTGGTATTTTAAACTAAACGCTCAAGGTGACTTTTCTAAGAAAGATGTGGATGTTCATGACTGGTCTAAGTTGAACCTTCCTCATGACTGGAGTATCTATTTTGATTTTGATCACAAGTCTCCTGCTCGAAATGAGGGTGGTCAATTAAACGGGGGTACTGCCTGGTATCGTAAGACCTTCACGGTTGACGAAGCTGCTAAGGATAAGGATATTCGGATCAACTTTGATGGTGTCTACATGGACTCCAAAGTCTATGTAAATGGTAAATTTGTAGGTCATTATCCAAGTGGTTACAATCATTTTTCATACGATATTACTGAATTTTTAAATAAAGATGGTAGTGAAAATACCATTGCTGTCCAAGTTACCAATAAACAGCCAAGTAGTCGTTGGTACTCAGGAAGTGGTATCTATCGCGATGTGACTTTAAGCTATCGTGATAAGGTACAAGTGGCTGAAAATGGAAATCATATTACAACTCCAAAACTAGCTGAACAAAAAGATGGCAATGTTGAAACACAAATCCAAAGCAAGATCAAAAATACTGCCAAGACATTAGCCAAGGTATTTGTAGAGCAACAGATTTTTACTAAGGAAGGTAAGGCTGTTTCAGATTTGGTTCGTTCGGTAACTAAGAGCCTAGCAGGAAATGAGACAGCTGACTTTAAGCAAACGATTTTGGTTAATAAGCCAACCCTCTGGACAACCAAAAGCTATCATCCTCAGCTCTATGTTCTGAAAACCAAGGTTTATAAAGAAGGTCAGCTAGTTGATGTAACAGAAGATACTTTTGGCTATCGTTATTTTAACTGGACAGCTAAGGAAGGATTTTCTCTCAATGGTGAGAGAATGAAATTCCATGGGGTAAGTATTCACCATGATAATGGAGCCTTGGGGGCAGAAGAAAACTATAAGGCAACCTACCGAAAATTAAAACTCCTAAAAGATATGGGAGTTAACTCTATCCGTACAACCCACAATCCAGCAAGTCCACAGTTGCTAGATGCTGCTGCTAGTCTAGGACTCTTGGTCCAAGAAGAAGCCTTTGATACTTGGTATCGTGGCAAGAAAACTTATGACTATGGTCGTTTCTTTGACCAAGATGCAACTCACCCAGAAGCTAAGAAGGGTGAAAAGTGGTCTGATTTTGACCTCAGAACCATGGTAGAACGAGATAAAAATAATCCATCTATCGTTATGTGGTCCCTCGGTAACGAAGTGGATGAAGCAGATGGTGGTGAGCGTTCGCTAGAAACAGCCAAGCGTTTGAAAGCCATCATCAAAGCAATCGATACAGAACGCTATGTGACCATGGGTGAAAACAAATTCAGTCGTAGATCAAGCGGCTTGTTCTTAGAATTAGCTGCAATCATGGATGCTGTTGGTATGAACTATGGGGAACGGAATTATGATGCTGTTCGGAAGGAACATCCAGATTGGTTGATTTATGGTTCTGAAACCTCTTCAGCGACTCGAACTCGTGATTCTTATTTTGATCCTGCTCATTTACTCTGGCACGACAATCGCCCAAATCGTCACTATGAACAATCAGACTATGGTAATGACCGTGTAGCCTGGGGTAGAACAGCTACTGAATCTTGGACTTTTGACCGTGATCGTGCTGGCTATGCAGGTCAGTTCATCTGGACTGGTTTTGACTATATCGGTGAACCTACACCATGGCATAACCAAGATAATACACCAGTAAAAAGCTCTTATTTTGGTATCATTGATACGGCAGGCTTGCCTAAGAATGATTTCTATCTCTATCGTAGTGAATGGTATAGTGCCAAAGAAAAACCAACTGTTCGTATCATGCCTCACTGGAATTGGACTGAAGAAACGCTCAAGGAACGTAATATGCTCATCAATGGTAAGGTTCCAGTTCGGACCTTCTCAAATGCCGCTAGTGTAGAATTGTTCTTGAACAATGAGTCCCTCGGTAAGAAAGAATTTGTTAAGAAAACAACTGAAGATGGTCGCCCTTATCACGAGGGAGCTAAACCAAGTGAATTATATCTTGAGTGGTTGGTGGACTATAAACCAGGTACCTTAACTGCTATTGCTCGTGATGAAAATGGTAAAGAGATTGCGCGTGATAGTGTGACAACATCAGGGGAGCCAGCTAGAGTTCGTCTCACAAAGGAAGAGCATGTCATCACTGCAGACGGTAAAGATTTGTCTTATATCCATTATGAAATCGTTGATGAAGACGGTAATGTTGTGCCAACTGCTAATAATCTTGTTCATTTCAATCTTCATGGGCAAGGGCAAATCGTTGGTGTGGACAATGGGGAACAAGCTAGCCGTGAACGTTATAAGGCTCAGAAAGATGGTACATGGCAAAGAAAAGCCTTCAATGGTAAAGGTGTTGTCATCGTTAAATCGACTGAAAAAGAAGGTAAATTCACTCTTTATGCGGATTCTGCAGGTTTAGCCTCTGATCATGCAACAGTCACAACCGTTTCAGGCAAGAAAGAAAATCGCCATTTTGTCGCTTTTGCCCCTGTGAAGGCAAGAACTGATGTCAGCGAGGATCCTAAATTGCCAGAGACTGTGACAGCTATTTATAGCGATGGTAGTGTCGAAGAAAAAGCTGTGACTTGGGACATCCCAGAAGATCTCCTTTCAAGTGCTGGTGAGAAAAAAGTCCTTGGTAGTGTGGAAGGACTCGAAGCCAAGGCTGAAGCCCTTGTCAAGGTAGTTGCGCTTGATAAGTGGTTGCCAAAAGTAGCAACTGTCCCAGTTGGTACAGCTGTTGAAAATTTGGACAAGACTGTTACGGCTGTTTTATCAGATGGTAACTTGGTTGATGCGGATGTCGTTTCTTGGACCTTGAAAGATCCATCTGCCTTGACAAAAGAAGGTGGACGTACTGAAGCAACTGGTAAATTAGTTGGAAATGACTACGAGGTGACAGCAACCTTTATCGCAAGTGATAAGGAAACAGAAAGTACTGTTACAGGTCTCACGGTTGGTGACAAGTCTCTTGAAAACTTTGAGCCTGGAAAGACCTACTACCGAGTATCCCTTCCTTATACAGCTAAGATTCCAAATGTTGGTGCACAAACTACTGGCTACCAAGTAACTGTTCAACAAGCTTCAGCAGCTAATGATTATCAGGCTTCTGTATTCTTGAGTGACCAGAAGGGCGATTTGGTTCAAACTTATTTGATTCAATTTGTGAAAGAAGCGCCTGCCTTGACACGCTTGGAAGTAAGTGTTGAAGGAAAAGAGACTGCAACAGAAGACCAAGTTCTCCCTTATCATGTCATTGGGCATTACGAGGATGGTTCACAGACTGAATTTTCAGCGTCAGATATCCATTTGGAAGCTAAGTCAGCTGATGGTGGACATCTTGAGGTGAATGGTAAGAACTTGCTTCTTTACAAGAAAGGTAGTGTAACCCTCACTCCTCGTATTGACAATCAAACTGATAAGACTCAGTCTGTAGCAACTGAACTTGTGATAAAAGAAAATACAGTAGACAAGAAAATTGTCAAGCTACATCCTGTTTCTATCTCTACAGATATCAATCAGCAACCAAATCTGCCTGATCAAATCGGAGCAGAATTTGATAAGGGCTTGCCTCGTAAGGTAGCTGTAACTTGGGACAAGGTAGATGCCAAAGAACTTGGTTACTATCATAGCTTTACCCTTAAAGGTCATGTCGAAGGTACAGATATTGAGGCTCTTGCCAATGTGACTGTAGAAGGTTTGCAGGTTGCAGAAGAAATCAGTTTAACACTACCTAAGGGTGAAACTGTTCAATTGCCAGCTAACATACGTGCTTATCATTCTAATGGAACAACTATCTATAAAGATGTCCTTTGGGACAAGGTTCCTGAAAACTTTAGTCAGACTGAAGGTATCTATGAAATCAAGGGTCAATTAGTGGGTAGCCATCTGACTACCAAGGCCCATGTCCGTGTTTCTAGTCAAGTTGTTGCTGGAAATAATATCTCTAAACAGTGGACTGGTTCTCAATTGCCAGCTGCTATTGTATCCAATACGGGTGGTGATGATTCGGCAAGTACCCTGAACGACTTGACAGTTTCAAGAGCCAGTACAGATGTTAAGAATCGATGGACTACATGGCAAACAGGTACTGATAATGACTGGGCATCTATCTTGTTTGGTAACTCTGGTGATTTGACCAAGCGCTTTGTCGACAATCTATCAGTTGATTTCTATACAGACGGGGCAATCGGACTTCCAAAAGAATATGTTATTGAATACTATGTCGGTCAAGAAGTTCCAGATCTTCCAAATGATGTCAATAATGCTCAACGTGATACCAACCATCCATTCAACAATGCTGCCAACTGGAAAGAAGTTGAACATCTCAAAGCTCCAGGACAATTATCTGCAGGTCAAACAAACCACTTTACATTTGATAAGGTTGAAACTTATGCTGTTCGTATGCGTATGAAGAAAGCAGATGGAACTGCTGGTGTCGGTTTGACAGAAATCACTATTTTAGGAAGTAAGGTTCCAAGTGCTACCAGCTCAGAAATTTCTATCCAAGTAGATGGTAAGAAGCTTGAGCATTTCAATCCGTCTAAGACAGATTATTATATTCCTCAAGCAAGCAAGGAAATCACTGCAACAGCCAGCAACAACGGTGTGGTGACAGTTGTTCCTGCAACAAGTGAAAAAGGTGCGACACGCCTTATCTTGAAAGCAGAAGACGGAACCATCTTGAAAGAATATCGCATCTTCCGTGATGATGAAAAAGAAACAACACAACCAGTAGCTACGGAAAATAGTGCTCAGACCTTGAATGTTGGTGATCAACTTCAATTGCCTGCCGAAGTAACGGTCTACTATCCATCACAGACTGGCTGGGTTAAAGCTAACCTTGCTGTCCAATGGGATGCAGTTCCAGAACATGCGACTGCCCAAGAAGGTAACTTTGAAGTGCTTGGTCATGTTCTAGGAACAGACTTAACAACCAAGATGCAAGTAACAGTTGTTACAAAAGGTAATCAAGTTATCTCAGAAAATGCAAGCAATAATGCGACAGATTCTAAAGCCTTTGCATCTACTACAAATGATACACAAGCAGCTTCTCGGGATAAAATTTTCTATATCAACGATGGTCACTTTAACGAAGATGGACGTTGGACTAACTGGTCTCGTACTCCGAAAGATCAAGAAACATCTGTGGGAATTCTCTTTAAGAAGAATGGTCAGATTACACCTCAGTCTGTTGGAAAAGTAGCTATTCAGTTCTTTAAGGACAGTGGAACAGACGCACCAGCGACAATGGTATTAGAAAGATATGTTGGGCCTGCCTATACAGAACCAAGCACTATTTCTCGCTATGAAGAGAATGCGGATCATCCATTTAACAAGGCAGAGAACTGGCAAGAAATTCCTTATAAGGCGTCTGGAGAAATCGTGGCTGGTAAGCCAATCGAATTTACCTTTGATCCAATTCAGACAACAGCTATTCGAGCACGCATGACTCGTAAATCGACAACTAATGGTCTAGCAATGGTTGAGTTTAGTGCTTACTCTCCTGCTAAAGCAAACGATGTGGAAACTCCTTCAGTGACTATTTCGGTTGCTGGAAAAGCATTGGAAAATTTTGATCCTGAGGTTTCAGATTATACAGTGAACTTAAATGGAACTAAACCACAGGTGACTGCTCAAGCAAGTGGTCACGGTGTGACAACGGTTGTTGAGTCTAGTCAGGATAACCTTCCTACTCTTGTCCGTCTTCTTGCTAAGGATGGTAGTCTTGTCAAGGAATATCGTATTCACTTCAAACCTAGTCACCGTATAGTTCCTGAAGAAGGCGACCAAAGTCCTGTTCTCGAACGACCAAGTCTAGAAGTTGTGAAGACTCCAATTCTATTTAAAGAAATCATACGTGAAAACAATGATTTAGATCAAGATGAACGTCGTGTAATCTCAGAAGGTAAGAACGGTGAAAGAGTTGATTATGTTGAAGTCTTAGGATCTAACCGTACAACTGTTCATACAGATACGACTGAGGCGCAAGATCGAATTGTTGAAGTTAAGGTCAAACCTGTCATTACTACTAGCAAAGGTGACGAGCCAGCTCCAGTCGTAGAAGTTCCAGAATTTGAGGGCGGCGTCAATGCTGCTGAAGCTGCCAAGCATGAGTTGCCAGAATACACAGAAGCAATTGGGACAGCAGGTGACGAGCCAGCTCCAGTCGTAGAAGTTCCAGAATTTGAGGGCGGCGTCAATGCTGCTGAAGCTGCCAGGCATGAATTGCCAGAATACACAGGAGCGATCGGGACAGCAGGCGACGAGCCAGCCCCAGTCGTAGAAATCCCAGAATTTGAGGGTGGCGTCAATGCAGTAGAGGCTTCTAAGCATGAGTTGCCAGAATACACAGATACACTTGGTACAGTAGGCGACGAACCAGCTCCAGTGGTAGAAGTCCCAGAATTTGATGGTGGCGTCAATGCAGTAGAAGCCGCTAAAAACGAGTTGCCAGAATACACAGAGGCAGTTGGCACAGTAGGCGATGAGCCAGCTCCAGTAGTAGAAGTGCCAGAATTTGAGGGCGGCGTCAATGCAATAGAAGCCGCTAAAAACGAGTTGCCAGAATACACAGAGGCAGTTGGCACAGTAGGCGATGAGCCAGCTCCAGTAGTAGAAATCCCAGAATTCAAGGGTGGTGTCAATGCAGTAGAGGCAGCTAAGAATGAAGTCCCAGAATTTACAGGTGGCGTCAATGCTCTAGAAGCCGCTAAGAATGAATTGCCAGAATACACAGAAGCAATCGGCACAGTAGGCGACGAACCAGCTCCTGTAGTAGAAGTGCCAGAATTTGAGGGCGGAGTCAATGCAGTAGAAGCCGCTAAAAACGAGTTGCCAGAATACACAGAAGCAATCGGCACAGTAGGCAACGAACCAGCTCCAGTAGTAGAAGTGCCAGAATTTGAAGGTGGTGTCAATGCAGTAGAAGCCGCTAAAAATGAGTTGCCAGAGTACACAGAAGCAATCGGCACAGTAGGCGACGAACCAGCTCCGGTAGTAGAAATTCCAGAATTTGATGGTGGCGTCAATGCAGTAGAAGCCGCTAAGCATGAGTTGCCAGAATACACAGAAGCAATCGGCACAGTAGGCGACGAACCAGCTCCGGTAGTAGAAGTCCCAGAATTTACAGGTAGCGTTAATGCTGTGGAAGCAGCTAAAAACGAGTTGCCAGAATACACAGAAGCAATCGGCACAGTAGGCGATGAGCCAGCTCCAGTAGTAGAAATCCCAGAATTTGATGGTGGCGTCAATGCAGTAGAAGCCGCTAAAAACGAGTTACCAGAATACACAGAAGCAATCGGTACAGTAGGCGACGAACCAGCCCCAAGTGTGGAAAAACCAACTGCAGAGGTTCAAATCTTATCTGATAAGGAAACTGGAGTTCTGGTAGCAGGGCTATCTCAAGACTTGGATGCTAATCTCAAGCTTCAAGTTCAAAAGGTTCTACGCCAAGAATTAGCTGGTAAGCAATACGATGCTTATCAAGTGAAATTGCTAGATAAAGATAACCAAATGGTTGATCCAAAAGGTGCAGTTCTAGTGAGATTGCCAGTCAAGGGTCAGGTTCAAGGAGTTTATCACATGAGCTTAGATCAAGGCTTGCAGGTTCAAAAGGTGACGCTTGTAGGTGACACAGTTGAATTTGTCACCAAAGATCTAGGACTTTATGCGATTGTCTATAAAGAACAAAACCAAGAACCAGTAGAACAAGCTCATGGGGAGGTTTCTGGAAATAATCCAGGAAAAGCAAGTGCAGCAAGACTTCCAGAAACAGGTGAAAGTCGATCTGATACAGCTGCCTTCCTAGCAAGTCTCAGTCTTGTTTTATCAGTAGCTCTACTAACTGTTAAACGTAAAGAAAAATAGAGTTTGGAACTCTACATTGCTGATTGATTGTAGAAATACTTGGACTATCCCAGTGGATAGGATGGAAAAATGCTACAACCATATGGAGAGGACCTCTAGGTTCTCTCCATTTTTTTAAATAGGGATGAAACCGCTTAGATGAGTGGTTGGAGGAAAGGAATAGAAGAAAGATGGATCATCAATTTTTTGAGAAACGTTGTCATTATAGCATTCGAAAATTTGCAATAGGAGCAGCTTCAGTTATGGTTGGCGCGAGTATCTTTGGAGCCAGTATGGTACAAGCTGCAGAGACAGAGCCCGCACTAGAAGCAGAAACAAGTCTTACACAGCTTCCACCAGAGGATAAGTTATCACCAGAATTGGCAGGCGCTATTAAAAGTGCAGAGGCAGACTTTGTTTCAGAGACTAAAGTGGCTAAGTCCCAAGTTCTCGAAGAAACTTCTTCAAAACCAGTAGAAACTAAAAATTCTACAGTAGAGGAGAAAAGTACCACCGTAGAAAATGCTTCTACAGAAGTAGCTCCTACTGAGACCAATGCAGTAACAGAACCTACGAAACCAGCTGAAGTAAATGGAACGGTGGAAAAAGCTGATACATTCACGACGGATAAACCTGCAAGTAAAGCAGAAATTGATGCTGCAAAATCTCAAGTAGCTAAAAAAGAATATACGGTATTTCCAAGACCTCAAAAGGTTACTTATGGCGATGGCGTCACTGCTCTAGAAGGAAAGGTAAATCTTGTCTTTAGCGATGGCTTAGATATTTATACACGTAACCGTGCCAAAGAAGTTCTCCAAGCTAGTAATGTGTCTTACACTACCAGTACAAAAGCTACAGAAGGGGCGACCAACATTTTCCTTGGAGTGCGTGGGAAAGCTCCTCTGGCAGAAAAAGATGTCCAAGATATTTCGTCTGGTCTATACGATAAAATTGATGCCTATGTCTTGCGCGTGAAGGACAATAAAATTTCGATCGTTGGAAAGGATACGGATGCTGTCTTCTTTGGACTAACAACCTTGAAACAGATGCTGAAGGAGAGTCCTGTCCCAGTTCTTCGCGATGTGACAGTAGAAGACTATGCAGAAGTGAAGAATCGTGGCTTTATCGAAGGCTATTATGGAAATCCTTGGACTAAGGAAAACCGTGAGGAGTTGATGCGCTATGGTGGCGACTTAAAGCTAACTCAGTACTTTTTTGCGCCAAAAGACGATCCCTATCACAATGCTAAATGGCGTGAACTCTATCCAGAAGAAAAAATGGCAAAGATTCGTGATCTAGCTCGTGTGGGGAATGAAACAAAGACTCGCTATGTATGGACCATCCATCCATTTATGCATAACAAGATGCGTTTTGACACGGATGAATTATATAAACAAGATTTAGATGTCATTAAAGCGAAATTCACCCAATTGCTGGATGCAGGTGTGCGTGAATTTGGGGTTCTAGCTGATGATGCGGCCTGGCCTGTTGGTGGCTACAATAGTTATGTTCGGTTAATGACTGACCTGACAAATTGGCTAACTGAACAAGAAACAAAATACAGTGGCCTTCGTAAAGATATGATTTTCGTTCCAGCCTGGTATATGGGACAAGGGACAGAAGATGAACTTCGTACGCTCAACGAACGCCTTCCAGAAACGGTCCATTTAACTCTAACAGGAGGAAAAGTTTGGGGTGCAGTTGACCAAACCTTCCTAACAAATTTGAAGAAGAATTTGACAGAAGGTGGCAAGAAGTATCGTCCGATTCATTTCTGGATCAACTGGCCTTGTAATGATAATACCAAGCAACACTTGATTCTGGGTGGTGGTGAAAAATTCTTACATCCCAATGTTGATTTGTCCTTGGCGCAGGGCATCATGCTAAATCCGATGCAACAATCCGAAGCTTCAAAGGTAGCCCTCTTTGATGTGGCTCAGTATGGTTGGAAACAATGGAGAAGTGCGGAAGAAGCTGAAAGAATCAATGATATGGCCTTTAACTATGTGGTCAATGGAAATTTTGAGGAAAGTGATGTATCAAAAGCCTTTCGTGAACTTGGTAAGCATATGCGCAACCAAAACCGCCCTCCACATGTCACAAAATTGGAAGAATCTGTTGAGCTTGCACCTAAATTGACAGACTTTTATAACAAATTGAAGACTGGTCAAAATGTAGATGCAGAGAGAAAAGAATTAAAGGATATCTTTGCAAACTTGAAGGCTGACGCCCTCCTTCTGAAAGAAAAAGGGGACAAGAAGCTTATTGACCAAATCCACTACTGGTTAGACAATACAGTGGATCAGATGGATGCTTTAGAAGCTTTGCTGACAGCGACAGAAGGTCTGGCTGAAAAGAATGATGCTAAGGTTTGGGAGCATTATTATGCTGGGGTTAAGTATTACGATCAGTCCATTAGTTATTCCTTCTTCTATGTAGACCATTATGAACGGGCAGAGTTTGGAGTGCAACATATTCGTCCATTTATCAATAACTTAAAGGAATACTTGGCTACGCATATCCAGACTATGCTGCATCCTGATAAACTTGTGACCACCTTTATTACCAACCGTGCGGGGATTGAAGGAGGTCTTGCAGAAGTAACAGATGGCGACTTGGATACTCATGCGATTGTCAAGACGACAACCGTTATTGAACGAGATGATTATGTAGGTCTTCGTTTCAATAAAGCCATTAAGGTTCATACGCTAGGTTTTGCTACAGGAACAAAGACAGCCGATAATTATACCTTCGGAAATGCCCTTGTCGAGTATCAAAACGAACAGGGCGACTGGGTAGCACTCACAAGTCCAGCCTACACAGGTAGAGAACGTACGCTTGAATTTACTAATCTTGATATTACGGCACAAGCAGTTCGTATGCGTGCCACTGCTAAAAAAGATAATGCTTGGCTTGCCATGCGTGAGATTGCTGTCAATAGACCGCTCGAACTTGGAAGCAAGAAGGTAAAAGGAACCATTACCCTAAGTCCAAACTTAGTTTACAAGTATGGAACCAGTGTACTTCAAATGCAAGATGGCAAAGATAACACCGAATCCATGATGGCTCATGCTAATCAAACGAATGTGACTCCAGAAAATGCTTGGGTTCAAATGGACTTGGGTGGAGCTAAGAAAGTGAAACATGTTCATCTAGTTCAAGGGGAAGGTGACAAACTAGCAGCTGGTGTCATCGAATATTCTACAGACGGTACAAACTGGAAGACACTTCAGACCTTAGCTGGGGATCGAATTTCAGATATTAGTCAAGACTTCACAGCCCAATACGTTCGTGTCCGTAATACACAAGTTCTCAGCAAATGGTGGAGAATTGCGAACTTTACGGTTGATGTCGATACACCAAATACTGATTTGACCGTCACCAATGTCGACAGCTTGAAGGAAACGCCAGTAGTGGACAGCCGTGGTCGTTATGAAATGACCTTACCTCAAGGGAGTCATCTTCCAGCAAATGGATACCTTGGCTTGAAATTGGACCGTCTCCATGAAGCGGAATCTATTGCACTTGAAGGTGCAGGTGAAACAGGTTTGACACTGGAATATTCAGCAAATGAAGTAGAATGGCTGACCGCTGACCAACTTCCAGAACACGCCTTGGTGCGCTATGTACGCATCGTGAACAAGACAGGTAAGGACCAAGCGCTTCCTACTGGAAAATTAGTCGTTAAGACAAAAGAAGTGGATCCAACTGAACTCTTATCAACCACTATGGGTATTCACCAATATTATGGTGCTAATGATGTTCGTCGCGTACACAACCTTGGTCAACTATTTGATGGAGACTTTAATAATTTTGTAGAATTTTCTGATTACCAACGTAAAAACGGGGAAATTGTCATGAAACTTGGCACAACTCGTCACATCAAGAAGATTCGTGCCTATATTCAGGATGCTCAGCGTAATTATTTGCGTGATGGAAAGATTCAAGTCAGTGAAGATGGTAAGAATTGGACGGATGTTGTAACAGTCGGAGATGGTGTGGAAAATGAAATTCGTGATAATTCCTTGACCGACGGCTGGACACATGATTCTGCCAACCCAGGCAACCGTTATATCGAAGGTGTTCTGGATCAACCAGTAACTGCTAAGTTCATGCGTGTTCTCTTTACAGCGGATTATAATGCTCGTTTTGTAGGATTTAGCGAAATCGTGATCAATGATGGTGAATTTATCAATCCTGAAAATAATCCTACAGTGACAGGAACTGGTAGCGAAGAAGCGGATAACCTGAAGAAAAATATGACTGACGGTAATGTATTGACAAGCTATGCAGCTACTGAAGATAAAGGAGAGCTTGTTTATCATTTATCTGAAGAAACCAAGGTCAATCATGTTCGCTTGATTGCTGACTTGCCAGAAGGTGCAAAAGTAAATGTCCAAGTTCGTACCTTGAATGATGCTGGTGAATCAGTATGGAAAAACTTGGGTGAAGTCAGATCAAGTTTCCAAACCTTTACCCTTTCAGGAAAAAATCCACGGATTCTCGATGTAAAAGTTTCTTGGGAAGGTGGAGAACCAGAGTTCTACGAAATGACTACCTTCTATCAAGAAGTGGTAGACGATCCAGCACCGACAACAAGTAAAGGAGACGAACCAGCTCCGGTAGTAGAAGTCCCAGAATTTGAGGGCGGCGTCAATGCAGTAGAAGCCGCTAAAAACGAGTTGCCAGAATACACAGAGGCAGTTGGCACAGCAGGTGATGAGCCAGCTCCAGTAGTAGAAGTCCCAGAATTCAAGGGTGGTGTCAATGCAGTAGAAGCCGCTAAGCATGAGTTGCCAGAGTACACAGATGCAATCGGCACAGTAGGCGATGATCCAGCTCCGGTAGTAGAAGTGCCAGAATTTGAGGGCGGTGTTAATGCAGTAGAAGCAGCAAAGCATGAGTTGCCAGAATACACAGAAGCAATCGGCACAGTAGGCGACGAACCAGCTCCAGTAGTAGAAGTCCCAGAATTTACAGGTGGCGTCAATGCTGTGGAAGCCGCTAAGCATGAGTTGCCAGAATGCACAGATGAAATTGGTACAGCAGGTGACGAGCCAGCACCAGTAGTAGAAGTCCCAGAATTTGAGGGCGGTGTTAATGCTGTAGAAGCAGCTAAGCATGAGTTGCCAGAATACACAGAAGCAATCGGGACGGTAGGTGACGATCCAGCTCCAGTGGTAGAAGTCCCAGAATTTGAAGGTGGTGTCAATGCAGTAGAAGCCGCTAAGAACGAAGTTCCAGAATTTACAGGTAGCGTTAATGCTGTGGAAGCAGCCAAGAACGAGTTGCCAGAATACACAGGAACATTGGCTACAGTGGGAAATGAGCCAGCTCCAAGTGTGGAAAAACCAGCTGCAGAGGTTCAAATCTTATCTGATAAGGAAACTGGAGTTCTGGTAGCAGGACTATCTCAAGACTTGGATGCTAATCTCAAGCTTCAAGTTCAAAAGGTTCTACGCCAAGAATTAGCTGGTAAACACTACGATGCTTATCAAGTGAAATTGCTGGATAAAGATAACCAAATGGTTGATCCAAAAGGTGCAGTTCTAGTGAGATTGCCAGTCAAGGGTCAGGTTCAAGAGGTTTATCACATGAGCTTAGATCAAGGCTTGCAGGTTCAAAAGGTAACGTTAGTAGGTGACACAGTTGAATTTGTCACCAAAGATCTAGGACTTTATGCGATTGTCTATAAAGAACAAAATCAAGAACCAGTAGAATTAGCTCATGGAGAGGTTTCTGGAAATAATCCAGGAAAAGCAAGTGCAGCAAGACTTCCAGAAACAGGTGAAACTCAATCTGATACAGCTGCCTTCCTAGCAAGCCTCAGTCTTGTTTTATCAGTGGCTCTACTAACTGTTAAACGTAAAGAAAAATAAGGCTGATAACTTCCAGCTCTTAAAAAGCTAACCATTATAAAAGAAGAGGCTGGGACAAAAGTCCTAGCCTCTCGATTGTCTTTGGATTGTCGAGCAAGACGCAGTGGTTGAGTGGGTTCTACTACGCTGATTTCATCAGCTTTTACAGCCCTGCTCAACTGTGCGGAGGTGGGACGGTGAAATCGAATTCTAACGAATTACCGATTTCTGTCCCACACTCTTTATTAATTGGGTAGTGAGGTGTATAATTGAAGTAAGAGAATGTGAGGAGAAGGACCATGATTGTAAAAGTTTGTAATGCAGATTATAGTCTCCAGTGGGATGGGATGTATCAATTTGCTCTTGAAAACTATCCTCAGATTCAAGAATGGGAATTGGAGAAGCTAGCAAAGTTTATTGCTTATGAACAGGACCATCATCGTCAGACCATTGTGGAATGTGAGAATCTTGAATTAAAAATACAAATTCATGATTACTTGCAAGAGCATAGCTTTTTTCCTCCCTACAGACCAAGTCATCGCCTTGTAGCTTCTACCTATGATATCCAGAGGAAGTTGGTTACTTCAAATTATTGTAGTCATACTTGTACAGTTGAGGTGGGTCAGGCTATTTTTCAGACTGGAAAACTCATGTCGGCGGTAAAAGTATTTGGTAAAAGTGGGGCTGAGATAGTTACAGATAGTCGTAATGCAGCTTCTGATCCAGCAGACTATTTTGACTATATCATGTTCGGATGGTCTAATACGACTTCGGGTTACCGACTCGCTATGGAGCGTTTGTTAGGAAGGGCACCTTCTGAAGAGGAATTGCAAGAAAAGTTCATTCCTGGCGTTAGTTTTCATTTTCTGTATGAAGAATTAATTCAAGCACCAGGTTATATCTTTGATGGCTATCATGTTGCGAAGGTAAGAGATAGTTTAGATTTGGATACCTTTCTTCATTTGTGTGTTATTCCTTCAAAAGATAAGGCTTGTTTTGAAGGTTTGATTCCTTGTCAATTACAAGATAGAGTGATTTACCTAGACTATGAGGGAGAAGGGTTACAGGCTTGGAATACCAAGGTTAATCAAGTACTAAATAGTAAGGATAAGTTGAAGTGAAGGAGTAGTGTATGAAAGAGATTGATCAAGCTCTATTGAAAAAAGTGATCATCGAGCGTTCTCGTTCTAGTCATAAGGGAGACTATGGGCGTCTTCTCTTGATTGGAGGGACTTATCCCTATGGGGGAGCGATTATTATGGCTGCTTTAGGGGCGGTTAGAAGCGGTGCAGGCTTGGTGACAGTAGCAACGGATAAAGAGAATATTCCAGCTCTGCATAGCCATCTGCCGGAGGCTATGGCTTTTGACCTTGATGATAAGCAATTACTGGAGCAACAGTTACAGAAAGCAAGTGTTGTCTTGGTCGGACCTGGACTAGTGGATGATGAGCGTGGAGAAGAGCTTCTCCAAACAGTCTTTCATCATTCAAATCAAGACCAGACTCTCATACTGGATGGTGGTGCCTTATCCATTTTTGCTAAGACGGGAATGAAATTTCCTAAAGGTCAGCTTGTTTTAACTCCTCACCAAAGGGAATGGCAAGTCTTGTCAGGCTTAGATTTGGATTCCCATGGAACCGAGGAAACAGGAGAGGCTTTGAAGAGCTTTCCTTCAGGAACGATTTTAGTCCAAAAAGGTCCAGCTACTCGAATCTGGCAAGCTGGACAAGTTGATTGTTATCAGTTGAGTGTTGGTGGCCCTTATCAGGCGACTGGCGGCATGGGGGATACTCTGGCTGGGATGATCGCTGGCTTTGCAGGCCAATTTACCCAAGCAAGTCTCTATGAAAGAGTGACTGTAGCGACCTATCTACACTCAGCAATTGCCCAAGAACTAGCTGAAGACAACTATGTAGTCTTGCCAACCATGATTAGTCAACAGATTCCAGCCTTTATGAAGAAGATACAAAAAGACACCTGAGGTTTTCAGGTGCCTTTTAAGGATTAGAAGAGGCCTTTGACCTTATCAACAAGATTACCGATTCCTTCTGATCCTGAAATCAAACTTTGAGCCTGACTAAGGTATTCACCGAGTTGGTCCTTGTTTTCTTCGACAAAGGTTTTTGCAGCAGCCAAATCTTTTTTCTCGATTAGCTCTTTTACTTGATTAAACAAATCTAATGGGTTCATGATGTCCCTCCCTTTCTACCCTTCTATTCAATCATTTTTTAGAAAAACTTGCAAGAAACTTGACCCTTTCAATAAAGTTCATGGATGTCAAATTGTGTAAATTTTGATATAATTTTTAATGATGAATTTTAGAAATGATCGGTACGTGGTCGTGGATTTAGAGGCGACCAGTACCGGAAGCAAGGCAAAAATTATCCAGGTAGGCATCGTGGTCATTGAAAATGGCGAGATTGTTGACCAATTTGCAACGGATGTCAATCCCCACGAACCCTTGGATTCTCATATCAAAGAATTAACGGGATTGACCGATCAGCGACTGGCAGAGGCACCGGAGTTTTCTCAGGTGGCTGGAAAAATTTTTGACTTGGTCAAGGACGGTGTTTTTGTTGCGCACAATGTCCAGTTCGATGCTAATTTGTTGGCAGAATTCCTCTTTTTCGAAGGCTATGAATTGCGCACTCCCCGTATCGATACAGTCGAGTTGGCTCAGGTATTTTATCCTCAACTTGAAAAATATAATCTGGGAATTCTCTGTCAAGAGTTAGGAATTCCTCTAGAACAAGCCCATACTGCCCTATCAGATGCCCAAGCCACAGCAGAGCTCTTTCTCTGTATGCGTCAAAAAATGTTTCAACTGCCAAAAGGCTTATTGGAGCGCTTGTTAAGTTTGTCAGGTGGTCTTTTATATGAGTCTTATCTGGTCATCGAGGAAGTTTATCAGAAGCAGTCCATCCTAGTTGAACATGACTTGGTAGAGGTGCAAGGTTTATTTTTAAGAAAAGAAAAGCCAGACCTTTCTCCACGTAAACTATCTAAAGATTTCCAAACCAATATTGCCTTGTTGGATTTGGAAGATAGAGCCTCGCAAGCTAGCTTTGCTCAAAAGGTTCAAGCTTTTCTACAGAAAGAGAAGCTTGCCTTTGTGCAAGCTCAGACTGGAATTGGGAAAACCTATGGCTACCTTCTGCCTGCTTTGTCACTGGAACATAGTGAGGGAATTCTCCTCAGTGTTCCTACTAAAGTTCTACAAAATCAAGTGATGCAAGAAGAGGCTCGTAGATTGGAAGAGGTCTTTCACCTTTCGATTCATAATCTTAAAGGACCACAGAATTATTTAAAACTAGATGCCTTTCATCATGCATTAGAGGAAGAAGAGTCCAATCGCTTATACACACGTTTCAAGATGCAACTCCTAGTTTGGTTGACTGAAACAGAAACTGGAGATTTAGATGAGATTGGACAGCTTTACCGTTACCAGCAGTTTTTACCAAACTTGGTGCATGATGGGAATCTTCCCAAAGCTTCTCTCTTTTGGTTAGAGGATTTTTGGAGACGGGGGCAGAAAAAAGCTCGCTCTTGCCAGCTACTTGTGACAAATCATGCTTATCTCGTTACCCGACTTGAGGATGATCCCAGTCTACTAGAGGGCCGTCTCTTGATTTTGGATGAGGCCCAGAAGATCTTACTAACTTTGGAAAATCTTTTACAGAAGAGTTTCGTTTTAAACGACATAGTAGACCAGCTAGATCAAGCCTTAGTTCGAGAAAAAGGGACGCTTCAAAGACGCTTGATGGAGAGTATTCGCTTTGAGCTTTGTCACTTGATGGATCAGTTCCTATCTGGTAAGCGTAGAATGTGCCCTGCGACAACCATGGCACAACTCCAACAGGATTTCTCAGAGTTAGAAGTTCAAAGTTTCCAAGATTATCAGCGATTTTTCTGTACTGATGGAGAATTTTGGTTATCAGCCTCAGACTTGTCTAGCAAGAAGGTTGTCATTTCTTCCAGTCGCAATCAACGTCTGCTCTTTTCGGAAATCTTTCCAGAGAGTTGTCAACTCTTAGCTGTCTCCGCAACCTTGGAAATTAGTAGCAGAGTAACTTTACCAGAACTAATGGGATTCCCGCATGCAGCCTTTGACAGACTGGATGAGAATTTTCAAGAAAATCAAGAAATTTTGGTTGTTAAGGATTTTCCGTTGGTGACTGAAACCTCTCAAGAAGACTATGCTCATGCTCTTGTAGAAGTGCTGGAAGATTTGTCTTACCTTGAAGAGCCCATGCTCGTTTTATTCACTTCAAAAGACCTTTTGTTGCAGGTATCAGATTCTTTATCTCTTTCTCATTTAGCCCAGTATAAGAACGGAGATCCTGCTCAACTCAAGAAACGATTTGAAAGAGGAGACTCTCAACTCTTACTAGGGACAGGAAGTTTTTGGGAGGGAGTTGATTTTGCAACTCACCCTCGAGTGATTGAAGTGGTGACACGGCTGCCCTTCCAAAATCCAGAAGATCCCTTTACGAAAAAAATGAATCAGGAACTGCGTCTTGAAGGGAAAAATCCTTTCTATGACTATCAACTGCCAATGGCTATTGTTCGCCTCAAACAAGCGATAGGTAGAACCATGCGTCGTCTTGGACAACGCTCCTCTGTCCTGATCTTGGATAGCCGAATGACAAGCAAGCGATATGGAAAGCAGATTGGCAAGGCCTTGTCACAGACTAGTCGAGTCAGAGAAGTTGGCAAAGAGCAAATATTCTCAAAAGTTCAAGAATTTTTACACAAAAAATAAAATAAACATCTGAAAGAATGAAGGAGACCTTTATGAAACGTTCTCTCGACTCTCGAGTCGATTATAGTTTGATTCTACCAGTATTCTGTTTGCTGGTGATTGGAGTGGTAGCTATTTACATTGCTGTTAGCCATGACTATCCACATAATATCTGGCCTATTCTCGGTCAGCAACTAGCTTGGATTGTCTTGGGAATTGTTATCAGCTTTGTAGTCATGTTCTTTAATACAAAATTTTTATGGCAGGCGACTCCCTATCTCTACGCCCTAGGTCTAGTCCTCATGGTCTTACCCTTGGTTTTCTACAACCCTAGTTTGGTCGCAGCAACAGGGGCAAAAAACTGGGTGTCAATCGGTGGAGTGACACTTTTCCAGCCTTCTGAATTTATGAAAATTTCCTATATTTTGATCTTGGCTCGGGTCATTGTTCAATTCACACAGAAACACAAGGAAAGTGAACGAACGATTCCTTTAGACTTCCTCTTGATACTGTGGATGATTATCTTCACGCTACCAGTCTTAGGTTTACTGGCCCTGCAGAGTGACTTAGGAACGGCCTTGGTCTTTGTCGCAATCTTTGCGGGACTGGTCTTGCTTTCTGGGGTATCATGGAAAATCATCATTCCAATTTTTGTAACAGCTGTATCGGGAATTGCAGGATTTTTGGCAATTTTCATCACAAAAGATGGGCGTGCTTTCATACATCAAATCGGGATGCCAACCTATCAGATTAACCGTATCCTTGCCTGGCTCAATCCATTTGATTATGCACAAACGACCACCTATCAACAGGCCCAAGGGCAAATCGCCATCGGTAGTGGAGGTCTGTTTGGTCAAGGATTTAATGTATCCAATCTCCTTATTCCCGTTCGTGAGAGTGATATGATTTTTACAGTTATTGCAGAAGATTTTGGTTTTATCGGCTCTGTCCTTGTAATTACACTTTATCTCCTACTGATCTATCGAATGTTAAAAATCACTCTGAAGTCCAATAACCAATTTTATACCTACATTTCAACTGGATTTATTATGATGCTCTTGTTCCATATTTTTGAAAATATTGGGGCGGTGACAGGCCTACTACCTCTGACAGGGATTCCTTTGCCGTTCATTTCCCAAGGGGGATCAGCCATTATCAGTAATCTGATTGGTGTCGGTCTGCTTCTATCTATGAGTTATCAAACGCATCTAGCCGATGAAAAGAGCGGTAAGACAAGATTTAAACGGAAGAAAGTTGTTTTGAAAAAAGTTAAATAAGGAGTAAATCATGGCTAAAGTTGCAGTTATCTTAGCAGATGGCTTTGAAGAAATCGAAGCCCTAACAGTTGTGGACGTATTACGTCGTGCTAATATTACTTGTCATATGGTTGGTTTTGAAGCCCAAGTGACGGGATCACATGCCATTCAGGTACAAGCTGATCGTGTGTTTGATGGTGATTTATCTGACTACGACATGATTGTCTTACCAGGGGGCATGCCAGGATCAGCAAATTTACGCGATCATGAACTTTTGATTGCTGAACTTCAAAAATTTGAGCAAGTCGGTAAAAAAGTAGCAGCCATCTGTGCAGCACCAATTGTTCTGAATCGGGCTGGTCTCCTTAAAGATAAAGAGTTCACCTGCTACGATGGTGTTCAAGAGCAAATTGCTGATGGTCACTATCGTAAGGAAACAGTTGTTGTCGACGGTCAGTTAACAACTAGTCGCGGTCCAGCCACTGCACTTGCCTTTGCTTATAACCTAGTGGAACAACTTGGTGGCGATGCAAATGGTTTGAGAGAAGCTATGCTTTATCGTGATGTGTTTGGATTAGATTAACTAAAACGAGAGGAATCTATCAATTAGGGGATTCTTCTCGTTTTTTACTGTTAAAATAGAAGGAAATCGTCGCTTTTTTCATAAAAAAATGCTATAATGAAGGGTATGAAATATCACGATTACATCTGGGATTTAGGTGGAACTTTACTTGATAATTATGAGACTTCGACCGCGGCTTTTGTGGAAACATTAGCTCAATTTGGAATCGAAGAAGAACATGATAAAGTTTACAATGCCTTGAAAGTGTCAACTGCTTTTGCGATTGACCAATTTGCCCCAACAATAGAGCATTTTTTAGAAAAATATAAGGAAAATGAAGCGCGAGAGCTTGAACATCCTGCCTTGTTTGAGGGAGTACCTGCTTTATTGGAGGAAATCTCAGATCAGGGAGGACGGAACTTTTTGGTTTCGCATCGCAATGACCAAGTTTTGGATATCCTTGAAAAGACGGGTATTGCTAGCTATTTTACAGAAGTAGTAACAGCTAGTTCTGGTTTCAAGAGAAAACCAAATCCAGAGTCTATGATCTATTTGCGAGATAAGTATAAGATTAGTTCTGGTATCGTTATTGGTGATCGACCTATAGACATTGAAGCTGGACAGGCAGCAGGCTTAGCGACGCATCTCTTTAAAAATATCGTGACATTGAGACAAGTATTAGACATGTAAGAAAAAGGAAAAAAAGAAAAAGGGAAAAAATGACAGAAGAAATCAAAAACCAACAGGCACAGGATTATGATGCCAGTCAGATTCAAGTTTTGGAAGGTCTGGAAGCCGTTCGTATGCGTCCTGGAATGTATATCGGATCGACTTCAAAAGAAGGTCTTCACCACCTAGTCTGGGAAATCGTTGATAACTCTATCGATGAGGCCTTGGCGGGATTTGCTAGTCATATTCAGGTCTTTATTGAGCCAGATGACTCTATTACGGTTGTTGATGATGGACGTGGTATCCCTGTTGATATTCAAGAAAAGACAGGTCGCCCTGCCGTTGAAACTGTCTTTACCGTTCTTCACGCTGGAGGTAAATTTGGCGGTGGCGGTTACAAGGTTTCAGGTGGACTCCACGGTGTAGGTTCATCGGTTGTAAATGCCCTCTCAACTCAGTTGGATGTTCGTGTTCATAAAAACGGGAAAATCCATTACCAAGAATATCGTCGTGGACATGTTGTTGCTGACCTTGAGGTGATTGGAGATACAGATAAAACAGGTACAACCGTACACTTCACGCCAGACCCAGAGATTTTTACAGAAACAACAACTTTTGATTTTGATAAATTAAACAAGCGGATCCAGGAGCTAGCCTTTTTGAACCGTGGCCTTCAAATTTCCATCACTGACAAACGTGAGGGACTTGAACAAACAAAAAACTACCACTACGAAGGTGGGATTGCGAGCTACGTTGAGTACATAAACGAAAACAAGGATGTTATCTTTGATACACCAATCTACACAGATGGTGAAATGGATGACATCACAGTCGAAGTTGCGATGCAGTATACAACAGGTTACCACGAAAATGTCATGAGTTTCGCCAACAATATTCATACCCATGAAGGTGGAACACATGAGCAAGGTTTCCGTACAGCCTTAACTCGTGTTATCAATGACTACGCTCGTAAAAACAAATTGCTGAAAGATAACGAGGATAACCTTACAGGTGAGGATGTCCGCGAAGGATTGACAGCCGTTATCTCTGTTAAACATCCAAACCCACAGTTTGAAGGACAAACAAAGACCAAGCTTGGAAATAGCGAAGTTGTCAAGATTACTAATCGCCTCTTTAGTGAAGCATTTTCAGACTTCCTAATGGAAAATCCACAGATTGCTAAGCGGATTGTTGAAAAAGGGATTCTGGCAGCTAAGGCGCGTGTGGCAGCCAAACGTGCGCGTGAAGTTACCCGTAAGAAGTCAGGTTTAGAAATTTCAAACCTTCCAGGGAAATTAGCAGACTGTTCTTCAAATAATCCAGCTGAAACTGAACTTTTCATCGTCGAAGGAGATTCAGCGGGAGGTTCTGCAAAGTCTGGTCGTGACCGTGAATTCCAAGCGATTTTACCGATTCGCGGTAAAATCCTCAACGTTGAAAAGGCCAGCATGGATAAAATCCTTGCCAATGAAGAAATCCGTAGCCTTTTCACAGCTATGGGAACAGGCTTTGGTGCCGAATTTGATGTCAGCAAGGCCCGTTACCAAAAACTCGTTATCATGACGGATGCCGATGTCGATGGAGCTCACATCCGTACTCTCTTGTTAACCTTGATTTATCGTTATATGAAACCCGTTTTAGAAGCAGGTTATGTTTATATCGCTCAACCACCAATTTACGGTGTTAAGGTCGGCAGTGAAATTAAAGAATACATCCAACCTGGAGCAGATCAAGAAATCCGTCTACAGGAAGCCTTAGCTCGCTATAGTGAAGGACGTTCAAAACCAACTATTCAGCGTTATAAAGGTCTTGGAGAAATGGATGACCATCAACTTTGGGAAACAACTATGAACCCAGAACATCGTCTCATGGCGCGTGTATCAGTTGATGATGCTGCAGAAGCAGATAAAATCTTTGATATGCTCATGGGCGACCGCGTAGAACCACGTCGAGAATTTATTGAAGAAAATGCTGTTTACAGTACGCTTGACGTTTAAAAAAATTTGGAAATAGTTCCCATGGTTTGAAAAATATGATATAATCATTACAATTGTTTCAAGTATAAAAAGGAGTTTGATATGTCTGATAATCTGTTGATTATTATTATGATTGTAATCGCGACTCTTCTGATCATTGCTTATGTTGTAGCGATTTTGTTACGCAAACGAAATGAAAAGAGGCTCGCAGTACTAGAAGGAAGAAAGGAAGAGTTGTATAACCTTCCAGTTAACGATGAAGTTGAAGCTGTTAAGAATATGCATCTGATTGGTCAAAGTCAGATTGCATTTAGAGAGTGGAACCAAAAATGGGTAGACCTATCCCTCAACTCATTTGCAGATATTGAGAATAATCTGTTTGAAGCAGAAGGGTACAATAATTCATTTCGCTTCTTGAAAGCTCAACACAAAATTGATCAAATTGAAAGCCAAATTACCCTTATCGAAGAAGATATTGCTTCCATTCGAAATGCTTTGGCAGATCTAGAAAAACAAGAATCAAAAAATAGTGGTCGTGTCTTGCATGCTTTAGATTTATTTGAAAGCCTGCAGAAAACAGTCGCAGAAGATTCTGAGAAATATGGTCAAGCACTTCCTGAAATTGAAAAACAATTGGAGAACATCCAATCTGAATTTTCTCAATTTGTGACGCTAAACTCTTCAGGAGATCCAGTTGAAGCAGCAGGAATTTTGGATAATGCTGAAAACCATATTCTCGCTTTGACACATATCGTAGAGAGAATTCCAGCAATTGTTACTAAACTAACGACAGAACTCCCTGATCAACTTGAAGATCTGGAGGTTGGCTATCGTAAGTTGCTTGATGCCAACTATCACTTTGTAGAAACTGACATTGAATCACGTTTGCAGTTGTTGTATGAAGCATTGAAAAATAACCAAGAAAATATTAAAAAATTGGAATTGGATAATGCTGAATATGAAAACACTCAGATTCAAGAAGAAATCAATGCTCTCTATAATATTTTCACACGAGAGATTGCTTCTCAAAAGGTTGTTGAAAACTTGTTGTCAACACTTCCAACCTATCTTGACCACTTAAAAGACAACAATCAGGTCTTGGTAAAAGATATTGAACGCTTGAGCAAAACTTACTTGATGTCTGAGAGTGATGTCAATCACGTCCGTCGTCTTCAAGTGGATTTGGATTCCCTAGAAGTTACAGTTAGTGATTTGACTTCAGAACAAGAGGAATATTCAGAAGCTTACTCTGTATTGGAAGAACGTTTAGAAAATGTTCAAGCTACATTAAAAGAAATTGAAGATGATCAAGTTTCAGTGAGCGAACGTCTGGTGCAAATTGAAAAAGACGATGTTAATGCTCGTCAAAAGGCAAATGTTTACGTCAATCGCCTCCACACGATCAAGCGCTACATGGAAAAGAGAAATCTTCCAGGAATCCCACAGAGCTTCTTGAAATTGTTCTTTGCAGCTAGCCACAGTACCGAAGACTTGATGGCAGAGTTAGAACAGTCGCAAGTCAACATTGAGTCTGTCAACCGTATTTTAGAAATTGCAACTCACGATATGGAAATTCTGGAAACAGAAACATACAGCATCGTACAACATGCTACCTTGACTGAACAATTACTTCAATACTCTAACCGCTACAGATCATTTGATGAAGGGATTCAACAAGCCTTCCACGAATCTTTAGAAATCTTTGAAAATGCCTTTGATTATCAAGCATCTTTCGAAAAGATTTCCCAAGCTTTGGAAGTTGCTGAACCAGGGGTAACAAATCGCTTTGTTTCCTCATATGAAAAAACAAGAGAAATCATTCGATTTTAATTAAGAAAAGGCGGTGGGACAGAAATCGATAGACAAAGTCTCGATTTCGTAGTCCCAGCCCCGCGAAGATGATTAGGAGTTTTTGGAGTCTAAAAGACGAACAAAAAGTCCAATCAGCTACCGCGTCAAAGTTTGATTGCTAATAAAAAGTGAGGTCGGGATCTTTTGTCCCAACCTCTTTCTTTTACCTTTCTTTTCTTAAAAAATGGACATTTTCCTATTTATCATTGAAATTATAGGCCTGATTTGATATGATAAGACTATGACTAAAAAAAGAACAAATTGTAAAACAAATGACAAGAAGAAAAGAAATTTATGGATTATTGTGGGGCTTCTATTCTTCACAATCCTAACATTAGGTGCAGGTATTGCTTATAAAGTCTTGACCAAGCAAGCTTTTGAGCAAAAAATTGAAGCACTGAAAAAAGAAAAAGATGATTCCTATTCACAAGGAAGTCAGAAAGAGAATTTTCGTAAGGGGCAGGCAGAAATCATCACCTACTATCCTATGACGGGGGACAAGGTCATTACCTCTGTTCAGGATATCATTGTAAAAGATATTACGGATAAAGTAGAAGATAAAGAACATTTGATTTTTTACTATTCTGAAAAAGATTCATCCTCTATCAAAGGTGTGGAGAGCCATCTTGTAAAAAAACAGGCCTATGACCTGAGTGATTCTACTGTTGTGGAATTGGAAAATACGTCGTTAGATCAGCTTTATCTTAAGGAAGATGGAACCCTGTTTACATTAGATCAGCTCTTTACAGATGCTAGCAAAGCTAAAGAGAAGTTTCTTGAGGATATCAAGTCAACACTCCTTGATAAAAAGATCGAGCAAACACTTGTAGATCAAGTAATAGCCGATTTTTCAGCTAGCGATTTATCATCTTGGAAGTTTGCTTACAAAGATAGTCAATTGGTGTTATATCCAGTTAAAGCAACCAATAATGTAGAAGAAATAGCTTTGCCTATTTCAGACTTCTTTGATGTTGTCCAATCGTCCTATCTAACTGAAAAGGATGCAGAACTTTATAAGAAGGCTCAGGCTGAGAAAAATAAAAAAGTAGTAGCTCTTACCTTTGATGATGGACCAGATGGAAAGACAACTCCACAAGCTTTAGATATTCTAGCCAAGTACAAGATCAAAGCAACCTTCTTTGTACAAGGAAAAAATATTTCAGGTAATGAGTCGATCCTTAAACGTATGCAGTCTGAAGGTCATGAAGTTGGAAACCATAGCTGGAATCATCCAATTTTAACAAAACTGTCATTGGAAGATGCTAAGAAACAAATTACGGATACAGAAGATGCTATTACAAAAGTACTTGGGAAAAGCTCTAAATTGATGCGACCACCATACGGTGCAATCTCAGATGATATTCGCAATAGTCTTGATTTAAGCTTTATCATGTGGGATGTGGATAGTTTGGATTGGAAGAGTAAAAATGAAGCAGCGATTTTGACAGAAATTCAGCGTCAGGCAAGCAATGGATCTATCATTTTAATGCACGATATCCATCAGCCATCAGTAAATTCGCTTCCAAAAGTAATTGAGTATCTACAGGAACAAGGTTATAGTTTTGTGACTGTATCAGATCTACTCAACACTCGTTTGAAGCCACATGAGATTTACTATTCTCGTAACCAGTAAGTCACAGTAGGCAAATATTTAAAAAAATTTAAAAAAGATAGTTTTAATCTTGACAAGTAGGGGAAAACTTGATATCATATAAAAGTTGAGAAAAGCAGAAGTGAGAACTTCTCGCCTTGCGACTAACGTTGTCTGGCCCCTACGGATCAAATTTCAGAAATGAAATACAATCATGTAGTGCGGGTTTGCGTTAGCAAGTCCGCTCTTGTTTTTCTCTAAATTAAAAAAAGAGGTGAAAACCATAGCAAAGCAAGACTTATTCATCAATGATGAAATTCGTGTACGCGAAGTTCGCTTAATCGGTCTTGAAGGTGAGCAATTGGGTATCAAACCACTAAGCGAAGCGCAAGCACTTGCGGACGAAGCTAATGTGGACTTGGTTCTCATTCAACCTCAAGCTAAACCTCCTGTTGCAAAAATTATGGACTACGGCAAGTTCAAATTTGAGTACCAGAAGAAACAAAAAGAGCAGCGCAAAAAACAAAGCGTTGTGACCGTGAAAGAAGTTCGCTTGAGCCCCGTTATCGACAAGGGTGATTTCGAAACTAAACTTCGCAATGCTCGCAAATTCCTTGAAAAAGGGAATAAAGTGAAGGTATCCATTCGCTTTAAGGGGCGTATGATCACCCATAAAGAGATTGGTGCAAAAGTTTTAGCCGACTTCGCTGAAGCAACTCAAGATATTGCTATCATCGAACAACGTGCTAAAATGGATGGACGCCAAATGTTCATGCAGTTGGCCCCAGCAACTGACAAAAAATAATTGTCAGAAAGTTAAATAAAGGAGAAAAAATCATGCCAAAACAAAAAACACACCGCGCATCAGCTAAACGTTTCAAACGTACAGGTTCTGGTGGACTTAAACGTTTCCGTGCTTACACATCTCACCGTTTCCACGGAAAAACTAAAAAACAACGTCGTCATCTTCGTAAAGCATCTATGGTGCATTCAGGAGATTTCAAACGTATCAAGGCAATGCTTACTCGCTTGAAATAATCGCGTATTTGTAAGTAAACAATTCTAGGAAATATTTGGAGGAAATAAAACATGGCACGTGTTAAAGGTGGCGTTGTATCACGCAAACGTCGTAAACGTATTCTTAAATTAGCAAAAGGTTACTATGGAGCTAAACACATCTTGTTCCGTACTGCAAAAGAACAAGTAATGAACTCTTACTACTATGCATACCGTGACCGTCGTCAAAAGAAACGTGACTTCCGTAAATTGTGGATCACACGTATCAATGCGGCAGCTCGTTTGAACGGACTTTCATACTCACAATTGATGCATGGTTTGAAATTGGCTGAGATCGAAGTTAACCGTAAAATGCTTGCTGACTTGGCTGTTAACGATGCAGCAGCTTTCACAGCTCTTGCAGATGCAGCTAAAGCAAAACTTGGTAAATAATTATTCATAAGACTGGTGCAAGTTTGTCCCAGTCTTTTTTAACAAAGGAGAAAAAAATGGCTTCTAAAATGCTACACACTTGCTTGCGAGTTGAAAATCTTGAAAAATCAATCGCTTTTTATCAAGATGCTTTTGGTTTTAAGGAATTACGTCGTAGAGACTTTCCAGACTATGCGTTCACTATTGTTTATCTTGGACTTGAAGGTGATGATTATGAGTTGGAGTTGACTTATAACTATGATCACGGACCATATGTTGTCGGTGACGGTTTTGCTCACATCGCCTTAAGCACACCTGATCTTGAGGCTCTTCATAAAGAACATAGCGACAAAGGCTATGAAGTGACAGCACCTAATGGACTTCCAGGGACTCAACCAAACTATTACTTTATCAAAGATCCAGATGGATACAAGGTAGAAGTGATTCGTGAAAATTCATTATAGTTCCTATCGAGTAGCTTGTATGCTACTCGTTTTTTTAATTTGTAGTAGAATGAAAGAAAAAGAATGGCGTCAAGGTCATGAAAGTTCATGTAAAAGATGATTTTTGGCAACTATTTCCAGATGCTCAAATCTCTGTATTGGTGGTAAAAGGTCTCAACAATACTATTGATGAGAGTGACGATCCATATTTTAAAGCTTTATTAGATGAAGGAACAAAAAAAGCCCGGACTTTTATAGCAGATGAGAATTTTACTCAGAATGAAGTGATTCAAGAATGGCATCAGGCATTCACTTAATTCAAAACCAAAAAATGTGCTCGTTCTTCTATTGAAGCTTTATTAAAGCGTGTAAGTCAAGGAAGAGAATTTAATCCAATAAATCCTTTGGTAGATATTTATAATAGTGTTTCACTTTCTTACGCTGTTCCTTGTGGGGGAGAGGATTTAGCTAAGATTGTTGGTGACTTATGTCTTGGAAGAGCTCAAGGGAATGAATCCTTCTTTCCACTAGGGGCTGAAAGTGATGCTCCAGCATTAGCTGATGAAATGATTTATTTTGATGACCAGGGTGCGGTTTGTCGGTGTTTAAACTGGCGTGAAGCCCAAAGAACCATGTTAACAGAAGAAACCAAAGATGCTGTTTTAGTCATTGAAGCTATCAATGAAGAACAGGCATCACGAGCTCGGGAAGCAATGCTAGAATTACATACTAAAATTGAGGAATATTTTGGTATCAGTGGTAAGATCAGCCACTTGACAGCTACAAATCCTATCCTAGAGGTAGAATAATGAATGGGAATCACGGTTAATTCAACTGTGATTCTTTTTTTCCAAGGGAAGAAAGAAATTGTTTTTCTATTTTTTAAAATGGTATAATATAAGAAGAAAAAGGGAGGTGATAGCGAGTGATTGCACAACTTGATACAAAAACGGTTTATAGTTTCATGGAGAGTATGATTTCCATTCAGAAGTATGTTGACCAAGGGAAAGCATACGGCTACTCAGCACTTGGAATCATGGATGTTGACAATCTTTATGGAGCTTATTATTTTATCAAAGAGTGCCAAAAGCAAGGGATCCAGCCCTTATTAGGTCTGGAGATGACAGTTCATCATAAGGAAGAACTGATAGATCTGCGCTTTCTAGCCCTATCAAATCGTGGTTATCGAAATCTTATGAAGCTTTCGAGTCAAAAAATGACAGGTAAAAAGGAATGGACTGATTTTTCTCCTTACCTTGAAGATATTTGCATCATTGTTCCCTACTTTCAGGAAATAGTTAATTTGGATTTGGGACATGACTACTATATCGGAGTTTATCCAGATACAGCTCAGTCGAATTTTTCTCGACCAATTCTCCCTCTTTATTGTGTTAATTCTTTCGAACCTGAGGATTTAGAAACGCTTCAAATGCTCAAGGCGATTAAGGAAAATGTGACCTTGCGAGAGGTGGATGTTCAAGCGCAACAAGGCTTGTTTTTACCTGCTGACCGTTTAGAACAGATTTTTTTAGAGAAATTTCCACTCGCGCTTGAAAATCTGGCAAGATTAATCAAGGAAGCTTCCTATGAGATTGATAGTAGCCTCAAGCTTCCACGCTTCAATCCAGAGAGACCAGCTGTTGAAGAGTTGCGCGAAAGAGCTATCAAGGGCTTGGAACAGAAAGGCTTACTAGATTCAGTTTATCAGGCTCGTTTGGAAGAAGAACTATCTGTGATTCATGACATGGGATTCGATGACTATTTCTTGGTTGTCTGGGATCTCTTACGTTTTGGTCGTTCTCAGGGATATTATATGGGAATGGGACGTGGGTCTGCAGTTGGAAGTCTAGTGGCCTATGCCTTAAATATTACTGGTATTGATCCTGTAGCTAAGAATCTTATCTTTGAGCGCTTTTTAAATCGTGAACGCTATACCATGCCTGATATCGATATTGATATTCCCGATATCTATCGTCCTGAATTTATCCGCTATGTTCGTGACCGTTATGGTAGTATTCACGCTGCTCAGATAGTCACCTACTCGACTTTTGGTGCCAAACAGGCTATTCGAGATGTTTTTAAACGGTATGGTGTTCCCGAGTATGAGTTGACATCCATAACCAAAAAAATTGGTTTCAAAGATACCTTAACAAGTGCCTATGAAGGGAATCTAGGATTTAGACAACTGATTCAAGGTAAGATTGAGTACCAAAAGGCTTTTGAAATTGCTAAAAAGATAGAAGGCTATCCTCGGCAAACTTCCATCCACGCTGCTGGTGTCGTGATTAGTGATAAAAATCTAACGGACTATATTCCTCTTAAGTATGGTGAGGATATGCTCATTACCCAGTATGATGCGCATGGAGTTGAAGGAAATGGCTTGCTCAAAATGGATTTCTTGGGCTTACGAAACCTAACTTTTGCTCAAAAAATGCAGGAGCTCTTATTTGAAATTCAAGGAATTCAGTTAAGGATTGAGGAAATTGACCTTGAGGATAGGGAAACTTTGGCTCTTTTTGCAGCTGGGAAGACCAAGGGAATCTTTCAGTTTGAACAACCTGGTGCTATTCGCTTATTAAAGCGCGTGAAACCAGAAAGCTTTGAAGAAGTAGTGGCAACGACTTCCCTCAACAGACCGGGGGCGAGTGACTATATCGACAACTTTGTGGCTCGAAAACATGGGAAAGAAAAGGTAACAGTTCTGGACCCAGTTTTGGAAGATATTCTGGCTCCAACTTATGGCATTATGCTTTACCAAGAACAGGTAATGCAAGTCGCACAGCGTTATGCTGGTTTTAGCCTTGGAAAAGCTGATATTTTACGTCGCGCCATGGGGAAAAAGAATGCTGCCGAGATGCACCGAATGGAGGAGAGTTTTATCCAAGGTGCCCTCGAAAAAGGTCATGGAAAGGAAGAGGCTCAGCAGGTTTTTGCTGTCATGGAAAAATTTGCTGGTTATGGTTTCAACCGATCGCATGCTTATGCTTATGCGGCTTTAGCCTTCCAGCTTGCTTACTTTAAAACACATTACCCAGAAATCTTTTATCAAGTCATGCTCAACTATGCCAGTGGAGCTTATATTCTCGATGCGCTTGAAATGGGCTTTGAACTGACACCACTCTCTATCAATACAATCCCATATCAGGATAAATTAACAGAGAAGACTATTTATTTGGGACTTAAGAGTATCAAGGGGATGCCTCGAGATTTTGCCTATTGGATTTTAGAGAATCGTCCTTTTAGTAGTGTCGAAGATTTTGTCACTCGCTTGCCTAAAAATTATCAGAAGTTGAGTCTCTTAACTCCCCTAGTCGAGATTGGTTTATTCGATAGTTTTGAAAAAAATCGCCAAAAAATCTTATCTAATTTACCTACTTTGTTTATTTTTGTGGAAGAATTGGGTAGTTTGTTTGCAGATAATAGCTACAATTGGCTTGAGAGTGAGGATTTTACGCAAGTCGAGAAGTTTCGTAAGGAACAGGAGTGGCTTGGAGTCGGTATCAGTCCGCATCCCTTACTGGTTTTAGCAAAGAATCCCCTCTATCCAATTGTGAGTTTGTCTGAACTATCTGAAGGACAGACAGCTACAGTACTCGTTGAGATAGAATCCATTCGTGTCATTCGTACTAAAAAAGGTGAAAACATGGCTTTTCTGAAAGTTAGTGATAGTAAAACGAAGCTTGAAGTCACAGTTTTTTCTGACCAGTATCGCCAATTTAACAATCTCTTACATGAAGGAAGATTTTACTACCTTAATGGAAAAGTGCAGGCAAGAGACGGTCGCCTTCAGTTAGTATTAAATAATCTAAAAGAAGCAGTGAGTGAACGATTTTGGATTCAGGCTGCTGATCATGAACATGATTCTGAAATTTATCATATTTTAGAACAATACAAGGGACAAATTCCTGTCATCATTCGCTACGAAAATGAACAAAAAAATGTTCTTTTGCCAGGCTATTTTGTTGCAAAAGATGTTAGTTTGCAGGAATCTTTGAGTCAAATAACTATGAAAACGATTTATCGTTAAAAATCAATGAAAATAAAAGAATTTTAACTTTAATTATGGTATAATCAGTTAGAATGTTAAAAGAAAAAGGAGCAAAACCAAATGAAACGTATTGCTGTTTTGACTAGTGGTGGAGACGCCCCTGGTATGAATGCTGCCATCCGTGCAGTAGTTCGTCAAGCAATCTCAGAAGGAATGGAAGTTTTTGGTATCTATGATGGATACGCAGGTATGGTTGCCGGCGAAATTTATCCACTTGATGCTGCTTCAGTGGGAGACATCATTTCACGTGGTGGTACTTTCCTTCACTCTGCTCGTTATCCTGAGTTTGCAAAACTCGAAGGTCAACTTAAAGGGATTGAGCAGTTGAAAAAACACGGTATCGAAGGTGTCGTGGTTATCGGTGGTGACGGTTCTTATCACGGAGCTATGCGCTTGACTGAGCATGGATTCCCTGCTATCGGACTTCCAGGAACAATCGATAACGATATCGTAGGTACTGATTTCACCATCGGATTTGATACTGCAGTTACAACTGCAATGGATGCCATCGATAAGATTCGTGATACCTCATCAAGTCACCGTCGTACTTTCGTAGTTGAAGTTATGGGACGTAATGCTGGAGATATCGCTCTTTGGGCTGGTATTGCCACTGGTGCTGATGAAATTATCATCCCTGAAGAAGGCTTCAAGATGGAAGACATCGTAGCAAGTATCAAAGCTGGATATGAACACGGTAAGAAACACAACATTATCGTTTTGGCAGAAGGTGTTATGTCAGCGGCTGAATTTGGTCAAAAGCTAAAAGAAGCTGGAGATACAAGCGACCTTCGTGTAACTGAACTTGGTCATATCCAACGTGGTGGATCTCCAACTGCTCGTGACCGTGTATTGGCGTCACGCATGGGTGCACACGCTGTTAAACTTCTTAAACAAGGAATCGGTGGTGTCGCTGTTGGTATTCGCAATGAGAAAATGGTTGAAAATCCAATTCTTGGAACTGCAGAAGAAGGAGCTTTGTTTAGCCTAACAGCTGATGGTAATATCGTTGTTAACAACCCTCATAAAGCTGACCTTGAACTTTCTGCTTTGAACAAGAGCTTGTCATAATCAACTTTAACTAAACTGGTAAAATGACCATAAAAGGTCAAATTATATAAAGGAGTCACAAAAATCATGAACAAACGTGTAAAAATCGTTGCAACTTTGGGTCCTGCGGTAGAAATCCGTGGTGGTAAAAAATTCGGTGAAGACGGATATTGGGGTGAAAAACTTGACGTTGAAGCTTCAGCTAAAAACATTGCTCAATTGATTGAAGCAGGAGCTAACACTTTCCGTTTCAACTTCTCACACGGTGACCACCAAGAACAAGGTGACCGTATGGCAACTGTTAAACTTGCAGAAAAACTTGCAGGTAAAAAAGTTGGTTTCCTTCTTGATACTAAAGGACCAGAAATCCGTACTGAATTGTTCGAAGGTGAAGCTAAAGAGTACTCATACAAAACTGGTGAAAAAATCCGTGTTGCAACTAAACAAGGTATCAAATCAACTCGTGAAGTGATTGCTTTGAACGTTGCTGGAGCTCTTGACATCTATGATGACGTTGAAGTTGGTCGCCAAGTATTGGTTGACGATGGTAAACTTGGTCTTCGTGTTGTAGAAAAAGACGATGCAACTCGTGAATTTGTCGTTGAAGTTGAAAACGACGGTGTTATCGCTAAACAAAAAGGTGTAAACATCCCTAACACTAAAATTCCTTTCCCAGCTCTTGCTGAACGTGATAACGCTGATATCCGCTTCGGTCTTGAACAAGGTATCAACTTTATCGCGATCTCATTCGTACGTACTGCAAAAGACGTGAACGAAGTTCGTGCAATCTGTGAAGAAACTGGTAACGGTCACGTTCAATTGTTCGCTAAAATCGAAAACCAACAAGGTATCGATAACTTGGACGAAATCATTGAAGCTGCTGATGGTATCATGATCGCTCGTGGTGACATGGGTATCGAAGTACCATTTGAAATGGTTCCAGTTTACCAAAAAATGATCATCACTAAAGTGAACGCTGCTGGTAAAGTTGTCATCACTGCAACAAACATGCTTGAAACAATGACTGAAAAACCACGTGCAACCCGTTCAGAAGTATCAGACGTATTCAACGCTGTTATCGACGGAACTGATGCTACAATGCTTTCAGGTGAGTCAGCAAATGGTAAATACCCACTTGAGTCTGTTCGTACAATGGCAACTATCGATAAGAACGCTCAAACTCTTCTTAACGAATACGGACGTTTGAACTCAGATTCATTTGAGCGTAACTCTAAGACAGAAGTTATGGCTTCAGCAGTTAAAGACGCTACAAACTCAATGGACATCAAATTGGTTGTAACTCTTACTAAGACTGGTCACACAGCACGTTTGATCTCTAAATATCGTCCAAATGCTGATATCTTGGCATTGACATTTGACGAATTGACAGAACGTGGATTGATGTTGAACTGGGGTGTTATCCCAATGTTGACAGAAGCTCCATCATCAACTGATGACATGTTTGAAATTGCAGAACGTAAAGCAGTTGAAGCAGGTCTTGTACAATCTGGTGACGATATCGTTATCGTTGCAGGTGTGCCACTTGGTGAAGCAGTTCGTACTAACACAATGCGTATCCGCACTGTACGTTAATCTAATATTAAAAAACCTATCATATCAAGCTTTATAGCTTGTATGATAGGTCTTTTTTTGGGCTCTTTGTCAACTGTAGTGGGTTGAATAAAAGCTAACATCTGGAGAGGACAATCGTTGTCCTCTCCATTTTTATATTCAGAGCGATGAAAATTCGTTTCTTAAAGTTGTCAAAGTTCCTAAAAC
>NZ_JASHDL010000005.1:0-135514 GCF_047463635.1 Streptococcus infantis
TGTGTCTACTGGATCCTTGAAGGCTACTGTTGTACCCTTAGGAAGATCTTTCAAGTTACCGATTGAATCTTCTGCTTTTGGTTCAGTTCCTTTATCTACAGTTTGAGCTTTTGGTGTTGGCTCGTTCTTATCTGCATCTGTTGGTTTTGAACTTGGGTCTGTAACAGTTACTTTAACTGGAACTTCTTCCTTAGAACCATCTGGGTAAGTTACAACTGCTGTCGCAGGTTTTTCACCTGGTGTTGTTGTGTCTACTGGATCCTTGAAGGCTACTGTTGTACCCTTAGGAAGATCTTTCAAGTTACCGATTGAATCTTCTGCTTTTGGTTCAGTTCCTTTATCTACAGTTTGAGCTTTTGGTGTTGGCTCGTTCTTATCTGCATCTGTTGGTTTTTTAGTTACAAATTCTGATAATGGTTTTGTATCTGTAGAACCATCTGTATAGGTTACTACAAGATTTCCTTTGTCATCTTTTGTGACTGATTTAATCTTACCATCTTTATCAACTGGAGTATCTTTTGCGATGTTCGCATCATCGTTATCTTTTTTGTACTCAAGTTGTAATTTTTCTTTGATTTTATCTAACTCAGCATCTGTTACTTTATCTGGATCTGCTACTTCAACTTTATCAGCTGGAGCTGGAGTTGCAATATCGTACTTATCTGTTTGAGATTTAACGATAAAGTGAACATATCCTGGTGTCTGAGTTGCATTAGGGTTTTGATCCAATGCTCTAAAATCAGTAGTTGATGGTGCATTATCATTGTCATTAGCAACAACAAAGCTTGTCCAATGGTTTGGAGCTTTAAGTGTTGTAACACCTGTCATCTTAATAGTAGCTGTAGCACCTGATACAGTACCATCACCATGAGTGACTGCTGAATTCTCGATTTTTCCAGTTGTGAAACCGTAATCTGCCGTATTATCTTTTCCAATACCACCAGGACCACGTACATACATATCTTTAACAGCAGTGTTGTCTGATGCTTTGAATGTTAAATCAGTGTTTTCACCTGTATAAACATAGATTTCTTTCTTAGCTTCATTTGAGTATGGGAGCTCAACTGTTGGAGCTACGTTTACAAATTCTGACAATGGTTTCTTATCTTGAGAACCATCTGCATAGGTTACGACAAGATTTCCATCTGCATCTTTTGTGACTGATTTAATCTTACCATCTTTATTAACTGGAGTATCTTTTGCGATATTCGCATCGTCATTGTTCTTGTTGTACTCAAGTTGAAGTTTTTCTTTGATTTTAGCCAACTCAGCTTCTGTTACATTTGCTGGATCTGCTACAGTAACTTTTTCAGTTGGAGTAGCAATGTCATATTTTTGAGTTTGGCCCTTAAGCATGACACGGAATGCACCTGGGTCAGTTGGGTTTGAAGCACTTGTTGCTCCATTCTCAATTTTCGCACCATCTGTATCCGTTGCAGTTGCATAACGCCATCCTAAAGCTACACCTTTTGGATTTTCACCTCTAGTGGCAGCATCTAAGTCGTTTTGTGTAAATTTCCCTTCTGGTGCTGGAGTACCTGAATAAGTAATGACTGCTGGTGTTTCTGCTGTTGCTGGAGTTTCAGTAGAGATAACATTTGCTTTAAATCCAAATTGAGTGTTAATTTTATTTGCTTCACCTTCAACTGGTTTAAATGCTTGGTTTCCTCCAGCGTTTACAGTAGCACTTGCAATTTTTCCGCTATCATCTTTGAATTTGATATCGAATGAGTTTGCTTCTCCACCGTATACATAAACTTCTTTAGTAGCTTTATTAGAGTAAGGAATCTCTACTGTTGGAGCTACGTTGTCACGTGCAGGAGTTGTTGTATCTTTCGTTACAAATTCTGACAATGGTTTCTTATCTTGAGAACCATCTTTATAGGTTACAACAAGATTTCCATCAGCATCTTTTTCGACTGATTTAATCTTAGCATCTTTGTCAGCTACAGGTTGACCTTTTTTATCTGCCAAGTTAGCATCATCATTGGTTTTAGAGTACTCAAGTTGGAGTTTCTCTTTGATTTTAGCTAAGTCGTCATCTGTTACATTCGTTGGGTCTGCTACAGCAACTTTTTCTGTTGGAGCTACAATGTCATATTTTTGAGTTTGTCCCTTAAGCATGACACGGAATGCACCTGGGTCAGTTGGGTTTGAAGCACTTGTTGCTCCATTCTCAATTTTCGCACCATCTGTATCCGTTGCAGTTGCATAACGCCATCCTAAAGCTACACCTTTTGGATTTTCACCTCTAGTGGCAGCATCTAAGTCGTTTTGTGTAAATTTCCCTTCTGGTGCTGGAGTACCTGAATAAGTAATGACTGCTGGTGCATCTGCTGTTGCTGGTGTTTCAGCAGAGATAACATTTGCTTTAAATCCAAATTGAGTGTTAATTTTATTTGCTTCACCTTCAACTGGTTTAAATGCTTGGTTTCCTCCAGCGTTTACAGTAGCACTTGCAATTTTTCCACTATCATCTTTGAATTTGATATCGAATGAGTTTGCTTCTCCACCATAGACATAAACTTCTTTTTCAGCTTTATTAGAGTAAGGAATTTCTACTGTTGGTGCTACGTTTTCACGTGCAGGAGTTGTTGGGTTAACGAGATATGCTGCTGCAACCTTATCTGTTGATTTATCAGGGTATGTGATTGTAAGGTTACCCTTTTCATCTACACTGTATTGTGAACCTGCTGGAAGACTTGGGTTCGCAGTTTTAACTGAGTTGATGATCTTGTTCTTTTCATCTTCACTAACGTTGTTTGGATTTGCAATATCTACTTTTGTACCTGCAACTGGGTCATACTTTTTAGTAGTCTCAAGAACTGTAACAGTGATTACTCGATCAATCGATACTTTCTGATTACTTGTTGGCTCTGGACTTCCAGTAGCTCTAAAGACGACCTTAGTATCCCCTAGAGGTTGGGTCCATGCAACAGTACCTTTTGCTTCAGCATGGCTGTTTCTTATTGCTGCACTTCCATTAGTAGACAATCCACCCGATGGTTCTACCCCTTTTACATTAAAAGCTGTTTCTGGAACAATTCCGAACCAACGCAAAGCTGTCCCAGCAGCATCACCTGTTAAAGTAAGTTTATCTCCACGATAAAGTGTCACCTTTGTCGTATTGGTGATCATTTGCAACTTATAAGGACCCTTGGTCACCTCATCGTTCGAAATCGGCGTTGGTGTTTTTGTAACTGTAATCGGTGCACTCTTAGCTGACTCTGTTCCACCTGCTGGTGTTGAAGTAGCTGTGATCTCTCCTTCAGGAAGGCTGTTTGTAGGGTGAACAGTTGCTACACCTTTATCGTTAGCTACGGCTTCACCGATCACAACGCCATCTTTGTTGTAAAGTTTAACAGTTGAACCTGCTGGTGCTTTCACTGTTACATCAGCTGGAGTACTTGCTTTACCTGCCAAATCATTGACAATTTCTGGGGCTGATGCTGGGGCTGTAGTTGCGCCATCTACTGCTGGAGTAATTGGTTTTGATGGTTCTGGTTGTGGCTGTGGCTGTGGTTGTGGTGCTGGAGTCTCCTCTTTTGGAGCTTCTTCAACGTTACGTGATTGCCATCCTTGAAGACTTGAGTAGCTACCTTCTTGCATGTTAGAGATAACTCGAGCTGTTGTTCCAGCTTTCATATCTTTGTTCAAGGTCAAGTTGATTGTTGAGTAGAACTTACCATCTTCACTTGAAGCAACACTTGCAAGTGCACTGCTTGAAGAGTTTACTTGCCATTTACCTGGAACAGCATCACGTTTGAGTCCAACTTCTTGCGCCTTGCCATCTTTATCCGTGAATTGGAAGTAAGCTGCTCCTGCATCGTGTGGCACTTTCAAGGTAACGTTTCTATCATTTTCAACAAGATTATTCTGTTGTTTTGATTTAGATGATGGTACGATCTCTGAGTGACCGAGAGAGATATTTACAGGTGTAGCAGCACTTTCTTGACCATTAACTGTTTGGGTAACGCTAATGTTATCCCCAGTAACTAACTGTGGACCACCAGAAACGCTACTATTCAAACCAAAATCAAGTGGGAATGACCATTGTCCGTTTTGTGCAACTTGGGTTTGCTTAGCAGTTTTACCATTGCTCTTGAGATTGATGATAGCACCTGGCTTACCTGTACCTGAGATGGTTGTGTCTGTAGAAGCTACAGTAGGTACTGTAATTGTGTCATTTGTTTGAGTGTAAGTGTTGTTGACTCCTGGTTGTGGTGCAAGTCTTGATGAGATATTAATCCCAACTTCTGGGAAATCTGAAGTACGATTTTTAACAGCTGATGAACCATTCATCCCACCATTTTCTAGTGAGTTTTTTACAATAGCCGTTGCAAAACGAGCAAACAGATTGTGATGGGTCCCTTTAGTCACTACTCTATAGGTAAGCGAATCAGGAACTCCTCCACCAATGTATTTATAATGAGACGCCAAAGCTTTGTGATTGCTCATAGCAGGGAGCTTTCCAAAATCTTTCTCAACGTAATAATCCTCATTCAGACGTCCAGCATTAGGACCACGGTCTACGACAGTAATACTTTGAATTGTATCATCTGATGCGACCACCAAGCCAGCAGCTTGGTGATTCTTATGCTGCGGTACAACACTAATTGTCCAAGTCGTTGTGTCTCCATCCACACTGTAGCGAACTGACTGAAACTGCTTGACACCCGCACCAGCAAATTCACCTTCAGCGACTGATCCGTCAACTGAACGGTATGCTGCACGTGAACTTAGATCACGTTTCCCTCTTGAACGGACTGGTTCAGCTGGTGCGACTGGTTCAGTTGCCGCTTCCGTTACTTCTTCAACTTTAGCTTCAGTGGCTACTGCTGTTGCTTTTTCTTCTTTGGCAGCAAGTTGAGCTACTGCCTCTTTGAGACTAGCGACTGCTGTATCCACTTGGTCTTGGCTAGCTTCTGCATTTGCCAAAACATTTTGTGCTTGTTCAAGTGCTGTGTTCAAGCGAGAAAGAGAGTCTTCTGTCTTTCCTGCTTTGTCCAAGCCTTTTACTTCTTCGACCAACTGGGTCAAAGCTTCTTTGTTAGCTGTTTTAGCAGTAGTGTTTTCCGCTACCACTGCTTTTTCAACTGTTGCTGGCTGAGTCTCTGCCACAGCAGCAGGAGCTTCATAAGTCCCCGTTTCTCCACCATATCCAGGCTTAGCCTCTTTAGCTTTTGAGCCACTCTCAACTGTAAATTCCGATGCTGTGTCTGCATGGACCGTTTGAGTAGCTAAGCTAGCTCCGACCGCAAAAACAAGCGAACAACCAAAAAGGAAATGTTTTCCTTTTTTAATCATACGCCAGTTCTTCTGCTCTGCATTTTTACGATTAAAATACATTCTTATCTCCTATTTATTTTTTATTAGAGTCGCATGTGTTTTACATACGTTACCATTATAAAATATAGAGGCAAAATAGTCAATCACTTTGTTTGTTTAGAAAAAAAAAAAAATCCTAGGTACAAATCATTTCCAAATTTACTCTTTTTTTAGTAAAATTATTATAAAATTTGATAATTTATAAACGATTTTTAAAAGTTTTTTTCGAAAACATGCTATAATAGAGAAAAGCCCTGATAATTTTTTTATCTTTTTTTGTTTATAATACTTTATATTTTCAAGGAGTATTTCCCATGAGAGAACTATTATCTCACAAAGAACAGAGACAATTAAAAATTCTAGAATACTTATTTGAGAACCAAGAATGGATTCATATTGACACCTTGGCTGATATTCTAGATCTGAATGGACGCATCATCAAAAGCGATATCAAAGAAATGCGCGAGCAACTTTCTTGCTTTGATATTTTATCATCAACTGCTGGTATCCGACTAACGAACGAACAGAACTTTGGTATTGAGCGAATTTATAGACACATTTTGCAAGAGTCTGTTAATTTTCAGGTACTCAAAGCTTTCTTCCTATTAGAAGAACCATTTACTTTCGAGCACCTAGTTGAAACGCTTGATATTTCTCTTCCCTCACTTCGTAAGAAGGTTGCTGAGATCAATAATATTTTGCAATCAAAGTATAAATTCAAGCTCAAGGTGACCCCTATTTCAATTATTGGAGACGAAAGAGACATTCGCTTCTTTTTTGCCCAATATTTCCATGAAGCCTATGGTTTCTTCAAATGGCCATTTCCTTTCTCTTCTGAAGATGTGGATGAATTTGTGACTTTTTTTGTCAAGGTCACAGGCTATCCTATCACCTACCAAAATATGTTTCAGCTGAAGACACAAATTGCAGTCAATCTCCATCGAGCAAAGATTTTACCGAGACCTAAAGGGGAAATCGAGTTTGACTCTCTTCGCCCTATTTTTAGTCAACTTTCAAACTTCCAGCAGGAATTGCAATCTCTTGGTGATCGTCTTGGAATCACACTCGATTTTACAACCATTGACCAAATTTTCAGCTCCTATACTCAAGAGGGGATTTTCTTCACGGTCGAGGATTTCCTAGAGGCGCGGAAAGACAATGAGAAAGTCGATCACTCCTATCACTCAGCTCGAGATGTCCTCGACAATCTTACCCGACAGTTTGATGTCCACTTTTCAAATACCGATCAATTGATTTGGCACTTGCATAACACTGCATTTCTAGAGCGTCAAGAAATCAACTCAGAATCTATCATTTCTCATAACAAATCTTATGCACTGAATAAGATTAAAAAGTTCTTCCCAGATTTTTACGAAGCAGCTAGTTTTGAAATGATGCGCTATAAGTCTAGCTTGGGACAAAAGGAGCAACTTCACGCTGTAATCCATCTAGTCTATACTCTTTTAACCCACGCAACTGATCTAATGGAACAACTCCTAAAGCACCAAACCAAGGTTCGTGTTCTTGTTTTGAGTGAGTTTGACTTTGCCCATCCTCAGGCTTTGATTTCACTCTATCAATTTTACACCTCTAGAAACATCCACTTTGAAACATGGGATAAAGCGACACTAAATGTCAATGAAATCATGGAAGCGGGTTACGATGCCATCATTACCAACTTTGATATTGAAGGATTGGTTCATCCGAAACTCATGAACGTCGGTCGCATGGCTAATCTACAAGTCGTCAATGAACTCAATACTCTTTCCATTAGTAAACTTTAAAAAAGCCTCTGTTTTATAACCAAGTAAGCAGACTAAAACATATACAAACGCATAATGTCAGTTATCTTAAAAACTTGATATTATGCGTTTTTATACTCTTCGAAAATCTCTTCAAACCGCGTCAACGTCCATCTGCAACCTCAAAGCAGTGCTTTGAGCTGACTTTGTCAGTTTTATCCACAACCTCAAAACAGTGTTTTGAGCAACCTGCGGCTAATTTCCTAGTTTGCTCTTTGATTTTCATTGAGTATTACTTTCAACAATGGATTCGCACTTGTCGATAAATTTTTGCTCATTTACAACATAGTGGATTGAAATAAGGTATGAACAATTCGATTAGGAAAGTCAAACTAATTTCTAGAAATATTTTTAGCAGTCGTAATCTACTATTCTAGATTCAATCCACTATACATTGTGAATTCTAAAAAAATTGCTAGAAATTGACTTAACTTCTGTAGTAAATTTGTTCAGATTTTATGTAACTATAACCTATATATTTCAGTCTAAGAAAAGACTTTTCCTTGCTTTGCTAGAATATAGCAAGATCTACTGATTAGCTGGTCAATTTCAATGTTTATACTTAGGCTAGGATATTTCTTCAGTAGACTATCAACAAAAAGGGGGATTGGATTTTAATGGAGGATGATTTTTCACCTAGTCTGATTTCTCACCTACAAAACAAAAGAAAACGATTGCATAAAATTTTACTCCATGCTATACTAGGATAGAAATAAATGATAGGAGAGTGTCTATGAAAAACACGTCATCTCAACCAGATAAAAAAATGATTTACAGTATCCGTTCTCTGAAAAACGGAGCTGGCTCTGTCCTTATTGGAGCAAGCTTTATCCTCCTTGCCTTAACAGCACCTTCTGTATCTGCAGCTGAAACTAGTCTTGGCACACAAGAAAATGTAAGCGCTATTAGTGCAGGCCCAGTTACTACAGAAACCAGCCAAGCTGAGGAAAAAATGCCTATTTTGGCCCCAAAAGATGCAAACGCTTCCCTAGAGTCTAAAACATCTGACTCAGTAGCAGTTTCTGAAACAGCTTCAACTGAGGCTACTGCAAGCCTTCCAACCAATAAAGACGAGAAAACAGAAGTATCAAGTCTAGCTGCTGAGAAAGCTTCGCCAGCAGACACTGTATCTGAAAATCCGATCCAAGACAACTACTTCCGTATCCACGTCAAAAAACTTCCCCAAGAAAACCAAGATTCGCAAGGTCTTTGGACCTGGGACGATGTCGAAAAACCATCTGAGAACTGGCCAAATGGCGCCCAGTCCTTCAAGGATGCCAAGAAAGACGACTACGGCTACTACCTAGATGTCAAACTAAAAAATGAACAAGCCAAGAAAGTCAGCTTCCTCATTAACAACACCAAAGGGGACAACCTTACTGGAGATCGTTCAGTAGAGCGCCTCTCTCCAAAGATGAATGAAGCTTGGCTTGATGAGGACTACAAGGTCCACAACTACCAACCGCAGCCAGCTGGAACGATCCGCGTCAACTATTTCCGCACCGATGGTAACTATGACAAGAAATCTCTCTGGTACTGGGGAGATGTGAAGACTCCAAGCAATGGTGAATGGCCTGACGGTACAGACTTTACTGCAAGTGGAAAACATGGACGCTACATCGACATTCCGCTCAATGAAGCCGCCAGAGAATTTGGATTTTTACTATTAGATGAGAGCAAGAAAGGCGATGATGTGAAAATCAGAAAAGAAGATTATAAATTTACTGACCTGAAAAACCACAGTCAAATCTTCCTTAAGGATGATGACGAAACAATCTACACCAACCCTTATTATGTGCACGACATCCGTATGACTGGTGCCCAACATGTGGCTAAGTCCCGTATTGAAAGTAGTTTTTCTACCTTGGTTGGTGCTAAAAAAGAAGACATCCTTAAACATTCCAACATCACTGACCACCAAGGGAATAAAGTGGCTATCTCCGATGTTACAATCGATGAAGCAAGTAAGAAAGTAACCTACATCGGTGATTTCTCTGACACTCAAAACCCATATACAGTCGCCTATGATTCAGATCATTTTACAACTCGTTCAAGCTGGCGTCTCAAAGATGAGACTTACAGTTACGATGGCCCTCTTGGTGCTAACCTTAAAGAAGATGGCAAACGTGTTGATCTGACCCTCTGGTCACCAAGTGCTGATAAAGTTTCTGTTGTCATCTACGATAAGAAAGATCCTGAAAAAGTGGTCGGAACCATCGCTCTTGAAAAAGGAGAAAAAGGAACCTGGAAACAAACTCTGAATGAGAACTCAGGACTTGGTATTAGCAACTATACTGGCTACTACTACCACTACCAAATCGAGCGCCAAGGCAAGACTGTCCTCGTACTTGATCCTTACGCCAAATCTCTAGCAGCTTGGAACAGCGATCTAGCCAAAACAGACGCTGCCCATAAGGTTGCTAAAGCTGCTTTTGTGGATCCAGCAAAACTTGGACCTCAAGACTTGACTTATGGTAAGATTCATAACTTCAAATCTCGTGAAGATGCTGTTATCTACGAGGCTCACGTTCGTGACTTCACTTCAGATCCCGCCATTGCAAAAGATTTGACTAAACCATTTGGTACTTTTGAAGCCTTTATCGAAAAGCTTGACTACCTCAAAGATTTAGGTGTTACCCACATCCAACTCCTTCCAGTCTTGTCATACTACTATGTCAATGAATTGAAGAATCAAGAACGACTGTCTGCCTATGCTTCAAGCGATAGCAACTACAACTGGGGTTATGACCCTCAAAACTACTTCTCCTTGACTGGTATGTACTCAAGTGATCCTAAGGACCCAGAAAAACGTATCGCAGAATTTAAGAACCTTGTCAACGAAATCCATAAACGTGGCATGGGTGCTATCTTAGACGTAGTTTACAACCATACTGCCAATGTTGATATCTTTGAAGACATTGAGCCAAACTACTACCACTTCATGGATGCAGACGGAACACCTCGTACTAGCTTTGGTGGTGGTCGTCTAGGAACAACCCACTACATGTCTAAACGCGTCATGGTAGACTCTATCAAATATCTAGTCGATACCTACAAAGTAGATGGTTTCCGTTTCGATATGATGGGAGATCATGATGCAGCTTCTGTCGAAGAAGCTTACAAGGCTGCACGCGCCCTCAATCCAAATCTCATCATGCTTGGTGAAGGTTGGAGAACCTATTCTGGTGATGAAAATATGCCTACTAAAGCTGCTGACCAAGATTGGATGAAACATACCGATACTGTCGCTGTCTTTTCAGATGACATCCGTAACAACCTCAAGTCTGGTTATCCAAATGAAGGTCAACCTGCCTTTATCACAGGTGGAAAACGCGATATCAATACCATCTTTAAAAATCTGATTGCTCAACCAACCAACTTTGAAGCAGATAGCCCTGGAGATGTGATTCAATACATCGCAGCCCATGATAACTTGACCCTTTTTGACATCATTGCCCAATCAATCAAAAAAGACCCAAGCAAGGCTGAAAACTATGCGGAAATCCATCGTCGTTTGCGCCTTGGAAATCTCATGGTCTTGACAGCTCAAGGAACACCATTTATCCACTCTGGTCAGGAATACGGACGTACCAAACAATTCCGTGACCCAGCCTACAAGACTCCAGTAGCAGAGGATAAGGTTCCAAACAAATCTCACTTACTTCGTGACAAGGATGGTAACCCATTTGACTATCCTTACTTCATCCATGACTCTTATGACTCTAGCGATGCTGTCAACAAGTTTGACTGGACTAAAGCTACAGATGGAAAAGCTTATCCTGAAAATGTCAAGAGCCGTGACTACATGAAAGGTTTGATTGCCCTTCGCCAATCTACAGATGCCTTCCGACTCAAGAGTCTGCAAGATATCAAAGACCGTGTCCAACTCATCACTGTCCCAGGCCAAAATGGTGTGGAAAAAGAAGATGTAGTGATTGGCTACCAAATCACTGCTCCGAATGGAGATATCTACGCAGTCTTTGTCAATGCGGATGAAAAAGCTCGTGAATTTAACTTGGGAACTGCCTTTGCACATCTCAGAAATGCTGAAGTTTTAGCAGATGAAAACCAAGCAGGACCAGTCGGAATTGCCAACCCTCAAGGACTTGAATGGACTGAAAAAGGCTTGAAATTGAATGCCCTTACAGCTACTGTTCTTCGAATCGCACAAGGTGGTGCCATCGTTGCCCCAGCTGTGGAAGAAAAACCAGAATTTGATCTTTCTAGCTTGAATGTCGAACAAGAACAAGGTCAAGCCCAAAACCTAGCAGCAAATCCTGAAACCCAAGAAACTGCTGCAGAGACTCTTTCTCAGAAAGTCCTTCCAAACACAGGAACTGAGAGCAAATCTCTTCTTACTCTTGCAGGAATCAGCCTCCTAGCCCTCCTTGGACTTGGTAGCTTCCTCAAGTCAAGAAAGGAACAATAAAAGCAAGGACTCTATAAATCCAGCAACTTGATAGAAAAACATGTAAAAAGAAGCTGGGATAAAAGTCTTTAAAATCAGAAAAACGCATATTATTCAGATGTTTAAAAAACTTGATAATATGCGTTTTATTGTGGAAAGATTTATACTCAATATTCTACTAAAATTATGTTTGTGTCTCGCCTCTTCAGATTTAAAAAAAGGTTCATTTTGATCAATTTGCTTCAATCTCTTTCTTTTACTAGAGAAAATCATAACCACCCGTCTAACGGGTGGTTTGCACCAGCGCTATAAGCCCAAATTACCAGCCAGCGCCTAAAAACGCTGGCTTTCACGTTGTTCAAGCCTCATTGCTCTTGACTCGTCACTTGCCTCTTAAAGAGGCGTGAGTATTACTTGCCACTATCCCTAAAGGGATCCTCATATTCTTTTACACTTAATTTATCTAGTGCTATATCATGCTTTTTCCTGATCTTGTATGTATTTCCTTATCGTGGCTTCATTAAGCCCTACTGTACTCACATAATAACCTTCTGCCCAGAAATGCCGATTCCCAAACTTGTACTTGAGGTTGGCGTATTTGTCAAACATCATGAGTGCACTTTTACCTTTTAAATAACCCATGAAACTCGAAACACTTATCCTTGGTGGAATACTTACTAACATATGTACATGGTCTGGCATTAAGTGACCCTCGATAATTTCAACTCCTTTATAACTACACAAGCGATGAAATATTTCACCTAAACTACTCCGATATTGATTATAGATGACTTTTCGTCTATACTTAGGGGTGAACACAATGTGATGGAACACATCCACTTTGTGTGTGATAAACTATGAGACTTTTGTACCATGGTTTTCTCCTTTCGCTTTACAATTGGCTTGAACACCTTTATTGTATCGCGTTTGGAGTTTTTTTGGTATAACCTTCGACGCGCACCCGCATAGTGGGTAGTTTATTTGTCTCGCACCTCACAGAGCGAGACGGACTAATAGTCACATAATAAAAAAACTCTTAAAAATAGCATTATGTCAACATTTCTAAGAATTTTTACTATATATTATCCAACCTCTATAAGGGCAATTTTTTTATTACTGATAGGGTATGTCTACATTCTGTCTCTTTCTAGAAGATCTTATTTCTCCATCCTTGCTTCTGCATCTGTCACTACTTGGACAAGGCTTGTTTGACTCAGTTCCTGCTCCATGGCTAGCTGAATCTTTTGTAATTTCTCATCTAAAACCCCATGGATATTGGCTCCTACTGGACAGGCTGGATTGGGATTATCATGAAAACTAAAGAGTTGTCCAGTCTTTCCAAGGCATTCAACTGCTTGGTAAACATCTAATAAGCTGATGTCCTCTAGGTCTTTGATAATCTCTGCTCCACCAGTTCCACGCGCAACTGAGATCAACTCAGCTTTTTTCAGTTGAGATAAGGTCTTACGGATAATGACAGGATTGACTCCAACACTACTAGCTAGAAAATCACTAGTCACCTTGCTTTCTTTCCCTTTTAGGGCAATAATAATCAACATGTGAGTCGCAATGGTAAATCGACTTGAAATTTGCATCTTCTCCTCCTTTTTAAGTAGACTAACTCGTTCTTTTTCTTATATTTATTATATCTCTTGTAGTTGTAATGTCAAGAGTTACCACTAAGCCAGTCATCCAACTCAGCATCATGTCCTTGTTCTTGAGCAATTTCATGAAGTAAGTCTTGATTATGGGTATGGTGAATCCCATTAACTAAGCTTTCATAATAAACTTGGTAGTAGGGTAATTGTAAGTCTTTAGCTAGCTGTAATTCTGCCTCAATATCATAATCGACACGACGAAAATCAGCATCTTTTAAACCTTTTTCATCAAATTCTAAGATCATGTATTGGGCCCGCAAGTCTTTGCGTAAATTTCCAGATAAAAAGAAGGGTTGCCCAATGGAACCTGGATTCAGGATAAGCTGACCACCACTACCATAACGAAGAAACTGCTGATGGATATGACCATAAATGGCAATATCGCAATCTGGATTGGTGACAAGACGATCAAAATCCTCTTGCTTTCCCATATGAATCAATTCTCGCCCCCAGTTTTTATCAGGCAAGTGATGACTAATCCCTAGCTTCAGATCTCCAAACTGGCGATGCACTTGCAAAGGATAGTCCTGCAGTGCCTCAATCTCTTGGCTACTAATTTCTTCCATAATATACTGACACTGGCGCAAGAGATAACGATGGCTAGGTCTGCTTTCATCTAACTTGCGATGACAGGCTCGCCAAAGACTATCTTCCCAATTTCCCAGAACTCTAAGAGTAATGGGTAAAGTGTCCAATCTCTGGAGAATGTTTTTTCGTCCTGTTCCAGGCATTAGGATATCTCCTAATAGCCAATACTCATCAACCCCCGCCTTCTGGGCATCTACCAGAACAGCCTCTAAGGCTGTTGTATTGCCATGTATATCTGATAATACTGCGATTTTTGTCATATCTTTTCCTCTTAGCTTTTCTATTTTTATTATAACAAACTCCAAGTCAAAGTCAAAAAGCACCTATCTTTCCTATCGTTTTTTACTTTACTTTTTTGGTGAAAAGGAATACAATGAAGGTAATAAGAATGAGGAGGTTTTTGCTATGACACAACGTTATGAAAACATCATGGTAGCGGTTGACGGTTCCAAGGAAGCTGACTTGGCTTTCATCAAAGGGGTTCATTCAGCACTACGTAACCAAGCAAAACTAACTATTGCCCATGTTATTGACACACGTGCTCTTCAAAGCATCTCAACATTTGATGCTGAAGTTTACGAAGAATTGCAAGTAGAGGCCAACGATTTGATGGCAGAATACGAAAAGCGTGCAAGAGATGCTGGTCTCACAGACATAAAAGTTGTTATTGAGATGGGTAACCCTAAAACTCTCTTAGCTAAAACAATTCCAGACAAAGAAAAGGTTGATTTGATTTTGGTTGGAGCAACAGGGCTCAATGCTTTCGAGCGCCTGCTAGTTGGTTCTTCATCAGAATATATCCTACGCCATACCAGCGTTGACCTTCTCGTCGTTAGAGATAAGGACAAAACTTTGTAATAAAAAAGAAATGAGGTTGGGATTTTTCTCCTAACCTCATTTTTTTCATAAATTGTTGACGCAGTAGTTGGAGCCAGGAAATCAAAACATCATTCAAGGCTTCCTTTTCTATCGCCTATTTCTTATCGGCTCTTTCCTTGTGGCGTTCATAGGCCTTTATCTGACGCTCAATTTCCTTTTTAATGGCTGGTTCTGGAGCATATCTCTCCTCCCAGTCATCTGGTTTTAGGATTTTGTGAGTAACTGGATCAAAATGAGCTTTTCCATCGGGAAACATTTTACCCATATTGGCTTGATGGACAATATCAAAAATCCTTTCTGGATCCACTCCCATCAAAACAAAGCTACCATAGGTGAAATACAAGGTATCAATTAAGGCATCTACTTGCCCTATCAAATCTTGTTGAGCAGGTGTCTTCTTGACTACTTTCTCTGCTGCTTGATCCAATGCTTGGTGTAACTGTCCAACTGCCCGTTCGAAGTCTTCTTCAGAAGAGCTAGCAGCTCGAACAAACTCGACCAGTTCTTCTATCTTAAATCCCGCTCTATGGGTGGCACCTTCTAAATCCCAAGCCTTTGGTTCTTCCTGAGTTCGTTCATCCATCATGTGGTGGAAGGTCTTGACCTTATTGAAATGATAGTCACGGCTGACAAAGACTTTCTCTGAAGCCAAAACACCAAAGTGTTCCAAGGCCTTGTGAATCCCATCTTGCTGGTTGCTGGTTGTGATATGCTTCGCCACTTCCTTGACACTGCTACTACCATTGCCCATAGCAACTGACATCCCAACACCCGCCAACATTTCTAGGTCATTATCCGAATCACCAAAGGCCATGACTTGATTGAGATCAAAACCATACTCTTTTCCGACTCGGCGAATGCCTTCTAACTTGGAATTTCCTTGGTTGATGACATCGGCTGCAAAAGGATTACTACGAGTTAATTTCAAGTCTTTAAAATCAGCTGCTGCTTTCTCAGATTCTTCTGGCGTCATTAGCATCAAAACTTGATAAATGGGCTGATTCATCAACTGAAGCAAGTCTTCTTCCTTCTGAGGAACGACCTTACTCACCATTCGATTAAAGGAATGACTAACTGTACGAGTCAACATAGAGGGGACAAAACGACTCACTCTTTGTGAAAAAGAACCTAGGCCAAAAGACATGATTTTCGAACCAAGCATGGCATCCTTGGTCCCCAAAGCAATTTCCTTGCCCTCTTTTTTAGCATAGGCAATCAACTGCCGTAAATGAGATTTGGAAAGAGAACTTGTAAACAAGACTCTGTCTTTATTAAAGATATATTGGCCGTTATAGGTTATGGCAAAATCCAGATCTAAATCTTCCATTAAATCCTTAACAAAAAAAGGTCCTCGCCCTGTCGCTACTCCAACAAGCACCCCCTGTTCCTTCACAATCTTAATCGCGTCCTTAGTGGATTTCAAAACACTCTTGCGATCGTTGACTAGTGTTCCATCGATATCAAAAAAAACAGCTTTGACTTCCATCCTACCTCATTCTCCCCTTTTGTGATACAATGATTATACCACATTTCAGAAAGAGTGAGTAAATCATGCCTAAGAAAATCCTTGTTTTACATACGGGTGGTACTATTTCCATGCAAGCCGATGACTCTGGCGCTGTTGTAACTAGCCAAGAAAACCCTATGAATCATGTATCCAATCCACTTGGAGGAGTTGAAGTCCACGCGCTCGACTTTTTTAATCTGCCAAGTCCCCATATTAAACCCAAGCATATGCTGGCCCTCTATCAAAAAATCAAAGAGGAGTCTGATCATTATGACGGTTTCGTGGTTACACATGGGACAGATACCTTGGAGGAAACTGCCTATTTCCTCGATACCATGGAGGTTCCTCACAAACCGATCGTACTAACAGGGGCCATGCGTAGTTCCAACGAACTCGGAAGCGATGGTGTCTACAATTATCTCAGTGCCCTACGCGTAGCGAGTGACGATAAGGCTGCTGATAAGGGTGTCTTGGTCGTGATGAATGATGAAATCCACGCTGCTAAATATGTGACCAAGACGCACACGACCAATGTCAGTACCTTCCAGACTCCTACCCACGGCCCCCTTGGTCTCATCATGAAACAGGAAATTCTCTACTTTAAAACAGCTGAACCTCGTGTTCATTTTGACCTTGATAGGATCCATGGCTTGGTTCCAATTATTCCAGTCTATGCTGGCATGACAGAAGAACTCCTTGATTTGCTTCCTGTTGACCAGCTAGATGGTCTTATTATCCAGGCCTTTGGTGCTGGAAATGTCCCCAAGGAAACATCACAAAAATTGAACGCCCTTATTCAAGAAGGACTCCCAATCGCCTTGGTTTCTCGTTGTTTTAACGGGATTGCTGAACCTGTTTATGCCTATGAAGGCGGTGGCGTTTGTCTACAAAAGGCTGGTGTCTTCTTTGTCAAAGAGCTCAATGCTCAAAAGGCTCGTCTCAAACTCCTCATTGCTATTAATGCTGGCCTTACAGGAGAGGAATTACGAGCCTATATGGAAGGATAATACTCTTCGAAAATCAAATTCAAACCTCGTCAACGTCGCCTTGCCGTAGGTATGGTTACTGACTTCGTCAGTTTCATCTACAACCTCAAAGCAGTGCTTTGAGCAACCTGCGGCTAGTTTCTTAGTTTGCTCTTTGATTTTCATTGAGTATAAAAAAGTCGGTGAGATATAAATTACTAGATCAAATCTTGTTTTCTAGTCACCCCCGCAAGCCTTCTACCATCAACTTGATACTTGAACCATTGACCAAAAAGTTTTTACTACTAAAAAGCGAGGTCGGGATTTTTATCCCGACCTCTTCTTGTTAATCTTTACGAGTTGAATGACGTTCTACCAAACCATGTGGCAAAAGAACTTCACGCTCTTCTAACTCTTCCTTATGCATAATCTTCGTCAACATACGCATACTAATAGCACCAAGGTCATACAAAGGTTGCGCAATGGTGGTTAGGTTTGGACGAGTGTAACGCGCGATTTGTGAATCATCACTGGTGATAATTTCAAAGTCTTCTGGTACAGAAACCCCCTTGTCAGCAAGTCCGTTCAACACACCTGCTGCCAGTTCATCTCCTGTTACGATCGCTGCTGTTGCTTTAGAAGAAATCAAACGCTCTGCTAAGGCATAACCATCATCATAACGGTATTTTGATTCGAAAACAAGACCTTCACTATAGTTGATTCCCGCTTCTTTCAAAGCATCTTTGTAACCAGCCAAGCGAATCTTACCATTAATATCATCCACTAATGGTCCGCTAACGAAGGCAATTTTTTTGTTTCGCTTCAAAAGATGGCGGACTGCATCAACTGTAGCATGTTTATAGTCAATATTGACACTTGGAAGTTGGTGTTCTACGTCCACTGTTCCTGCAAGAACCACAGGTGTGCGTGAGCGTGAAAACTCTGAGCGAATCTTCTCAGTTAAATGATAACCCATGAAGATAACGCCATCCACCTGTTTAGAAAAGAGAGTATTGACCACAGATACTTCCTTTTCATCATCCTCATCACTGTTAGCAAGGACGATGTTATATTTGTACATTTCCGCGATATCGTCAATCCCTTTAGCAAGGGTAGAGAAATAAGTGTTTGTGATATCTGGAATGACGACTCCAACTGTTGTCGTCTTCTTGCTTGCTAGACCACGTGCTACTGCATTAGGGCGGTAGTCAAGGCGATCAATGACTTCTAGAACTTTCTTACGGGTGTTTTCTTTGACGTTCTTATTGCCATTGACAACACGGCTGACAGTCGCCATTGACACTCCCGCTTCTCGGGCAACGTCATAAATTGTTACTGTATCATCTGTGTTCATTCCGTTTCCTTTCTACTTTGAAAATTTTGTTTTCATGACTCCACTGTTTCCATTTTACCACTAATTGTAAGCATTTTCAAGCATTTGATGAAGATTCGTTGAAAAAATTTCAAAATCATTCTCATCTTTTTAAAGGTAGTTGACTTTTCTTGATTTTTCTAGCAGTTTGCAGTATGATAATAAAAAAATCAATTAGGAGATAGGGATGGCTTTTACAGATTCTCATAGACGATGTGCCAGTTTCGGTGTGGTGACCAATCTACCCGATGATGTTATCGACTCAATCTGGTATATAATCGATCATTTTTTAAAGCATGTTTTTGAGCTAGAAGATGAATTGGAATTTCGACTTTTGAATCATGAAGGCTCCATCACTTTTCGTTTTTCTAGTCAACATCTACCAACTACGATTGACTTTGATTTTAATCATCCCTTTGATCCACTCTACCCACCAAAAGTTCTGGTGCTAGATATGGATGGCAAGGAAACTATTCTCCTCCCTGAAGAAAATGATCTATTTTAAAAACTCTAGTCTCCTCTGTAAATACTTCGGAAACTAGAGTTTTCTTATTTTTTCAATTCTTGATACAAGTGACGAATTGGTTGTCCCAAGACTGGATGGATGAAATGAGGTGCAATTTCCTGCAGAGACTCTAAGACAAAGAGTCGCTCAGCGATATAAGGATGCGGCAAAATGAGGTCGTTTGTATAGATGATCTGATCCTCTACAAAGAGCAAATCTAGGTCAATCAAGCGAGGTCCCCAATGCACCTCTCTGATCCGTCCCATTTCTGCCTCAATAGCTAACAAGGTTTCTAACAAGATTGGAGCAGGCAACCAGGTTTCCACTTCAATGACTTGATTGGCAAAGCTATCCTGATCCACACCACCCCAAGGCTCGGTCGTCAAGACACTAGACTCTTTGAGAATGTGGATGCCTCGAGCTTGCATTTTGTCAATCGCTTGCTGGAGATTAGCCGCCTTATCCCCCATATTGCTTCCTAAAGCGATAAAGGCACGCTGTTTGCGACGGTGGATGGTTACTGAACAAGTATCCAGCGGTAGATGGATAGGCGCCCAAGGTTTTTTGAGTTCCAGTTTAATTTCTTGAACTATTGGATAGGTTTCAAAAGTGCGCTCTACTAGTTTGTAGGCTACTGTTTCAATCAAGTCCTCAGTATTTTCCTGAAACCATGTCGTCCATTGCTGGCAAAGTTCTCCGTAATGGACAGAAGCAGTTAAATCCAAGTCTGTCGCCGCCTTGGTCATATCATAGGATAGGGTGGCTGAAACGACAAACTTCTGCCCCAGTTCCTTCTCACTAGGAAAGAGTCCATGAAAGGCGAAAAGTTCTAGGTCTTTAATTCGCAGTTGATCCATAACTAGTCCTTTCTAGAAAAATCCGCTTAATGCGGATTTTTTAAAGTCCCATGAGACGATAAGCTTGATCACGAAGATCCTTATCTGTCTCAAATAGACCACGAGCCACTGTTGTCAAGGTTGCAGTTCCTGGTTTTCGAACACCGCGCATACTCATACACATGTGTTCTGCTTCAATGACAACGAAGGCTCCCTTGGCTCCCAAATACTCCATCAAGGCATCAGCCACTTCGATATTCAAACGCTCTTGAATCTGTGGCTTTTTAGAGTAGACTTCCACCGTACGAGCTAACTTTGATAAGCCTGCTACACGCCCATCAGGAATGTAGGCAATATGAGCTCGACCATAAAATGGTAAAAAGTGGTGTTCACACATGGTATGGAAAAAGATATCCTTTTCCACTACCATATTGTCATCGATAATCTCAAAGGATTTTGACAGGTGCTCTTCTGCAGTTTGCCCAAGACCTGAAAAAATCTCTTGGTACATACGAGCAACACGGGCAGGTGTTTCCTGCAAACCTTCACGATTTGCATCCTCACCAACTGCCTCGATAATCATTTTTACAGCTGCTTCAATTTTTTGTGTATCCATTCTAATTTTTCCTCTCCATTAGGTAGGCTCTCACTTGGGCTAAAAAGTATAATGAACCCGTGATAATCCTAACTGTTTTTTTCTCTTCATTTTCTGATAATTTTTGGTCTAGAAATTTTTGCCAATCTTGGTAGTTGAGATTTCTAGAATCAGACATCTCTTTCAAGACTTTTTCATCCGTCGCCCGACTATCCTCAAAATGAGTTAGCGTAATCTTAGTACCGGGCAAGGTTTCTAGCAAGTCCAACATATCCTCCAAGGCCTTGGTTTTGATACAAGTAAAGAGGATTTCCTTCTGATAGTCCGTAAAGCGTTCTTTCAAGGTAGCCAACAAGGCCTTGATGGCATGAGGATTGTGTGCTCCATCCAAAATCATCAAGGGTTCTCTAGAAACAACTTCCAAGCGTCCAGGCCAGCTTGTTTCTTCTAAAGCTTGAGCCACTAAAGCATTATCTGGCAATTCTCGACCAGTCGCTTGGCAATAGCTATCTAACAAGGCCAGCGCCATCCCAGCGTTCTCAATCTGGTGCAAACCCAGCAATCCTGTTTGGAAACGACCTTGTCTAACAGCACTTGTATAGTCAAAGACCTCTCCAGTCACAATACTCTCATGATGGCTTACCTGATAATCTCTTCCATAAAAAATTCTAGCAGCCTGTTTTTCCTCTGCAATTTGGTCTATCACAGCCAAGGCTTCTGGGACAATATGACCAGTCACTAGAGGAATTCCTTGTTTGATAATCCCTGCTTTCTGCTCTGCTATGGCTTCCAAGCCATCCCCTAAAAGCGCTACGTGATCCAGCCCAATGGTCGTGATGCCTGTTAGAATAGGCTGACAAACATTGGTACTATCCAAAAGTCCGCCCATACCAACTTCCATAATCGCTACATCGACCTGCTCTGAGGCAAAGTAATCATAGGCTATAGCAGTGATAATCTCGAATTCTGTCGTTCCTTGTAAGGCTTGAGCGTACTCCCCTTCAAGTAGCGAACGATAATCCGCCATCAAGGACTCTAATCTTGCTTCTGGAATAGATTCCCCATTAATGGCAATCTGGTCAGTATAATGAATCAGATAGGGTGAGCTAAAGACTCCAACTCTTAGCCCCATCTTTTCCAGCATATTTTTCAAAAAGGCTATGGTAGATCCCTTGCCATTGGTTCCACCGATGTGGATAACCTTAAGCTTAAGATGGGGATTGCCTCGTAAAGCTAAAAGCTCTACCATTCTTTCCAAGCCGAAATGCGGTTGGTCTGTCCGGTAGTGGGCAATCCACTGATTGGTTTCGTTTTTATTCATCTTACTTATATTGTTTCAAATCTAAATTTTCCGCATGGTCTGCCAGACGGATAGCAGACGCAATTTCGACTGCCATCTTGTGGCTGCCTACATCGTGCACGCGCACCACTTCCACACCTTGTCTAGCAGCAATGCTGGTCACATGAGCCGAAGCCGTATCACGATTTCGGAAACCAGCTTCAGTATCTGGATTTACTTCAAATCCATTTTCTTCAAGGATATTGATGACAAAGCGCTTGCGAGAGACTCCTAAAAAGATAGGATAGCCCATTTTGTGCAATTTTCCAAGATCACGTAGGAGGATGAGATTTTCCTTTTTGGTCAAGCCAAAGCCAATCCCTGGATCCAGCATGATGTTTTCTTTCGAAATCCCTGCTTTTTCCGCTCTTACTAGAGCACGATCAAAGAAAGTTGACATCAATTCTTCAACTGATAGTTGTTCAAAGTCTGCTAAGTCTTCTTTTGTAAAAGGCTCTCCAAATCCAAAATGAGGGAAGATAAGTGAACTAGGGTGCTGAGGACGTGCCATAACTGGATTAAACATGATGACTACCTGAGCTCCAGCCTTAGCAACCACCTCTGCCATCTTCTCATCACCCATAAGGCCTGTAATGTCATTGACTATATTGGCACCAGCATTTAAAGCTGCTTCTGCCACCTGACTCTTCCAAGTATCGACCGAAATCAGAACATCACTTTCTTGACGAATAGCCTGAATGACTGGAACCACACGCTGGATTTCCTCTTCAATCTCTACATAGCTACTTCCAGGTCGAGTGGATTCCCCACCGATATCTAAGATAGTGGCACCTTCAGCTATCAATTTTCTAGCCTGCTTCAAGGCTTCCTCAACGGCAAAAAACTTCCCCCCATCTGAAAAAGAATCAGGGGTGACATTGATAATTCCACAAATAGATGTTTTTCTAAGATTCTCTCTTTTTATCACACTAGTCTCTCAATTTTCATTTAGATTGGTATCTCTCTATTTTACTGTTTTTTTTGGATTCTGTCCAATTATCTTTCAGTTCCTTAATATCATTAAGACTACAAAAGAGCGCAAAAAAAGGAGAACCTGAGTCCTCCTTTTTCTATATTCTTATTTCTCAGTCAATGCTGCAAGTCCTGGAAGAACTTTACCTTCAAGGAGTTCCATTGAAGCTCCACCACCAGTAGAGATCCATGAGAACTTGTCTGCACGTCCAAGGTTGATCGCTGCGGCAGCTGAGTCACCACCACCGATGATTGATTTAACGCCTGGTTGTTTCACGATAGCATCCATCACACCGATTGTACCAGCTTGGAAGTCAGGGTTTTCAAATACACCCATAGGTCCGTTCCATACAACTGTTTTCGCACCAGTCAAAGCTTCGTCAAATTTAGCGATAGATTTTGGACCGATGTCAAGACCAAGGAAACCTGGGTCTACTGCTTCACCTTCAGTGTCTTTCACTTCAGTGTAGTCAGCAAATGCGTTTGCTTCTTTTGAGTCAACTGGCAAGATTAATTTGCCGTTTGCTTTTTCAAGAAGAGCTTTAGCGACATCCAATTTGTCTTCTTCTACAAGTGAGTTACCGATTTCGATACCTTGTGCTTTGTAGAATGTGTAAGTCATACCACCACCGATAAGAACTTTATCAGCTTTTTCAAGCAAGTTTTCGATAACACCGATCTTGTCTGAAACTTTTGAACCACCAAGGATAGCCACGAATGGACGTTCTGGAGCTTCAACAGCTTCTTGGATGTATGCAATTTCGTTTTCAAGAAGGAATCCAGCAACTGCTTTTTCAACGTTTGCTGAGATACCAACGTTAGATGCGTGTGCACGGTGAGCCGTACCGAATGCATCGTTTACGAAGATACCATCTCCAAGTGATGCCCAGTATTTACCAAGTTCAGGATCGTTTTTAGATTCTTTCTTACCGTCAACATCTTCAAAACGAGTGTTTTCAACCAAAAGAACTTGTCCATCTTCAAGAGCGTTGATAGCTGCTTCCAATTCAGCACCACGAGTTACACCTGGAAGGAATGTAACTTCTTGACCCAATTTAGCAGCCAAGTCAGCAGCTACAGGAGCAAGTGATTTACCAGCCTTGTCTGCTTCTTCTTTTACACGTCCAAGGTGAGAGAAAAGAATCGCACGTCCACCTTGTTCAAGGATGTACTTGATAGTTGGAAGAGCTGCAGTGATACGGTTGTCATTAGTAATCACGCCATCTTTTACAGGTACGTTGAAGTCAACACGAACGAGAACTTTTTTCCCTTTCAACTCAACGTCTTTAACAGTCAATTTTGCCATTTGGAAAGACTCCTTAATTTTTTTTACGTGTTAATTATATCACAAAATCAATAAAAGAGATAGCAAAACCTTAAACTTTTATCCTGAAACAGGTCTCTCCAGTAATTAAAACTCAATCTTTACTCTCTGTGAAAATTCCTCACTGTTTTTATCTTCATCTATGGTATGTTGCTCATTTATAGAGAAAGAGCTACTGTCTGGAGTTGTGTCTTTATTTTTTGAACTAACTCTTCAGAAACCGTTCAATTTTTAAAAATCTATTTTGAAAGTTTTGCATGGCGATAGAAAAACTCTCAGAAATATCAGCATCGCATTTCTAAGAGTTCAATCACTTTTGTTCAGTTTAATTTCAAATTAAAGACCTATCTGCATCTCTAATTAAACCTGTCTTGATACTTTTTATTAAATAACCACTGCAGATTGATGAGGGGTTTACTCTGTACATCAAGTATGGGTTTAAGGGTTTCTCTAATCTCTCCTTTTATCTTTGTTTCATCAATTGTTGCAGTATCAATTTCTTTATACTCTTTATCGAGGGCCCACTCAAGCTCAAAATTTTTATTAAACTTATAGGACACATCGTTTTTATCACTGTAACTATAACCTCCAACAGACTCTCCAAAACTTGTAGGATAACCACTTGAATCGATAGAATTTTCGATAAAATTCGCTCCATCATCATAGCGAATACCTTCAATTTTCGGAGTATAAATCTCCCCCATGTTTTCAATCAACATGACTAAGTCGGGTTCTGTTCCTTCCTTATGAGGCATCCGTTGCGCATAATAGACTGAGTTAGATAGCAAATTGATAGTGGTAACAGCATACATACTCGCTCCTATAAATACTACTAAGCCAATGCTCACTACTACAATGATTACAGCAATGACTACTTTTAATGCTTTCATCTTCTTTTTCCTTTCTTATTCCCAAACCAATTCTTGATGGGATTAACGATAAGTAGCTTTTAAAACTCAATATACATAATCAATCTTCAAAGCAAAACATGCAGATATCTCACTACAACAATCCTTATGAAATAATAAAAATCTTAACATAATCATTCTAAGAATCATAACCACCCGTCAAACGGGTGGTTTGTACCAGGGCTATAAGCCCAAATTACCAGCCAGCGCCTAAAGACGCTGGCTTTCACGTTGTTCAAGCCTCATTGCTCTTGACTTCTTAAAGAGGCGTGAGTATTACTTACTACTGTCCCTAAAGGGATCCTCATATTCTTTCACACTTAATTTATCTAGTGCTATATCATGTTTTTCCTGTTCTTGGATATATTTCTTAATTGTGGCTTCATTGAGTCCAACCGTACTCACATAATAACCTTCTGCCCAAAAATGCCGATTCCCAAACTTGTACTTGAGATTTGCGTGTTTGTCAAACATCATGAGTGCACTTTTGCCTTTTAAATAACCCATGAAACTTGAAACACTTATCCTTGGTGGAATACTTACTAACACATGTACATGATCAGGCATTAAGTGTCCTTCGATAATCTCAACACCTTTATAACTACATAATCGGTGGAATATTTCTCCCAAACTACTTCGATATTGATTATAAATGATTTTTCGTCTATACTTAAGGGTGAACACAATGTGATATTTACACATCCACTTTGTGTGTGATAAACTATGTGCCTTTTGTGCCATATTTTTCTCCTTTCGCTTTACAATTGGCTTGAACACCTTTATTGTATCGCGTTTGGAGTTTTTTTGTATAACCTTCGACGCGCACCCGCATAGCGGGTGGTTTATTTGTCTCGCACCTAACGGAGCGAGACGGACTGAAAGTCACATAAATGCAAAAAGGCAGGAGCCAAAAATGGCTCTTGCCTTTTAATACTATTATCTTGTCAGACAGTAATTTAGAAGTTCAACTTACTCTTCTTTTTTCTTTTGTGCGAGAAGTCCAAAACCACCTAGAACTCCAACTAAGCCAAGAGCAAGGAGATTCGCATCTGCTCCTTCACCTGTACTTGGAAGTTGTGTTCCTTCAGGTTTTTCAGCTTGTGCTTCTGCTTTTGCTGGTTCCTGCTTAGCTGCTTGTGCTACTGGAGCAGGTGCAAGAGGTTTGTTATCTTGGGTATCCACTTTTGGCCCAATCTCAACAATCTCAGTAACAGTTTCTTTGACAAGTTCTGTACCCTTAAGACTGCGGTTGCCTTCTGCATCAACTTCTACAAGATTTCTACGAAGTCCTTCCATTCCAGCTTGAACTAGACGGCGTTCACCTAGTAAAAGATCTGCTGTTGGACGCTCTTGGTGATTGAAAGCTACGGCTTCTTCTTTCACTTCCAATTCTAGTTTTTCGAGAACAAGATTCCCAGAACCGTCCAATGGTTGAACACTACTTTCTACCCTAGTCCCAACTTCAGTAATCTCAGCCACTGCTTCCTTGACTACCTCTGTCTTAAGAAGTGTGCGATGGCCTTTAGCATCTATCTCAATCAAGTGACGGACTTGCCCAGCTTCACCAGCTTGAACCACACGGCGTTCACCTAATAAAAGATCTGCTGTTGGACGCTCTTGGTGATTGAAAGCTACGGCTTCTTCTTTCACTTCCAATTCTAGTTTTTCGAGAACAAGATTCCCAGAACCGTCCAATGGTTGCACACTACTTTCTACCTTAGTACCAACTTCAACAATCTCAGCCACAGCTTCCTTAACTACTTCTGTTTTAAGAAGAGTACGGTTACCTTTGGCATCTACTTCAATCAGACGACGAGCCTGCCCTTCTACACCTTCCTGAACGATTCTACGTTCACCCAACAAGAGGTCTCCTGACGGACGTTCTTGACGCTCGAAGGCTTGAGTTTCTGTTTCAACCACTAGTTCAGGTAGAGCTTCAAATGTTGGAGCAGTTTCACCTTCTTCTAAGCTACCCACATGGTGGCTTTCTTCTGCAGGAGCTAGTTTCTTATTCAGCTTTTCTTTCATGTCCGCAAAGGCTGCTGGAGTTGGCGTTTGTGAAGATAATAAAGCCTCAGCTTGCGCAATCAACTCAGATTGAGGATCTTTTTTAAGAACGAATTCAAGCAAGCTTTCCAATTCTTCTCTAGCAGTTTGATAACGTTGATTGCCATCCAAATCAGCACCTGCTTGTTTCAAGTCATTCAAGGCCTGGTTGACTGCTTCTTGACTAGCATCATGATTTTCTAAGATGGCTTTAGCTGCATCAATCTTCTCAACTAGAGCTGCTTGTTTTGCTGCATCCGCAAATGTATAAGCTAATGTTTCTTTGCGTCCTTGAGCAGATGTGATTTCTTGTTTCAGATATTCGTCGTTAATGGCTGCCTTAGGTGATACTAGAACATCAAATTCGACAGTTTGTCCTTGATAGTGCAACTCAAGTTTTTGACGGCCTGTCTTTTGAGAATCATAACCTGTAATTTCGACTCCTTGGTCTGTAAAGCTATGTTCAGTCTCCGTCTCATCATCATACAAGACCTTGAAACGTCCTTCTGATAAGTCTAGAGCATCACCTACCAAGTAGTCAATTTTCGGTTGCTTGCTAATATACAAGGCTGCGACTTCTTTTGGACCAGTTTCTTCACCAGTCACTTGAACCTTGAAACTTCCTGCAACTGGAAGACCAAGATAGGTTACTGTTAACTCTTGTTCGCCATGATGGTGAGCGTCGTAGCCATTAACAGTAACTCCTGCATGACTAAGGTTGATGACTTCATCTGATTCTTCACCTTCGTATTTGACACGGAGAAGACCACCTTTAAGATTCAATTCCTCACCAACTTGATAAGTTGCCTTTTTAGGTGCTGCTTCTAGACTAACAGCCTTAATCTTTCTTTCATCCTGAGGAATCGTTACAGCAAGGGTATTACTGATTTCTTTACCTGGCAATTGTGTACGGTAGTATAGAAGGCTCGGACGTTTTTCAAAGCTCAATGGATCTGTCGCCAAATCTCCTCCAACTGCTGTATTTAAGGTAGCGATTGGAGTTTGTGAATCTGCCTTGTCATAGACTGTGATGGTAGCCCCAGCAGGAACTTCTGAGAATCCAAGCTGAATCTTATTGTCCGTTAGGACACGCGCTGCCACTTTAGCCATTGGAATGTTTTGACTCTCCGTATCAAGAGCTTCATACATCTTCCAGTTGTAGATACGAATGGCTTTCCATGGTGTTCCATTGTCAGATGTGATAACATTCAAACGCCAGTCTTGGGCCGTAATTGGACTATCGAGGGTAATATCTGAAACATGGGCTTTATTACCACGAACGGCTTTAGCTAGTTTCCATTCTCCAGCTTCATCCTTGTAGTAGAGGTCGAAGTCCTTAGTATTCATCAATCCGTCATTGACAGATTCTCCACCAGCACCGGCATGGTCCATAACCCATCTAACAACACGGCGTGGTTGTGTCAAACGGATATCAACACTACCACTCAACTGAGCAGAAGACCATTTGTCAGATAGGCTGGTGATGGTACCATTCAACATACCTTCGATACCTTCACCGCCTTCTGTGTCTGGGAAGGTACTTCCGATAACAGTAGCTCCTGGAACGATGTTTTCTGCTAGAGGTCTTGGAAGACTGGTATCTTGGACCGTCATTCCCCAGTCAAAGTTTGTGATTGCAGCTTCAGAGCGAAGGCCATTCTTCCCAACTGCGACAACCTTCAATTCTTGACTAGTGCCAGTTGCACTAGCTGAACGGCTAACTTTTGGTAGGTAGATAGTAGTGGCAGATGAGCCTGTCAATAGGCGCCAAGCATCGCCATCCTTTTCATAAACTTCATAGAAGTCAGCATCTTTGTTACCTGTAAATTGGACAATAGCTTCCGCTTCTTGGGCATTTTTGAGAGATTGTTTGGCTACTTTAAGAGCTGTTGGTGCTTGAGGAGCCTCTTGATTATCTGACACAGTCAACTCACCCAAGTTAAATTGATAATCCTTAAGGGCAGCAGTATTTTGAAAAGTGAGTTTGATACCGTAAATGGTCTGACCTGCCAAGGCACTCAAGTCAAATTCGTCTTTTGTCCAATCGTCAGATAGAGTCAGCTCTTTACGAGCATTCTCGCCACCATAGGTATAGTTTTTCTGAGTCGCAAACTCTACATAGACCTTGCTTCCCTTACCACCTTTATGGGCAACACGAAGTTTTGTTTTATCTGTTACTTCCAGTTTTGTAGAGTAAAGACGAACATCTTGGTTGGTATTTTCAGCTAAATCACCCGCAAATTTGAGTGAATTTCCGCCATTGTAGGCATCTTCAAAGTCATAGTCAGCTTGGAGTTTGGCAGCTGAAGATGTTTGCCACCAACGCCATGTAGGCAAGATACCTGATACAGAACGATAGTTCCATTCAGAATCCTTGGAAACTTTACCGTCCACAAACCATTTTTTACCATGTCCTGTGTTAAAGGATGTTGTAAAGGTACGGCCTACTGCTGGTGTGCGGTCAGCTACGAGGTTGGCAATCCCGTACCAGTCCTTGTCATCTGGTTTTTGACCAGTTGGATCTCCTTGGTAACCTGTGAAGAAGATATTTTCATTCTTATGATAGTCTTCACCTGTTTTCCCAAGACTCGTGATAGTATCTGGGGCAAAAAGTCCAAGTGATAAGCGAAGTTTGCCGTTCTCATCAAAAAGGGCATCCCATTTCACTTTTGTCTTGTAAGAACCACCTTGTTGCAATTCCAAACCTGCAAAAACATCATACTGACTGCGTTCTAGCCATTTAGCCATAGCTACAGAGTAATCATTTTTCTCTTTAGTCCAGTTAAAGTTGGCAAAGAAGTGGTCTGCAGGAACCTTGTCCCCTTCTTTTTGCATGAATGGATAGTTGTATTCACCAAGTCCATCTTCGTGATAACGACCATATTCATAGGTCATGGCATCGTACCAAGAATACTTGACAGGATGGTTGACTTTGGCAGCATATTCCTTGGTATAAAGCATGAAGTCACGCATTTTCTTACCAAGAGGTGTTACGATATCACCTGTTGTTTCTTGGTTGATAAAGTAGCCGTCAAATCCATAATATTTGGCCAAATCAACCAACTTGCGAGCGATAGGGAATGTTCCGTCTTCGTCTTGTTGAAGGGCTGCAGCAAATTTTTCTTGGTCTGCAATACTGTTAGACCAGTTAAAGAACAAAGTTCCTAATACAGGAACACCATTACGGTGACCAGCATCAATCACGTCTGGAGTTGGAACAAGCCCTTCCCAGAAGACCATGGAATTCAAGTATTGCCAGTAGTCAAAAGCATAGGCCTTAAACTCTTCACCACCTACAGAAGCATGGTCTTTAGCCTTAGAGTTAGTATTGGCAAGGGCTTCAACCTTGGCATCCTTATTAGCTTTTTCATTGACAACATGTCCACGATAGCGCTTGGCTAGTTCTACTGAAGATCGGTTAATAGCATCGTCTTCACGGGCACCTGGTTCCCATTTCAACAAATCTTCCCAAGTGTCAAACTTAATTTCTTTTGGTCGAAGACTTTTTTCTTCTTTCTTAGGAACGTCAGAGACTGTTGCTTTTTCTTCTGGCTTATTTTCTGTAGTAGCAGGCGTTTCTTCAACCTTAGGAGTTTCAGCAGCTGGGCTAGTTGCTTCCTTATCAGCTGCAGTCAATTGATCCAAACTTGGTTTTTCTTCTAAAACTGGTTGCTCACTTTCCTTGTCTTCCCTTGCTTCTAGCTCTTTCAATACTTCTGGTGCTGGTGTAGTTGCTTCTGCTGGAGTAGTGGTTGACGGTTGCTCTGAAACTACTGCTGTAGTTGTTGTCCCATTTTCTGGAACGACAGACTCTTCAGCCAAAGCTGGACCTGCAAATAGAACTGAACCAATCATCAATGAGCAGGCACCCACTGACAATTTTCGAATACTATAGCGACAACGTTTTTCAAAAAATGGATTCTTCATCTTTTTCTCCTTTGACTTCCTCCTGAAAGTAAGCGCTTTATTTTTGAATTAAAAAAGTAGCTGTTCCAAAAATACACAGAACAGGTCATTTTTATTTTACGATATTTAGAAAAAGAGTCAACACTGGCCCTTTAAGAACTATAAAGAAGTGAAGAATTAATATAAATTAGACAATCATCTGCCATTTTTCGAATAAAATCAACATTTTTCTAAAAAAAGAGCATTTACTACTTGTTAGATTTACTTTTATCCTTTAAAATAGAATGGGAGAAATTCCGCGATTATTTTTCGGAGGAAAAAGAAAATGTCCATTAATTGGCAGGAAATTATTTTTCACTTTTTAGGTGGTCTGGGACTGTTTTTGTATAGTATCAAGACCATGGGAGACGGTTTGCAACAAGCTGCTGGAGATCGCCTTCGTTATTACATTGACAAATACACAAGTAATCCCTTCTTAGGGGTCTTAGTGGGGATTGTCGTCACTGCCCTCATCCAGTCAAGTACAGGTGTAACGGTTATTACGGTTGGACTGGTTAGTGCTAGTCTCCTCACCCTTAGACAGGCCATCGGGATTATCATGGGAGCCAATATTGGAACGACCGTAACGTCCTTCATCATCGGTTTCAAACTTGGTGAGTATGCCCTTCCCTTGATTTTCCTTGGAACCATGTTCTTATTCTTTACAAAAAACCGTACTGCAAATAATATTGGACGTATCCTTTTTGGTGTGGGTGGTATCTTCTACGCCCTCAACCTCATTAGTGCTGGGATGAGCCCTCTTAAAGACTTGCCTCAGTTTAAGGAATACATGATTACCTTGGGGCAAAATCCTATCTTGGGAGTTGTGGCTGGTGCTGTCATTACCGTTCTGATTCAGGCATCTTCTGCAACCATCGGGATTCTACAAGGTCTTTATGCAGGTGGATTCCTCGACCTCAAAGGGGCACTACCAGTCCTATTCGGAGATAATATCGGTACAACCTTAACAGTTATTATCGCAGCAGCCGGAGCAAATATTTCTGCTAAACGAGTTGCAGCAACACACGTTACTTTTAACGTTTTAGGAACCATCCTCTGCTTAATCTTGTTAGGCCCATTCACTGCGATGATCGAGTACTTCCAGGCACTACTTCACCTCTCACCCGAGATGACGATTGCCTTCTCACACGGTGCCTTCAACGTAAGTAACACCATTGTACAATTCCCATTCATCGGTGCTCTGGCTTACTTTGTTACTAAGCTAATCCCTGGTGAAGACGAAGTTGTTAAATACGAACCTCTTTACTTGGATGAACAACTCATCAAGCAAGCCCCTTCTATCGCCCTAGGAAATGCCAAGAAAGAACTCTTGCACCTAGGAAACTATGCGGTTAAAGCATTTGACCTTTCTTATGACTACATCATCAATTCTGACGATAAAGTAGCTGAAAAAGGACACAAGACGGAAGAAGCTATCAACACAATCGACGAGAAATTAACACGTTACCTCATTAGTCTATCTAGTGAAGCATTGAGTCAAAAAGAGAGTGAAGTCTTAACCAACATCCTTGATTCTTCTCGAGACTTGGAACGTATCGGTGACCACGCTGAAGCTTTGATTAATCTTAATGACTACTTGCAACGCAAGAATGTTCAATTCTCTAACTCAGCCTTAGAAGAGTTGGAAGATATTTACCGTCAAACAAGCGATTTCGTTAAAGATGCTCTTGAGAGTGTTGAAAACAATGACCTTGAAAAAGCTCAAGCTCTTATTGAACGCCATGAAGCCATCAACAAGATGGAACGCGTCCTTCGTAAGACTCACATTAAACGTCTCAACAACGGCGAATGTTCTACCCAAGCTGGTGTCAACTTTATTGATATTATTTCACACTACACTCGTGTGTCAGACCACGCTATGAACCTGGCCGAAAAGGTTTTGGCAGAACAAATTTAATAGATAAGAAGCCACCTTGACTTAGGTGGTTTTTTCATCTCTTACTCGAGAGTATCTTTTCTAACGTATAGAAAAATGCTTTGATTCACAATGGAATCAAAGCATTTTAAATAGTTCTCCAATCATAATGGAAGATGCAGCTGCGCCCTTGTACCTAGCTTCTTCCTTTTGGATAAAGCGGGCCAGATTGACTAACTCTGGTGCTGGTGTTTTGGGATTTTGGAGTAATTCGAGTGTAACTAAACCTGAAAGTCGTACCGCCAATAATCGCTCATTGGTGCTGGGCAATTGCTTGGCAGTTTCTAGGAGTGCAGCCACTAAATCTTCACTCAAGTTTTGACGGGCATGATTGTAAAGGTCCCGTATCAAGGTTTCTAGGTTTGGTTCTTCCATACCTATCACCTCCATCTTTTTAGTTTAATAATTTTTAATCAAATCAACCGTTGAACGATCCAATTTCTTCACCAAGGCTTGTAGGAAAGCTTGGGCTTCAAGGAAATCATCCATTGCATAAAGTGTTTGGTGAGAGTGGATATAACGGGCACAAACACCGATTGTTGTTGATGGTACTCCACCATTTTTCAGATGAGCTGCACCTGCGTCAGTTCCACCTTTTCCACAGTAGTATTGGTACTTGATTCCGGCTTCTTCAGCAGTTGTCAAAAGGAAATCTTTCATCCCTGGGAGAAGCAAGTGACCTGGATCGTAGAAACGAATCAAGGTTCCATCACCAATCTTACCTTGGCCACCATAAACATCTCCAGCTGGTGAGCAATCTACAGCAAGGAATACTTCTGGGTCAAATTTTGTTGTAGATGCATGAGCACCACGAAGTCCGACTTCTTCTTGGACATTAGCCCCAAGATAAAGTTCATTGCCTAGTTTTTGGCTTGACAAGTTTTCTGCCAACTCGCTAACCATGAGAACTCCGTAGCGGTTGTCCCATGCTTTTGAGATGATATTTTTTTCGTTAGCTGTTAGGATTGCGCTACTGTCTGGAACGATTGTGTCCCCAGGACGGATACCAAAACTTTCAGCCTCAGCCTTATCCGCAAAACCACCGTCAAAAACGATATCTGAAATAGCTGGCATGGTTGGTCCACCTGTCCCACGAGTCAAATGTGGAGGTACTGAACCTGAGATGACTGGAATTTCACGTCCTTGACGCGTAAAGAGTTTAAATCGTTGGCTGCTAACAACCATCGGGTTCCAACCACCGATTTCAACGACTCGGAAGGTTCCATCTGGTTTGATTTCACTCACCATAAAACCAACTTCATCCATGTGAGATGCTACCAAGACGCGAGGTGCATTCGCAACTTCTGAATGTTTGATACCAAAAATACCACCCAAGCCATCTGTCACTACTTCATCCACGTGAGGTGTAATTTTTTCACGAAGATAAGCGCGGACAGGTGCTTCATGACCTGAGATAGCGGAAAGTTCTGTTACTTCTTTGATTTTAGAAAATAATGTTGTCATTTCTATCCCTTCTTTCTTTCAACCATTTTACCACTTTTTATAGGAGAAAGGTAGTGGAAATCAACATTTTACCAAGTAACTTACTCTTATAACAATAAAAGAATCACAAATGTGATCCTTCTTCTCTTGTATTTCGCTTTAATGAAAAATGATCTGGTACTGGATCTTTACCCGTTTCAGACCAAGGATGGCAACGTAATATCCTAGCCAAGCCCATCAAAACTCCCTTGAATCCATGTTTTTCAATAGCCTGAATCATATAGTTTGAACAACTAGGCTCAAATCTGCAAGACGGTGGAAAGGCTGGCGAGATAAAGCGTTGGTAAAAGCGCACTGGCGCAATTAAGATTTTTTTCATTATTTATTATTTGTTACAGCCATGTTGTGTAGTTGGCTGATTTCTTTTTTATTAAGACGGCGTGATTCTCCTGGACGAAGTCCTGTCAAGTCTAGATGACCAAAACGAGTTCGAGAAAGTTTATCTACTTGGAGACCAACTGCTTCAAACATCTTTTTAACCTGGTGATTGCGTCCTTCATGAATGGTTAGCTGGACAACCGAACGGTTTTTAACAGGATCTACTTTTAGAATTTCATAAACAGCTGGCTTGGTTTTCTTGCCTTCAATCTCAACTCCACGAGTCAAAGGACGAAGATTTTCCTTGTTAGCTACACCTTTAACACGCGCAACATAGACCTTGTCAATCTCATTTCGAGGGTGAATCATCTCGTCTGTAAAGTCCCCATCGTTGGTCAAAATCAAAACTCCAGATGTATCCCAATCCAAACGCCCTACCGGATAAATCCGTTCTTTAACATTGCGTAAAAGGTCAACAACAGTCTTGCGGCCCTTGTCATCTGTCACGCTGGAAATTACACCACGTGGTTTATTGAGCAGATAATAGACCTTTTCTTCGTTGTAGATGGGTTGGCCTTCAACTTCGACCTTGTCTCCTGACTTGATAGTCGTCGCTAGTTCACGTACTACCTCACCGTTGACAGTCACCAAGCCCTGCTTGATCAACTCTTCTGCTTTTCTCCTACTGGCCACACCTGCGTGGGCAATATATTTATTGATTCTCATCTTCTTCTATCCTTTCACCAAATAATTGGCTTTCTTGTGCTTGAATATCAAGCTCATCTATCACTGGCAATTCTTCCAAATGATTAATACCCATGTAATCCAGGAAATAATCCGTCGTTACATAGAGATTAGGGCGTCCAAGAACTTCTTTTTTCCCGTCTTCTTTTATCAAGTCAAAGGCTTGCAACTTAGCTAGCGCTCCACTTGAATTAACCCCCCGGATAGCATCGATCTCTATCCGTGTGATAGGCTGCTTATAAGCAATGATGGACAAGGTTTCAAGGGCAGCCCGAGACAGGCTCTGATTGATAGGTGCCTTAGAGTATTCTTTCAAAACGGCTGCGAATTGAGGCTTGGTTACCAATCTGTAGGCACCACCTGTCTCAATCAAGGCTAAACTGGAATCCTGGTCTTTTTCATACTTTTTGGCTAATTTTTCTAAGCTTTGCTGGATACCAGTCGGTGGCAAAGAAAGGAGCTCAGCCAACTGGCGAATCCTAATCCCCTCTTCACCCGCTACAAACAAGAGCGCTTCTATTTCTGCTAAAGTACTCATATTCCCTCTCTATCAAGCTTGACTCTGCTCTACTTGATTTTCCTCATTCTTTTTCAGGAGATAGATATCTCCAAAGCTCTCTTTTTGAATCAAGAGAATTTCTTGGGTTTTAATCAACTCCAAGGTTGCTAAAAATAGTGTGATGACCTCTTGTAAATCCTTGGTTTCTTTAAACAAATCCTGCAAGCATAATTGCTCACCTTCAACCAAGGCTTCTCGGACGATAACCATCATATCCTCAATCTTATACTCATCTCGTAAGATTGTTGTGTGACTTTTCGAGAATTCTTCCTTTTTCTTGGTCAGTAAGGTTGAAAAGGCTAAGAAAAGATCAATCGTCGTCTTATCATGCACAAGTTCAGCATCCTCATAAATCAACTCTGTCGGCGCTTTTGAGTAATATCGAGCTCGTTCTTGATGCTTCACTTCCAACTGCTCTCCCAAAAGTTTAAACTTACGGTATTCTTCGATTTGAGAAAGGAGATCCTGCTCTAGGTCATCCTCTAAATCCGTCACTTCTGCAACCTTTGGCAAGAGCTTGCGACTCTTGATTAGCATGAGTTGACTAGCCATGACCATGTATTCACCTGCCACCTCTAAACGCATGGCTTGTAAGGTCGAGATATAAGCTAGATATTGCTCGATAACCTCTGTAATCGGCACATCATAGATATCCATCTGGTACTTTGAAACCAAGTGTAGGAGCAAGTCCAAAGGCCCTTCAAAATCTTTTAATTTAATATCCATTATCTATATTTTTCCAAGGTCATGACTGTCTTTAATCCTAATTTTTTAGCAATTTCGTACAAGTCAACCTTTTCTTCGATTTGTCTTAATATAAACTGTTCTCTCAATTCTTGGGCAGATAAGGCTGAAAAACCTTTTTCCTTTAGAAAGGCTTCTAACTGACGAAAGGCCCACTGACGAGAATAGGGCTTCCCAGCTTTTTCAAAGAGGTAGCTCTGTCCCATCAAAGGTTCTAACTCCGCAAGCAGGTTTGTGGGAAGGCTCAAGATTCTTTGTTGAGAAGCTTTATTGACTCTCAACACTTGAAAATCTAGGTTCACATCACTTGTTTTTAAGGCTAGAATTTCACTTGGTAAGAGGCCCAATTCAACTATCAGTAAGGCCAACAAGCGTCCCTCTGGATAGGCACTTTCTTGCCAGAAAGAACTGAGATCTAAAAGTTCTGACTGAACTTGCTTTTTCTCAGCCTGTTTCGGCAATTCTAAACGATAAAAGGTAGCAATTTTCCCCTTCTGGTATAAAAAGTAAAGAAATTGATTGCAAGCAGAAACCTTACGCTTTTGGGCACTGATTTTAAACTGAGATAGTTGAGCTTGGTAGATTTTTAAACTTGTCTCAGAGATTCGTTCTCCTACAAGGTCTAAAAATTGCTCCAAGTCATACTTATAGGATTGCTTAGAATTTACAGACAAACCTTGTTTTTCTTTTAAAAATGCTGAAATTCCTTCTCTCATTTGCTTCGAATCTCATATTCCTTACTAAAGTCATGCAAGAGAGCATTGACAGCCTTAAGGATAGACTTCCGTGTGATAATGCCTTGGAAGATACCATCCTTGTCAACGACTGGTAGGAAAGACTCATCCACTAACTTATGTAAAACATCCGTCAGTGTATAGTCTGGACTGACAACTGCTACGTCCTTCTTGGTCATATGTACGATATCCGTATCTGCCATGGCTTCCTGACTCAAGCCCTGCTCCATCTGGTAGGCTAGAATGTCTCTAAGTCCAATGGTTCCGACAAATTCTTTCTCATCAGTAACTACTGGCACTCTGGTATAGGTCATCTGGCTAAGGAGGAGAGTTGCATGATCTGCATTGTGGGTATCAATGAGCACAGCCAAATTTTCAGCAGGAGTTAAAAAGGTTTCCTCTTGCTCCAGTAAAAACTGTTCAAACTCTTTGGCAATCATCGAGCAAACTCCTTGGATAAGCCTGGATAGACCTCATGGTCCCGTGTCAAAAAGTCCACTTTAAAGTAGCTATCATCAATCTCCACACGGGCATAGAGACATTCTCTGATAGTTCCACGTGGTTGACTGATAGAACCAGGATTTAAAAAGAGGGTCTTCCCTTCCATCCAAGCATTTGGAACATGCAAGTGCCCATAAAGACAGATATCTGCATCTTCCTCTTGAGCCCAAAAATCAAGCTTTTGGAAATTGAAGTTAATATCAAACAAATGTCCATGAGTCTGGATAATCTTGGTAGGACCCAGTTGAGTCACCAAACGTTCTGGATAGTCTGAATAAAAGTCCATGTTTCCTCTGACTACCTGGATTCCTTCCCAGAGTGGTGAATCTGGGCGAAGTTCCGAGTCACCATCGTGAAAAATGGCATCAACTTTCCCAAGATAACGGTCACGGATTTCTTCTACAATCAAGCTATCTCCGTGGGAGTCACTCATTACAATGATGGTTTGCTTTGCCATGATGGAAATACCTCCAAAAGTTTCTTAACGGCTAAGGCACGGTGGGATTGACTATTTTTTTCTTCAAGGGTTAATTCGGCTGATGATTTGCCAGTTTCTCCTACTAGGAAAAGTGGATCATAACCAAAACCATTTTCACCCTTAGGTTCAAAGTTAATGTAGCCTGGCCAGTCAGCTTCGACAACCAAGCTTTCCTTACCTGGGCTAGCTACGACCAGGGTTGTATGGAATTGAGCTGAACGGTCCTTTAGTTCAAAGACCATAGCCAACTCGTGCAAGAGTTTAGCATTATTTTCTTGGTCAGTAGCCCCTACTCCTGCAAATCGAGCTGACCAGACACCTGGTAATCCACCGAGAACATCGACTTTAAGACCAGAGTCATCAGCTAAAACCATCTTGCCTGTTAATTTAGAAATAGTTTCTGCCTTAAGGCGGGCATTTTCTTCAAAGGTCATGCCTGTTTCTGCTACTTCAGGCAGGTCAGGATAGTCATTGAGATTTTCCACATCGTAGCCTAGCTTGTCAAAGATAGCTCGAAATTCCTTGGTCTTGCCCTCGTTACGAGTCGCAATCAGTAAAGTTTCTCTGACCTTGTTTGTCTCAAAGAAGGCTTCCACATCGACTCCTTCTTTAGGCAATTCCACATGCAAGAGTTGGCCATGTTCAACTAAGAGCAAGGCACCCTGACGTTGAATGACTTCTAAGTTTCGGTCCGCTTCTTGGTTGAGAATATCTACCACAAAAGAGAGTAGTCGATAGGCTGAACCATATCGTAAAACGGTAACTGAAAGCGGAAATCCTCGCTCCTCATCTCGAAAGATTTTGGCTAAATCAAACAAAGGAAACTCTAAGTCATCATCCGTCAAAGTCCGAATGCCACCAAAAACACTGTAGGACCCGACATACCAGTCCTGGTCGTCCTTGTATTCATAAATTTTGTTTGTCATAATGTTACATGCTCCACATGAATCTCTTTTTCCAGCCATTCTGCTCCTATCTGGGTAAAACTTTGGCTATTTGCAGTTGTATAAAAACGGTGTTGAAGAGGCGCCGCATATCGGCTACGGTTAATCTCAAAGTAATTGAGCAAGACTGAGATATCACGTACACACTCAGCTCCACTATCGATCAGCTGAACCTTAGGCCCCATGACATTTTGGATGATAGGTCTAAGGAGCGGATAATGGGTACAGCCTAAAATCAAGCTATCTACTTTTCCGACCAAGGGGCGCAAGGTTTCATAAACGACTTTCTTGGTCACACTGGTCGATAGAGCACCTGACTCGACCAAGGGAGCAAACTTAGGGCAGGCCAAGCTTTCCACTTGTAAATCTGGGTCTAGATCATGAATCTTTTGTCGATAAATATCTGATTTTACCGTCATCGGAGTTCCAATCACACCGATCTTCCCACCTTGACTTGCTTTGATAGCTGCTGATGCACCAGGCAAAATCACACCCAGTACTGGAATATCCAACTTAGCTTTAATCTCTTCCCAGACGACTGCCGTTGCTGTATTACAAGCAATGACAATCATCTTAACATCCTTGGTCAAAAGAAAGTTGACCAGCTGCCAAGTATATTCACGAATCTGCTCAGCAGGCCGGGGACCATAGGGAGCCCGTGCCGAATCTCCAATATAGACGATTTCTTCATGGGGAAGCTGGCGCATGAGCTCACGCACAACCGTCAAGCCCCCGACACCCGAATCCAAAAAACCAATTGGTCGATTATCCATACAGTCTTCTTTCTAGTATTTTTTCTGATTGATAGTTCATTATCATTACATTTCTTCCTGAAATTTCTGACAGACTGGGTAGCTCCCGACTGTCTCCCTCTTAATCATAATCAAATATCAATAGAATGCAAGGAAAAAGTCTTATCCTTAAATATAAGTCAAATATAGTGAGAAGTCTGGAACTTTCATCCCAGACTTTTCCTATTTATTTCTTTTTATTGTTAGCAAAGGCTGCTTTTTGTTGGCGAATGATTTGGTGGTACACTTGTTGTACCTTAGCTTCGCTTGGCTTTTGACCATTTGCACTCAAGAGAGTACGAACTGCTTCTGCGTTCAAACGTGGGTTATCCGCAAATTCTTTTTCGATTTGCTTACGTACCAAGTACATTCCTCCAAGAGCTCCCCCTAGAAAAGCTAAAACAATCAAGACAATTGCCAAAATAAGATCCATAATATTTCTCCTGTTTCTTTTTGAGTCTTCTATATTATACCATAAAGTCCCCCGCCTGACTAGTTTGATTTACGCTTACATCCACTGTGATTTCCTAAGTAATTAGCAGATACTTCATACTTAGTAAAACTTAGTAAAATAAGCCCATTTTCCTTGAAAGCCCTTGCAATAATTCCATTTATTTGTTATATTAAGATTATCCGAAAAAATCACATATATTTCTGAAGACTTATTTTTTTAAAAGAAAATGTATGCGCTTCCATACGAGGGAAAGGAGAATTTTGTGGATAAAAGATATTGGGAAAAATCCTGCAAGTATAGCATCCGAAAATTGAGCATCGGAGCTGCCTCTGTTTTACTAGGAGCTGTTTTTTTAGCAGCACAGGGTGTGGCTGCTGATGGTATCGAGATTCCGGAAAGTGAGGCAACAATTACTGAAACCTCTGCTAAACCGGATACGAAAGTTGAGGAAGTTATTGCTTCTAACACAGAGACTCAGCCTATAGCTGAATCATCTGAGAAGCAAACCATCGCAGAGCCAGAATTACCTCAAACAAGTAGTCAGTCAGATACTAGCACAGCTACTCCTCCTGCTGAAAATAAGGAGAGCGAGAAACCAGAACTTCCTGTGAACAAACAAGAACATTACGAACTACATTACAACCAACCAACTGCTCCTTCCTATGACGGATGGGAAAAACAAGCCCTGCCAGTCGGAAATGGAGAAATGGGTGCCAAAGTCTTTGGTTTGATTGGTGAAGAAAGAATCCAGTACAATGAAAAAACACTTTGGTCTGGAGGCCCGCAACCAGATAGTCAAGACTACAACGGCGGAAACTACAAAGATCGCTACAAGGTCTTAACAGAAATCCGTAAAGCCTTAGAGGACGGTGACCGTCAAAAAGCCAAACGCCTAGCTGAAAGAAATCTCGTTGGGCCTAATAATGCCCAATATGGTCGCTACTTAGCCTTCGGTGATATCTTTATGGTCTTTAACAACCAGAAGAAAGGGTTAGATACTGTCACAGATTATCACCGTGGCTTGGATATTTCTGAAGCTATCACAACTACCTCTTATACCCAAGACGGGACAAGCTTCAAACGCGAGACCTTCTCTAGCTTCCCAGACGACGTCACTGTTACCCACTTGACTAAAAAGGGAGATAAGACGCTTGATTTTACCCTTTGGAATAGCTTAACAGAAGACCTAATTGCTAACGGACAGTATTCTTGGGATAATTCTAATTACAAAAAAGGGACTGTCAGTGTAGATTCTAATGGTATTTTGCTCAAGGGTACTGTTAAAGATAACGGCCTTCAATTTGCCTCTTATCTTGGTATCAAGACTGACGGACAAGTCACTGCTCAAGATGGTTATTTGACAGTTACAGGAGCAAGTTATGCAACACTGCTACTTAGCGCCAAGACTAATTTTGCTCAAAATCCGAAAACCAATTACCGCAAGGATATTGATGTAGAAAAAACTGTCAAATCTATCGTTGAAGCTGCTAAAGCCAAAGACTATGAAACTCTAAAAAATGACCACATTAAGGACTATCAAAGTCTTTTCAACCGTGTTCAATTAAACCTCGGCGGTAGCAAGTCTAATCAAACTACAAAAGAAGCTCTTCAAACCTATAATCCAACAAAAGGCCAAAAGCTAGAAGAACTCTTCTTCCAATACGGACGTTACCTCCTGATCAGCTCTTCTCGTGATCGGACAGACGCCCTTCCTGCAAACTTGCAAGGAGTCTGGAATGCTGTAGATAATCCACCATGGAACTCTGACTATCACCTCAATGTCAACCTACAGATGAACTACTGGCCTGCCTACATGAGCAATCTTGCTGAAACAGCCAAGCCAATGATCAATTACATTGACGATATGCGCTACTATGGCCGTATCGCTGCTAAAGAATACGCAGGTATCGAATCCAAAGAAGGTCAAGAAAACGGTTGGTTGGTTCATACTCAGGCGACACCATTTGGCTGGACAACTCCTGGTTGGAATTACTATTGGGGTTGGTCTCCTGCTGCCAATGCTTGGATGATGCAGAACGTCTATGACTACTACAAATTCACAAAGGATGAAACTTATCTCAAAGAAAAGATTTATCCAATGCTCAAGGAAACAGCCAAGTTCTGGAATTCCTTCTTGCACTACGACAAGGCTAGTGACCGCTGGGTTTCTTCTCCATCCTACTCACCAGAGCATGGAACTATCACTATTGGGAATACCTTCGACCAGTCTCTAGTTTGGCAACTTTTCCACGACTACATGGAAGCAGCCAATCATCTGAAGGTCGACCAAGATTTGGTGACAGAAGTGAAGGCTAAATTTGATAAGCTCAAACCACTTCATATCAACCAAGACGGCCGTATCAAGGAATGGTACGAAGAAGACAGCCCGCAATTCACCAACGAAGGCATTGAAAATCACCACCGTCACGTTTCTCATCTGGTCGGACTCTTCCCTGGTACCCTATTTAGCAAGGATCAACCTGAGTACCTTGAGGCTGCGCGTGCTAGCTTGAATCACCGTGGAGATGGTGGTACTGGATGGTCTAAGGCCAATAAAATCAACCTCTGGGCTCGTCTTCTAGATGGAAATCGTGCCCACCGTTTATTGGCTGAACAGCTCAAATCTTCAACCCTAGAAAACCTCTGGGATACGCACGCGCCTTTCCAAATTGATGGTAACTTTGGCGCAACCAGCGGTATGGCAGAAATGCTCCTTCAGTCTCACACAGGTTATATCGCACCATTACCAGCCCTTCCAGATGCTTGGAAAGACGGGCAAGTTTCTGGTCTTGTAGCCCGTGGCAACTTTGAAGTCAGCATGAAATGGCAAGAAAAGAATCTTGAATCCCTCACCTTCCTTTCAAATGTTGGTGGAGATTTGGTTGTAGACTATCCAAATATTGAAGCTAGCATTGTCAAGGTAAACGGTAAGGAAGTACAAGCTACCCGTATCAAAGATAACCGTATTCAGCTTGCTACTCAAAAGGGCGATGTCATTACCTTTGAAAACTTCCCTGGACGTGTGACTCGTTTGACAGCTGTTCGAAAAGATGCCATGACGGCTGAACTTGACTTTAACCCAGTCAAGGGAGCAAGTCATTATGTCATCCAACGAGAAAGCAAGGATGAAAATAGCCAAGCTTCTACTGTCCGTGAGTTTATCACCAACCAAACTCACTTTATCGATCGCTCAATTGATTCTAGCCATGCCTATACCTATACTGTTAAAGCTATGATGGGCGAACGTTCAACACCAGTTTCAGATGCTGCTTCTATTGATGCCTTTAGTGAGTTGGTAGATGACCGTGACAAACGCATTCAGTACGGCTCTGCCTTTGGAAATTGGTCTGACACAGAACTATTTGGTGGAACAGAGAAATACGCTGATATCTCAAATGGAAATTATTCTGATAAAGATGCGACTGCAACCATTCCATTCAATGGACCTGGTATTGAAATCTACGGACTCAAGTCATCTCAATTGGGACTTGCTGACGTTAAAATCGATGGCAAGTCTGTTGGAGAACTTGACTTCTATACAGCAGGAGCAACTGAAAAAGGGGTATTGATAGGACGCTACACAAATCTATCCTCAGGTCCTCATTTGATGACCATCACTGTTAAGCGCGAGCACAAAGGACGTGCCAATGAGCGTGCAAAAATTTCTCTCGATTACTTCAAAGTCTTCCCAGGACAAGGAGCAACTGTTGAGAAAATCGACGACCGTGACCCTCGTATCCAGTATGGTTCCATGTTTAAGGATTGGAGCGATGCAGAACTCTATGCTTCTACAGAAAAATACGCTGACATCAACGCTGATGATAGCCTCGCTTCTGAAGCCACTGCAACCATTCCATTCTCTGGAACAGGTATCCGAATCTATGGATTAAAAACAGCATCACTAGGAAAGGCACTTGTCACACTGGATGGAAAAGAGATGCCAGCTCTTGATTTCTACACTCCGGGAGCGACTGAAAAAGGTGCATTAATTGGCGAATTTACCAATCTAGCAGATGGCGATCACGTTCTTACTTTGAAAGTAGATCCGAATTCTCCCCAAGGACGAAAGAAAGTTTCTCTTGATTCCTTTGATATCTTAAAAGCTCCGTCCGTGTCACTCGATAGTCCAAGCCTTGAAGCCGTTAAGAAAGAAGACAAGACTGTTACTCTAACCTTACCAGCTGGTAATTGGGACGCTATCGCTGTGAAATTCCCTGGCATCAAAGATCCTCTTCTACTCAGAAAAATCGATGAGGACCATCTTGTCACATCGGGCGAACAAACAGTATTAACCATTAAGGACAACAAGGTTCAACTAGATATTCCTGAGGCTACAGATCGTAAAGCTGGCAATTCGATAGAAGCTTATGCCATCAAAGATACAACAACTACTAGTCCTGTTGTAACTGTCTTTCCTAAGGACGAAACTGCTCCAGTTGAAGAAAAAATCCTTACAAGTAAAGGGGATGAGCCTGCTCCAGTTGTAACCATTCCTGAGTACACAGATCCTATCGGCACTGCAGGTGACCAAGAAGCACCTTCCGTAATAATTCCTGAATACACTGAACCTATCGGTACTGCAGGAGACCAAGATGCGCCTTCTGTAGTAATTCCTGAATACACAGAACCTATCGGCACTGCAGGTGACCAGGAAGCACCTTCTGTGGTAATTCCTGAATACACCGAGCCTATCGGAACTGCTGGGGAGCAAGAAGCACCTTCCGTGGAAAGACCTGAATACACTGGTCCTATCGGAACTGCTGGGGATCAGGAGGCACCTTCTGTGGAAATTCCTGAATACACCGGTCCTATCGGAACTGCTGGGGATCAAGAAGCACCTTCCGTGGAAAGACCTGAATACACTGGTCCTATCGGAACTGCTGGGGATCAGAAAGCACCTACTGTGGAAAGACCTGAATACACTGGTCCTATCGGAACTGCTGGGGATCAGAAAGCACCTACTGTGGAAAGACCTGAATATACCAAACCTATTGGAACTGTGGGAAATCAGGAAGCACCTACTGTGGAAATCCCCGAATACACTGAGCCTATCGGCACAGCGGGAGACCAGGAAGCACCTTCCGTTGTAATTCCTGAATATACCAAACCTATCGGGACTGCAGGAGACCAAGAAGCACCTTCCGTGATAATCCCTGAATATACTGAATCTATCGGGACTGCAGGAGACCAAGAAGCACCTTCCGTTGTAATTCCTGAATACACTGAGCCTATTGGAACTGCAGGAGATCAAGAAGCGCCTTCTGTGGTTATCCCTGAATACACTGAGCCTATAGGGACTGCAGGAGACCAAGAAGCACCAAGCATCACACTTCCTGAGTTTAAACTCAAAGTAATGAAAGATAAGACCACAAGAGCTCAAGTTATTAGTGGAACAACTGAACTCGAAGGAGCAAGTTATCTTGACAGTCAAAAAGTTGAAAACAAAGAACTCTTAGGCAAGATATACGATGCTTATGCCCTTCAACTCAAGGATAAAGATGGCAAATTAGTTCAACCAAAAGGTGCTGTACTCGTTCGTTTACCAGTTTCAGGTGCTGTCCAAGAACTCTATCAGTTGACTCCGACAAAAGACTTAAAATCACAAGAGTTCACCATCCGAGATGGGTATCTTGAGTTTATCGCTCTTGACCTGAACACCTATGCTATTGTTTACAAGACAGAAGGATCAACTATTAAACCTATCCCAGTTCATATGGAAGAAAGAAACCTAGAAACTACAAAACCATTGGTTGAAAGTAATGATGTCAATGACAAAGCCTCTACGAATGAAAAACAACTTCCAGCTACTGGTGAACAGACTAGTCCCCTCCTCTTTATGGCGAGCCTCAGCCTAGCCCTCTCGGCTGCCTTCTTACTAAAAGGTAAGAAAGATTAAACATTGTCCCCCCAGGAATAAAAATTTATTCCTAGATAAAAAAGGATGGAAAATCATTCCATCCTTTTTCTGTTTTAACCTTATCAATAAAGTCACTGACAATCAAACACCTAGAAATCAAGCCCCAGAATAATCCATTCATCTACATAATCCCAAAAAGGGATTGGGTAAATGGGTAACTCATCCTTTGACCAGAACACTCCACCTTGACTCATTGGTTTAGATAAGTCTAATACGAGATACTTTCCCATACCATTGCTAAAAAAATTGTAATAACTGGAAATGTCATTTGTTAACTGATCCTCAAATTCCCAATCATAATCAGCTATTGGTTCAATCATATCTAGATCGTCTAAGCCCATGCTTTTACTGGTATAGTCATTAAACCCTTCATGAATATGTGTATAGAAATCACGGATACTCCCGTCAAGTTCTAGTTTTGACTGATTAAAGTGGTCTGTAAACTCTCGGTCCGAAATCGGTATTTTACCCTCATAAAATACTAGACTCTTGCTCTGATAAGTTCTAATGGAATAAAGCAAGGAATAGGTAGGTCCAATTTTGATAAGGTCTATAGCCTCCAGAAACTCTTCTAGATAAGAGATCGTATTGCTGAGTTCTTCAGCTAGATATTTTTTCCATTCTCCTAGGATGATTTGTTTTCTTTTAGAAAAATCTGATGTTTGAAACGCATCCCGCCAATATTGTGGAATAGGATGATTGGACAGATTTTTAAAATTAGATAAAATCTCGACCAGCTCTCCAGATATCACATATTTCTTTAAAAATTTAATTTTTCATTCATAAACTATCTCTATTCATTTCTGTAAAATCCCCTTGACGCCACTTTTCTTCAACTCTTAAGTCCTAGATAGATAGATATAGTTTCGGGTCACAGGACAATCTTTTTCATCCTCACCCTAAAATAAAACCGATGTTCTCCAAATTCTTAACCCTTGCTTTTTAACTCAAGATCAAATTAGCTACAATAGGACTGATAAATACATAGAGAACACCTGTAACACCAATAGCTAATCCTCCCATAGCACCTGCAACTGGTCCATAGCGAAAGGCCGTTCCAGTTCCAACAGCGTGTCCTGTTCCACCCAGGGCTAGTCCAACAGCTACTGGATCGTCTATTTTTAGCCATTTTAGAAGTGTTGGTCCGATTACACTGGTCAAAATACCAGTCGCTACGACAACTACTAGAGTCACAGTAGTCAAGCCCTGCAACTTTTCTGTGATTCCCACTGCCATAGCAGTCGTTACTGACTTAGGAAAGAGGGAAATAGCTAGGAAAAAGTCCATACCAAAGATTTTGGCCACAAGGGCTGTGAAAGAGGTATTGACCACTACCGCCAGCAAACTACCAAAGAGAATACTGCGAGCATGATGCTTCATCAAGTGGAAACTCTTATAAAGGGGAATTCCTAGAGCCACTGTTGAAGGAACAATCAAGTTGTTAAGATAAACCCCACCTTGGTAGTAATCTTGGTAGGAAATGCCAGTTACCTTTAGAAAGATGATAATAAAAATAGCTGACAGCAACAAGGGAGTCGTTAAGGGATGAGGATAGCGTCTGAAAATCATCATTCCCCCAAGATAGGCTAAGATGGACAGGGCGATCCCAAAAAGGGGATTGGATACAAATTCGCTCATTTAGCACCTCTTTCTTCGTAGTCACCTTCATAGCGTTTTTTGATAAATTGAACCACAAGCGCAATCAAGATGATATTGATTACTGCCGCAAAAAAGACAATCAAGACAATAGGTAGGAGATAGGGAGCAATCACATCAAACTTTTCCATAATTCCAACCGCAGGAGGTAGAAAGAGGATGGTCATGTTGGCCAGCAAAAAGTTCCCCACCATATTGACATGGCGGATACGCAGCCACTTGAACTGCAAGGCTAGAAAAAGAATAATCAAGCCGATAATACTGCCTGGAATGGGCAAATGAAAGAAACTAGAGATCCCCTCTCCGATTAGAGAAATCACAAAAAGAATCATTAATTGAACATATAATTTCATCCTAAACTCCACGAAATAGACTTCTTGCATACCAGTTTACTCTTTTTTCAGAAAATTTCAAGGAAATACACAAAAGTTAATAAAAATAGGGAGAAAAGGGAATATAGACAATTAAAGACTAGTGAAAACAGCGTAATTTAGGATAAAAGATTCAGTGTCCTTCTTGCCAGCTTTCTTGAAAAGTAGTATAATTATTGCATGCGCAATCATCTTGTGATACAAAGACTGTCCGTGAATGGACATTCTTCTATTTATAACTCTAAAAAGAAAGGAGATACTATGACCTATTTGGAAAAATGGTTTGACTTCAATCGGCGTCAGAAAGAAATTGAAAGTCTCTTGGAAGAGACCGTTGCTAATCAGAGTGAACAAAGTCTGACCTTGAAAGAATTTTACCTGCTCTACTATCTGGACTTGGCCCAAGAAAAATCTCTACGACAGATTGACCTGCCAGATAAGCTTCATCTGAGCCCGAGCGCTGTTTCTCGGATGGTGGCTCGCTTGGAAGCTAAAAATTGCGGTCTGCTTAGTCGCATGTGTTGTGATCAAGATAGACGCTCTAGCTTTATCTGCCTGACAAGTGATGGGCAAAAAACACTGGCCTCTCTACAGAAGGCTGTCGAAGAAAGCTTGGAAACTGGTTTGGATTTCTTGATTTAAGATGATTTTAGAAAAAAGTTGCGTGCGCAATCATTTTTCTTGACATTCTCTTTTACAAGGAGTAAAATAAAGTCATCATTAAAATAAAGGAGTTTTTAAAATGATTGAAATTACCTATCTAGATGCCAGCAAGAACGAAAGAACTGTAACCTTCGAATCTTATGAAGACTTTGATCGTTCACAACAAGCTTGCCTTATCGGCGTCGCAGACTACTACCCTGTTCAAAAATTGACTTACAACGGTCATGATTTGGACTACCATGGAACTTACGGAGATATCTTCTTCTATCTCAAGAAACAAGATTTAAGCCAATATAACTAAAAAAGGAGAAATACAATGGCAAAAGCAATTACAGATGCAACATTCGAACAAGAAACAAAAGACGGTTTGGTCTTGGTAGACTTCTGGGCAACTTGGTGTGGTCCATGTCGTATGCAAGGTCCAATCTTGGACAAATTATCTGAAGAACTTTCAGAAGATGTTTTGAAAATCGTTAAAATGGACGTTGATGAAAATCCAAACACAGCTCGTGCTTTTGGAATCATGTCTATCCCAACTCTTCTCTTCAAAAAAGACGGCCAAGTTATCAAACAAGTTGCTGGTGTTCACACAGCAGAACAAATCAAGGCCATCGTTGCTGAATTGAGCTAATCATATTAGAGACCAAGTACTTGCTCTGGTCTCTTTTTTCTTGCCCTTTGCCATTTTTCAAAAAATATGCTAGACTATAGGTAGAATATTACGATGTTTGGGACATGCCATCGCTAAAAAAAACCTTGACTTGGTATTTTTTAGCTCCCTCAAGGGAGCTTTTTGCGTGCTCTGAACATTCCCCACTTTGGAAGGAGTACTATGAAACGTCAATCAGCCTTGGTCGTCTTTAGTGGCGGTCAAGATTCTACAACCTGCCTCTTTTGGGCTAAAAAACACTATGAAACGGTCGAAGCCGTCACCTTTGCCTACGGCCAACGCCATCATCTCGAAATTCAAGTCGCTAGAGAAATTGCTGAGGAACAGGGGATCCGTCATCATATCCTAGATATGTCTCTGCTGGGACAAATCACTGAAAATGCCCTGACCTCTGATATGGAGATTGAGCAAAAAGAGGGAGAGGTTCCCAATACCTTCGTTGATGGTCGCAACCACCTCTTTCTATCCTTTGCGGCAGTTCTTGCCAAGCAACGTGGCATTAAAGACATCGTGACAGGTGTCTGTGAGACAGATTTCTCTGGCTACCCTGATTGTCGAGATGTCTTTGTCAAATCCCTTAATGTGACGCTCAACCTTGCCATGGATTACGACTTCGTTATCCAAACACCTCTCATGTGGCTGGACAAGGCTGAAACTTGGGAATTAGCTGACCAACTCGGTGCCTTTGGCTATGTTCGCGAAAAGACCTTGACCTGCTACAATGGAATTATCGGCAGTGGCTGTGGGGATTGTCCAGCCTGCCACCTACGTCAACATGGGTTAGATGTTTATCTCTCACAGAAAGGAGAGGCCTAATGTTTTTTGCACCCAAAGAAATCAAACAGGAAACAGGGGAATCTCTTGTCTACAATCCTCACAGAACCTTAGTATCAAAAGAATTTACCTTTGATGCCGCCCACCACCTCTTTCACTATGAGGGAAAATGCAAATCTCTGCATGGTCACACTTATCATCTGCAGATTGCTGTCAGTGGATTTTTAGATGAACGTGGTATGACCTACGATTTTGGAGACATCAAAGCGATCTACAAGGACTACTTAGAACCCCACTTGGATCATCGCTATCTCAATGAAACTCTTCCCTATATGAACACGACTGCTGAAAATATGGTTTACTGGATTTTTCAAACTATGAACCAAGAGTTGCCAGACGAACGTGGTCTCCGTTTGGAATACGTTCGCCTCTATGAGACTCCGACTGCCTTTGCGGAATTTAGACGGGAGTGGTTAGATGACTAGGGAACGTGTCCTCAAACTACCAGTTCTGGAAATTTTTGGCCCAACCTTTCAAGGTGAAGGTCGTGCTATTGGGCAGAAAACCATGTTTGTCCGCACTGCAGGTTGCGACTACCACTGCGACTGGTGCGATTCTGCCTTTACTTGGGATGGTTCTGAAAAACCAACTCGCATGACAGCTGATGAGGTCATTGCTGAATTAGATAAATTGGGGAGCTACGACTACGTTACCTTGTCTGGCGGAAATCCTGCTATCCTAGCAGCTAACATGGCTGAACTGGTCACCAAGCTCAAGGAACGCGGTGTCACTCTAGCTGTTGAAACTCAAGGCTCCCGCTGGCAAAATTGGTTGAAAGATATCGACCAGGTCACTCTCAGTCCCAAACCTCCTTCATCCAAGATGGAAGTCAACTTTGAGACCTTGGACTTCATTGTTTCCCAACTGGATCCAAACAAGGTCACCTTTAAAATCCCTGTCTTTGACGATGCAGATTTGACCTTTGCTAAAGGGATACAAGAACGCTACCAACCAGATGTCCTCTTCTTATCGGCTGGAAATCCTGAACCCAAGGCTACAGGAAATATTGTCCAAGACCAACTGGACCGCCTCAAAGAACTCTGGGAACGCGTTGCTACTGACGATAGCTGGGGCAATGTCCGCGTCCTTCCTCAACTCCATACCCTCCTATACGATAACCAACGTGGTGTTTAAGATTAGAAAGAAAAAATCATGTCACAACAAGAAGAAATGAAAAACCTTAGCCTACTAGGCAATAAAGAAACCAACTACATTTTCGACTATCAACCAGAAGTCCTCGAATCTTTTGACAATCGTCATGTGGAAAATGACTATTTCATCAAATTCAACTGTCCTGAATTTACCTCCCTGTGCCCTATCACTGCTCAGCCAGATTTTGCAACGATTTATATTTCCTACATTCCTGACAAGCTCTGCGTCGAGTCAAAATCCCTCAAACTCTACCTCTTTAGTTACCGAAATCATGGGGATTTTCACGAAAACTGTATCAATACCATCGGGAAAGACTTGGTCAACTTGCTAGACCCTCGCTATTTAGAGGTCTGGGGAAAATTCACTCCACGCGGTGGCATTTCAATCGACCCTTACTACAACTACGGTAGACCTAGAACCAAGTATGAAGGATTGGCAGAACAACGCCTCTTCCAACACGACCTTTATCCAGAGAAAATTGACAACCGCTAAACTCATACTCAATGAAAATCAAATAGCAAACTAGGAAGCTAGCCGCAGGTTGCTCAAAGCACTGCTCTGAGGTTGTAGATAAAACTGACGAAGTCAGCTCAAAACACTGTTTTGAGGTTGCAGATGGACGCTGACGTAGTTTGAAGAGATTTTCGAAGAGTATCATACGAAAAAGCCCTGTTCCTCAAGCTGAGGAGCAAGGCTTTTTGAGTTTCAATTATTCTTCAGTTCCAAGGAAGTTTTTAGCAACAAGAGCTGCAAGAACTCCACCAACGATTGGTGCAAGGATGAAAATCCAAACTTGTTGAAGGGCTGCGCCACCTACCAAGACAGCTGGAGCCAAGCTACGAGCTGGGTTTACTGAAAGTCCAGTGATGTTCAAGCCAGCTAGAATCAAAGCTGTCAATGACAAACCAATGACCAAACCAGCGATTGCGCCATTCCCTTTGCTTGCTGATGTTACAGTCATGATCACCAAAACAAACAAGAATGTTGCGATTGTTTCAAACAAGAAACCACCAAAGACAGTTACTCCGTTTGCCAAGGCATTTTCACCAAGACTTGCAGTTGACATACCTGAATTTGCCAAGAGGAAGAGTACAGATCCAGATGCAAGGAAAGCACCGACTACTTGACCAAGAATGTAGTTTACAAGCTCTGAAGATGACAAACGTTTGTTAACAAACATAGCGATAGAAACAGCTGGATTCAAGTGAGCACCTGAAACAGTTCCGATTGAGAAAGCTGCGACTACGATTGCCAAACCAAAGGCAAGAGCAATCCCAAGGTGTCCAAGACCTTCAACACCATTTCCAAAAACAACAGCTCCTGTTCCGATGAACACAAGCATAAAAGTACCGATTAATTCAGCAACAAATTTTTTCATATTAAGTCTCCTTTTTTCAAACTATGTATTAGTCTATCAGAAGAAGGAAAGGGTTTCAAGAAATGTGCTTGGAAATTTTGTGCAAATTTTCACATTTGATAATCAAAATCTAATATTGGAAAGATTGAATAGCTTTTTTCAAGTCATCTTGTAAATTATTTCTCTGGTCGAGTTGAACATAGACTTCTAAGAGACAGGATCTGAAATTGGAAAATTGATAAAAATCTTCCCTCTCTTCTATCTGGAAATCAAGTGACTTTATCCAAGAAGCCAGTGTCGCTTGCTCCACCTTGCCTTGCAAAATAGGTTCGTAAAGGACTCTGGCCAAGCGCCAGTCCTCATCATCTATAAATCGAACCGAAATTCTTTTAAATAGTTGGCCAAGTATGTCAAATACTTCATGAACTCTATTTTTAGAAAAGTCTGGATGACAAACAACTTCAGTCAAAAGATCAGCCCCATGAGCAAAAGCATGCACCCAACCATACTGACTTGAAAAACCTGTCGTATCCTCTTCTTTTTCAAGGTAATGCAAACCTTGATCGAGCATCGTATTTCTGATATCAGTTTTTAGCTCTCGATAAAAAAGAGACTGTTCATTACCATCAGCAGATAAGAGATTGGCATAAATAAGGGCCCTAAAAGAACGTTCAAGCGTTGAAGCTCCTGTCTTATCAATCTCTTTATCTAGCCCATCATCAGAGACAATCTCAGCAGCAATCAACTGAAATTGCTCCTTGATAAATAACTCTTCTTGAATCCCCCTAGCCAAACTGGTAAAAACCAATTCATCGCGAATCTCTGGACTAGTATCCCCTATGTGCTCAAGTAGCCACAGGAGTTCTTCTTGACGATAACTCGGTTTTTCTTCTACTACTTTTCTTTTCAATTCTGGATACATCTGCCTACCTCTTTTTATGAGTTGTCAAAAAATCATCCGCAGATGACTTTATATTAAATTCTTAAGGAAATAGAATCTGGGATAACTGGTCTAAAATGAAGTAAATAACTATCAGTAGCAGCTCTACAGCAAGTTCAAATTTAACATCACGACCTTCAACGGCGTTTTTGAAAATAGCTACAGCTAGTCCAATACAAACCCAGGAGCATTATTCTAGAACAACCTTTCTATTCCTTTACTCCCCCAACTGGGCACTATAGGCAATAATTTGGTCAACCGTGTCTGACAAGAATTGAATCGTATCACGGAGTGGTTTGTCTGTTGAGATATCCGCTCCGATAATCATTGCTGATTCAAGTGGTGTTTTGCTACCTCCTGACTTGAGGAGATTGAGCCAATCTTCAGCTCCATTTTCAGAATTTTTTAGATGCAAGTAACCCGCTGTTGAGATAACCAAACCTGCTGAATAGGTATAACTATACAAGCCCATGTAATAGTGAGCTTGGCGCATCCAAGTCAAGGCTGCATCATCGTCAATTTCAATAGCATCTCCCAAGAAATCCGTCAAGACTTCCTTCATAATGCTATTAAGTTTGCTTGCTCCGAAAGTTTCTCCTTCTTCAATCAGTGTATAAACCTTACGTTGGAAGGCTGCTTCCAAAAGGTGGGTGATGAAATTATGGAAGTAGGTATCTGTCAAACGGTGAGCAAGAGCAAAACGTTTTTGACGTGGGTCGTCAGATTGGTGTTCCAAGTAATCACTTAAAAGCAATTCATTGAAGGTTGACGGTGCTTCGACATAGTAGGTCGACATGTGGGCATTAAAATAGCTTTGGTGATTGTCTGAAAAGATGAATTGACCAGAATGCCCGATTTCATGAATCAAGGTATAAACATCGCTCAAACGACCTGTCCAGCTCATGAGAACGTATGGATGCACACGGTATGGATCAGCTGCATAGCCACCAGAATCCTTGCCGCTATTGGCAGCAAAGTCCACCCAGCGTTCTTCTTGATAGCGAGCAACTTCCTGACAATATTCTTGTCCCAAAGGTTCTACTGACTTCATAACCAAATCATAGGCATCATCAATGCTAACCTCTGGATTGAGAGCACTGTCCAAGTCCAATTTCCAATCAGCAAATGTCATCTTTTCAAGACCATTGACCTTGGCAACATGCTTGAGGTATCGCTGAGCAACTGGCGCAAAGTCCTTCATGATGAGGTCAATCTGACGATCAAACATGGCACGGTCTACTTCTTGTTCAGCCAGAAGATAATCAAAAACTGAGCCGTATCCCTTCATATCTGCCAATAGTTTTTCAGATTTGACTTGGGCTAAATAGGCTGCCGCAGCCGTATTTTGGTGCTTACGAAGTCCTTCTGAGAAGGAACGGAAGGATTTCTCACGAACCTCAGCATCCTCGTGATTTTGATAGAAATTCTCATAAGTAACAAAGCTGTTTTTGTAGGTTTTGCCATGAGCTTCAAAATCGGCCATTTCAAAGTCACCAGCTCGCATCTTAGTGTAAATGTCCTGTGGACTGTAGAAAACTTCACCCAGATTGATCAAAGCCTTCTCCACATCAGCCCCTAGATAGTGGGCTTTTTTGATTTTGGCTTGACGAATGGCTGCAGTCAAATATGGCAAGTCACCCAAACGGTCCAAGACTTCTTCATCTGCTGCTACCAAGGCATCATCAAAGAAGGCCAAGGCTACGCTGGCATCTGTTTCAAACTCCATCCCAGCCTGGGCGATATTTGCAAAATCTTCATTGCTGTAGTCTGTCGTCTGAGGCATAAAGGCGTAATTACCTATATGACTCATCTGAATATAGATTTGTTCCAATTCTGCAAAGGCCTTCTCGAAATCTTCAAAAACGTGAAGATTGCCCTTGTAGTCACGACTAAATTGATTGATGTCTTCACGCACCTTTTCTATCGCACGCAAGAAATCCTCACGGTCTTGATATAGGGCTGTTAAATCCCAAAGTTCCTTTTCAGGAAATTCTGAACGGTGTTTTTGTTCCATCTTCTTCCTCTTATTTCTCTAATTCTAGCAATACACTGATGGCTGATAAGGCATAAAGCGGCGCTGTCTCTGCTCTTAGAATCCGAGGGCCAAGTCCTGCTAGAACAGCTCCTTTAGCCTCAAAACTCTCAATTTCCGCAGGTGAAAGACCACCTTCTGGACCAAAGACAAAGAGCAGTTTTGCTCCTTTTTCAAGACCCGAGACTGCTTGTATAAGCGCAGCTGCTTCTCCTTCTTTAGCCGACTCTTCATAGGCAACCACGATGCGGTCAAACTGGTCCAGTTGTGCTAGAAAATCTGCCTTTTTCTCAAAAAGGGTGATACTTGGAACGAAGTTACGCTTGCTTTGCTCGGCTGCTCCAAGGGAAATTTTTTCTAACTTCTCGACCTTTTTGCCCAATTTTTTGCCGTCCCACTTGGCAACGGACCAGTCAGCAGGGAAGGCCCAAATCTGACTAGCACCGAGTTCGGTTATTTTTTGAGTGATGAACTCCAGCTTGTCCCCCTTGGGAAATCCTGATGCTATGGTCACTTGGACTGACAGTTCCACATTATCAGGTAACTCTTGGACCAACTCAAACTGACGATTTTCCACATCCAGCACGCGCGCCAAGCGCTTGATCCCATCATCAAAAACTAGAGTAACCTCATCATCTTCCTTCAGGCGCATAACCTGAAACATGTGCTTGCTGGTCTCCTTGTCCTCGATGGTGACAGGTGAGCTTGCCAAACCTTTAACAAAATACTGCTGCATGCTAGCCTCCAATCACACCAGAGATATCTTTGGTCTTCTTGAAGACACAGGCATTCCACTCCCCTTGAATCATGTGGGTTTCAAGGAAGAATCCTGCTGACTCAGCCGACTCACGCACCATGTCCCACTTGTCCTTGATAATGCCACTCATAATCAGGTAACCTTCGTCCTTAACCAAACGATAAGCATCATCTGTCAGATGAATAAGGATATCTGCTAGGATGTTAGCCACGATGACATCTGCCTCAATCTCTACGCCCTTGAGCAAATCACCTGGCGCTACATGGATGTTTTCCATACCAGGATTGAGCTCAATATTTTCCTGAGCGACACGAACCGCCACATCGTCCAGGTCATAGGCGAAAATTTCCTTGGCTCCTAGGAGTGAGCTTGCAATAGAAAGAACCCCTGAACCAGTCCCTACATCTAGCACCGTTTCCCCACCACGAAGAACCTGCTCCAAGGCAAAAAGGCTCATCTTAGTCGTCGGGTGGGTTCCTGTCCCAAAGGCCATCCCTGGATCTAGCTTGATAATCTTCTCGCCAGCAGTCGCCTCATAGTCCGTCCATGACGGTACGATGGTTAGGTCATGGGTGATACGAGCTGGTTCATAGTATTTCTTCCAATTATCTGCCCAGTCTTCCTCAGCCAAGGCAGTCGTGCCAATCTTGACTTCGCCCAGATCCATAAAATCTGTCAATTCTGCAAGACGAGTTTGCAAGTCCGCTTCCACCACTGCTACATCAACTGTGTCAGGGTAGTAGGCAGTCACCACGATTTCTTCCTGTTGCTCGACTTCTGGGAAAATCTCACCAAAACGGTCGACATTTCCCACATAGTCCATGCTGTCTTCAATCGCAACACCTTGGGCACCTAGCTCAATCAAGAGATTGGAAACCAATTCCTCTCCCTCACGCTTCACTGTAACTTTTAACTCTTGCCATGTTTCCATCATTAAGATACCAAGCCCGTAAAACACAAAGCCAAAATAGGAAACTCTCTGAAGACGCTTGTGTCTAAGAAAAGTTTATCTTTTTGGCACAGTGTTTAGGGCGGATTCAGTTTAGAAATTTAACTGAACCATCCTTTCTAATCACTTACTTTTAAATAATCTTTCAATCTTTCTTGCAACTGAGGTACAACTTGACTGGAACTAAGAAATTCCTCAACATTCATGAGCTGATAACCCTGTCCTTCATCACCAAAGATGATACTATCAAACTGCTCCTGTGTCAACTTGCCAACTAGAAATACGGATTGTTTATCTGTAAAAAGCATACTTGGGTAAACCCTACTCCAAAGCAGACAATCCTCAGTCAGATGAATTCCCAGTTCTTCATAAACTTCACGCACTACGCACTCAAAAGGACTTTCATCGCCTTCACGTCCACCACCGGGCAACTCCCACATATTGGGCCAGGGAATGCTTGCCTTATCATCGCGTAAGATAGTCAAGACCTTATCCCCACAAAACAAAGCAATCTTGCAGCCTGTGAAATCAGAAATCTCTACTTCCATGTTAGACTCCTTCGGTTAATTCCTTTCCCAGCTCGGATAACCAGTTTTGATAATAGCTTTTCTCATCCCGTAACATCCGGCTGCTATTCATTTTCTGTCTAGCAATCTTCATAGCCTTGTGAGTTTGAACTACATCTTTCTTTACCTTAAATTGATACCAAGCTTGAATGACCTGCATATCTGCTGTTTTTAGAGATAAAAAGGATTTGACCCCTCGAATACTTGCATATTCTTCCTCTTTCTTATTATCTCCTTCCATCAGAGCAATTTGAAGAAGGTATAATTGAGAACTAGTTTTAGACATTGGATTATCTGTTTTCTCTAGCACAGACTGAAACTCTTGCGTTGCAAGCTCTATATTATCGTCCAATATGAATACCAACCCCTGAAGAGTCTGAACACTTTCTGCAAAACTCCCTCTCGCCTCCTCATCAACAGGCATGATAAAGTCTTTTAAATCATATTCTTGAGGAGCTAGCAAGGTCTGGGCAGAATGCCTCAACATCAGGTAGGCGTATTTGGTATTTTCAGGGTGTTGTAGCAATTCCCAAATTTTTGCGCCATCGGTGATGCCGACTGGCAAAATGTTATTTAAGAAGAAAGACAAATTAAGAAAAATCCAAGTGCCTGCAAAATACCAGCTTCTTGTCAAAAATCCAAACACTATCGCCAATAATATCAAGCTGAGATGAACCATCAAGCCTCCTGAAAGCATCAGGATGATTCTTTGATCACTTTCATCCTCTTTTAAACCAATATACTGAGCACCAACATTTTTTATAACTGCTGTTCGACTAAGATGAAGCCTGCCTGACTTTTTGGTTAAAAGAAAGTTCCCTAATCCAAAAGCCACCAGACGATAGCCTGTCAAGTATCCACAAAAAGCATGACCCAGCTCATGAAGAATAAAGATTAAATACATGCTTATAAGAGCGAAGGTATAACCAAAAGTAAAGGCTAAAAATGCGGAATACCCCAACTCTGCAAATGCGATGGTTCCACAAGCACAAGCCAGCATAATAAAGACAACAGCTAGCACATAAACCAAATAAATCCCAATTTTCTTCATAAAATCTCCAACCAACTCCTAGTATCTCGGATAAGGATAAAATTCTCCTTCTTCCAAGCCAACTTTTCCTTCTTCAAAGACTTCTTGGTTCCATTCCATGACGAATTCTTCTGCTTCTGGGTCTTCCAAAAAGTCCATAAGGGCATCTAGTCCAACCTCGGCAGTATCTTTAAGGAAAAGCGCAAAATAAGCTAAAAATTCGCGAGAAAATCCTTTTTTAGGCAAGTAAGGAATGACCGTCAAATAGTCTTCCTCATTGACTGTTGATTTGGCAGGATTGTAAAAAAGCACTGCTTCTTCAAAGAGAATGTCATCTGATGAAACCTCTCCATCCTCATCCACCATCTCCACACCTGCAGCATTTTGCGCTTCTAACAAAAAACTCACTTCAACCGCGTGGTTGCGCTTGTCCCAACTAATCTCAAAGTCAAAGGGAAAGTTCTTCTCCAACTCTTCCTCTAAAACATCTAAAAATCCGTATGTTGCCATTTTGTCCTCTTTCTATGCGACTCTTAAATCGCCCCGATTGCTCGGAAATATGCTAAAATAGATACTACCATCTTACCACAAAATTATTTTATGTCCTAATTATACCATATTACCTCATTTAAACCCTTGGTATTAGTGATTTTCTTAACAGTCTGATTTCTTTATTTTTTCCAAAAACTCAACACAAAAAGCCCTCGAAAGGGCTAAGAAATCTATAAAATCAATAGACAAGTAACCAGCACAATTAGATGTGCTTTTTTATTGGCCATTCCCACGATGTCACACTTAATCTTATGCTTGTATTTTCTTATCTGCAATAGCGTCTGTCAAAGTCTGAGAAAAGTTAAGTCCCATTTCTCGTCCCAACTTATCTGCCCATCTTGGTATGGTCAAGGTCTTTTTAATTGGTTCCTGACTTCCTAAGTACTCTGATACATCAACAGATACCATAGAAATAAAAGATTTATCAAGGTCATAGGTTGACACGAAATCTTCATCATCTTTAAAAGGATCATTATCAATTAAAGACAAGCTATTGATATCTGATGGCTGGGGCAAATCTCTATCACTCTCTATTAAATCTGCGACAGTAATTCCTAACCACTCCGAACCCATAGCTAAAGCCTCAGAAATCCCCGCACCTTGTGTAGCTGAGTATTCAAAATCTGGGAAATGAACAAAATAAGTCGCTTTTACCCCATCTGTATCATCATAATAAAATAAAGCTGGATATGTCACTAACATTTCACTACCTCCATATCAAAAAGCAGGGGCTGAATTTTACAACCCAGCTTGCTTTCTTATCCCTCTTTCAGTGTACTTATTCAGTTCACCATGAGGGATTGTGATAGGTCTTTCCCCTTGCTTCTCCATTTTAATATGGGAGCCTTTACCGCCTTTGGTTTTTATCCAACCATGAGCCGTAAGAAGTTTGACCATCTCTTTTTGTGTCATAGGCATAGCGCTTTTACCTCCTGACAACACCATTATAACACGTGCTACACGTATTGTAAAGGAGTGATACTTATTATTCTCTTATACATAAAAGCTCCTAGATGTGGTTCTAAGGGTAGCCAATTTATTCATGTCTATTTTTTTGAGTGGTAAATACTGCTTCTTTCTCGATCCATTCATCATTTGTATAGTCAATTGTAAAAGTATCTCGATTTAAGACAGACTGAGGCGGAGTTGAATGAATCATAGGAACACTGCGTACTCTATACTTTTTATCTCCAATTTTTACAAATTGATTAACTCTCAAGTCTTCGAAATCAGGATTTTTAACAGTTGTAGTTTATTGAATTTGGAATAGTACGCCAAGGTTTCTAAAACATTGTTAGAAATTGGTTTGAATTCCCTACTTGATTTGTTCGGTTTCTATTTCATTCCACTATATTACAAGAAGACGACTTACTACTTTAAAAACACCAATTATTCTATTTTTCATATTTTTCCAATTCATAATTATTAGAATGAACTTCTTGGTAAGCAAAATCAAGTTTAGATTTAATGTTTTCGTACAAATCTAAAATCTCTTTTGGAGTATCTTCCCGGAAGAAAAATTTTCTTTTTCCTGAAATAACTTGATCACTAAGAATCCAATGACGAATTTGTTTTGTAAAAATCAAAACTTCCTAACTTGGTAATTCCATTATTTCCATTCCTTATCACCTCTCTTTTCATTATAGTTCATACAATGACATTTAGCAATATTATTTCTCAAGTCAGCAATTCCACTTCTTTAGACTCAACTATCATATTTTGAGCTTTAAGGAAGATCCATTCTTTCATGCTGATACCTCTCCTCATCAAATTAAATAGTCAGAAAAATTCTATCTCACACCCTGAATATTACAAAACCATTGAAATATCACAACTAATAGGCTAGAATGGACATAGTAAGATATATTGGATGAGTTATTCTACTCAAAAAATATGAAACTAAAATCCACGTTAGAAAGGACTGCTATGCCAGACAATCTCGCGCTTCGCATGCGCCCTAAAACCATCGACCAGGTTATCGGTCAGGAGCATCTGGTCGGCCCAGGAAAAATCATCCGTCGCATGGTGGAGGCTAACCGCCTATCGTCTATGATTCTCTATGGACCTCCGGGTATCGGAAAAACCAGTATCGCCTCAGCCATCGCTGGAACGACCAAGTATGCCTTTCGGACCTTTAATGCGACAGTTGATAGTAAAAAACGTCTCCAAGAAATCGCCGAAGAAGCCAAGTTTTCAGGTGGTCTTGTACTACTCCTAGACGAGATCCACCGCTTAGACAAGACCAAGCAAGACTTTCTCCTGCCACTTTTGGAAAGTGGCCTGGTCATCATGATTGGTGCGACAACTGAAAATCCTTTCTTTTCTGTCACTCCAGCCATCCGTAGCCGTGTTCAGATTTTTGAATTGGAACCTCTGTCTAACCAAGATGTCAAAAAAGCCATTCAAATCGCCTTGACTGACCCTGAACGAGGTTTTGATTTTCCAGTTGAGTTAGATGATGATGCCCTTGATTTTATCGCAACATCTACCAATGGAGATCTCCGTTCTGCCTTCAACTCACTGGATTTGGCCGTTCTTTCGACTCCGGAAAATAATGAAGGTATCCGCCATATCACGCTTGATATTATGGAAAACAGCCTCCAGAGAAGCTACATCACTATGGACAAGGATGGGGATGGGCACTATGATGTTCTCTCTGCTCTACAGAAATCCATTCGTGGCTCAGATGTCGATGCTAGTCTCCACTATGCTGCTCGCTTGATAGAGGCTGGTGATTTGCCTAGTCTCGCTCGTCGCTTGACCGTCATTGCCTACGAAGATATCGGCTTGGCCAATCCTGAAGCGCAGATTCATACCGTCACTGCTCTGGATGCGGCGCAGAGGATTGGTTTCCCTGAGGCTCGTATCCTCATCGCCAATGTCGTAATTGATTTGGCCCTTTCTCCAAAATCCAACTCAGCCTATGTGGCTATGGATAAGGCTCTGGCTGACCTTAAAACGTCTGGTCACTTACCAATCCCAAGACACCTGCGAGATGGTCACTATAGCGGTAGCAAGGAGCTAGGCAATGCTCAAAACTACCTCTATCCTCATAGCTATCCTGGCCACTGGGTCAAGCAAGATTATTTACCAGAAAAAATTCGCGACCATAGCTACTTCTCACCAGAAGATACTGGGAAATACGAACGTGCCCTAGCTCAACGCAAGGAAACCATAGATAAATTACGAAATTTGTGAAATCCTATCCAAATAATTACATTTACCCCTTGATTTTTTTTGAAAAAGTGGTATTATATAAACATAGAAACGCTGTGGTGTACGACCTCACACTTAAGTGTTGACCGACTATTTTTTGTATTATTAGGGAAACAAAAGTCTTCTAACAGCATGTAGGCCGTCTCACACGGAAACAGCTTCAGTTAGAGCGAGTTGCCCACCTGCTTAATTGCGCGGGTTCAATACAAACCGTGAAGTTTCGGCACCAATACAGCTTTTTATTTGCCTCCTTAGCTCAGTTGGTAGAGCAGTAGACTCTTAATCTATGGGTCGCAGGTTCGAGCCCTGCAGGGGGCATCTAAATCAACAGGAAAAAGCCTTGATTTCAAGGCTTTTTTGCTTGTCTATAACTGATTTGCCCCATCATTTGCCCCACATTTTTTTTATGAGCAATCTTTCCAGACATCTCTGATTATGAAAAACAAAAAAGCTATCCTACCTTTGCAAATTTGGATAAGATAGCGGAATATTTTAATGCAACTCCAACCCAACTCTTTGGAACGAGTAAAGAGATTGAGTTAGAAAAGAGTGTTCTTGAATCTAATGAATACTCTGATAAAGTAAGTGAAATCTTAAAAGCTGTCAAATACATCGAGCATTTCCTACATACTGATGGACAGTACTTAGAGGATTTACTTTACCTAACAAGAGGCAACCAACTATACACAGAAGATGGAAAAGAGTTGTATATTGATCCAACTTCTCAGAAAAGAACACTTCATACCCAATATGAACCTGGTTTTATTGAAGCAAGAGATAAATCTCCACTAGAGCTCTTAATTGAAAATAAGGAATTGTTTGATAAATAGAAAAAGCGAGGATAACCTCGCTTCAGATTGAAGTTAAAATCTTTAGAAGACACTTTTATAAGGACTTTGTCTTCAATCTGTGAAAAGGAGTGAAAACTCCTTTTCTTTTTGTAAGTCAGACTGAAACTTCCAAATTGTTTATTTATTTTATTGACATTTTCTATAAAAATAAGTACAATAGTTTTATTAGAAAACTATACTATATAGGGGGTATTGAAATGAAATTTTCTAATCGTTTACTGCTATTCCTTGCAGGAGTTGTTTTTGTCCTTTTAGGACTTTTCCTATTTACAAACCCAGTAGCTAATCTTGTTGCTTACAGCTGGTGGATTGCATTTGGTTTACTGGTTTCTTCTATAGCAGCTATTTTAGGCTATTTCTCTGTACCAAAAGAGCTTCGCTCACCAGCTCATCTTTTCCAAGGGATTGTTAATCTTCTCTTAGCTCTTTACCTCGTTGCCTATGGCTTTGTGACGCTGCCAGTTGTCATTCCAACTATTTTAGGAATTTGGTTAATTGTAGAAGCCATTATAGCTTTCTTTAAAGGCAATCGTCTGGGATTGATTTTCCCTATTATTGGCAACCGTATCATGTGGATAGCGTTGCTTGCATTTTTACTAGGTCTAGTGATTTTGTTCAATCCAGTAGCTACAAGTGTCTTTGTCGTTTATGTCGTTGCCTTTGCATTTTTAATTGTTGGTTTCACCTATATCCTTGATGCCTTTCGTAAATAATCTAGCTGCCATTTTGGGCATATTAAAATAGCTGGGAAGTTACATTCTCAGCTTTTTCTGTTGCCTCCTTAGCTCAGTTGGTAGAGCAGTAGACTCTTAAGCTATGGGGCGCAGGTTCGAGCCCTGCAGGGGGCACATCTAAATCAACAGAAATAAGCCTTGAAACCAAGGCTTTTTTTAACGTCTAATAGCTTTTTGTAGAAAAGTATTTAAAAATAAAAGAGAAGAGAATCTCTCACTCTCTTCTCAGTATATCTTATTAAATTTAGTTTTTCTTAATCTAGCTGATTTTCCTTTGCAACGACAAATTCCTTAACCAATCGATAGATAACAGCAAATATCGGTGTAAAGAATATCATCCCAAGTAAGCCAAAGAGATTGCCTCCAATACTAGCAGCCGCAAGCGTGAAAATAGCTGGCAAACCAATAGACTGACCTACAACTCTAGGATAAATAAGGTTTCCTTCAATCAGCTGTATAACTTGATATAGAAGAAGAGAAAGTAAGGCTTGAGTAGGACTCACTGTGAAGATAAAAATCGCTCCCACAACACAAGCAATCATAGGCCCTACATAAGGAATGAACGATAGCACTCCTGCAAAGATACCTGTCATTACTCCATAGGGTATCCCAAACATGCTGTAACCAACCGCTATCATAACTCCTATGATAACTGCTTCAATCAGCTGACTCATCAAAAATTGGTCATAAGTCTCTAGTGCTACTTGTCCAATGTAAGTCAACTTTATCACCACCTTCTCTGGAAGAAAAACTTTTAGAAGTCGACTCGTCATCGCTGCCAAATGTTCCTTACTGGATAAAAATAAAAAGGTGAAGACTATAATCAAAAAGGCATTCATCAAACTTGAAAAAATATTGCCGATATTACTAGTCAGACCTGATAAAAAACCTATCAAAGCTTGGCTAATAGAACTAGATTGTCCCTGTATGCCTGATACGATAGTTGACAACATGTCTTTGGTTACAAATTCCGAGCTGCCTAGAAATTTCCCAAGTTGAGTAAGGACTGTTGAAAGGACTGTTCCCAGCTGACTAATAGTCTGAGCTAGGGTTGGCAGCACCAAAACCAAAAGAGCAATCACGATTAAGATAAGAGCTAGGAAAACAAGTACCATGGCAATCGGACGACGCAACTCTGCCTTTACCTTCAATTTAACTAAGTACTGTTCAATTTTTTTCATAGGAACATTAAGCACAAAAGCAATAACAGCACCATAAATCAAGGTTGATATTACATCAAAGAGAGAGATTGCTCCTGATATAAAGCTCGATGCATTCAGAATTACAAGAGCAACCAGCCCTATAAAAAGGATTAACGGAGTATATTTTTTAACTAAGTTCATAAATTCTCCTTAATAAACATGTTTAGATACGACTATACTATTTGGTTTTTCAAACTCTCGATCAAGGTAGGCTTGGTAAGTTCCTGGAGCGATAAATCCTTTTGGTGAGAGGATATCTGTTCCAGCTTGACCGACTATGGTATCAGCCAAGAGCACACAGTTTGTGGACAAGACAAAGTAGGATTTAAACTTAGATTTGATAAATTTATAAAGTTCCCCATCTGTCTCATGTCTGATTTTATAAGCGTAGGTGTAGTCTTCCTTACCATCACCTGTCATTATTTTATCTGCACTTGGCTCCCATGGAATCGTCAGTTGTTTCAATTCAGCCAACTTTTTCTGAACTGCTTTTTCCATTTCAGGCGTCAAATCTATCCCATAACCAAAAAGCGTTTTTTGACTCTCACGTTTACATAGGTCAATGTACTTGTCACGATCACAGAAATATAAGACACCATCTCCTACCATGCCAAATAAGGTCTCAGAAGACGGATCATAGTTGCCATAAGAAATAACACGGCCTTGATAGCAGATATCCACATGACCAATTGCCGAAAACAGAGAGGTCTCAGCTGTATGAACAAAAATTTCAAGCTCCGCTGTCTTACCAGACTTCACTATTCCAAGATGGATATCTTCTTCCTCATCAGCATTTTCCAGCATAAATTTGTTAATTTTTGCTAAAGTTCTTGCAGGGATGAGAGCGGCTAGGACAATAGGTAAGCTCATTCTTACACGACGTTTGAGATGGTTTTTCCCAATTTCCTCCTCAAACAAGAAACCATCACGGATATTGGACACACCATAAAGGAAAAAATAAGCCCCTAATACAAAGAGTTGAAAGACAGAATTTCCTGTAGAGGACAAAAGACTAGTCCCACCAAGAAAAACTAGTACGAGTCCATCTAGTAAGAGACGAAAACGAGGTCGAATTTTGTTTTTGCGGTAGAGAACATAGGTGACAAGGTTAATACTAGCATGAAAAATCTGATAAACTCCAATCACAAGAGCCAAAATATAAATCGGCACATCCGTCGCAAGATTGGAGCCAAGCAAATATCCCAGCACTAACAATTTAACCAGTGCAACTCCCAAGGTGTCCGTTGACTGACTTTTTTTGAAAATACGTAATACTAAATCTAAGACCGTTGCTATCCAAGCTAAAAACAGAACCAGTCGAATAACCTTTACTGGCAACCAAGTCCCCGTGACCATCAAGATGAGACCTAGCAGAACAAACAAGAACCCCTGAGCAAGTAATTTCTTACCTGTCAGACCTAAAGATAGAATTTTCGCCATATAAAAACCTTTCAACAATAAAAATTAAACACTCCGATTAAACTGACTAGTAAATAGCCAACACTACAAACAGCCTGTGCCAGCAACATATGGTGACTAGAAATGACTGTAGTAATGTCACCATCTTGTCTTATGCACTTCTAAAATTTGTTATATTGATTAGAAGCCAGAGCTTATAAAAACTAGCTAAACTCGAGAGATAGACACAATTGCGACGAAAAAATGTATAACCAATTCAACTTGTTAAGGTAAGAAAGCATTATTTCCAATCTATTAATTATTCATCTATTACCTATTATGACACAATATTCCCTATAGTTCAACTTTTTACTTGTTTTTATATTACACGGACTAAAAAGTTTTCAACAGTTGATTGCATTTGTTTTAATAAGTTTTAACCTTTCTTGGTTAGATAAAAAAAGAACCATACAGTTTAGAATCTGTATGGTTTTTGCCCCACTTTTGTCCCATTTTTAAATCATGACATTGAAAATACCTAAAATCACTTATATTTCAATATTTTTAATTGCTCTCAATATGAAAGTCCTTTCCAAATCCCTGTAGGGGGCATCTAAATACAACAGGAAAAAGCCTTGATTTACAAGGCATTTTTGTTTTTCTAAAAGATTTTCTCTAGATATTTAGCAGAATCCCAAGATAGTTTCTCAATGTTCCACTTCTTCCTTAAATCGTACTTTTCCTTGGCTGTATAATCTCATAATCTTCACAAAGCGAACTGGATTGTTTTGGTTATACAAAAGAAATACTGAAAAGAATAACAAGCCAGCAAACCACAAACCATAGCCTTCATCACCAATCGGTTGGCCAAATTTTAGAGGAAGAATCAAGAAATACAAAAAGTAATAGATAGACACTATATTTACTACAAAGCGGGCAAATCGATAAGGTAAAGCAGACAGTTGTCTAGGATCAAACTGGTTTTTTACAAACAAATTATGAGATGCTGCAAAGAAAAAGACTTTCTCTGTCGTTGGCTGGGCCTTTCGAACATTTTTATAAAGTGCTCGTTCAAGTATAGCAACCAACAAGGAAAACTGCATCAACCAAAATAGAAGAATACAGGCTAGACTGAACCAGTTATAGACACCAATAAACTTGAGGGAAAAGAAGCCCGAAATTGCAGGTCCACCTGCTAGTAAGAGAATTACCAATTCAGGAATAAAAGAATTCGTTTCACCAGCTTTTTCAGTATTGAGCAACTTACTCTTTGGAGCAGCTAAAGCCTCTCCTGTCTTTTGGTCATAATAAACAGCCTGACCATTGCATTCGCCGATAAAGACACGACGGCGTCCGAGAAAAAACATATTGACCTCTTTCTATTTATGAAAACAAGTCTTCAAATTTTGGAATTTTATTATCCTAGTATACCATAAACCAACTTGCTAGGTCATAAGATAGCTAAGAGCCACATCTTGCTAAAAGGTTGACAGAACTTCGCTCCATAGGATATGATGGGAATACCTAAAATTTTAACTCTGCATGATCTTTACGACTTCTACTGAAAAAGCGTTGGAGAGTTCAATTCTATATCTGGAGGTTTCTATGAAAATCTATTATTCAAAATTTGTCGGTGTCGGCTATCTAGTTTTTGCGGTAGGTATATTCTTTCAATTTTTCTTTTTTCTCGCGCATGGATTGATCGACTTTTCTCAGCTCAGTCTTCTCACTGTGGTACCAACCATCCTCTTTTTCACTGCTATCTATGCAACGATTGCAGGCATCAAAAGACTTTCTAGTCGCAGACTCTCCTTTGAGTTCACCTTGGAAGGTATTTATGTCTATCCTGGGCTCTTCTTTTCCAAGGAAATTTTCATCCCAAAAGAAGAATTGTTGCGAGCATCTTATGTTGAAGTGGATGTCAGTGACCCTGACCATACCAACAGCAAAGCTTACTATTTAGATTTTGATCTGAGAGAGGTCACCCAGCTAGAAGATATTTCTAAGTCAAATGTTATCATCAATACAAGTGCCCTGATATTGCGACTCGCTCTTAGCCTCTGTCGATTTAGAGAGGAAGAAAAAGCCGAGTTGGCAACCTATCTAAAAGAAAACTACGGCATTGATTTCTTATACTAGCAAGTAAAAAAAGCCCTACATCAGGGCTTTTGTGTTGTTAGCGATTTAGTACTTGCGCTTCAAAGTGGGCAGGTTTATCGTCCAACTTAAACGTCGTGTAAATTTGAATGCTTAAAATTTTATGCTTCGAAAACTATTAAAAAAGTAAGAGCGTTTCTACACCCTTACTTCTTACTGGTATTCTTAATTACGGTAAAAATGACTATCTTTGTCGCTTGGTGATTGGCCGATTGCCAAGACGTCTTGGCTACCATCCGTACCAGTTAATTCATTTGCTACGCCTGCTGGGGTAAAGATAAGGCGTGCTCCTTCTCCACCACCAACAAGATGAATTCCTGTCAAATAGTAACCGTCCTTCTCCTCTACTTTGTCCATCTCATATTTAAAGGTGCCTTTTGAGCTTTGAATGGTCACGATTCCATCCGCTGTGACTGTAGCAGTTGTTCCAGCATAATTCTCCCAAGTTCCAAGGAATTTAGAATAATCTTTTTGATTTTCCGCCTTTGTCTCAGTTTGACTACCTGTAGCGCTTGAAGAACTTGTCTCAGACTTCTGCTCCTCTTTTTGACTAGCTTCTGTTTTACTTGATGACTCCTTAGTTACTTTAGAAGAAGCCTCTTTGCTTGAAGATGCTGTAGTTTTTTCAGTATTTCCTCCACAAGCAGCTAATGTTAAGACCGCCAGCAAAGCAAGAGCTGAAAGACTAGTGTAACGCAATGTTTTGTTTTTCATAAAAATCTCCTTTTGAAATGGTGACCCAGTTTAGTCTGAATCTAAAATGGCTAGTCCGAAATTACATATATTTTTGACGGCTAACCTGTAGTTTTCAGTGTATCATTTATTTCCATATAATTCAATAGCTATTTTGGTAACTTTGTGTAAGATCAAGCAAAAAACTGATCCAAGAATGAATCAGTCTCTCTTTATATCTTCTTTGATTTTTCAATAGCTTTAATAGATAAACATGGCATCGCCAAAGCTAAAGAAACGATATTTTTGGTCAATAGCATGCTGGTAGGCTTCGAGGACCAATTCACGTCCTGCAAAGGCTGAAACGAGCATGACCAGTGTTGACTTAGGCAAGTGGAAATTAGTAGAAAAAGCATCCACAACCTTCCAGTCATAACCTGGCTTGATAAAGATATTGGTCCAGCCAGAGTCTGCTTGAATTTGACCGTCAAACTTGCTTCCGATAGTTTCTAGCGTACGGATTGAGGTTGTCCCCACGGCAATCACGCGACCTCCATTTTCCTTGACCTGACGCAAGGTCGCTGCAGCTTCCTCAGACAATTGGTAAAACTCTGAGTGCATCTCGTGCTCATCTAGATTGTCGACTGAAACAGGTCTAAAGGTACCAAGACCAACATGCAAGGTCAAGTAGACAAGGTGAACACCTTTTTGCTGGATTTCTTCTAGTAACTCCTTGGTAAAATGCAAACCTGCAGTCGGAGCAGCCGCTGAACCACTCTCCTTGGCATAGACGGTCTGGTAACGTTCACGGTCATCCAACTTTTCGTGGATATAAGGAGGCAAAGGCATTTCTCCAAGGCTTTCAAGCACTTCAAGGAAAATCCCCTCATACTCAAAGCGAACAATACGACCTCCATGGGTTAATTCCTCGGTCACAACTGCGCTTAGACGACCATCACCAAAGATAACGCGGGTGCCGACCTTGAGACGTTTAGCTGGTTTAGCCAGTACTTCCCACTCATCTCCTGCTGTATTTTTCAAGAGCAAGAGTTCAACATGACCCCCTGTTTCTTCTTTTTGACCATGAAGTCGAGCTGGCAAAACGCGGGTATCATTCATAACCAGGGCATCACCTGGCTCTAGCATTTCGATAATAGAGTGAAAGTGGCGATCTTGAAATTCACCTGTTTTGCGATTGACCATCAAGAGTTTAGAGGCATCGCGCTTTTCCAAAGGAGTCTGAGCAATCAAATCCTCTGGCAAGTGAAAATCAAAATCATTTGTATTTAATGTCGTCATTCTTCTTTTCTCTTCTCATTTATTCAAATTACTTATCAAAGCGAACTTCTTCAAGTAGGTACTCGATGAAGCGTTCACCCATCTTAGACAAGCTAGTTTTCTCATGCTGGATATAAACCAGTTCAATAGGATCATCAATATCAAGTGGAATCGAAACGATATTGTCTCCATTGAGGTTACTATTAAGGATACCAGTCGCGATGGTATATCCGTCCAAACCAATCAAGAGATTGAACAAGGTCGCACGGTCACTAACAACGATGGATTTCTTGTGGTGTTCCTGAGACAAAATCTCTTCTGAGAAATAGAAGGAATTATGGGTACCTTGGTCATAACTCAAGTATGGGAAGTCTTCTAGGTCTGCCAACTGCACCTTGTCTCTCTTAGCAAGAGGGTTGGTCTTGCTGACAAAGATATGGGGTTGGGCTGTAAAGAGATGGTGGGCAACGAGATGGTTGTCATCCAACATCTTCGAAAGAACGTCCCGGTTATAGCTATTTAAAAAGAGGACCCCTACTTCACTACGGAAGTTCTTGACATCATCGATGATCTCCCAGGTTCTCGTTTCACGCAAAAAAAGCTCGTACTTTTCCATATCGCTTTTCTTGAGCAAGGAAACAAAGGCATTAACTACAAAGGCATAGTGTTGCGAAGACACACTAAAAAGCTCGCGATGAGCGATTGGGTTCTTATAGCGTTCTTCTAGAAGTTGCGTTTGCTCGACAACCTGACGGGCATAGGATAGAAACTCCATTCCATCACGTGTGAGGGTGATTCCTTTAGGATTTCGGATAAAAATCTCAATTCCCATCTCATTTTCTAGGTCACGAACTGCATTTGATAGACTCGGTTGTGTAATAAAGAGTTGCTTGGCAGCTTCATTCATCGAACCAGTCTCTACAATTTTGATAATATAGTGTAATTGTTGAATTCTCATGCTTTTATTGTACCATACTTGAGGCAATATAAAAAGAACCAGTCACTGAAAGGTCTGTGGCTAAGCTTAGATGAGTGCTTTCAAATAACTTTATCTAGCACTTTAAAAAGAGGTTGAAACAATTCCAACCTCCTTTAATCTTTATTATTATACAAGTTTTTTAATCGAAACTTAGCTTCCTCTTTCCCAAAAAATGGCTAACAAAATCATAGCCCCGAGAACTGATGGGATAATGGCTGTTCCGCTTAGGCTTGGTCCCCAAGAACCAAAGAGTAATTGTCCTAGAAAGGCACCAATCCAGCCGAGAAACATTTTCCCGAAGCATCCCATACGTTCGCCACGATTAGTGATAGCTCCTGCTAGTAGTCCGATTAAAAGACCGACAAACATACTTCCAAGCATAGATTCTCCTTAAATTGCCCAATCTCCATTGCGGAAGAGTGGTACGCGTGTTCCATCCTCACGGATACCATCGATATCCATTTGGTTAGAACCAATCATAAAGTCAACATGAACATCTGAACGGTTAAGCCCTGCAGCTTCAAGTTCTTCTTCGCTCATCTCTGCTCCGCCAACAACGCTAGTTGCATAGGCTGCACCGATAGCCAAGTGGTTCGATGCATTTTCGTCGAAAAGAGTATTAAAGAAGGTAATACCTGACTGTGAAATTGGGCTTGGATCGGGTACCAAGGCACATTCACCCAAGGCACGCGCACCAGCATTCTTAAAGACAAGGTCCTTCATAACCTGGTCACCCTTTTCAGCAGTGATATCAACAATTTGACCATTTTCAAAGGTTACTTTGATGCCTTCGATGATATTTCCATTGTAGCTAAGAGGTTTTGTAGACGTTACATAACCATCAGCACGACGGAAGTCAGGAGCTGTAAAAACTTCTTCTGTTGGCATGTTTGGCAAGAAGCCTTCACCTTGGGCATTGATAGCTCCAGCTGATTCCCAAACGTGGTTCTTAGGCAAGCCAAGTGTCAAATCTGTTCCAGGTGCTGTGTAGTGAAGAGCTGAGAATTGCTCTTTGTTGAGCATTTCCGCCTTGCTCTTGAGGATAGCAGCATGTTCTTCCCAAGCCTTAACTGGATCTTCTTCGTAGATACGGCAAGTTTTGAAGATTTGGTCCCAAAGGAGATCGACTGCTTCTTCGTCGCTTGCAGCATTTGGAAAGACCTTCTTAGCCCACTCGAGTCCAGCTGCAGCAGCAACCGTCCAGCTAACCTTGTTAGATTGGGTTGCAATACGCATTGGCTTCATGGCAATTCCCATAGCTTTAGCAGAAGCTGAAAGCTTTTCAGCATCCACTCCGTTCAAGGCACCTGGGTCAGAAGAACGAACACCGAGGCGACTTGCTTTGTTTTCAAGAAGGTAGTTCATCTCAGCGATCTTGTATTCTGGTACATTGTCCAAACGCTCCATCGGCGCATGAAGGAATTTTTCACGGTTTAGAAAGTCATCTGCCCATTGGACGATAACTTCGTGCGCTCCAAGTGCATAGGCTTCTTTGACGATTAAGTGAGCCAACTCACGTTGCTCCACATCGATTGAGAGAGCCAAAGTATGGCCAGGTTGCACGTTCACTCCGTTTGCAACTAACAACTTAGCATATTTTTCTAGATTTTCTTTAAAATTTGGTAAAACCATTCTATTTTCTCTTTTCTATTTTATTTTTCTTTCAAAGCAGAAAATAATCCTGCTAAAGCAATAGCACCTGACAAGAGTGCTGTCGATAGAAGAATTGTCTGATCAGCAAGCTCTAATTGATACTCAAACACCTTCTCAGCCGGCTTATCTTCCGCAAAAATTTTGAGTTTCATCTTGAACTCCTTAAAATAGATTAAAACAAATCATCAAACAAGCTCAACTGATTATCCTCTGGCATATTGCCGAGAATTCCCATTTCATCCATCTTTTCAACTAAGGTTGATGAGAGTCCTCCACGCTTGCGCAGTTCTGTTTTAGAGAGGAATTCTCCTTCTTTTCGGGCGCGTACCAATTGCTTGGCAACGTTCTCGCCTAGCCCATCCATAGCGACAAACGGTGGGATGAGGGTGTCTCCATCGATGATAAATTCAGTCGCATCACTACGATAGAGGTCTAACTTGCCAAATTTAAAACCACGTTCCCACATCTCATTGACGATTTCAAGTGTGGTATAAAGGTCAATTTCTACGTTGGAAGCTTCATTGTTCTTCCGCTTTTCAGCAATTTCTTGCATTCTGCGTTTAATGGCATCCAAGCCTGCCCCCATAGTTTTGATATCAAAGGCCTTAGCACGAATAGAGAAGTAAGCACAGTAGTAATAAATCGGATGGTGAACCTTGAAGTAGGCTACACGCAAGGCCATCATAACGTAGGCTGCCGCATGGGCTTTAGGGAACATGTACTTGATTTTTCCACAAGATTCGATATACCACTCAGGCACATTATTGGCCTTCATGGCTTCGATATAACCATTGCGCTCTTCTTCAGAGATTTTGAGCCACAAGCCCTTACGTACCCGTTCCATGATTGTAAAGGCCATCTTAGGTTCGAGACCCGCGTGCATGAGGTAAACCATGATGTCGTCCCGACAACCTATAACAGTTGATAGGTCCGCAATCCCTTGCTTAATCAAATCTTGGGCATTACCCAGCCAAACGTCAGTACCGTGGGACAGACCTGAGAGCTGAAGCAATTCTGCAAAAGTCGTCGGATGCGTTTCATCTACCATGCCTCGGACAAAGTTGGTTCCAAACTCTGGAATCCCCAGCATGCCTGTCGGAGTTCCGATTTGTTCAGGAGTCACACCTAGCACATCAGTCCCAGAAAAGAGGGCCATCACGCCTTCGTCATCCATAGGGATTTCATTAGGATCAATCCCAGACAAGTCCTGGAGTTTTCGAATCATGGTCGGATCATCATGTCCCAGCACATCGAGTTTGAGGACGTTCTCATCGATATCGTGGAAGTTAAAGTGAGTGGTCTGCCATTCAGCCGTCACGTCATCTGCTGGATACTGGACAGGCGTAAAGTCGTAAACATCCATGTAGTTAGGAATAACAACAATTCCCCCCGGGTGTTGTCCCGTCGTCCGCTTGACACCAGCTGCACCTTGAGCGAGGCGTTCCACCTCTGCATCACGATAAAACTTGCCATAATCTCGCTCGTAACCTTTGACAAATCCATAGGCTGTTTTAGCAGCCACCGTACCAACCGTTCCTGCACGGAAGGCATATTCTTCCCCAAAGATATCTCGAACATCCAAGTGGGCGCTCGGCTGGTCCTCCCCCGAGAAGTTCAAATCGATATCGGGTACCTTGTCCCCATCAAAACCAAGGAAAGTCTCGAAAGGAATATCCTGTCCATTTTTGCTGAGCTTATAACCGCAATTTGGACAGTCTTTATTGGGCATATCAAATCCTGAACCATAAGAACCATCCGTGATAAACTCACTGTACTGACACTGACCACAGACATAGTGAGGAGAGAGAGGATTCACCTCGGTGATCCCAATCATGGTCGCAACGAAACTGGATCCAACAGACCCACGAGAACCAACCAAGTAGCCTCGTTCGTTTGAACGATGCACTAGCATCTGCGAAGCCAAATAGATCACGGCAAATCCATTCCCCAAGATAGAGGTTAGTTCCTTTTCAATCCGTAGATCAACGATATCTGGGAGTGGATTTCCATAGATTTCAAAAGCTTTTTTATAGGTCAACTCGGCGACCGTTTCCTCTGCCTGGTCGATAAAAGGTGTATACAAGTCGCCTTTAACGACCTCTACAGGCTCAAAGATTTCTGCCAAGGCATTAGTATTTTCAATGACAATCTTGCGAGCCAAATCTTCTCCTAGAAAGGCAAATTCATCCAACATTTCATTAGTTGTTCTAAAGTGTGCCTTTGGTAGTGGAGCTGGTTGGGCAGCTTCTCCATGACCGATCGTTCGGTTAATCATGGCTCCTTGACCTAGACTTCGCACAATGATTTCCCGATAAATCTCATCCTCAGGTTCGATATAGTGGACATTCCCTGTCGCAAGAACTGGCTTACCGAGACGGTCTCCGACCTCAATCAAGCTCTTGATAATGGTCTGAAGCTCCTCCATGTCCTTAACCTGCTCTTTGGCAATCAGAGGTGCATAGATAGCCGGAGGCATAACCTCGATAAAATCATAGTATTTAGCTACTTCGACTGCCGCATCTACACCTTGTGATACGACTGCATCAAAGACTTCCCCTTCCGTACAGGCTGAACCTAAGATCAAACCTTCTCGATGGGCATCCAGCACCGTACGTGGAATCCGTGGAACTCCTTCAAAATACTGGGTATTAGAGAGGGAAACCAGCTTAAAGATATTTTTCAAGCCCACTTGATTTTTCACATAGATGGTCGCATGCTTGACTCGAGCTTTTTTATAAGAGTCTGGACTGATTAAATCAAGGTTTAATCGTGCCAAGTTAGTAACACCGTGTTTTTCTGCTACTTCTTTGATAAAGATAAAGAGCAGACGGCCAGTTGCTTCCGCATCATAGTTGGCCATATGGTGGTGTTCTAGAGCTACACCAAAACGTTTGGTCAAGGGTCCCAAACCATGTCGCTTGTACTCTGGATAGAGATTTCTAGCGAACTCTAGCGTATCGATGACAGGTTGAGTAATTTTTGGCAGACCGTGACGCTCATAGTTGGCATTCATAAAGCCAACGTCAAAGCTTGCATTATGGGCTACAAGAACGGTATCTTTACAGAATTCTTGGAATTCTTTCAGAACTTGAATCAAGGGTTTAGCATTTTTTACATGGTCGTCCGTGATTCCTGTCAATTCAGTTGTAAAGGCTGATAAGGGGTGCCCAGGATTTATAAATTCATCAAATTCAGCGATGATATTACCCTTATACATCTTGGAAGCCGCCACCTGAATCAAGTCATTATAGATAGCTGATAGACCTGTCGTTTCCACGTCAAAGACTACATAGGTTGCTTCAGAAAGATCCATCTCCACTTCGTTATAGACGATAGGAACACGATCTTCAACGATATTTGCTTCCATTCCATAAATGAGCTGAATACCAGCTTTCTTGGCTGCCTTATAGCCATGAGGGAAAGATTGAACATTCCCATGGTCCGTGATTGCTACGGCTTTATGACCCCATTTAGCAGCTTTCGCAACGAGTTCTTCGACTTCAGGAAGAGCATCCATGGTCGACATATTGGTATGGGCATGGAACTCAACACGACGCTCTCCCTCTGGCATCAAGTCTTTACGCTCATAGTGAACGACTTCCTGAACATCCTGTACATTCATGGTCAAGTCTCGCGTGAAATTATTGACCTCAACATTCCCACGAACACGGAGCCAGGAATTTTTCTTGATCATGTCAAACTTCTGGGCTTCTTCTTCATTCTTGACCCACTTTTGCATGGAGAAGCTAGAAGTGTAGTCTGTCATCTTGAAGTTAATCAAAACACGACCTGTTCTAGTCACCTTCTGCTCGACATCAAAGACAACTCCTTCAAAAACCAGACGATTTTCCTCAGTATTAACCTCAATCATAGGAGTAATCTCTGCCTTGTCTAGTTTTGGCTTGGCAGCTGCCTTCTTGGCTTGAAAATCAAAGACAGGCTTATCCTCAACTGGAGGAGGCGGCGCCATCTGTTCCAATTGTTCCATAGCCCGAAGTGTTTCTTCATTAGCAGCTTGGATAATCATTTGATTTTCCGTCTGAAAGGCCTCTTGCTCTTCCCTCGTGAGTTCTTCATTTTTTTCTAAAATGCAGGATAATTTAGGAAAGCCAAAAAGTTCCAACTGTTTGCTAAGATTTGGCAGATGATTTTTTCTAAAATGCTCTGTATCTGCCGCCTCAGAAGCTTCAATGATTAACTGGTCATTTTCAAAGCGAACCTGAAAATTCTGATATATAGAACGAAAACCTTGACTAGCGCAAGGACCATCCGAAAAAGCCTCTCGATAGTAGGCTTGTAAAAGTTCTCTAGAAAATTCCTGATTTCTCGTTTTTATCTCAAAACTAGCCTGATTTCCCGTTTTTAAAAATTCTTCCTTCAAGCCTCTTTTCAACTCTAGAAAAAGTTCAAAAGGCAAGATATTTTCAAAAACAAAATGAAACTCCCAAACTTTGCTTCGTTTATGAACAATAACTTGTTCTATTTCAGCCTGAGAGAAGGCCTCATGATTTCTCATTTCAGCAGGTATTCCCAACTGATTCATTAAAATTTCAAAAGTGGTTGACATCCATTTTCCTCACAATATACTCCTTCTATTTTACCATATTTGAGGCACTTTTACCTATTTCTACCAAACAGAAAAAGAAGCCACAAAGTGACTTCTTTTATAGTGACGGTGAATTATTCTTCACCTTTGTTTTTCTTAATGATTTCTTCTTGTACTGACTTAGGTACATCTTCGTAGTGGTCGAATACCATCATGAATGTACCACGTCCTTGTGATGCAGAACGAAGAACTGTTGCGTAACCGAACATTTCAGCAAGTGGAACGTAAGCACGAACGATTTGGCTGTTACCGTGTGCTTCCATACCATCTACACGTCCACGACGAGCAGTTACGTGACCCATAACATCACCAAGGTTTTCTTCTGGAACAGTGATTGTTACAAGCATCATTGGTTCAAGGATAGCTGGTTGTGCAGTCTTAGCAGCTTCTTTAAGTGCAAGAGATGCAGCGATCTTGAAGGCAGTTTCAGATGAGTCGACATCGTGGTATGAACCATCGTAAAGCTTAGCTTTAACGTCAACCATTGGGTAACCTGCAAGAACACCGTTAGCCATAGATTCTACCAAACCTTTTTCAACCGCTGGGATAAATTCACGAGGAACCACACCACCGACGATTGCGTTTTCGAATTCGAATCCTTTTCCTTCTTCGTTTGGAGTAAATTCAATCCATACATCACCGAACTGACCTTTACCACCAGACTGACGTTTGAAGAATCCACGTGCTTGAGTAGAAGCGCGGAATGTTTCACGGTAAGATACTTGAGGAGCACCTACGTTCGCTTCAACTTTGAACTCACGACGCATACGGTCAACAAGGACGTCAAGGTGAAGCTCACCCATACCAGAGATAACTGTTTCACCAGTTTCAACGTTAGTTTCAACGCGGAATGTTGGATCTTCTTCAGCCAATTTTTGAAGGGCGATACCCATCTTATCTTGGTCTGCTTTAGATTTAGGCTCAACCATCAATTGGATAACTGGTTCTGGAACGTTGATTGACTCAAGGATGATTTTAGCTTTTTCATCTGTCAATGAGTCACCAGTTGTAGTGTCTTTCAAACCAACGGCAGCAGCGATATCACCTGAGTAAACAGTGTCGATTTCTTGACGGCTGTTAGCGTGCATTTGAAGGATACGTCCGATACGTTCACGTTTACCTTTAGAAGTGTTCAATACGTATGAACCTGATTGAAGAACACCTGAGTAAACACGGAAGAATGTCAAACGACCTACGAATGGGTCGGTCATGATCTTGAAGGCAAGAGCTGCAAATGGCTCTTCATCAGATGCTGGACGAGTTTCTTCTTCTTCTGTATCTGGGTTGATACCTTTGATCGCTGGGATATCAAGTGGGCTTGGAAGGTAGTCGATAACCGCATCAAGCATCAATTGAACACCTTTGTTCTTGAAGGCAGAACCACACAATACTGGGAAGAATTCAACGTTGATAGTCGCTTTACGGATACCAGCTTTCAATTCTTCGTTAGTGATTTCTTCACCTTCGAGGTATTTCATCATCAATTCTTCGTCAGTTTCAGCAACTGCTTCAACCAATTTTTCACGGTATTCTTGAGCTTGGTCAAGGTATTCAGTTGGAATATCTTCTTCAAGGATATCTGTACCAAGGTCGTTAGTATAGATTTCAGCTTTCATCTTGATCAAGTCGATGATACCACGGAAGTCATCTTCAGCACCGATTGGCAATTGAATTGGGTGTGCGTTTGCTTGAAGACGATCGTGAAGTGTGCTTACTGAGTAAAGGAAGTCAGCACCGATTTTGTCCATTTTGTTGGCAAATACGATACGTGGAACTCCGTACTCAGTTGCTTGACGCCAAACTGTTTCAGTTTGAGGCTCAACACCTGATTGTGAGTCAAGAACTGTAACCGCACCGTCCAATACACGAAGAGAACGTTGTACTTCGATTGTGAAGTCCACGTGTCCTGGTGTGTCGATGATATTTACGCGGTGGTTGTTCCATTGAGCTGTTGTCGCAGCAGATGTGATAGTGATACCACGTTCTTGCTCTTGCTCCATCCAGTCCATTTGTGACGCACCTTCGTGAGTTTCACCGATTTTGTGGATTTTACCAGTGTAGTAAAGGATACGCTCAGTTGTAGTTGTTTTACCAGCATCGACGTGAGCCATGATACCGATATTACGAGTTTTTTCAAGTGAAAATTCGCGTGCCATGAGGTTTGTTTCTCCTATATTTTTTTATTTCTATTCTATTATAACACGATTTAATAAAAACGGATAGGCAGGACCTACCCGTTCTCAATGTTTATCTTGTTATTGTTGGTTTCAACTTACGAAATGGTAAGTTGAGTTATAGCTAAGAGCTGACCGAGCTAAATTGAACCCGGGCTAAAAGCTCAAGTTAACTGATTTGAACCCGAGCGAGGCCCGGTGCAAAAAAGATAAACCGCTTTGTGTTCACGGAACACTGCATCAGTTTCCTATTTTTGCCTTGTGCCTTTGCCGCTCTTAGTATCATTTTATTACCAACGGAAGTGTGCGAAGGCACGGTTAGCTTCAGCCATACGGTGAGTGTCTTCACGTTTCTTAACTGCTGCACCAGTATTGTTAGCAGCATCCAAGATTTCTTTTGCAAGACGGTCTTGCATTGTGTGTTCACCACGAAGGCGAGCGATTGTTACCAACCAACGAAGTCCAAGTGTTGTACGACGTTCTGGACGAACTTCAACTGGGACTTGGTAGTTAGAACCACCAACACGACGTGCACGTACTTCAAGTACAGGCATGATGTTTTCCATAGCTGTTTCAAATACTTCAAGTGCATCGTTACCAGTAACTTCTTTGATTTGTTCAAAAGCACCGTAAACGATTGAAGCAGCTGTACCACGTTTACCGTCAAGCATAACGCGGTTGATAAGACGAGTAACTAATTGTGAATTGTAAAGCGGATCTGGCAATACGTCACGTTTTGGAGCTCTATTTTTACGACTCATTTCTCTTTATCCCCTTTCCTTATGCTTTTTTCGGACGTTTAGTACCGTATTTAGAACGGCCTTGTTTACGATCGTTAACACCTGCAGTATCAAGTGCACCACGGACGATATGGTAACGTACCCCTGGAAGGTCTTTTACACGTCCACCGCGAAGAAGCACCACACTGTGCTCTTGCAAGTTGTGTCCGATACCTGGGATGTAGGCAGTAACTTCGATAAGGTTGCTCAAACGTACACGAGCAAATTTACGAAGGGCAGAGTTAGGTTTTTTAGGTGTCATAGTTCCAACACGAGTTGCAACACCACGTTTTTGTGGTGAAGAAACGTTTGTTTGAACTTTTTTATGACTGTTGTAACCAACGTTCAAAGCTGGTGATTTAGATTTTTCTACTTTTGATTTACGCGGTTTGCGAACCAATTGGTTAATTGTAGGCATCTACATTCTCCTGTGTTTTTTTTATTTTTGGTGATGATACACTTGGTGACAGCTATCATCTGTGTGTACTTTTGCAACATTTGTCAGCACGTCCCTGTACACTCTTGAGAGACCAAAAGTAAAAAGTACCGTCTATTATTGTACCACGTTTTTTCTATTTTTGTCAATATATTTCTTCTTATTTTTTGACTTCTTTGCTCTAAAAATTCTATGAAAACGGTCACCTACCAGATAGGCTCTTCAACCGACCACATAGACAAACCTTCTTGTATTTGTTGACAAAATGGTGTTTAATAGATTTGTAATCAAGAGATCTCTATTACAACTTTATAAAGGAGAAATTATGAAAGTCAGACTTAACATTGATGCACAACATACTGAAGAACAAATCATAATCGAAGCGCCAACCTTGTCCACTCGAGTTCAAAAAGTTCAGGACTTTGTCCAATCTCTGGATCAAAAGGAGACCATCAAAGGAAAATTTCAAGACCAGGTCTACTTGATTCAGATTAGCAAGATCCAGCGAATTTACATTGAAAATCGTAAAGTTTTGGCTGAAACTGATAGTCGAACCTACGCTCTCGACATCCGTCTTTACCAAGCAAGTGAAATTCTACCTGCTTCCTTTATCCAAATTTCCCAATCGGAAATTGTCAACATTGATGCTATTAGTCATCTAAAACTAACCTCTAACGGCTTGATTGAAATCTATCTAAAAAATGACAGTTTCACCTACTCATCTCGCCGTTACCTCAAAGCTATTAAGGAGAAATTAGAACTATGAAAAAACAAGTATTTCACGATGCCACAACTGGTATCCTCATCGGCCTCATCCTATCTATTATCTTTTCGTTTATCCACTCACCAAGTAACTACGCACCTCTAAGCCCCAACTCTTTGATCGGTCAATTCATGACCCAACATCAGGTGCATGGATCACTCGTCTTACTTTACTGTCTGCTTATCTGGGCAGCGATTGGAGTCCTCTTTAGTTTTGGCGGTCGTCTCTTTGCTCAAGACTGGAGTCTCCTTCGAGCTACTGTCACTCACTTCTTCCTTATGTTGCTTGGTTTTGTCCCTCTAGCAATCCTAGCAGGCTGGTTCCCGCTTCACTGGACTTTCATCCTTCAGCTCATCCCAGAGTTTGCAATCGTCTACCTCATCATCTGGGTTATTCTCTACAAGAGAGAATCCAAAAAGGTTGCACACATCAATCAACTATTGGCTCAAAAACACTAATATACAAGAAACCCACTCACAGGACTGAGTGGGTTTTGACTTATAATTTTTGCTTCAGCTCTAACAAGAGATTCAGAGCTTGCATAGGTGTTATATTGTAAACATCTAGATTCGCCAATTCTGTCAGGATTGGATTTTCCTCTTTTTCATCAAAGAGAGACATCTGCTCATTGACAGTATTTTGTTTGGTAGGAATTGGACTTTCCTGACCTTGGCTTTCTAGTTGAGTTAAAATCGCATCTGCCCTTGCTAGTAAGTCTGCTGGCAAACCTGCAATCTTAGCAACGTGAATACCGTATGATTTGTCTGCTGGTCCTGGTTCTATCTTATGAAGGAAAGTGACCTGGCCATTCTGCTCAAGCGTAGCCACGTGAACGTTTACCAGATGTTTCAAACTAGCTTCCAGACTGGTTAATTCATGGTAGTGCGTCGCAAAGAGAGTCTTGGCTCCAATATGCTCATGGATATACTCGATGATAGACTGGGCTAAAGCCATCCCATCATAAGTTGCGGTTCCACGGCCTAGCTCATCAAAGAGAATGAGAGAGTCCTTGGTAGCATGAGAAATGGCATTATTAGCTTCCATCATCTCTACCATAAAGGTAGATTGTCCTGAAACCAAGTCATCTGCCGCCCCGATACGGGTAAAAATAGCATCAAAGATTGGCAAGCGGGCGCGTTCTGCCGGAACATAAGACCCTATCTGGGCCATGACAGCTGTCATAGCTAGCTGACGCATATAGGTTGACTTCCCACTCATATTAGGTCCTGTAATCAGCTGGATGCTAGTATCTTCACCCATTTGGATACTATTGGGAATATAGGTTTGGGCTCCCATGACCTTCTCAACGACAGCGTGACGACCTTTTTGAATGTCAATTCGCGAATCCTGACCAAACTCTGGACGGATCAAGTGCTGATTTTCTGCTACTACCGCTAGTCCTTGTAAGACATCGACAGTAGCGATTCCTTGGGCCAGGGCTTGTAGACGTTGGATATACTTACCAACTTCTTCACGGATACGCATAAAGATTTCATATTCAAGGCTGGCTGACTTCTCACGCGCCTCTAGCATTTCTCCCTCGATACGCGCCAACTCCTCTGTTCCAAAACGCTCAGAGTTTTTCAACGTAGCCTTACGGAAAAAGTGGGCTGGTACATTACCTAGCTGCGAGTTGGTGACATGGAAATAGTAACCGTCTTTTTTATTGTAGTCAATCTTGAGCGTACTGATGCCAGAATTTTCTCTTTCCTTAGCCTCAATCTCAGCAATCCAGCTGGTTCCTTCTCTCAGTACCCGACGATACTTGTCCAAGGTCTCATCAAAGCCAGTCCGAATAATACCGCCTTCGGTAATCACGTGAGGAGCCTCAGGAGCAATGGCTGCGCTAATGAGATTTTCCAACTCAGGAATAGGATCTAATTGTTCAATCAGATAGGCAAGAGCTGGTTGCTCCATTCCTTCTAAAATGGCTCGAATTCGTGGAACACTTCCCAAGGTAGTCGCTAATTGCAAGAGGTCTTTAGGATTACTTTTCCCAAAAGAAACACGACTAGCCAGACGCTCTATATCGTAGACTCCCTTGAGGCTTTCTGTCAAATCACTACGTTCAAAGAAATAATCCAGAAAGACCTGTACAACCTCCTGACGTTCAAGGATACGATCCTTATCAATCAAGGGACGGTGGATCCAAGAGCGCAAAAGACGCATTCCCATGGCAGTCTTGGTTTCATCTAACAACCAGAAAAGACTCCCTTGTTTCTTACCTGAGCGAGCATTTTCTACTAGATCTAAACTAGCCTTGGTTGCATAATCCATCTGCAAGAAATCCTTAATTTCATAACGGATAACTGGCTTCAAATGGTTCAGTTCTCTCATCTGAGTCCGATGAACATACTTAAGAAGCTTACTGCTGGCAGCTTGTTCAATAGGCGCCAAGCGTGGATCCAGCAGATGTATGTCTTCAAATAATTCTTGCTCATAAGAAAGCACCAAATTCATTTGACTGCTGAGAATCTGTTCTTCCTCTTCAGTTAAGGGATAGCCAATGACAACTTCTCTGGCCTTGAGATTCCGGATTTCACCACAGACCAGGGTAAAATCCAATAAGCCTGTCACATAAAAATCACCCGTCACCAGATCCGTGTATGCCAAACCAAATTGCTGACCGTCACGGTCGATAGCCACCAAAAAGTTGTTTTGGCTATCTGGCTTACTACTATCGACGACCGTACCAGGGGTAATCACCTGCACAACCTCGCGCTTAACAACCCCTACTGCCTGCTTAGGATCCTCCATCTGCTCAGCAATGGCAACCTTGTAGCCACGCTCCACTAGGACATCAATATACTGTTGTGCTGAGTGATAAGGAACTCCAGCCATGGGAATAGGATTGTCAGCATTCTTATTGCGACTGGTTAGTGATATTTCTAGTATCTGGGCAGCATTGACTGCATCTTCGTAAAATAACTCATAAAAATCACCCATACGAAAGAGCAAAAAAGCATCTGGATATTGTTTTTTGATATCCACATACTGTTGCATGCCAGGTGATAATTTTTCTGTCATCATCCATTCTCTCCTTGTTAAAAATAGAGAGTGGGACAGAAATCGGTAATTCGTTAGAATTCGATTTCGTCGTCCCACCTCCGCACAGTTGAGTAGGGTTGTAAAAGCTGATGAAATTAGCGTAGTAGAACCCACTCAACCACTGCGTCTTGCTCGACAATCCAAAGGCAATTGAGAGGCTAGGACTTTTGTCCCAGCCTCCTTATCTATCCTTCATCAAATCTAACAAACGATCTTCCATGAGTTTAGCAACATGCTGATCTCGGCAGATTACCAAGAGAGTATTGGCACCCGCAACTGTTCCTAAAATCCATTCATCCTTGTTGGCATCGACAACATTGGCTAAAACTGCGGCTTCACCCAATTTAGTGTGCAAAACTAAGGTAAACTCAGCTCTTGCTACACCTTCCAAATGATGGGACAAAAACTCAACCAGGTCAATCTTCTCTGTCTCATTTGCTAGTACATAGTAGACCTTATCATTTTTCTTAACCTTGGTCAAGCCCAGTTCGCGAAGGTCACGCGACAAGGTCGTTTGCGTCACAAAAACATTGCGTGCTTCCAACCGATCCTGGATCTCTTTTTGAGTCCCTAATTTTTCCTCAGTGATCATCTGCTTGATCAACTGATGACGTTCTCTTTTTCTCATAACATCCTCTCTAGTGAATATTTATAACATTTTACAACTATTTAATAAGAACATTATACCAAAAAAACTGAATATTTCAAAAAAAATTCTTATCATTCCTCAAAATTGTGATAAAATAGAAGAAAAGTCCAAAGGAGTTTATAATGAATACAAAACAATTGATCGCTAGCGAATTGGCTAGCGTCATTGACAGCCTGGATCAAGAGGCTATTTTAAATTTACTAGAACAACCCAAAAACTCTGATATGGGAGACATCGCCTTCCCTGCCTTTACTCTAGCAAAAGTTGAGAGAAAAGCTCCACAAATGATTGCAGCAGATATCGCTGAAAAAATCAATAGCCAAGCCTTTGAAAAAGTCGTCGCTACTGGACCTTATGTTAACTTCTTCCTTGATAAAAATGCCATTTCTGCTCAGGTATTACAAGCTGTTATCACTGAAAAAGAACACTATGCTGACCAAACTATTGGTAAACAAGAAAATGTTGTTATCGACATGTCTAGTCCCAATATTGCTAAACCATTCTCTATTGGTCACCTGCGCTCAACTGTTATCGGAGATAGCTTGTCACATATTTTCCAAAAAATCGGTTATCAAACGGTCAAGGTCAACCATTTGGGAGACTGGGGTAAACAGTTTGGAATGCTGATTGTTGCCTACAAAAAATGGGGCGACGAAGAAGCTGTAAAAGCTCATCCGATTGATGAACTTCTTAAACTCTACGTTCGCATCAATGCTGAAGCTGAAAATGACCCTAGCTTGGATGAAGAAGCACGCGAATGGTTCCGTAAACTTGAAAATGGAGACGAGGAAGCTCTCGCACTTTGGCAATGGTTCCGTGATGAAAGTTTGGTGGAATTTAACCGCCTTTACAATGAATTGAAGGTTGAATTCGACAGCTACAACGGGGAAGCCTTCTACAATGACAAGATGGATGCAGTTGTAGACATTCTTTCTGAAAAAGGCCTTCTTGTTGAGTCAAAAGGTGCCCAAGTTGTGAATCTCGAGAAATATGGAATTGAACATCCTGCCCTCATCAAGAAATCTGATGGAGCAACTCTCTATATCACACGTGACTTGGCTGCAGCCCTTTACCGTAAAAACGAATACCAATTTGCTAAATCTATCTACGTCGTTGGTCAAGAGCAATCTGCCCACTTTAAACAACTCAAAGCTGTCTTGCAAGAAATGGGCTACGACTGGAGTAACGACATTACTCACGTTCCTTTTGGTTTGGTTACAAAAGAAGGGAAAAAACTCTCTACTCGTAAAGGGAATGTCATCTTGCTAGAGCCGACTGTTGCAGAGGCAGTTAGCCGTGCCAAGGCCCAAATCGAGGCTAAAAATCCTGAACTGGAAAATAAAGACCAGGTAGCGCATACTGTTGGGGTTGGAGCCATTAAATTCTATGACCTCAAGACCGACCGTACAAATGGATACGATTTCGACCTAGAGGCTATGGTATCCTTCGAGGGGGAAACTGGACCTTACGTTCAATATGCTTACGCTCGTATCCAATCTATCTTACGCAAAGCAGATTTCAAACCAGAAACAGCTGCCAACTATAGCTTGAATGATCCTGAAAGCTGGGAAATCATTAAACTCATCCAAGATTTCCCACGTATTATCAACCGTGCGGCAGATAACTTTGAACCTTCTATCATTGCTAAATTTGCAATCAACTTGGCTCAAGCCTTCAATAAATACTACGCTCACACTCGTATTTTGGATGAAAGTCCAGAACGCGACAGTCGTCTAGCTCTCAGCTATGCAACTGCGGTTGTCCTCAAAGAAGCACTTCGTCTGCTGGGTGTAGAGGCACCAGAGAAGATGTAAATCGTTACAAGAGACTGGAACTAAAGTTCTTAGTCTCTTGACGGCAATCGCTATATGGCGAATTGCCTAAACGCTTCACTAATTCACCTAACCAAATAATATCGATTTGGTTAGGCTCATGTCGTAGACTTTTAATCACTTTATTGTAAAGCAATCTAAGCAACTAACGCCAAATCCTATAAGGGATTCGGCTAGGCGCTTCACTAATTCATCTAAAAAAATAACATCGATTTGTTTAGATTACGGATCTTGGTTTGGTACTAGAGTCAGGGGCAGAACAACCACTTTTTTAGCTATGCTATCGTCTGCCTGATTTTATAGTGTCATTACTTGAAAAGCGAAAAATCTTTTTCGCTTTTCTCTTGTTATTAACTTCTTTATCACAGAGGGAGAGACTTTATGAGCCAATATGCTTATATTTTAGTTGTCATCAGTCTTGTCATTCTTTTTCTCATTAACAAATACGAAAAGGAAAAACTACAAGGCCTTCTACAAGAACAGCTTTTAAAGGATGAAACTTTTCGAGCTACTATCAAGGAAAAAATTAAAACAACAGAAAACATCAACGATGTCATCGACTACATCAATAAGGGATATCGTTTGGGAATTATGATTTCAAAGGAAATTGTGGAAGACATCAGAAAATGAGGCTAGGACAAAAGTCCTAGCCTCTCAATTGTCTTTGGATAGTCGAGCAAGACGCAGTGGTTGAGTGAGCTTTACTACGCTGATTTCATCAGCTTTTACAGCCCTACTCAACTGTGCGGAGGTGGGACGACGAAATCGAATTCTAACGAATTACCGATTTCTGTCCCACTCTCATTTTTTCCTGAGAACTAAGATTCCCACCAGTATAACAATCCCTAGTGATGCCATGGTTCCGTATGCTGACAAACTTTCATCAAGAAATTTCTTGGAGAACTGCAACAGAGCGAACTCTAAGAGTAGCAAAGCACTGCATAGCATAATATCCTTGAAGCTTGGTTTTCGTTTTATATACTTTAAAAATGATCTCTGTAGTTTACTCATTTCGATTGGTCTCCAATGACAAAATCAGACCTATCACACTACCAGCTATAAATACCCACCAGCAAATCCTGATATCTTGTAAAGCTAAAAAGGAAAATAGAGACATTCCAAAAGGTAATGTTAAGGAAAAAATCATACTCAAGAAGTTATTACTTCTAGCTAATACGTCTGAACTCAAATTAGACAGTAACAGAGTATCTAATTTAGGCATTGATTTCGACATAAAATACATAACAAAGGCTAAGCAAATAATACCGACCAGAGGAGGAAAATCTAAAATATTGGCAATAGCAAGTAATACAAATAGGAGAGCATTAAGGGATAACAAATTTGAAAAAGATAATTTCCCAAAATAATCATTAGGAGTTAAACTTCCAATAATAGCTCCCCCTAAGCTGACACCTTCAATCAAAAAAAGAGCTTGGGCATAACTGAGATGATAGATATCATGGTCTAATAAGTAAAAATGATAAATACCTCCAATAGCACCTCCTAAAGTGTTCATAATTAGAATAACAAGTACAATTTTGAATAAGGATTTACTTTCCTTTTTTCTAAACACATAGTCCATATCTGCATAGATTGTTTTCATTTGTTGGACTAAATTAATTGGTTGAGTCTCCACAGTTATAGACAAATGTGTCAGTTCTTTTCTATTTTTTAACAAAATCAGAGAAGATAACAGAAAGAAACCTGAGTTCACAATTGCAACTAAAGAAAAATTTTGTTGACTTGTAGTGAGTATCCATACCCCCAGAGCTTGACCTCCTAGATTTGATAAATAAGATACAAATTGAGTAAAGGAGTAGGCTTCATAGAGTTTATCTTCTGAAATATTATACTGAATAATCGGCATACGTAATCCCGCTGTATAATCTGATAAGACATCTGAACATATATTCATTAAACAAATAAAGGCAAAAGTAAAAAAATTAGAATCACGAATTACTATCGCAATCAAGAGAAATAAAATACTTTGCAAGCATCCAACCCAAATAATCATCCTTGCTTTATTTTGAGTCTGATCAGCCTTAATTCCCACATAAAAAGTAAATAAGAATGGCAAAATCGTAATCATATTTGCCACAAATACAGCTAGACTTTTAAATGGCAAACTAGCAGCATAGACGACAAACACCAAATTATAAATATATGCTCCACTTGAACTTAAAAACCTTGATAAAGTAAGTATTCTAAATAGATGATGTTTTAAAAATAGTCTCATAACAGATCGCTCCTATAGTTTAAAATTTTATACATATTTATGATTTGAGGAGATTCTTCTAAATTTCGGAGCGCAACCCTTTGCAGAATAAACCCACTTATTAGTAGTTCTTTTGCTATTAAAATAAAATCATCATTAGGAAAATATTTACAAACTGCTAATAAAGTATCTGCAAGGCCAATCATCCCTCCCCAATATCCAGAAAACTGAGCATATTCAACCAACAAGCTCGAACTCAAATCCAAAATAATATCCTTGTACTCAAATGGATCGATGTATAGTAACATTCGAATAATACCCGATGTTCCATCCAATAAATACGGAGAGGCCGTTGTTGAAGAATTTTTTAAAAATTTTTTACCGTCTATATCTAACGTATTTGATAGTACAATCTCAACACCTTTGTTTATAATTTTTTTATCAAAAGAAATATTATGTAAGAAAATTAAAAAACCAGATAAACCTTCTAATCCAAAATCACGAAAGTTATTAAATAAGGTTAATATTTCAGCAGATGTTGTATTTGTAGTTACAGAGAAGATTACTCTTGATTCTAATAGATTAAAAAATTCTTGATTGCTTAGTGGCAATAATTCAGTATTTATCCAAGCATCAATTTTTTTTTCTTTATTTTTTCTAACATATATATTTGAAAATATTTTTTTAGAAGTAAATATATCTGGTTCATCACTGAATAAATATTTTATCAGAATATCTATATTAGTATCAATACCTTTTTGAAGCAGTAATTCTTTGATGTTATCAATTTTAGAGTCTCTTTCTCCTTTTAACTGTAATCTACCTAGTAAAAATAATATCAAATTTGCGATTTTATAACAATCTGCTTTTTTACCTTCTATATAATTCCATTTTTCTAGACAGATATCGTTGTAGATTCCTACTAATGGACTCTCATTTGATAAATAAGAATTTTCTAAGTCAACAAAGTATAGTTCCAACATATTTGTAATTATAATATTGTCTGGATGAATATCATTCAAAACAATATTTTCTTGATGAAAGTATCCGACTAATTCTATTAGTTTTTCGAAAATTTTTAAAAGAGTAAGAAATTTAAAATAATTTTTAGTGATGTCGTTTTTAGAGTAGGAATATAAATTATAATCATCTACAAAATCTTTTAATGCAACTCCATCTATGAATTCATATATAAAATATCCATTTGTCCACTCATTAATTTTTTCCAATGGCTTAGGACTGTATTTAATAAATTTACTAGATATAATCCACTCTTTTTCTCTTAATTTTCTTCTTTCTATATTCTCATGGGACAATATATGGTTTCGACATTCCTTTATAATGACTCTCTCAGTAGATTCCTTTTGATTAGCCAAATAAATATTACCACCATTGCTACTTTTTAGAATAGAATTTATTTCATAATTATCAGACATATACGTATCTATAAATCTCTGAGGCTCTTGAATATCTTCAATCCATTTAGGTAAATCAAAATAGACTTTTTGATAATCTTGCCAAATTTCACCATCTGGTCCATACATAGTTGGAAAACCATCAATTAAATTATTTTCATTAACTATGTTGCATCCAAATCTGTAGAAAATATTATTAGAATTTTTATAGTTTCTATCGCTTAGTATATAAATGCCTTGTAAATTACAAGGTAATTTTTGATAAATCTTTTCAAGTAACTTTATACAATTCTCTCTATTCCTTGGATAAATTGTTATAAACTTCCCTGATTCCGCCAATGATTCAGTTTCAGAAAAATTTTTATAAATTTTATTAAAGTCAGACAAATACTTGTACATAGCTCCTTCTTGCTCTAACAACTCACTAACTACATCAAATACTTGTTTATAATTATTTATAGTGGCAGAAATATGAATTTTAAAACCAAACTCTTCCAATTCATATAAATTTTCATTACAATATGTAAAATCCGTTCTATCCATAGTTCACCTTTTTACAAATAGATAAAGGAGTATGATATACAAGTCCATACTCCTTATAAAACACTACCAATCTATACCTTAGTTCATTATCCTTTATGAACTGTGCACTTGTATGTTGCTACAAATTCTTTGACTGGTTCTGCATGTGTTGATGCAATCATTGCAAATTTTGTCATTTCTGTTACCTCCTTTATTTTATGAATCAAGTATAACAAAAAAAGCGGGAGTCCCCACTTTTTTGTAATATATTTTTCTTCAAAATAGATAAATTATATTCTAGAAACTATTAAATATGCAACATTAAGAATCGAATTTATTTTTTGTCAGCTAACACCATAAGAATATATTACAACTCCTTGCATGAAAATTGATTTAAAAAGTAGTTTTCATAGTATGTCGCACCATCTACGTATTCTAAATCCTTCAAAATCTCAATACCTCTCTTAATTCTTACACCCCCTTTATCCGATAATGTAAAAATAGTATCGTAATAACCTTTGGCAATCATATAAATAATTTTAAGATAGGCTTCTTGCTCTGGTAAATCTCGCTTTTCAATCTGAAAGATGAAATAATCTGCCTTTAACTTATCTTTTTCCTCTACTGCTTTAAATAGTCCATTAATTAAAATCGTATCAATACTAACTTTATTATCCGGTAAAGAACCTAATAAATCTGTTTTTTGTAGCATCTCCCTAGCATATTTAAAATAGAGCGGAAGAGGAAACAAGGTAGAAATGGTTGAAAATAGTTCTAATTCGTAATTTCCCCAAATATCAATAGTAAAAAAATAGTCATAAAGAAAATCCAACTCTTCATCAGTTGCTGTTGCTTCTAAATCAAAAAATACCAGAACACTTTTGATACGAATCATTTGTAAAAGATAGCTTTTTTCAGCACTTGAGGCATACTTTTTAGATGTCCTTTCGTACAATGCTTGAAGAGAAGCAAGACCTTCTTTTTCATATGTGTTCCAAAGATTTTCTGTAAAAGTCAAATTCTTTTTCTGAGCAAAACCACGTACCAAATACATAAATTCATTCAAATCAGAATGAATATGATCTAAAGCAGTAATTAATTTCACAGATGATAAATCAGCCTCCCCTCGTTCAAATTTGCTCAACATGGAATAAGTAAACTCTCCTCCCGTCGCCTCTTGTAAGGATATATTCCGACTCTTTCGTAACTCTTTAAAAATCTCTCCCATATTTTGCATATTGACTCCTCACACTTCTTAACTATCTAACTCATACAAGTCCGCAATAATCCCTGCAACCTTTTTAATATCTCCCAGCATTCCACGCATCTCAAAGTCAGCTAGAACAGGGAAACCAAAGCGTTGGCTGTATTGTTTAGCCGTCAAACAGTATTGGTTGTTAAAGTTACGATTACCGGATCCTACAACACCAAAACACTTGCTGGCATTGTCACCGTATGCGATAAAATCACCTACTGAAGTGGTCAAAATCTCCACATCACCATTATCAACACCATTGCCACCTTCTAGATAAGTCGGTAGGAAAGCCACATATGGGTTGGTCATTTCAAAGAAGTCTTCCCCTTCCTTGACCAAATCTTTAATATGAATTTTTTCTACTTCAATGTTCTCATACTGTTCTAACAGGTAGGCCTTCAGACGTGTAACGAAACTCTCCGTATTTCCGCTCAGACTGATATAGACTAAGGAAATTTTTTTCATTTTCTCCTCCTTTTTGAATCATAAAAAATAACTACCAAGATTGTATCTTGATAGTTATGCTTTGTCAACTCTTAGGCTAGTTCTTCCTCTTCTTGAGCTTCTGTTAATTCTTTCTGCTGACGCCACATCTTATAGAAGACGATTGCTAGGAAAATAACATTGAGTACAACCCCAAAAATAGCAGAACCTTTGGCACCAAGCTCCGCTCCCATACGGATGTTAGGGTCTGTAAAAAGTGAAACCGCATCCTGAACGCCGATAAAGTTGTAGATAGAACCAACGATGGCAACGAAGACATAAGCAAGATAAGTGTAGTTAGCCAATTGGATGTTTTTACGAATAAGGAAAACCAAAGCCACAACAACTAGAATAACAGATAAGACAACCAAGAGAATGCTGAAGACAGAATGACCATGCTCCGATACCTTAATGGTGTAATCAACGAACTCCTTAGCATAAGTAGCATCTCCACCTAACTTTTCAATGTTGTTCACACTATCCGCAGTAGGTACTGGAGATATGATTCCAAATAGCGACATTGCTGAGAGTAAGGCTGAAAAAATCAGTAATACCCACAGATAGATTGGTTTCTTTTTCATAAAAGTAACCTCCTCATAATTTTTTTATTATTATAGCATATTTTCCGAAGGAGAACAACTGCTACAAGTTCGTTTCCACCTGTTTACGGTAGGCTTTAGGAGACTTCCCACACAGTTTTCGAAAAACCTTATAGAAATAACCTACATTACTGTATCCAACCGTATAGCAGATATCCTCGATACTATCATTTGTAGATAGCAAGAGTTGCTGGGCCGCCTTGATGCGTTGCTTATTGAGAAGCTCTGCAAAGGTGGAATTGGTTTCCTTCTTGATTAGTTGACCCAAATAAACGGGATTGATAAAGAGATCCTTGCTGATATCCTTAAGAGAAAGCTCTTTTTGGTAGTCTCTACCAATGACCTCGAGCACACTGACCACATTTTCATTCATTCGATATTGGCCGAAGAATGATGTCAAGGTTTCCTTGGTATAAGCGACTAAATCCTCAAAAGTTGTTATAGCATGAATGTTCTTGACAATATCTGTCATATCGTCTGCTTTCAAATGTTCAAAAAGATGGAAAACATCCATGACAAACTGGGTAAAGAGCTGCTTTGTGATAGATACCCTCGGTGTGTTTTCAAGGACGATCTTCTCAAGCAAGGTCAATTCATCAATAATTTGCTGGAGATTTCCTTGAATAATCACTCGATAGATAGGTTCGTAGTAAGAAAAGAGACTTTCAGACTGATCTAAATTGACCGAACCATAAAAGAGAGTCTTTTCAACATCACGCTTCCACTTTTCAAAGTTGATTTGATAAGGAGCTTCAAAAGGCATGACTAGCAAACCCTCAAATTCCTGATCTGCAAGGACTATTTGCCAGTCCTGACCTAGAACATAGTAGGGAATGACAAAATCCCCTTGTTTTTCTTTTGAAAGCCCGATCCACCAGTTTTCTTTTTGTGTGAGATGAGTCTTGAATGCTTCTTCATCTAATTGCTGGCTCAAGATTTCTGGCTCTTGAACCTTCTCACGAAGTTGAGTGACGATTTTTTCAAGTAAATGTCCCAGCTCGACCTTATCGACTGGTTTAACCAGATAATCAACCACGCTGAGATTCATAGCTTTTTTGACGTAGTCAAATTCTTGATAGCCCGATAGTAGGATATAATAAGCATCTGGCAACAAGTCCTTCATTTCCTGAATCATTTCAAGTCCTGTTTTGTCAGGCATGTTGACGTCAGATATCACAATATCCACAGGATGTTCTCGGACATAGTCAAGAGCGTCGTCAGCATGATTGGCTGTAGCGACGACTTCCATATCCCATTTATCAAAAGGAATCAAACGCTTGAGACCTTCGGTAATCATGTACTCGTCGTCCACTAATAGTACTTTATACATCTTTATCCTTTCTCCTCATCCTGAATAGTAATTCGATAACGAACACCTTGATGTTCCATTGATTCTACACTAATGTTATAGCGGTCCCCAAAATAGAGAACAAAACGTTCATGAACATTGACGATCCCGATGGACTGTCGTTTTCCACTATAATCCACTGTGTGTTCAAACGTTCTTTGGGCTAATTTAGTTTGAATTTCTGCTAATTTTTCAGCAGACATCCCGCGACCATTATCCACCACTAAAATTTCGACATAGCCCTCTTGTTTCAAAGCCTTGATACTGATAACATTATCCGTTCTTCTGTGATCAACTCCATGGGCAAAATAATTCTCCACCAAGGGCTGGAGGGTGAATTTTGGAATCCGCATTTCTTTTAGCTTGGGATCAATTTTAAAGCCATAGGCGATTGACTTGGGATAGCGAACCATACAGAGATAGCTATATTTGCGACAAAACTCTACTTCTTGCTTGAGCGTCGTTTCTCGTTCATCAGAGATGTTGTTGCGCAAGAGACTACTGAATTCGTAGATAATATCTGCCAATTCGTTCTGATCTGCCATGACTGCGTACATTCGTAAAAACTCGAGAGTATTGTACATAAAATGCGGGTTAATCTGAGCTTGTAATGCTCGCATATTGGCATCTTTTTGACTAAGCTCCAGCTGGTAAATATCGTGAATGTTTTTTTCTAGTCGATCCAACATATCATTTGTCGTTTCCGCAATTAAAAGTAATTCCTGATCTTTCTTCTTAAGATCAATTCTTTTGCCTTGTTCTCCCTGCGCAATATCATGGATTGTCTCCACTAGGTCAACAACTTGTGCTTGATACTTGGAGAATGTCTTCTTCAAAGTCGCATATAAAATGACGATAAAGAGGGCACTGAGGGCAAGGATGATGCCTGAACTAGCCATACTGCCACTAAGTACATAATCTCTAGGCACAGCTACTTGAACCTGATAGCCATGCGATGTTACAGCAAGCAACCAATTTTCACGATCACTTTTTTCACCCAGATGAAACATATCCGTTTCAAAAGGGGAAGTAATGGTCACAGCGATGGGAATGGTTCCTTTGGTATTATCAATAGCCTTATAAAAAACATCAGAAGTCACAGAAATGTAGATCACACCTAAAGGCAGGTCTGATACCGGGTCCGATACTGGGATGGCAAAACTATTAGCTTCTGGCTTGAAACCTTCAGCAGGTAGTTTATAGCCACTACGATTGTCTCTTTTGGAGACATAAACTTCTGTCGAATCCTGTAAAACGATGGCTACGCCTGTTACAAAATCATTGCGCACATAGAGATCATCGATATTTTCATAGATGGATACCGAAATATAAGGCGATGCCTTACGCTCTAGTTGCCAATAAAAATAATCGGGGGTGCTGAGGCTAAAGTACTTATAAATCCCTTCGATGCGTGCCTGATTTTCTACTAAATCTTGAGCTAAACGAGCTGACTCACGATAATAATATTCAACCTCACTCACTGTCCGTGTTAAAACCCGCTGGGAAACATGCTCCGCTTCTTTTTCGCGATTATCCCAGTTTACATAGGAAATCAAAAGGGCAAAACTGGCAATGATAACAATCATCACCCAGCTATAGGTTCGAAGGAGCGAATGAAGCCAAAACTGTTTCATTCTATTTGGACGCCAATTTTTCATGAATGTTTTCATAAACGGGCTCCAATAAATCACTAATAAAGAAATGCCACATTCCAATTCCCACAAAAATGATGAGAGCCGGCATGTAGAAGGCAATGATGGCTAACAAGACACTTCCAAGAAGAATCTTAGCCATGGCTGACAGACTCATAAAAATTCCGATAAAGGCAAGCTTTAGAGTATTTTTGTAGGATAATTCAAAGTAAACCTGCAATTTTAAAGATACCGTATAGGCCAAAAATACCAAAACAACCAGAAAGATATTTAGAAAAGTTGCTGCCAAGTGGAGAATAGTCTGATGCGGCAATTGAACCATCAGATATAAACCATAAATCAAGAGCAAATCGAGTCCCAAAAAAGTATAAAAGCTCAGATTGCTTTTGATAAAAATGCTTTTGTAGAGAGTCCAAGCCTCTTTTAAACGATAAGAACGGTAAGAATAGCCGTGTTCTGCAAATAAACTCATGAGAGTCGCACTAGCTGGCGCAATACCAAAAATCACACCTCCTGCTAGTGTCAATAACCAAAAATAAGCTGTAGCTATCATCCCCAAAAAGAAACGATGAAAGACTAGCTCAATAAAATTTCCCACGGTTTGCCTCCTAAAAAATAATCTAGAACTATTATAACATATTTCAAGCTCTCTCAAAAATAGGAGGAAAGAAAAGGCAGTGAGAGTTGAACTTGCTACCTTTTATAAGCAAGTTCGGAGCAGGTATCCATCCTTGTCAAATGGCCAAATGTTAGTTTATAAAGGATAAATATAATTGTTGAATAATGTTATTTGTGCTATAATAAAGATAGAGATACCTATTAATGACCAAGGAGTTTTCGGAAAAGATAAACATATTTGCAGATTAAATACTTACTATTCAACTTATTTACTGGATTAACAAAATAACGAAAGGAGTAGGGACCATGACTATTTTTATTTTAAGAACTACTTTGTTTTTTATTGTGCTTGGATTGAGTCTTTTCTCTGATAAATTGTTCAAACAACAATATGTAAAAATCGTAAAAATAATTTGCACTATAATCTTATTATTCGTTTCATTATCATATCTGTTCTAAGTTATTTTAAGAATACAGGAATTTGTTTGTCCTGTATTCTTTTTTCTCTATAAAACGTGCATTGATAAAAACGAATAACAAAAACACCCCCTAACTGGGAGTGTTTTCGAGAAAAATAGCAAGATTACCTAAATTTTATTATTTAGCATCATCTTTATGAAGCATGTTTTTAACACCTTCAACGACACCTTCTACAGCATCTTTTGCATCTTCAGCAACTTCTTTAACTTTAGAAACAACTTTTTCAGCAGCTCCTTCGTTTTCAAGTTCTTTATCGCCGATCAATTTGCCAACGCCTTCTTTAACAGATCCTGCTGCTTGAGTTAATTTTTCTTCTGTAGACATAAGTATGTCCTCCTTTTATTTTTTTCTAAATTAGTAATTAGTGAACACGTGGTTCTGCTTTGGCTGTAGCGTCTTTAACAGTTTCAACGCCTTCGCCAACTTTTTCTTGAACGAATTCAGCACCTTCGCCAAGTTTTTCTTGTGCTGCTGCGACACCTGAACCGATACCAGATTTCACTCTAGACAATTGTTCTGACGCGAACTCGCCTGTTGATTCTGCCACGTCAGTTACACGATCTTGAAGGCTAACTGAGTCTGCTTCATGTTGTTCTTTAGTTTTGATGTCAACAACATTAACGTTAACTTCAACTACTTCTAGATCAGTCATTTTCGCAACTTCTGATACGATAACGTCTTTGATTTCCTTGTATAGAGTTGGAACGTTTTTTCTGTACTCTACGATAACGTTCAAGTCAACTGCTACTTGTTCTTTACCAACTTCAACGTTAACACCGTGTGTTACATCGTTAGTGTTAACAATTTTTTCTGTAAGATTTGAGAAGAATCCGCCGTCAACATGTAATAGTCCTGGGACTTTATCTAGTGAAAGACCAATAATTTTTTGAATAACTTTATCTTCGTAAGTTAATTCTCCTCGAACATCTTTAGAAACAACATCTTGTTTTTCAGTTACATTTTTTTCTACGTTTGACATATGAAACTCCTTTATTTATTTAAATAATTCTTCTGTACATAGTATCCCAACCAAATTCCTAAAGCTCCACAAATTAAAACAAACATCGTTTTAAAGAAACCAAAGGATAGGATGAAGCAAGCTAGAATAATACCTACTACACCACATAGAATTGGGTATTGATATTTTTTAAACCATTCCATTTTTTACTTCCTTACTTTACACGACTAACAATTTTCTTAGCTGCTTTTTGAGGGTCATATTCTTTCACTGAAACTTCCAGTTTAACCTCTCGATCAATACCAAAGAATTCTTTCAATCCTTGAGTAATTTCGTTTTGAACTACTTCAAATTTGTTAGCAATGTTATCTGAAAGAACAACTGTACCTTCTACATAAACGAAACATTTCTTTTTCCGAGTATGTACCTGAATTTTGGGATTTTTGACCATCTTGTGTTCATCCAATAAACATCGAACAAACCCTTCAATAGCTGAATTTTTTAGTTTTAATTTATCGTCTTTAGTTCCAAGTTTTATTTCCAGATATTGTCTAGGATAAAACAGGATTACTAACATCCATAATAAAACTAAGATAGACAGGCCTAGAAGCCCCCAAAATACATATCTAGCGAGATAATATTCAAATGATGTCTGTCGCCAGCTAGTCAATTGAATTCCTAAATCACTAACCTGGTGGTAATCTATCAAAATAGGAAGGAAAATTGTCAAGATTAAAATACAGAAAATAAACAATAATATTTTCTTTGATTTTGACATATAAAATCCTTTCAATTAGTGCAACAAACCATAGCTTTACCCGTCATTATAAATTAAAAACTATAGTCTGCTTTCGAGTAAAACATTAACCTTTTTTACCCAAAAAGAACGATACCACAGAAACTACAATCACTGCACCAACAATAGATGGGATGATAGCCATACCAGCTAGTGATGGTCCCCAAGTGCCAAGGAGTGATTGACCTACTGATGGAGTGATTGACCTACTGATGAACCGATTAAACCAGCAAATATATTAGCAATTACTCCCATTGAGCCACCTTTTTTAGTGATTGCCCCTGCTGCAAGGCCGATAAAGCCTCCTACAATAATGGACCACAACATAATATGCGCCTCCTTTCATAACCTCAATATATCTGGGTTGAATATAGTATATCAAAATATGAGAGCGCACTCAAATTATATGCTCACGAATATGTGCTTTAATAAATTTTAAAACAACACAAAAACGCTCTAGACAATATGACTAGAGCGTTTTCTATATATCCGAACATCTAATTTATTTCACAAAAAATGTAGTTTTTCAGTTAATTTTTATTGCAATACATCGAAATTTTAAAATTCAATAATCTTGTTAAATCAAGGTTTTTAAACACCTGATAATATACTTTTATTTTAAAGACTTTTTGCCCGACCTCATTTCATTGTGAGATTTGTTATCTACATTATTTGCCTTTTTCTTTTGTCAAGCAATATGTGAGGACCACTGATGAAATTACTGACATAAGGATTCTCCTTTTAATTTTTTTCTATTTTTGTTTATCATATATTTTAATGTTTGTCTATCAGTCACACATTCGTAATACACATTTATACAAAAAAGCTTTTTGCTTTGGAAGCCTTTAATAATAACAGTTTACATTAATGATTATTTCCCATTTAATACTATTTTACTGTACATACTAATTTCAAATATCTTTTTAGTGCATTAAACCCTTTATTTATCACATCCTTAACTGTCTATAAAAATCAGCATTCATTTCTAACAATTCTTTAAAAGGGACTATTTTTCTAGCTGCACCTGATGGAGTGTACTCCATTGACCAAATAAAAGGATAGGTCAAAACAACTTCATTTGATTCAAGCGATAAATCTAATGTGAACAAATCTGATACTATCAGCTCTTGATAAAATGTGTCTAACTGATTTGTCGTCACCCAATATAAAAAGTCCTTATAATCTATCTCCAAATCCTCCCATTCTAATGTATCGGGAGCGAAATATTCTATTGCATTTAATTTTTCAATATTTATTGCAAATAGACCACCCAAGATATCGTAAGCTATCAAACAACGATTCGAGTTATAACATTTTGAAAACAATTCATTACAGTAGCTGAATCCATTCTCTGAATCATTCCCCAAGATTTTTAAATAACCATTCACAGTTACATAAGAAAAATGTTCTAAGATAAACTTCAGTTCTTGTGGTCTTTCTATACTATCCGTTAGTTTTTTGTTAAATTCAAGGAATTTAATATCATTAGAACTTTCCTCAAATTCCGCAATAATCTTTTTCGTAGTTAACATTTTATTCGTCTACCCTAACCCATTCAACTTTACACTCTTGCTTCATTTTTATTTATATGCACAACATTAAAGAAGCTCAATCGCAGATACTTCATTATCTAAATCAACAAATTCAAACTTCTCAGGATATTGCAGATAATCAATACATTTTTTAAAAACATGAAAAAACTCAGAGAAACAATGTTAAAATCATCAAAACATTTGATTTCTCTGAGATAAAATTTGCTGATTGTACTCGAAACCTAGTTCGTTCTTATCTACGATACTGCTTCAAGAAACGGGTCATCTTTTCTTGGATTTGGGCTAACTCATCTACACGTGGCAGATAAACGATACGGAAGTGATCTGGCTCTTTCCAGTTAAAGCCTCGTCCGTGAACCAAAAGTACTTTTTCTTGCTTCAAGAAATCAAGAACAAACTGTTCATCATCATCGATACGATACATATTGCGATCAATTTTAGGGAAGATATAAAGACCCGCTTTAGGTTTAACCGCAGACAAACCTGGGATATCTTGAATGGCATTATAAATGAAGTTTCTTTGCTCGTAGATACGACCACCTGGTAAGAGTAATTCGTCCACCGATTGGTGACCACCGAGTGAAGTTTGAACAACCTGTTGAGCCAAGACGTTGGAACAAAGGCGCATGTTTGAAAGCATGTTGAGACCTTCAATATAGCCCTTTACATGATGTTTAGGTCCAGACAAGACCATCCAACCCACACGGAAACCAGCGATACGGTGAGATTTAGACAGACCATTCATGCTGACACAGAAAAGGTCTGGAGCCAAACTAGCTACTGGTGTGTGGACATTGCCATCCATAACCATACGGTCGTAGATTTCATCCGCAAAGATAATCAAGTCATTTTGACGAGCAATCTCAATAATATCTAACAAGAGTTCTTTGGGATAGAGGGCTCCCGTTGGATTATTTGGATTGATTAAAACGATAGCCTTAGTATTTGAACTAATCTTAGACTTAATGTCATCTAGGTCTGGATACCATTCAGCTTCTTCGTCACAGACGTAGTGAACTGCATTTCCTCCAGCCAAGCTAACTGCAGCTGTCCAAAGCGGGTAGTCAGGCATTGGAACCAAGACTTCATCGCCATTGTCCAAAAGACCTTGCATAGACATAACAATCAGCTCACTAACACCATTTCCAAGATAGATATCATCAATACCTACATTTGGGAATTTTTTGAGCTGACAGTACTGCATAATTGCTTTGCGGGCTGAAAAGATACCTTTTGAATCTGAATAACCTTCACTATCACGCGCATTCATAATCAAATCATGGATAACCTCATCTGGTGCGGTAAAACCAAACTCAGCTGGGTTCCCTGTATTCAAGCGGAGGATTTTTTCTCCATTTGCTCGCATACGCATGGCTTCCTCAAGAACTGGTCCACGAATATCATAAGCCACATGCTCTAATTTGATTGATTTGTTAAATTCTTTCATTTGAGTTCCTCAATTCATCAGGATAGTTAATATTATACCACTTGATAGAAAAATCGTAAATCGCCCACTACTATTCCACAAAAAAACCTTGCTTAACGCAAGGTAAACAGAGCAAGGTCGATTTCTTTCTATTTTTGGGAGAAGAAAGAGAAAAATATGCACCTCTAGTAAGACATACATCTAAATCTAAAGTCTCGCATATAAACTTCGAATCGAAAACGAAGGCATCGTTATGGATGATAGTTGCATGAACTCATGAATTTCTTCCTGTGTCCAGCAAAACGCAAAGAAAAAATAAGTCGACTCAACAAACAACATAGACGATGTCTGGGCTAATTCGAGTCTGTTTGTAAAGAATTTTACCATATCACTGACTTCTTTCCCTTGCCCTGTCACTTAGTATTATACACTAAAACTTTTGCATTTTCAAATAAGTACATATAAAAAGAACTCTTTTTAAAGCGTCACTTAAAAATTTATACTCAATGAAAATCAAAGAGCAAACTAGGAAGCTAGCCGCAGGTTGCTCAAAGCACGGCTTTGAGGTTGCAGATAAAGCTGACGTGGTTTGAAGAGATTTTCGAAGAGTATTAATTGAATATGATTCTGCTTTGGCAATAAAAAAGAGAGAACCAGGTGATTCTCTCAGTTTTTACTTCTACAAATATCTAGAACGAAATTTAATTCCGCCAGATTATTTCGCAATTTCTTCCAACATTTTTTCAATGTGTTGGATAGATTTTTCACGTCCAAGCAAGTAGATGGTATCTGGTAATTCAGGACCATGCATTTCTCCTGAAACAGCGATACGGATAGGCATGAAGAGGTTCTTCCCTTTGATACCTGTTTCTTTTTGTACTGCTTTGATTTGTGGGAAGATATTTTCTACCACAAACTCATCTTCTGACATGGCTTCAAGTTTTGCTTTGAAAGCTTCAAGAACTGTTGGGACTGTTTCACCAGCCATGACTTCTCGTTCTACTTCTGTCAATTCTGGGAAGTCTGAGAAGAAGAGATCTGTCAATGGAACGATTTCGTCAACTGACTTCATTTGTGGTTTGTAGAGTTCCACCAATTTTTTAGCCTTGTCTGTCAAACGTCCTGCTTCTTCAAGGAATGGTTTTGCCATTTCAAAAATAGTCTCAAGGTCTGCATTCTTGATATAGTCATTGCTCATCCAGTCAAGTTTCTTCTGGTCGAAGGCTGCTGGAGACTTGCTAAGGCGGTTTTCATCAAAAAGTTTGATCAGTTCTTGGCGAGAGAAGATTTCGTCTTCCCCACCAGGATTCCAACCAAGAAGAGCGATAAAGTTAAAGACTGCTTCTGGCAGGTAACCTTTCTTACGATAATCTTCGATAAACTGAAGGGTGTTGGTGTCACGTTTAGACAACTTCTTACCAGTTTCAGAGTTGATAATCAAGGTCATGTGACCAAACTCTGGTGCTTCCCAACCAAGAGCTTCATAGACCATGAGCTGTTTTGGTGTGTTAGCAATGTGGTCGTCTCCACGAATGACGTGAGAGATTTGCATGTCGTGGTCATCGATCACAACGGCAAAGTTGTAAGTTGGGTAGCCATCTTTCTTTTGGATAACCCAGTCCCCACCGATATTGCCACCTTCAAATTCGATATCACCTTTGACCATATCATGCCACTTATAGATACCAGATTCATTAACTGCCAAACGAACAGTTGGGATAATACCTGCGGCTTCACGTTCTGCAACATAAGCTACTTTTTCTTCCTCGCTCATACCAAGGTATTCGTTGATGTAACGAGGTGTTTCACCAGCTGCTTCTTGGCGTTCACGTTCAGCTGCCAACTCTTCTTCAGTGACGTAAGATTTGTAGGCTTTCCCTTCAGCAAGCAATTGGTCGATATATTTTTGATAGAGTTCCAAACGCTCTGATTGGCGGTAGTTTTCATGAGTCTCTGGACTTTCATCCCAATCCATGCCCAACCAACGAAGGTTTTCAAGCTGTGAACGTTCTCCATCTTCAACGTGGCGCTTACGGTCAGTATCCTCGATACGGATGATAAAAGTTCCACCATGGTGGCGTGCATACAAGTAGTTAAACAATGCTGTACGGGCATTACCGATGTGTAATAGTCCTGTTGGACTTGGTGCATAACGCACACGAATATCTTTTGACATATCTTCTCCTATAAAGTCTCTAGGCGTCTGCCTTTTTGCTCTCTATATTATATCACAAGTCTTGCCAGAGTCCAATTTCTCTTTTCGAGAAAAAGTAAAAAGAGTGGAAAACCACTCTTTTTTATTCTATTATAGACGAGCGTTGAGTTCTTTGCTCAATTCTTCAAATCCTGGTTTACCAAGAAGGGCAAACATGTTACGTTTGTAGGCTTCAACACCTGGTTGGTCAAATGGGTTGATGGCATTCAAGTAACCTGAAAGGGCAATTGCCAATTCGAAGAAGTAGATCGTGTAACCAAGAGTGAAGGCATCTTGCTCAGGAAGAGTCACGTACATGTTTGGCACGTCACCATCTGTGTGGGCAAGAAGAACACCATCAGTAGCTTTTTTGTTTACAAAGTCAACGTCTTTTCCTTGAAGGTAACCAAGTCCATCAAGATCTTCTTCCAAAGTAGGGATGATCACGTTCTTACGAGGTTTGTCAACGCGGACAACTGTTTCAAACATGATACGAGTTCCTTCTTGGATAAATTGACCCAATGAGTGCAAGTCTGTTGAGAAGTTAGCTGAAGTTGGGTAGATACCTTTTTGGTCTTTCCCTTCTGTTCAAGCACCCCTTGTGGATGCATCTGCTGGAAATTCCCTTACACTGACTGGCTAGTTTGATTGACTTGCCAATCAACCACTGCGTCATCTATTTTTTCTAATTTAGACCGAGAAGCCTGGACTTTTTGTCCAGGCTCTGAATCAATTTTTTAGACTTTTATTTTTCTAAGTTGCTTGATTTGAAATTTTATTATGGTCAAGCAGTTTCAAAAATCTGAATAGTAGAACCTTTCTCAATTACTACCGCTTGCTCTGCTACAACATGGAGTGTACCAGGAAGGCTCCCCTCTTTTGAACCATCAAAAGAAATCGTGATATGTCCCAGTCCAGTTAAATTTTTTTCTACTACATTTCCTACGGAACTAATCGAATATTCCTGATTATCTACCACCAGCTTGCCACCTTCTAGTATTGAACCTAGCAGATTTTTGTTATCAATCTTAAAACAATACTCTGATAAATCTTCTGGTGCTTCTTCTCCAAATAAAATGAGCATATTGGCATCTTGAATCATATTCTGAGCTTCAGACCCTACTTGAATTACTTTAGTTTCAAAAATTTTCTTCATCTGATTTCTATTCATACTTTCTCTAATTTGTCATAAACTTAGGCTTATAGATAAGTTTAACATAATAGTTCTCTGTTTTCAGGCATCTATCAAAGGTCTACTGATAAAGACCAATACTAGCTATCCAAGCAACTAGCACTCGCGGAACACCATTGAGAAAGCGTGAATAAAGTACCGAAGGGACACCAACCTCAACTGTTTCAGCCTTGGCTTCAGATAGGCCGAGTGCTACAGGAATGAAATCACAACCGTTTTGAGTGTTGATAGCAAATAAAGCTGGCAGAGCCATTTGGGGCGGAATAGTCCCTTTTCCGATTTCGACTCCAATTAAAGTTCCAATAATCTGACTAATAACAGCTCCGGGACCTAACAAAGGAGATAGGAATGGTAAGGAACAGATAAAGCCAATTAAAACGAGTCCCCAGATGTTCCCCGCTAGGGGAACCATTAATTTTGCCAGCCAATTTCCAACACCAGATCCTTGAATAACCCCAATCAGCAAGGAAACAAAGGCCATGAAAGGAATTATTGTATTGAGCATTGTTTGGATGGCTTCACGAGCAGCCTGGTTGAAAGTTGCAACGACCTTACCAGCCCCCATCCCAATTCGTGCTACAATACTTGTTTCAGCTTTTTGCTCTGTAATTTTTTTACTAGTATCGTAAGTTGGCTTTTCAGTTACCACAGTTGTCGCTTTTTCGTCTTCATTAGCAGCAGAAATTTGATTAAGGCCAACTGCTGACACATAGATTTCCTCGGTTATATATTGAGCTAGAGGCCCACTTTTCCCTGTAGCGACAATATTTATTGTAGGGATTCCCTTTTTAGGATAAATACCACAGCGAAGAGTACCGCCACAATCCACGATTGCTAAAGCAATTTCCTCATCTGGGATAGAAGTTTTAAACCCATTAACAGCTTCCATACCGGTCAAATCAGCAATTTTATCTACAATATCTGGCTTTTCTCCGCCGCCAGTAATATAGATGAATTTATGCTTAGCTTCACTAGGTGTAATGACCAAAGGTCCTCCGAAACCGCCATTTCCTTTAACAACTTTTATACTCTTATATGACATAATTTCACTCTTTCTATAAATCAAATGTTTTACTCAAGGTAACACCTTGCTGTTTTGCTACATAAGCAGTTGTAAAATCGGTTACCCAACCACCTACAAAGTTCATGACAAGCCCAACAAGCATGTAACGAATGGCTAAGTCCATTTGACTTAAACCTAAAGTTTGAATTCCTGTCGCAATTCCCATCCATACAAATAATTCCCCAGGATTGATATGTGGAAATACACCATTTGAAGTATGGCAAAACTGCATCTGAGCTGCTACAAAACTAGGTTTATAATATTCTGGTAAGAAACGTCCCATACTGATTGCCATCGGATTTCCCAGCATAAAAGCTGAAATGAAAGGTAAAATCATATACCGGCTAACAGGATTTTTGGCAGAAATCTTAGCCAAGGAATTGACCTTCTCTTCTCCCAAGAAAGCGATAAGGGTATTCATTGCAATCAATAGCATCAAGACAAGAGGTACAATATTTGTCATCCAGCTAATAAAGGTTTCTCCACCTAATTGGAAGAGTTTCATAAAACTCTCTGCAAATTCTGTAATGTAATTCATAAGGAACTCCTTTTCTTATTTTTTTTAAATAACTGTTTAATAGATAATTGTAAGTAATCCGCATAAAAGCCGAATCCCAGAAAAGAATCAGAAGAACTTGTCTCTTTCTCAATACCTGCCTCATGCCAAAGATAGACTTTTCTAGCATCTTCTATAGCTGATTGCATCAACTTATTTTCTTTTCTCACAAGAGGATTATACTTGTCAAAATAATGGATGTCTTCTCCAACATAATCGTCCATATTTTGAAAACGCGCTAAGATTGTGACTCCTTGCATTTTGCTAGCTTTAAGAACCCGACCGTTTTCATCAACCGCGAACATGACAATCGTACCGGATTTGATTCTTCCGGATTTTCTGCCAATCGCTACGCGCCCCAGTTTCCGGAGCATCGTATAGGTCTTATTGAAGTCTTTGAGTTGCTGCCAGCCGAGGAACATTTGAAATATATAAGCTGCCATGACAAATACAGCGAAAATTATTAGCGAATTCATTAAAATACTCCTTTGCTCTTAGAAAATGATAGAAATTCTGTCTCTGTTTCTACAGCCCTCAATGCTTCTTTTAGAGAAGGCTCTCCTGCAATTCGAAAAATGTCGTCATACAATTCCAGCAATTCACTTTCCATTTTTCTTTCAATTTCTGAGGGTATAGCGACTAGAAAGATAAATTCAATCCAATCATCTCCTTTTTGATAAGGCTCTTCTAGTTTTCCAAACATTAAAATAGTTTTTGCATAACCTTGGTTAATTGTATGGGGAAAAGCAATTCCTCCGCCAAAAACGGTTGATTGTTTTTTCTCCCTATCAATTATCCGATTTCTAAAACCTTCATCAATCATCTGAAGTTTCTCTAACTCTGCAACCATATTTAGCAAGTATTGATGATAGGTTTTTTGTGGACCTAATCGAACAAATCGTAAGCTGACTGTTTCTAGATTTCTTTGATGAAAAGCATTGGCTCTCTGCCATTCTTCCCGCAACCATTGATCATCAAAAAGATGATTAACTTGAATGACTGGAGATTTAGAATCTTTATATTTTAGAGGAACTGTCGTAAAAATCGCGAAATAGTCCTGATTCAAATCCACATTAAAATCCTCTTCAGAATACTGAGTAATGTCTACATCATTTCCAAGGATTCGTCTGAGTTGCTGAATAATCATCGCAGCAGTTCCTCTTCCTGTTGTGCAAACTACAGCTATCTGCTTGCGAGAACTATTTACAATAGAGTTTTGCTTTCTTAAAATCATTTCAAAATACAAAGCCAAATATCCGATTTCAGATAATTCCAATTCAGAACCAAAAATTGCAGATAGTTCTTCTCCAGCAATTTTCGCCATTTCAAAAGCAAAAGGATATTGAGTTTGAACCTCGCCATGAAATATATCATTAGCTTGCACATGGAAAATCAGTCGATTGATTAAGGGGCCTAGATGAGACTTGATTTCTTCAAATAATTCTTCATCATCAAAGTTAACCAACATTGTTTCTTTGACTTTCTTGACAATCCCTTGAAAAATGTTTGCAAGCTGTTCAGATTGATAAGACGGCTTGCTTAAAGTGTCAATAAAACGGACATTAAAAGGAAAACACAAAAAGTCTATTTCAAACTGACTGAGGGAAATCTTATAAGTCATCACAATATGATAGATTAATTTCTCAACCAAAGGGGTCTCTGTTAAATCATTCCTATAGTAAGGAATAGGACAACTCAACACCCTAGATGCATGAATACGCTCCACCATAATTGAAATGGTCTTTCGAAGGAGTTCCTTTGTTTCTTTCGGGATTTTATACTCCTGGAGTAGCGTCTCCAGAAAAGAAGATGTTGCCTCGGTGAGTGTCCTTCCTTCAAAGTAAGGGGCCACTTGGTGAATATAGAGCAAGCGCAAATTCAGCTCGTCCCCCAAGACCTCCAGCCCACGGTTGGGCTTTCCTGAAATAGTGATAGAGTAACTCTCTGCCAAAGATTTTACTTGTTTTAAATCCTTATTAAGGGTACTTCTACTAACACCTGCTTCCTCAGCCAAGTCGTCAATAAGAAGAGGGGAGTTTGACTTAATTAAACGTTTTAGTAAATAGGCAATTCTTTTACTGGAAGAATTGAAGTCACTCTCCTGTTTTAAACTACCAGATAAAATCCTTTCCAACTCTGTATAGTCATACACTTCTAACATTAACTTATCATCTTGTGAGATAATCTGGATATTAGGAGCCAAAACATCATTTAATTGTTGGATACTCTTTTGCAAGGTTTGCATACTAATATCCAGCTCTGAGCGCATATCTATCATGGAATAAGTTGGCTGTGAGACCATTTTTTCTAAAATGTTATACCATCGATTTACTAAGGTCAACTCTCTTCCTCACCTTCATTTTTTTAACCGCGAGTTTTCCCTCCAGCAATATTTGTAGTGACTCCAGTTATATAGCTAGAACGATCTGAAATATAGAATGCTACAAGATCAGCTACTTCCCGTAGTTTACCACTTCGTCCCAAAGGAGTTGTTGAAGTTGAAGCATAACCAGCTCGAATATCTTCTACCGTCTTTCCACGGGTATAAGCAAGAGCTTCCTCATAAGAAAGAGTTCGAAGTCCCGTAGCTTCCATAATTCCTGGAGCAATTCCAACCACACGTACACCATGCTTACCCAGCTCTTTCGCCCATGAACGAGTGTAACTATAGACTGCTGCTTTTGTTGCAGCATAGGCACTTTGTCCTTCAGAACCTTCCAAGCCTGCTTCTGAAGCCATGTTCACAATTACACCTTTTCCATTTTTCACTAAAATACGTCCTACTGCCTGACTAACCAAATACAAACCTTTTTGATTAATCATTGTTACTTTTTCAAACGTTTCATCGTCTAACTCGTAAGGACCTTTAGGATTTTCTGCATCAATTAATAATCTGGGAACATTAATCCCTGCATTATTGACTACCGCATCAATATTGCCAAATCTTTCAACTATTTTGGCAACACCCTCTTCTACTTCAGAGCGAGAAGTTACATCAACTTTTACAAATAATAGATTCGGGTGACGCAAATCGTTGTCGCTAAGATCAAAATTCGCTACATTGACTCCTAATTCCAGCAATTCTTCAACGATTGCCTTACCGATCCCAGATGACGCGCCAGTCACAAGAACTGTTTTGCCTTTTATGTTTAACCAATCATTCATTTTGATACCTCTCAAATTTTATTTACAAGGCAATTATACAGCGCTTTCATAAAAGAATTAAGACACTCTTTTTTACACTTTTAAAAAAAATAATAAACTAATTAAGAGGCTTGTACTAAAAATCCACAAGAAATGAACTTGTGGATCTTTTTATATTCTAAATGAACTCAAAGCATATGAGAATCAAAGGCGTGCATTCAACTCAGCACCCAGCTCTTCAAAGCCTGGTTTCCCAAGAAGAGCAAACATGTTTTTCTTATAAGCTTCAACTCCAGGCTGGTCAAATGGATTGATACCATTCAGGTAGCCAGAAAGAGCAATAGCCAACTCAAAGAAGTAAATAGTGTAGCCCAAAGTGAACTCATCTTGCTCAGGCAGTGTCACAAACATATTTGGAACTCCACCATCAGTGTGTGCTAACAGCACTCCATCTGTAGCTTTTTTATTGACAAAGTCAACATCTTTTCCTTGCAAGTAGCCAAGACCGTCCAAGTCTTCTGCCAATTCAGGAATCAGCACATTTTTGCGAGGTTTATCTACACGGATAACTGTTTCAAAGAGGATACGGGTACCTTCCTGGATAAATTGTCCCAGAGAGTGCAAGTCTGTTGAGAAGTTAGCTGAAGTTGGATAAATCCCTTTTTGGTCTTTCCCTTCTGACTCACCAGCCAGTTGCTTCCACCACTCAGAGAAGTATTGCAGAGATGGTTCATAGTTAGCTAGAACTTCTGTCAGATAACCTTTACGGTACAAGATATTGCGTACAACTGCATATTGATATGCTTCATTTTCAGCCAACTTATCAGAAGCATAAGCCTTGCGAGCAGCATTTGCTCCTTCCATTAACTTGCTGATATCAGCTCCTGCAGCTGCGATTGGCAAGAGCCCCACTGCTGTCAATACTGTAAAACGACCACCTACACTATCAGGCACTACAAAAGTATCCCAGCCATTAGCATCTGCTTCAACCTTAACTGCACCTTTAGCGCGGTCTGTAGTTGCGTAGATACGTTGGTTAGCTTCTTCTTGACCGTACTTCTTAACCAAGAGTTCTTTGAAGACACGGAAAGCAATAGCCGGTTCAGTTGTTGTACCTGATTTAGAAATCACGTTTACTGAGAAATCTTTGTCTGATACATAGTCTACCAAATCAGCCAAATAGCTTGAAGAGATAGAGTTTCCAGCATAGAGGATCTGAGGTGCCTTGCGTTCTTCCTTTCTTTGCAAGTTTACAAATGAATTATTCAAGAAATCAATAGCTGCACGAGCTCCTAAATAGGAACCACCAATACCGATTACGATCAATACCTCACTATCAGATTGGATTTTAGCAGCAGCCTTTTGAATACGAGCAAATTCATCTTTGTCATATTCTTCAGGTAAGTTCAACCAGCCAGTCATTTCTGCCCCAGGACCTGTACCATTTCTCAGAGCAGAATCTGCTGCAGTCACTTGAGGCTGCATATAATCTAGTTCATGTGGTGCAACAAATTTATCTAATACTTTTGAATAATCAAATTTAATATGTGACATAATATTCCTCCAAAATTTCTTCTCTTCTATCATAACCCTTACCTTAGATTTTTTCAAGTTTTTATACTGAATTTTTCCAAATTTTATCATAATTTAAACATTTGCGTAAAAAATGTTACAATATTAAAATTTGAACGAAATAAGACAAAAAAACGACTAGGTTTCCAGTCGTTATAATTCATTCAATAAATACTCAAATAATTCTAAGTTGCCATCTTCTTCATTGACCAAAAATTCTGGATGCCACTGGAGACCAATAATACGGTGCTCATCAATAGATTCGATTGCTTCAACAGTTTGATCACGTGGATCCACAGCCGTCACGCGGAAATTGGGTGCCAGATCTTTAATGCTCTGACGATGCACTGAATTAACCTGACTTTCTTTACCAAACAATTTAGATACAACACTTCCATCCACTGTCTCAATAGAATGTGAAGTTCCAAAAGGTAGACCTTGCCAATGACCTTCAATATCCTGATTGAGTGTCCCACCAAAGGCAACATTGACAAGCTGAACGCCACGGCAAATGGCTAAGATTGGTTTGTTCTGACGCAAGGCTTCTTGTAGAAGAGCTAGCTCAAACTCGTCGCGAGCTAGGTTATAATCATCACTATCAATTGTTTTTTCCTCACCATAAAACTGAGGATGGACATTTTGCCCTCCAGTCAAGATAAGCTTGTCTATCATTTCTACATAGTCGTGCACAACTGACTCATCACCAACCGGAATGACCAAAGGAAGTCCGCCAACCTGACGAATACTCTCAGCAAATTTACAAGAGACTGATGAATGAATATTTTTTCCTTCTGCGTCCACAGGACATAGGTTTGCCGCTACTCCAACAACCGTTCTTACCATTACTGACTTCCTTTCGTTCTCCATTGATAATCTTATCTTATCACCCTTACCCACTCCTGTCTAATATGTATTTTTTAAGTCCGTGATAAAATTTTTTTATCAGAAAAAGTTGCCCAAAATTAGGACAACTTTTTTGCTTATTCAAAGACAAATTGATTATGGTACAGTTCGGAGTAAAAGCCTCCAAGCTTGAGCAATTCGTGATGATTTCCTTGTTCAATAACCTCACCATCCTTAAGGACAATGATCTGATCGGCATTGAGAATAGTTTTCAAGCGATGGGCAATCACAAAACTAGTTCTTCCTGCTACAATTGCCTCCATGGCATTTTGAATCTTGCTCTCTGTTACAGTATCCACGTTTGATGTTGCCTCATCCAAAATTAAGACCTGAGGATCTGTCATCAAGGTACGAGCAATAGAAATCAACTGCTTCTGACCGGTCGAGAAGACGCTCTGATCATCATTAATCAGAGTATCGTACTTATCTGGTAGGCTTTCGATATATTCATGGATATGCGTAGCCTTAGCAGCTGCTTCTACCATCTCCTGACTAGCATCCGGTACACCGAATCGAATATTGTCACGAATAGTTCCGCTAAATAAAACAGAGTCCTGTAGGACAATTCCTACCTTACTTCGCAAACTGTCTAAATCAAACTCGCGAATATCTGTTCCATCTAAACTGATACTACCTGCATCCACATCATAAAAACGATTGATTAAGTTCATGATGGTTGTTTTCCCTGACCCTGTCGGACCAACAACCGCAATCATTTTCCCTTTTGGAGCTGAAATGCTGACATCTTTTAGAATCGGTTTCCCTGGCAGGTAGGAGAAGTCCACGTTACGAATCTCCACACCTTCTCGCAATTCTGTGAAAACTGGAGCATCTTGAGGACGAATTTCTTCTTCTGCATCAAACATTTCTTGGATACGTTCCGCACCTGTAAAGGCCAGTTGCAAACTTCCCCAGCTCGCTGCCAATTGGATAATGGGTTGGTAATATTGCTGAGAAAACTGGGTAAACATGACAATCAAACCCAGAGCAGTTGCTGTCTCGATGTTCTTATCATTCAGTAAGATAGCTGAACCGATAAAAATAACAATAGCTGTATTGACCAAGCTCATTCCGTTCATGACAGGAAAGAGAATTCCTGAAAACATTCTGCCCTTGAAAGTGGCCTTTCGAACCCGTTCATTTTGCTCAACAAAACCTGCAATCACATCTTCTTGAATGCCCTGAACTATAACGGCTTTTTGACCTGAAATACTCTCATCCATATAAGCATTGAGCTTCCCAACCTCTTTTTGCTGAAGATTGGTATATTTTCTTGCCAATTTCAAAATGACAATCAACATGATGACAACTATTGGAGTGCTAGCAATCGTAATCAAAGCCAAGGTCACATTTTTTGCGAACATGACAATCAACAAACCAATATAAAGGGCAATATTGGTCATAACAGACACCAGACTTTCGTTGAAAGCCTGTAGGATGTTATCCAAATCACTGGTAAAACGTGACAGGATATCACCATCTTGATGGCGATCAAAGAAGGAAACAGTCAAGCGAGAAAGCTTGCCAAAAAGTCCCTTACGCATCTCATTTGTCGATTCGGCAATAATACGGCTCATCAAAACCATATAGATAAGACTCGACACCACGAGCACAATCAAAATATAGGCAAGATTGATTAGGAGTCCCAATAGGCTTTGCCAAACCATATCAGGATTTCCATTTTGATAAGCTATAACCAAATTAGCCAGTTCTGTGACTGTTTGACCTGCAAATACTGGAAAGAGGGCTTGTGCAATCGTTGCAATGACAATCATAGCAATAACAACGACAAAGGATATCTTATAAACTTTAAAATAGTTCCAAAAGAATTCAAATGTCTTCATTCTACTCCTCCTTTCCTTTTTGCGTCTCGTAAATTTCACGATAAACTGGGTTTGTTGCAACCAAGTCAGTGTGTTTGCCTTGACCAATCAAGCGACCTTGGTCAAGCACTAAAATTTTATCAGCATGCACAACAGAGCTAATCTTTTGTGCGATGATAATCGTAGTCGTCCCCTTCAAATCCTTGTTGAGGGCTTCTTGAACCAAACGTTCCGATTTGGCATCAAGTGCAGAGGTTGAATCATCAAAAATCAATATCTTTGGATTGCTAACAATCCCACGCGCAATAGACATTCTTTGTTTTTGTCCACCAGAAAAGTTAGTCCCACGTTCCTCAACCAGACTTTCAAAGGCCAAGTCCATACGACTAATAAATTCACTGGCCTGGGCGATGCGAGCTGCGCGTTCCATTTCTGAAACTGTCGCATCTCCCTTTCCTTGTCTGAGATTATCTGCGATGGTTCCACTAAAGAGAATGGCTTTTTGTAGGACGATAGAAACTGTCTTACGAAGCGTCCCTTCACTAACTGTTCGAATGTCCTTTCCACCAATCTTTATCGAACCTTGCTGAGGATCAAATAATCGTGGAATCAACTGAGCCAAGGTTGATTTCCCTGCACCAGTTGCTCCGACAACCCCAACCATTTCACCAGCTGCGATATCGAAGGATACATCTTTTAGGATAGGTTCTTCATCATTTGGATAGGTAAAGGTCACATTTTCAAAACTGAGACTTCCTTCCAATTCTTCATCTTCCACATCATTGAAAGTCATAGCTGGTTCTGTATCAAGGATTTCACGAATACGACGAAGGGAAATCATGGCACGAGTAACTGAGTTCCCCAAAAATCCAACCATGACGATGGTAAAGATAATCTGACTCAGGTAGTTTACAAAGGAAGCAATGGAACCAACTACTGACGGATCTGACTCTGCCATACCTGCTACAAGCCAGATTGAAAGAAAGACAGCCCCGTATGAAATCATCATCATTACAGGTTGAACGATAGAAAAGGCGTAGCCGATATAAAGGTTTTCACCCAGTAATTCATCCGATACCTGCGTAAACTTAGCAAACTGATCTTTTTCTCGAACAAAAGATTTAACCACACGCACACCACGCAAGTTTTCTTTAGCAATGGCATTGATACGCTCTAGTAAGGTCTGGAACTTTGAAAAGCGTGGTCCCACCACTCCCATCATAAAACCCATTATGACAACAATAAGAACGACCATGAGAACTAGCACCCACCATAGAGAAGGTAGGGTGACAACTGCTAGAATAAAGGAACCGATAAACAAAAGTGGTAGTCGAAAGAGAATTTGGAAGGTCATCATGACTACGTTTTGAATCTGGTTGATGTCATTGGTCATACGCACAACAAGATTCCCTGCGTTAAATTCCTCAATATTGGCATATGAAAAAGTTTGAATCTTACGAAAGGCATCTTCCCGTAAGTCTGACGAAACTCCTTGAGCAATGTAGGCGGCTAACACAACATTGATGCCACCTGCAATCAAACCAATCAATGCAACAAGGATTAACCAAAAACCAATATGATAAATAGCTTCATTATCACCTGTTAGCAGTGCCTCTAAAACTTTCTGCAAATAACGTGGTTGCAAAAGTGAACTCGTTACCATTAGACCTGTCATAATTAAGGAAGCTAGAGCCTGCCATTTATAGGCTTTTATTTTCTGAAACAGCATATTTCCCCCTTCTAAGATAGACAACAGGGAACGACAACTCTGTCAGTCCCTTCTTATGCTTTCATGTTGATGCTATTCTAACAAAAAAGAATGCTATTGTCAAAGCACTCAGCTCTCGCAAGCTTGTACAAGCACGACATCAGCATTCTATTGAATCATCTAAAACATCTTCTAATTTAAGTAGAGAATTTTTATTGTTCTGAACTAGCTTGCTCTTCTAGTTTAGCTCGTCCAATTTCACGGTAGCTACGGTCGCCAACAATCTTGACTGAGAACTGACCATCCTGGTACTCAAGAATCGTCACACTTCCATTATCAAGGCCATGTGGATGCATTCCGTTGATTAAATAAACAATGGTTCCAATAGTCATTCCATGGCTGACTACGAGAGCATTTCCTCCCCCATTAGCTTCCATTTCCTTAGCAATGGCTTCAAAACCTTCCCAGATACGCCCACTTAGTTTTTCCCAGCCTTCAGCCCAGCCTGCTGTATCCACTTCTACCAGACCTTCAGCCAGCTCAGCATAGGACAAACGATGCACATGATCGACATTAAAGATACGCGGAATGATCCCCATAAAAAGGTCTCCATCATAAGCACCATCAAAACTACCAAAGCACCATTCACGGATTCGCTTATCCATACGATAAGGAATTTGCCCTGTTAAACCTAGTTCCTCAAGGATAATTCCCATAGTCTGAATGGTCCGTCCAGAGTCGCTTGAATAAGCACGCTCAAATCTTAAACCAGACTCACGCAAGCCAATCCCCAATTCATGAATGCCTCGTTCCCCTTCAGCTGTCAGTGGAGTATCACTCCAACCTTGAGCACGCCCAATCGTATTAAACATTGTTTTCCCATGACGCACTAGATACAATTTTACACTTGACATATTCTGTCCTCCATATGTATCTATTATAGCATGATTTCAGGTAAAAACCTCGTCCTAACCCACTGAGTCCAACATCACCACTTAAACTAGATTTTACAAATCTAATAATCTATGTCTTATCATTCTTAGAAGGAGCAACTTTAGATGTCTCGGTGTCCTCTTTTTTTACCTGTTCTTCTTTTGACTTTTTTTCTGTTTTCTTCGTCTTATTGTCGGTCTTTTTCAAAGGTGGAAATTGAAATTCAAATTGATTTTTTCCAGTGTCAACAATCGTTGTAAAACCCTTTTGGTCATTACGATAAGTTGCCTTTCCTGCATTAAAGGACTGCTCTCCATTTTCAGAAGTAGCTTTTTCATAGGTTCTCTTAGCCATAGCATAAGCCACCAGTTTCTCTTTATTTAAGACATAATCCTGATGATAAGCTACTTGCCGGTTCAGATAAAATTGCAACAGAAGACTAAAAATTCCAGCAATAGTGATAGCGTATAGGAGAACTCCTGCTCTAACTTTTTTCTTTTTCAACACGATAGATAAACTCCCTCTCTAGTCCCTTTTCAAACTGAAAATTGAAATAGACATTTTGCCCTTTTTGGTAAATATGAGCTGATTTCAGACCGTAGACCATGGGTTGATAACCACGTCCACTAGCATCTGTTTTCCGGAAATCATTTGACTTTGATTTACCCATGGAAATGGGCTTCCCTTCCTGTTTGAGGTAAAGCCTATCATTCTCCACTTTTTCAAATTGGGCTCGATTCAGCTCTGCTTCCAGCTGATCCACAAATAAGAGCCATTCTTTTTGCTCACTTTTCTGCTGGTAGCGAACTTCTGAAACCAAGAGTTGGCTCATAGATTGAAAAAGAAGCAAACTCCCACTAATCACAATAAGAGCAACCAGGGATTCTAAAAGTGTAAAAGCTCTGACTCTACTTATCTTGAATCGCCAGTAATTTCTCCGTTCCATGGTGTACCTCCAAACCTTGCTCATTCGAGACAACATGAACCGTAAGGCCATTGACGGTCAACTGCTTTTGTCCAGTCTGCAAAGCCATACGAGCCACTCGCAAAACTTCTTCCTGTTTTAGAAGCTCTGCTTCTCTTTTTCTACTTTCTTGAATCTGCCCCAGCAAGAGGGTTGCAATACTGGCAAAAATGGCTAGTGAAATCACTGCTTCCAGTAAAATAACCGCCTTAATTTTTTGCTTCTTAAATACGTTTAATCTTTCCATTTCCTAGATATAGTTGGTAGCGAACCACTTCTTTCCTTGTTTGAAATCTGATGCTAACCAGATATGAACTACCTCCAGCCTTATCAAATGTTATTGACTGATGTGACTGAAGCTGAATCCCTTTAGGAATGGCTAACTTTTGATAGCCATTACTAATACTCCTCTCTTCTAATATTAAATTCATCTTTTGTTGACTAGCCAGACTTCGTTTCTGGGTTTCTCGATAAAGTTCCTCAAACTCCATAAAGAAAATTTGTTCTTCCACAGTTGCAAAAGTGGATTGAACTGAACTTGACAAACCCAAAGCCAAAATGCTGACTATCCCTAAAACCAATAGACTTTCTAGCATGGTAAAAGCCCTAATCCGCAACTGTTTGACTTGTCTTTTGTTTATCATGATACTCTTTGTAAGCTTTTGCTTGCTCAGCAGTGATACGTCCATCTGCCTGTAATTTGCTTAGACTAGCATCTTCATTTTTATCCAGACTATACAGTTCTGCTTGACTTTCTACCACCTTGACGACAGCTGCTTTACCCTTGTCATTCACTGCATCCTTTTGCTTAGTAAGATTTGGCACAAACAGTAAGAGTAGAATACTAATGATGAGCAATACGACCAACATTTCTACAAGAGTGAAAGCTTTTGCCTTCGCTTCTTTTAATTTCATCAACATTTTTTTCATCTAAAAATTAACCTCCATATTTTGATACATGGGCAGCAACATAGCTGCATACAATAAAACGATTAGCAGGGCTACAAAAATAAAGACCAGTGGTTGAACAAGGTTCATGGTCCGATTGACTCGGGTAAAGAAGGATTCCCAGGTTTTTTCCGCATAGATTTCCAATTCGCTCCCCAGTTTGGATTTGACCTCTCCGTATTCAATGATTAAACCCAACTCTCTTCTAAAGAAAGGATAATGTTGCACAACTTTCGAAAATTCATGCCCATTTTGCAAGGCTTGATCTAAATCTTGTCCTATTTCCCTAAAAAGAGGATTTCCTTGCTCCTGCATCATCTGGAAAATCTGTGATAGCTCCAGACCTTGACCAATCATATTACCCCATTCTCGAGCATAATAGGCAGTTAGATAATACTGAATAAACACACCTAGAAAGGGGATTCTAGCTAGAAAAGAAAATACTTGTATCTTCCTAGATTTTCTGTAGAATATCAGTCCTGTTAAAGATACTAGACCTAGCAATAGAGTAATACCAAGAAAAATCTGTGGCAGGTTACTAATCACTAAGGTAGCTATGTTGCTACTATCCAGTTGAGGCAAGAGATAATTACGCAAACCCATCATAATGAGCAGTAAGAAAACTAACAAAATGACTGGATAGGTCGCAACTTCGATTAACTTCTTCTTGACCTTAGCTAGATTATCCAAATATTCTTCAATTTTCCCCAAACTCAAATGGAGATTTCCATGAACTTCAGCCAATGAAAGTTGCGTGACAATCGCACTCGAGAAACCTAAATGACCCATCATTCCCGAAAAAGACTTTCCCTGCGCAAGTCCTAGACGCATCTGCGATACATAGTCCTTTTCCAACAAGAGACTTCTATCTAGAAAGGAAATGATTTCTACCAGGTGAAAACCACTAGAAAATAAATTGTTAAAGAGAGTGATGATTTTCTTCTGCTTACTGGTAGCTAATTTTCTCCGTTTCAGCTTGAAGGGCAGTGATATGTCCTTCTTTAAGAAGCTGGTCAATTTGTCCATTCCACTTTTCTGCCTGGTGTTCTTGATAATTTCCATTTGCAACGTCAATGATTCCTCCTCCTCCGATTAGTCTCTGGTAACAAACACCTTGTAAAACAACTGCAAGTTCATCTTCACTGACACCAAGTTCTAAGAGGCGCTCATAAACCCCACGAACACTCTTGGCATGGATTGTCGAGAATACCGTGGCACCTGTCAGACTAGCTCGTACAACGGCACGGGCTGTTTCACTATCTCGAATTTCTCCAATGATTAAAAGATCTGGACGATGTCGTAGGGAAAGTTTTATCAAGTTTTCATAGCTCAGTCCGATAGCTTCATTGAGCTGTAATTGCAGCATCTCTTCCTGCTTAATTTCTACTGGATCTTCAATGGACATGACCTGCCGACCCTTAAACAATGACTTGGCTAATTCATGCATCAAAGTAGTTTTACCACTTCCTACAGGTCCTGCAAATAGATAAAGGCCGCGTTGCCTAAAGCCCTTTTCCAGTTCCTTAAGGTCTTGAAACCAGAAGCGCAACTCTTGTTCTTGATCATGCAAAAGCCGGATAACTAGACTCTCATGACCACGATAATCTCCTACCGTCGATAAACGTAGTGAAGAACGCTTACCATCATGCTGATAATCACAGGAACCAAGCTGACTACGGCGTTTTTCTCCAACGTTCATCCCCGCAATAAACTTAAAATGATTAATGACGGCCCCCAACTTTTCAAAGTCATAGGTGCTAATCAAATGTCTCTCATCTCCAACTCGCATATGTAGCTCGTAAATCTTTTCTTTAGGAATAAAATAGATGTCCTGGGCTCCCTGTTTTTTGGCCAGTGTAATCAATTCTTGTGCAAGTATTTGTACCATATCTTCCTCCTCATTCTTACTATTCGAAGAAAATATAAAAAAGAAGAAACAACTTCATTAAAAAATTGTTTCTTCTTTTTTTATGCGACAAGTACGGTGGATTTCTAAACCAGTCTGCTTTTCGTAACCAGGTCTAAATTTTTCATCAGGAATGACTTGACCATCTTCCAACAAAGCCAAGGAATGATATTGCTGAAGAAATTCATCGCATTCTTCACACCAGCGTTTATCTTCTGGATCCCAAAAAATAGTCATCAAGTCTCCCCTACTTTTGTAAAGAGGAATCTCCTTTTCTAACTCAAACCAACAAGACTTATAATATTTCAAGGCGTCATAATAGTTATCAAATTTTTTGCTCGCAATGACGTCGTCTTCCCAGCCTTCTATAAACCACCACGGTTCAAAATCTCCGTACATTTTTATAACTCGATACATAGATTAACTTCCTTTGTACCGTATATTATAGCGAAATTTTGAGAACAATGAAAGAATTTTGCTCATTTTCACGAATTATATAACATTTTCAAAAAATCCAGCTATTCTAAAACGAATAACTGGATTTAAAAACAAGATTAACCTTCTGAAATATCGTTTTCAATGATCACTTTAATTGCATGATGATCGGCGGCCTTACTAAATACTTCATAGGCCTTTTCTATTTCACTAAGTTTGAAATAATGAGTTACCAATTTTTCAGGTTCAATTTTATGACTTTCTAAGGCTTTCAAAAGCTGAGGAGTTGTATTGGTAGAAACCAACCCAGTAGTAACATTAATGTTACGAATCCAAAGAGTGTCCAAATCAAACTGAACTGGTTTACCATGCACACCACAGTTGGCTACTGTTCCACCTACACCGATAATCTTTTGACAGAGATCAAACGTTGCAGGAATTCCTACCGCCTCAATAGCGACATCTACACCTCGACCATCTGTCAAATCATAAATTTCTTGTATTGCTTTTTCAGGGTCTGAAGAATTAATCTTATGAGTAGCACCGAAAGAAACTGCAGTATCCAAACGGTTATCGTCTAGGTCCACCATAATCAATTTAGCTGGTGAATAGAATTGTGCCGTCAAAAGAGCTGCCAACCCAACTGGCCCTGAACCAACGATAGCTACACTACAGCCAGGCTCAACTTTCCCTTTTAAGACACCAATTTCATAGCCAGTTGGCAAGATATCAGATAACATAACTAAGGCTTCATCAGACAAGTCAGATGGAGTATGATAAAGAGTATTATCAGCATGAGGCACACGAAGATATTCTGCTTGCATACCGTCAATCAAATGTCCAAAAATCCATCCACCTTCGTCTTCACAGTGAGCATAGATTCCTTTTTTACAATAGTAACACTTGCCACATGCACAAACGCAAGAAATTAAAACCTTATCACCCTTTTTGAAGTTTGAAACTCCTGCTCCGACTTCCTCTACAATACCAATTCCTTCATGTCCTAGGATAGTTCCACTCTTACAAGCAGGAACGTCCCCTTTAATAATATGAAGGTCAGTACCACAAATAGTAGTCTTAACGATACGCACAATAGCATCTGTTGGCTTGCGAATAACTGGTTTGTCAACATCAACAAATGACGCAAGACCTGGTTTAACGTAAGTATAAGCTTTCATAAGCAATCCTCCGCTTTTTTATTTGTATTATTTATATCACAATTGTAAGCCTTTTCAATTAAAAAATCAAGTGATTTGTGAAAGAAATAACAAATTTATTTTAAAAAAAGAAGAAACTAAACAAGTTTCTTCTTTAGAAATTATGCTTGATAACGTTTTTCACCATCTAGATAAGTTGCTACTAATTCCAAATCTTTATCTAACACGATAAAGTCTGCATCGTAGCCTTCACGAATTTGTCCACAGACGTCATCGATATGAACTGATTTAGCTGGGTTCAGACTAGCCATCATGACTGCTTCATGAGGATTTGCAATTCCCCACTCAACGACATTTTTCAAACCATCTTTAAGTTTGAGAATGGAACCTGCCAAGTTACCTGTAGATTTAAGGCGAGCAGTCCCATTTGCAACTACAACTGGAAATTCACCTAACATATAATCGCCATCTTGCAAACCACCTGCTGTCATACAGTCGGTAATAAGAGCAATATTTTCAGTTCCTTTTTGTTTAAGAAGAATTTCGCAAGCCTTAGGATCCACGTGATGACCATCACAAATCAATTCTGCATAAGTGTGTGGTAACTCATACATAGCACCAACCATACCAAGTTCGCGGTGTGTTAAGCCACGCATTCCATTATAGGCATGAACCCAAACACTAGCCCCGGCATCAACAGCTTTTTTAGCTTCATCAAATGTAGCATTAGAGTGACCAAGAGCTACAGTTACACCTTCATCAGTAATAGTACGTACAAAATCCTCAACCCCATCACGTTCAGGTGCAAGAGCAATTTTATTAAGAAGACCATTAGCAGCCTTCTGCCAAGCGCGGAACTCATCCATACGTGGATCTTTCATATAGGCAGGGTTTTGAGCCCCCTTAAATTCCTCGGTGAAGTAAGGTCCTTCAAAATAAATACCACGAATCTTAGCACCAGATGCTTCTTGATAGCGTGCACCAATGTTTTCAGTAACAGCCAGCAATTGTTCGTATGATGAAGTTAGTGTAGTTGGTAGGAAACTAGTAACACCTGTGCTAAGAAGACCTTCACTCATCGTATGAAGAGTCCCTTCAATATTATTATCCATGACATCCACACCACCAAAACCATGAATGTGGGTGTCAACGAGACCCGGTGCAATACTATAACCAGAATAATCTAAAATTTCAGCATCCTCAGAAATCTCTTCAACATGCTTACCAAACTTACCATCAATAAGTTCCAAATAACCTCCACGACGAATACCATGTGGATAGAAAAATTGATCAGCTTTAATATACTTAGGCATAATGATAACCCCCTTAAGAAATAATCTACTATTTATTATGTCAATTACATTATAAACCTTTCAAAACAATTTGTAAATGGTATAGACCTTTTTTAGTGAAATTTTAATAAATTATTCAACAAAAAAGACAAGGTCCAAAAACCTTGTCTTTAATACTATACCGGCGGCCGGGGTCGAACCGGCACGTCCTTGCGGACACTGGATTTTGAGTTCAATTCCTACATTTTTTGAAACTTACAACCTTGATTTAATAAGGTTTTAAGACGTTTGAATTTTATAAAATAGGCACTTTTTCCAAATTTCAGTAACTTTTAGGTAACACCCCATACCTTATCGTTCTAAGAGCATCATCGGAGAATAGACGAAGTGTTCAAACAGGTTATATTCATCTAGAGGTACTCAAGACAGTTGTACGTTCATTTGAGGTATATGGAATGTTAATAAACTAGACATAAATTAGGTCTAATTTTTGTATAAATGACTCTAATATTTTTCTTTTAGAAAATTCCTAAAGCATTTTTTACTACTCTAATACCATCATCAATACTTCCGGCATACTGGATGTTTTGTTTAGCTTGGTTAATTTGAAAATCTGAAACATATGTTCCTGGTGTCAAACTTTGACTATCAAATCCATTCGAAACTGTAAACGTGTATTTCCCAGTCCAATCTTTTTCAACAGTTAATGTAACCATTTTATTTTCTCCTTTAATTAGGGTAAGTGTTTTTTATTATTATAACATAAATAACTCTTTAGCCCAAGAATTTGATAGTTCGTTTTCTAACAAAACTTTTTCTTGCCATATACCAGAATATTTTAAACCACAATCTTTAGCAGAATTTTTATGATTACCATTTATATTCTCAGGCATAAGTGCCGGTATTTCTTTCCAGATGCTTCTTGATTTACCACTCATTGTTAATACTCTACCATCATGAAAATTAAAATTACCATAGCCTTTTTTTTGAGGTAAAAACGATAAGTTTTCACTTGGTATATATAGCATATTAGATTTCAAACTACTCATATGTTCTAAAGAATGAGGATGAAATGGGTACATATTCTGCAAACATTCTTTATCATTCGTCATGTCACCAATTTGCAAATAACCATAAATGATATTTAAATCAGGAGCATTTTTCTTAAAACGCAATGTTCCATTATGAATATCTCCTTCAGTTTGTCTAAACCATCCAAAAAATAGAAAAAGGTCACCGATAGAAACATTCTGATTTCGTAATATTCCCTGAGAACTTTTAATTTGACCAAATGCTGGTCTCCAATTAGAAACAGAATTATTCCTAACATTTTCTCTTATGTCCGGGTCAAGATGGCAATTAAAATGGTTTGTTTTATCTTCCTTCCCTTTTAATTGTTTTAATATATCTGAATATAATACCCCATTATAGTTTAAATCGTCAAAAGATATAGTGTCCATTTTAGCAGGTATTGGTAATGAAAGTAGGGTTCCATCAGGTAGTATAGGACTAGGGATACCACCATTAGATGAATCAAATCCTTTTCTTGATAAAATTATTTTCAAAATTCTTTTCCTCGTATAAAGAATGGGTGATAAGGCAAATCCATTACTTTGTTTTGTGAACCAAGTATAGTCTCAGCAAATTCCATTAATTCTAATACATCAGTAAATCTCTCTTCCGAGTTATAAAATCCATTTTTGGCATTCCATCTTGGGAATGGTTTTCCATTTATTCTCGCTCGTTCTCCCATCGGAAAAAAATCTAAAATTTCTTTGGGAATTTTAAGTGGAGACTTACCAAAATAATTAAAACGGTCTGCAAGAATCACTACTTCATTCATAAAACTTGATTGGTTTAATCCATTCTTTTCAATCATCCATTGATAAGTATAAGCATCTCTTCTATTATTAGATTTTGGAGATAGTAAATATTCTTTCATTGTTAAAATTTCACTAATTTTAGCAACAAAAATTAGATGATTATATTTTGGAGTGATAAACATTCCTTGCTCATCTCTCCATTGTTTCCCATCGTTTGAATGCCCTGCTACAGCCATTATGTAAGCATCTACAGACTTCGAGTTTATTTTTTCAGCCCAGTTCTTTTTAATATTCCTTCTTAACTGAAGCATACACCCTCCTTCGGTAAGAAGATGGGGTGTTGTATCATAATTTTCTGTAAAAACACAAGGATTGATTCCATAATCATGAGTCATTCTATAGCAGTAAAAAATGGTTTGTTTATCCACTTATTTATCTCCTAATCTCCAAAATTTTTTGTATTCTAATTAAATATAGTATATCAAAAATACTTTTTTGAAGAAAGAAATTTTGGGTTCAATTCCCACATTTTTTGAAACTTAAAATCTTGATTTAATAATGTTTTAGGACTTTTCAATTTTATAAAATAGATTCTTTTTTTAAATTTTAGTAACTTTTAGGTGACTGAAAAGAAGTCTCAATTTGATGTTCTATGACACTAAAAATATCTTATAAATAAATAATTTAATGGTATACTAACATTAAGTAACTATATCCTACAAGCTCATCATTATAATACTAAAGCAGATATGGGAAATTATGATTTAACAAAAAACTTCGATGGTATAAAAACCTAATTAATAGAAAGGAGTGCCACGTATATGTCAAACCAAAGATTTCATACCCCTAACATTGAAATAGAACCATATCAATACGATATGGCTCTGGACTATATTAAAACGTATAGACCTTCTGATGAAATTAATAGTTTAATTGAAACCTATTTAATCCTAAAACTGTTAAGAACAGAAAATGAATTTTCTGAATTCAAACATCTAATTAAAAAATTTCAAAGTGATTTATCTATGAATTTCCCAATTACCATTTTTGAAATAGACTATGATAGCATTGATGTTTTTTATAAAGATGTCTTCTGGGAATTAGTACTAGACTTAGAAAAAATTAATAAAGATGATGTTAGTCAGTTTGAATCATACATTAAAAAATATAATATCCAGACAATAAATCTTAAAAATATTACAAAACTGATTGACCTATTTCCGCAAGTTATCAAAGAAAATTTTCTCTCTCTGTCCAGAAATATAGAATTTTTCTTGAATCATCAATCAGGAAAATTCACAGATTCTAATGGTTTATACGTTAAATTAGGTATCACAAATGAAGAGATAAATAATCTAGCAAGAGAATACTGTCAGACAGATAGTATTAACCCCAACTATTTACAATCAATTGTTGAGTATAAAAAATTAAGCAAATATGAGTTTGATGATGAAATTAAGCTTTTAGCTAAAAGAAAAAGTGATAAATTTTGGGAAAAACATTTTGAAACTAATGAAGGGTTCCAATACTCCATATCAGTTGGTATCGAGTCTTTAGATTCTGATAAATTATATGAGCCTATTAAAAATGGTATTCTTTTAAATAAAATTATACTAGATGAACATCTTGATTTTCCGACATTATTAAATAATTATATTTATTTACTTGGCTTCTTTAATCATGAAACGGGATTGCCTTGGCTAGTTGCGAATGAAGAAACATTCAGTTTCACTCGTTACTTTTCTCACAAATCAAACGCTCATTATGATTCTTATTTTCCTCAATTAAAACTTTGTCACAATTTGTTATTTCGGGCATATTTTGATTACTTAAAACAAAATGAAATTGATGTTGAAGAGATAATAGAATGGTATTTCAATATTTACCTTGAAACAGAGTTAGATATAAAAGGTTTTCATTTCCATGCTTCCAATAAAGAATCTTCTTATTACGAAAGAGGAAAATCGATAATTTGTGAAATGGATAGTATCTTAGACCAATACGAACTATTTGTTAGAAATGGGGAAATCAACCAAGATTTATTAGAGATTAAATCTAAATCCTCCTCTTATGCTTCATTAAAATCATTCAATGAGAAAAAATTTTTAAAATTGAGCAATAATCCTGATAATTCCGCCTTGTTCTCTGCGCTTTTTTCTGACCAAAGTACACTTAGCTTAATTTCATCGAAAAAAGAACATAAAACCTTCTTCAAACATATAAAAGAAGGTGTGAAGATTACAGATTTTGATGATTATCAGGTAAGACAAATAAATATTCTAATAGAAAAGAATTTTTTAAAACTATCAAACGATATAATAAAGTTTTCAAATTTCCAAGAAATTAACATTTTGAATAAATTATGGAAGTCAGGTACGTATTGCCTATACTATAAAGATAGATTGATACTAGACATTGCAGAAGACCTTTGTAAGAAAGGGTATTGTGAATATTCAGATAATCTTTTTTCTGAATATGAAAGTAATTATTTATCTTATATTTTGGATGATAAAAAATATGGTAACGGATTAAAGATAAGAAATAAATTTTCTCATGGTAAATTTGTTTATAAAAAAGAAGAAGAACATTTACAAAATTATTTAGAGTTACTTCAGATTGTCATTTTTTATGTGATGAGAATCAATGATGAATTGGAGTACTATACAACTTTAAAACACTCTTATAAGTGATACTAAATTCTAGTGAACTATTAAGTTGAGTAAAAGAAAATAGCCTTATCAAAAAGATAAGGCTATTTTTTTATTACATTATAAACTATTTTCTACATACTCATATTTAGCTTGAACTTCATCAAAGATTTTAATTAAATTGTATATTAATTTGGAAAATCTTGAAACTCCAATTGCACTTCTTTAAAAATAGTGTTAATTACTTCTCGTTCAATTTTATCTAAGTTATGCTCTACAATTAAATTATTCTTTAAGTTTAGCAAACCAATTTTATCATTTCTTTGCATTATTTCAAATAAAATGGCAAATTTAAAGCTATCTCTTTCTTCTTTAGACCAATTTTTTATATCACTTACATCATAGTCATCTAAAAATCTAACTAATCTTGCTTTTGAATATATTGTTTGCCCTAACAACTCATCAGTAGTCGTATTAAAAATTTGAGCTATTTTAACAACGTTTTCCAGTTTGGGTTCCGTCTTTCCATTTTCCCAGTCACTGTATGTATTTCGTTTTACACCCAATAATTCAGCTATTTCTTGCTGTTTTAGGCCCTTATTCTTTCTTAATCTCTTTATATTATCTCCAAAAATGCTCATATTTTCTCCTAATTAATTTAAAATGTCGAAAAAAACGACATTTTTCTTGACAATCTCTAAAATCGGGTGTATTATAATTATGTCGGATAATCCGACGTTTTCCAAAAGATAAAAATTTAAACGGAGGTAAATGCCTATGATTGTATTAAAAAGTCTTTGATAATCACTACAAAATCAAAGACTAAACAAAATTTTTCTAAAATCATTATACCACACTTTCCGTTAGAACGGGGGGAATATGGATATAAATAAACTTGTTTCTACGGTTGACGGTTTAAACTCTGTCAGTACTGCCAAAAAATGGATAACCTTGATAAAGGAAATTAGTGGTCATGAGTTTAAAAAAGTTCAAGCAAGGAATAGTCGGCAGTTTGTGAGTTTTTATAACTTCACTGATGATGATGTTGAGGATTTCAAGACAATTGCTTATTTGAAAAATGAGATGTCATTAAAAGATGCTATAAGGGAAACTTATGGAGATATTCATAAACATAAGGAATACACTCTTATTCAGCAACTTGAAACCCTTAAAGAAGATTTTATTACCTTGAATGATAATTTTAAGAATTTGTATTCTAGTAATAAAAAACTGCAAATGAAATTTCAACGATTGGAAAAAGAGCAAGAAGAAATTCTCGCAACACTTGAACGACTTCCATTTGGTGCTTGGGAAAAAGCTCGTAGGAAGTTCGGCAAGTAGGTTCGTTACGGTCGGCGAGTATGTTACCGCAGACCGTAACAAATCGTAAGCGCAAACGAACAACAAAGAGCTTTTTCCAAGGTTGGTGAGGGTGTGTAGTAACACCACCCTCTGCAAGTCAGGTGTATCATCGAAAGAATGCAGTATTATCAGGGGTTTTCACGATTTTTGAGGTGGTGAAAATAGGCAAAAAGTTGAGTCAAAATTTATGGCAAAAAACGAGAATTTACGTTCTGTTTTTGACTGGATTCAAATCCAGTTCAATACATTCGACTTTTCACTAGAAGAAATAGTTGAAGATATCTTATTTCTTGATACAGAGCTATTTATAATAGATAAAGGAAGTCTTAAATACTATGAATATGACTCTCAGATAAACTATGGTAATATCCGTATCTATTATGGGGATGAAGAAAATTCTTTTATGCTTGTCATGTCAGGACAAGCTTTAGAATTCTATCGAGATATGGTTTTAACCCCAAAAGGACTTTCTGAACGACACTTCTTAGATAATCTATATTCCAATTATAAGTCATTTTCAGTAAGAAGAATTGATATCGCAATAGACGATTTTAACGAAGTCCCTTACTTCACTCCAAATCAGCTTGCTAAACTTTGTAAGAAAAATCGATTCCTATATGGTAAGAGCAACGTCTACACTACATACGGAGATGAGAAAACAGGGCAGACCTTATATTTAAGAAGGCCTTCTGATGATGAACGACTTAGAATTTATGATAAACGCTTAGAACAAGCTTCAAAGCTCGGTGTTAGCAAGAGATTTATCAAAAATTGGATAAGAACGGAGTTAGAACTACGTAAAGAGAAAGCTCACTACTTCATTCAAGAATGGCTAAAATCAGAAATAGATATTCTAAACTTTACAAAAGGATATTTAAAGGATAAAGTGAAGTTTTACACTGATAGTCAATTTTCAAAACCTCTTAGGTCTTGGGAAAAATTTCTAGGTGCATCAAAGCCGGTGACTATTATTGTGTCAAAACCAAAAACAGAACTTGAACAAAAATTAGAGTGGCTTGTCTTTAAAGGTTCTGGAGCCATTCTAAGAGCATATAAATTTCTCTATGAAAATGAATTACTATTTGAACTAGAGAAAGAGAACTTTGAAAAGTTAGAAACTTTGGAGTTTCCTCCAGAGCTAGCAAGTCAACTCATAGAAAGGGCAATATCCTTCAAAAGAGAAGACTTGATACCCACAATTAAAGAAAACATCAAAAGGAGAAATTAACTATGGCAAAAATGCTTTCACAAAATGATTGGGATTTCAATAATATTGGAACTAAATTTGAATTGGATGAGGTGCTTCCAAAATTTGAAACTGAAACAAGAGTCGATGAAAATGGCGAGATTATCAAAAATAGTGATGGAAGTGAAAAACGATTTAATACTCAAAATATTATTGGTTGGAAATATAATATCACTATCAAAGATGGACCATTTAAAAAGAAATCAACACAAGTATCTGTTGATAACCCTGAACCATTAGTCGATAATGATTATATTCAAGCAATGGATGAAGTTCCAGTTACATTTGAAAACCTTCGAGTTTCAATGATTAGCAAAACGATGTATTATAAGGCTGATGCTATTCACTTAGTAGACAAGAAACAAAAATAACTACTGAATTAAGGGGAGTTAGTCGCTCCCCTTAGTTTATAAAATAAATTAAGGAAAACCAATGATTAAAACAGTAACAAAAGATGATTTAATTGAACTTGGATTTAGTCCTGGTACTGCTAGAAAAATTATACATACTGGGAAAGTGCTATTAGTCAATCGTGGCTTTGCTATCTATAATAACAAACGAATCGGAACAATTCCTGCAACAATAGCTGAAGAACTACTAGGAATAGAATTACAGAAAGAAGCATAGTAAATGGCCGTTCGTAAAAGCAAAAATGGGACATGGATTGCTGATGTTTCTAGTGGAACGAACCCTATAACACTAATACAACGACGAATTGTTAGAAAAGGATTCAAAACCAAAAAAGAGGCTTTGGAAGCCGAGCGATACTTAAGAAGCGTAGAACTAAAAGAGAAAAATTTTGGCGCAAAAATAACAATAGATATGCTTTATCAATTGTTAAAAGAAGAGGATGAAATAAACAATAGAAAAAAGAGCTATATTGATACTCAAGAAAACAATTATAATAAACATATCAAAGACTATTTTTCAAAAGTCGATAATATAGATAAACTAACTTATGAAGATATATATCAGTTTAGGGAACATTTACGAGAAAAGAATGCTAAAAATTCTGAGAAAAAATTGAGTCCAAATACTATTAATAAAATCATTGTTCTATTAAAGAAAATACTAGATGTTGGATTAAGAAAAGGATATTACAAAGAACATCCAGTAGGTTTATTGAAAAAATTACCGATAGAAAAAAGAAAAATGCAATTTTGGACAGTTAAAGAATTTAAACATTTTCTTTCACTATTCAAGAACGACGAATATAATCTTGAACTACTATTTACAGTACTTTTCTTTACTGGCTTACGACTTGGAGAAGCACTCGCTCTTACTTGGAAAGATATAGAGTTTTCTACAAGTACAATACATGTTAGTAAGTCTATGTACGTGAATAAAGGTGAAGAACACATTAGTTCTACAAAAACTAAATCCGGTACTAGAAGAATCATTATTAATAAAAAGCTTATAGAAACACTAGAAGAATGGAAACAAGAACAGACAGAAAGACTAAGAGAATTTTCAACTGATACTGAAAAACTCCAAATCTTTCAGGATAGTCCAATCACTCTAACAAAAAATTCTATTGAAAAACAATATAAAAAGATTCTAGCTAGAGATAGTTCTTTAAAGAAAATAAGGATTCATGATTTTAGACACTCTCACGCTTCTCTTTTAATAAACCAAGGAGAAGACTACTTAATTGTAAAAGAGAGATTAGGACACGCTTCTATAACCACAACAATTGATACCTACTCCCACTTATACCCAAGTAAACAAAAAGATTTAGCAGATAAACTAGATAATCTATTATAAAAAGAACAGCCAAAATAAGTGCTGTTCTTTTTCTTATTGAAAATAAAATAACTAAGCTCTACCAAAAATTACTTGGTATTTTCACGAACCATTCTTTCAAAATAATTATCTATACTTTCGGAACTTTTAGTTATTCCCTCCGTTTTATACTTTTCTAAACTTTCCTTAATTGCATTCTGAGTGACTTCATTATACTCGGTTATATCTCTCATACGAGGATTATTAACTAAATTTTCTACCATAGCTTCCTCCAATTTTTGATAGATGAGAACTCTATCATTTAAAAAATTCTTTTTCACCAATGAGCCAATATTGGTTTTAGGTGACAATAAATCACTAACTAAAAGAATATCTACATTTCCACTAAAGATGGTCGAAAAATGCCCGTATACATCCATAAATTTCGTTATATCTCCTAATTCTAAAGCAATATCTATATCACTATTTTTGTCTTCTTCTCCTCTTGCATAGGAACCAAACAAGTAGACTTTTGATACGTTATATCGTTTAGCAATAGGCTCAATCTTAGCCTTAATTTCATCTATTGTATAAACCACGAGAACCTCTTTATTACCTAGAAAAATACTTCTAACATCGAAAAGTAAAAATTATTCTTTATCGAAAAATTCAGATACATCTTTTGGATTATTAAAATCAAGTTTAACAAGTTTTGACTTTTCTTTCGCTAGAGATTTAATATCGCTTTTTGCTTGTTCAACTTCGAGCATAGAATAATTTTCTTGATTGTATAACATGATATCTCTCCTTGAATAGTATATACCTATTGTATATTTTTACATAAAACGAATCAAGTTTAATACAAAATATGTTAAATATTTTCTTCCTAATTTAGCAAAAAAAAAATTTGGCTCATTGTCAACTGTAGTGGGTTGAATAAAAACTAACATCTGGAGAGGACAATTGATGTCCTCTTCATTTTTATATTCAGAGCGATGAAAATTCGTTTCTTAAAGTTGTCAAAGTTCCGAAATCCAAAGGCATTTC
>NZ_JASHDL010000006.1:0-112602 GCF_047463635.1 Streptococcus infantis
ATTTCGGAACTTTGACAACTTTAAGAAACGAATTTTCATCGCTCTGAATATAAAAATGAAGAGGACATCAATTGTCCTCTCCAGATGTTAGTTTTTATTCAACCCACTACAGTTGACAATGAGCCAATAAAAAGCGGACAAAACTAGTTTTCTGATAAACAGAAGCTGGTCTTGTTCGCTTTTTTATCTAAACAATTAATTGCAAAAGAAGACCAGAGATGATATTCGACAAAAAACTAAAATAACAAACTAGAGGAATTGCCTCAGAAACATGGTGAGTAAGGCATGGCTATACTGACTTGAATTCAGCTCATCTGAGGACTTTGAAAATCTCTCTAAAGTCTACAGGGATAAGCTTTCTTTCTCTCCTCAAAAGAGTTATAATAAAGATGAAAATAGGAGAAGAGGAGGAGATAGGATGGCTTATATTGAAATGAAAAACAGCTATAAGAGGTATCATACTGGAGATACGGAAATTGTAGCAAATCGAGATGTCAACTTCGAGATTGAAAAGGGAGAACTAGTCATTATCCTTGGGTCATCTGGTGCAGGGAAGTCAACAGTTTTGAATATTCTAGGTGGTATGGATACAAACGATGAAGGGCAAGTCTGGATTGATGGGACCAATATCTCGAATTTCACTTCTCATCAGAGAACTAACTATCGTAGAGATGACGTTGGCTTTGTCTTTCAGTTTTACAATTTGGTTTCTAACTTGACTGCTAAGGAAAATGTTGAGCTAGCTTCAGAAATTGTTGCCGATGCCTTGGATCCTGAGCAGGTTCTCAAGGATGTAGGCTTAGGGCACCGTCTCAATAATTTTCCAGCTCAGCTGTCAGGCGGTGAGCAACAACGGGTATCCATTGCTCGAGCCGTGGCTAAAAATCCCAAAATTCTCCTTTGTGATGAACCAACAGGAGCTTTGGACTACCAGACTGGTAAGCAAGTTCTAAAGATTCTTCAAGATATGTCACGTAAGAAGGGGGCTACCGTTATCATTGTGACCCACAATGCCTCGATAGCTCCTATAGCTGATCGGGTGATTCAGATGCATGATGCCAGTGTCAAGAGTGTTGTCCTCAATCCTCAACCACAGGATATTGATGATTTGGAGTATTGAGATGAAAAGAAAGACATATTGGAAAGACCTGCTCCAGTCTTTCACAGGTTCAAAGGGACGGTTTTTATCCATCCTAACACTAATGATGTTAGGTTCTTTAGCCGTGGTTGGTCTCAAGGTTGCTAGTCCTAATATGGAGCGAACAGCTTGGGCTTATCTGAAAGATACTAATGCGGCAGATATGACCGTCATAGCAGATTATGGTCTAGATCAGGCAGACCAGGAAGAATTACAAACTCTATCAGGAGCAGATGTCGAATTTGGTTATATGACAGATTTGACTCTGGCAAACAGTGAAGATGCCATACGAATCTTTTCAAATACTGATAAGATTTCAAAATTTCAAGTAACGGAAGGTCGTTTGCCTGAAAAAGAAGATGAATTAGCCTTGGCGGACTTTTGGAAAGATCGCTATCAGATTGGTCAAGTCATTCATTTGAGTCAAAAGAAGGGCAGCAATTCTCAGTTGAAGCGAGATAGTTATACCATTACAGGCTTTGTCCACTCACCAGATATTTTTTCAAAATCAGATATGGGGAGTTCAGTCAGTGGTAATGGAAATCTAGCAGCTTACGCTGTCGTAACTGAAGAAAATTTTAAGAGCTCTGTATACACGATTGCCCGCTTGCGTTTTGCTAGTCTAACAGATGTCAATCCTTTCTCTAGTGATTACGAAAAAAAGCTAGAGGAAGAAGAGGAGACTTTAAAGGAACTAGTTGCTGATAATGGACAAGCGCGGCTAGAGAAAATGAAGAAGGATGCCCAAGAGTCCCTTGATGAGGGCAAGAAACAACTAGACGAGGCAGAGACCAACTTGACAGCTGGCAAGAAACGCCTGCAGGAAGTCGAAACGCGTCTACAAGCTCAAGAAAATCAAGTGAGCCAACTACCAGAACCACAAAAAAGTCAAGCATCTAGTCAGTTAGAAGAAGCAAAAAAGCAACTGAAGCAGGAACAGGAAAAGCTGAGCCAAGCCGAAACAGATCTTACTAACGAAAAGGCTAAATGGCAGACCAGTCAGGATGAAGTCAATGCTCTGACAGAGCCAAGCTATCATGTCTACAATCGAAAGAGTTCTCCAACTGGTCAAGGTTATCTCATGTATAGTAACTCGGCCATGAGTATTCGTGCCGTAGGGAATATTTTTCCAGTTGTTCTCTATGCCGTAGCAGCCATGGTTACCTTTACCACCATGACACGATTTGTAGACGAGGAAAGGACCAATGCTGGTATCTTTAAGGCTTTAGGCTACCATAGTAAGGATATCATTGCTAAGTTTGTGATTTACGGTCTAGTTGCTGGTACTCTTGGCACCCTTTTGGGAATTCTGATTGGTCATTATGTCTTAGCACCCACAATCTCGCATATCATCACTGAACGAATGATCGTTGGTGAGAGTCAGCAGTATTTCTATTGGACCTATAGTTGCTTAGCTCTGGGTCTAAGCTTAGTAGCTAGCGTTTTACCTGCCTACCTTGTATCTCGCAGAGAGTTGCATGAAGAAGCAGCGCAATTATTACTACCCAAGCCACCAGTCAAGGGCTCAAAGATTCTCTTGGAGCGCATCACCTTTATCTGGTCTCATTTGAGCTTTACCCAAAAAGTTACAGCTCGCAACATTTTCCGTTACAAACAACGCATGCTGATGACTATTTTTGGGGTCGCAGGTTCAGTAGCCCTCCTCTTTGCAGGGCTTGGTATCCAATCTTCTGTGGTAGGAGTTGCTGACAGGCAGTTTAAGGATTTGCAACAATACCAGATGGTTCTCTCTGTCAATTCTCGAGCTTCAGATTCTGATAAGGCAAAGCTAGAAGAAAAATTGCAGAGTGATGAAGTTGAAAACTATCGTTTAATTTCTTCCAAACAGGTTGAGGAAAAGTATGCTGGCAAGGCAGGTGTTCAAACCGTGACCATCATGGTAACGGATCAAGATGATCTGGCTCCCTTTGTCCTCCTAGAAAGAAATGGGGAAAAACTGAGCTTATCTAACGGACTTGTTCTAACTGAAAAATTAGCCCAGTTGGCAGGAGTTTCCCTTGGTGACAACTTTACAATAGATGGGAAAACCTTTAAGGTTGGAGCCATTACCGAGCACTACGTAGGCCATTTTGTTTATATGAATCAGGCGACCTATGAGGAGATATATGGTCAAACTCCTAAGATGAATACCTATCTAGTCCAACTCAAGGATAAAAGTGAAGGCAATACTGAAAGAGTCGCAGGAGAATTTATGGACCAGGCGGCTGTCAGTGGCCTCGTTCAAAACGCCTCCACCATTCAGCTCTTTGAAAGTTTTGCTAATTCTCTGAATCACACCATGGCGATTTTGGTGCTGGTATCGGTGCTACTAGCCATCGTGATTCTCTATAATTTGACCAATATCAATGTTGCTGAACGGATTCGGGAACTCTCAACCATCAAGGTTCTTGGTTTTCATAACAAAGAAGTGACCCTTTACATATATCGGGAAACCATCCTATTGTCACTAATTGGAATGATTGTAGGATTGGTATCAGGCTTTTATCTCCATCAATTTCTCATTCAGATGATCGCACCCGGTACCTTCCGTTTTCAACCCAAGGTCGGCTGGGAAGTTTATCTCATCCCAGTTCTAGCTGTCAGTGTCATTTTGACCATCCTAGGAGTTTTTGTCAATCATTATCTCCGAAAGGTGGATATGTTAGAAGCCCTCAAGTCTGTAGAATAATTGGTAGAGGACAAAAACAAATAAGAAAGCCCTTTGTGGCTTTTTTATTTTCATAAAAATGGTAAAATAGTAAGAGTAGAAATGGAGTTCTAGATATGAAACGAATTGATCAATTTGAAAATAAGAAAGTATTAGTCCTAGGTTTGGCCAAATCTGGTGAGTCAGCAGCTCGTCTCTTGGACAAGCTAGGTGCCATTGTCACCGTAAATGATGGCAAACCTTTTGAGGAAAATCCAGCTGCGCAAAGTCTCTTGGAAGAGGGCATCAAGGTTGTCACTGGTGGACATCCTTTGGAATTATTGGATGAAGATTTTGCCCTCATGGTAAAAAATCCAGGAATTCCTTATAGCAATCCTATGATTGAAAAAGCGCTAGAAAAAGGCATTCCAGTCTTGACAGAGGTTGAGTTGGCCTACTTGATTTCTGATGCACCGATTGTTGGTATTACTGGTTCAAATGGCAAGACTACGACCACCACTATGATTGGAGAAGTTCTGACTGCAGCTGGGCAAAATGGCCTTTTATCAGGGAACATTGGTTATCCTGCTAGTCAAGTGGCTCAAACTGCCACAGATAAGGACACTCTTGTGATGGAACTTTCTTCTTTCCAACTAATGGGAATCCAAGAATTTCATCCTGAAATTGCTGTTATCACCAACCTGATGCCAACCCATATTGACTATCACGGTTCTTTTGAAGCCTATGTAGCAGCCAAGTGGAATATCCAAAGCAATATGACAGCAGCTGATTACCTAGTATTGAACTTCAACCAGGAATTAGCTAAAGAGCTTGCTACAAAGACAAACGCGACTGTAGTACCATTCTCAACACTTGAAAAGGTGGACGGAGCTTATCTAGAAGATAGTCAACTCTACTTCCGTGGCGAAAAAGTCATGGCAGCTGATGAGATTGGTGTTCCAGGTAGCCACAATGTGGAAAATGCCCTTGCAACCATTGTTGTTGCTAAGCTTCGTGGAGTTGACAATGAAACTATCAAGGAAACCTTGTCAGCCTTTGGTGGAGTCAAACACCGTCTCCAGTATGTAGATGGAATCAAGGGTGTAAAATTCTACAACGATAGCAAGTCAACCAATATCTTGGCGACTCAAAAAGCCTTGTCTGGATTTGACAACAGCAAGGTTATCTTGATTGCTGGTGGGTTGGACCGTGGCAATGAGTTTGACGAATTGGTTCCTGATATTACTGGACTGAAGAAAATGGTCATCCTCGGGGAGTCTGCAGAACGTGTCAAACGTGCAGCGGATAAGGCTGGTGTGACTTATGTGGATGCAACAGATATTGCTGATGCAACACGCAAGGCTTATGAAATTGCGGAAGAAGGAGATGTGGTTCTCCTCAGTCCAGCCAATGCTAGCTGGGATATGTATGCCAACTTTGAGGTGCGTGGAGATCTGTTCATCAACACTGTAGCGGAGTTAAAGGGATAATATGAAAAAAATAGTATTTACAGGTGGGGGGACGGTTGGACACGTTACCCTCAACCTTTTGTTAATGCCTAAGTTCATCGAAGATGGCTGGGAAGTCCACTATATTGGTGACAAAAACGGAATTGAGTATCAAGAAATCCTCAAATCGGGTCTAGATGTGACCTTCCATTCTATTGCAACTGGGAAATTACGTCGTTATTTCTCATGGCAAAACATGGTTGATGTCTTTAAGGTTGCTTTTGGAATTCTTCAATCGCTCTTTATCATGCTTCGAGTTCGTCCACAAGCCCTCTTTTCTAAGGGTGGATTTGTATCTGTTCCGCCTGTTATTGCAGCGCGAGTATGCAGAGTACCAGTCTTTATCCATGAGTCAGACCTCTCTATGGGATTGGCCAATAAAATCGCCTATAAATTTGCGACTAAGATGTACTCTACTTTCGAGCAAGCGTCTAGTCTCACTAAGGTAGAACATGTAGGAGCTGTGACCAAGGTTTCTGGTCCAGTTATGGAAGAACCTGAAGAAATGGTGGATATCCGAACTTCTTTCAACGACAAGTTACCAACTCTTCTCTTTGTTGGAGGTTCTGCTGGGGCGCGTGTCTTTAACCAACTAGTCACAGACCACAAGGAAGAGCTGACTAGTCGTTATAATATCATCAACCTAACAGGTGATGCTAGTTTAAATGAACTAAGTTCAAACCTCTACCGTGTTGACTATGCGACGGAACTCTATCAACCGCTCATGAATATGGCTGATGTAGTCATCACTCGTGGTGGCGCCAATACTATTTTTGAACTTCTTGCCATGGCTAAATTGCATGTCATTGTCCCTCTAGGGCGTGAAGCTAGCCGTGGAGACCAGATTGAAAATGCGGCTTACTTTGTGAAAAAAGGCTATGCTGAGGAGTTGCAAGAGGGCGATTTGACCTTGTCTACTTTAGAAGAAAAAGTAAGCAAGCTTTTGACCCACAAGGAAGACTACCAGAACACGATGAAGAATTCTCATGAATTAAAATCTGTGGCGGATTTTTATACGCTACTAAAAAAAGATCTATCATAAGGAAAATCGATGTCAAAGGATAAGAAACAAGAGCCAACTCAAGGCAAGGAATTGTCAGAGTGGCAAAAACGAAATCAAGAATATCTTCAAAAAAAAGCTGAAGAAGAGGCCCAACTAGCCAAAGAAAAGGCCCAAGCAGATACCAATAAAAAAGAAGTTGCAAAAGCTCCGGAAGAAGAAACCACTTTATCAGAGTGGCAGAAGCAGAACCGTGAATATCTGCGCAAAAAGGCTGAGGAAGAGACCGAGGAAGAACAAGAGTCAGACTTATCTGAGGACACTGAGGAGGAAGATGATTCAGATTCTAATCCTGAAGAGCAGAAGGAGAGTGCAGAAGACCAGTCCTCGCTTGAAAATGAGGAGGAAACTGCTGAGACAGAACAAGTAGAAGAAGAGGACGAAAAATCTGAAGAAACAAAAGTAGAAGAAAAGAGAACTAAGTCTAAGGAAAAGATTGTTAAGCCTTCTATTCCAAGTGTTCATATCTGGCGTGCTGTTACGATTCTAATCCCAAGTTTGCTTGTCTTGTTCTTTTCCATCTATCTTTTGACGCCATACTCAACTTTGAAAAACATAGAGGTTACTGGTACGGTAGAGACCAATGCAGACCAAATCAAAGAGGCTTCAGGGATTCGTGATAGTGACTATACCTTTGGTCTGCTCCTCAATAAAGACAAACATGCTGAGATGATTAAGTCCAATCACTGGATTGAATCTGCTAGCATTCACTATCAATTCCCGACCAATTTCACCATCCAGGTCAAGGAATACGGGATTATAGCCTATTATGTTTCTGGAGAGGACCATTATCCGATTCTTTCTAGTGGGACGGTGGAAACTAGTCCAGTTAGTCTAGTCAGTCTTCCGGAAACCTATATGTCTGTACTCTTTAACGATGAGCAGCAAGTTAAAACCTTGATTGAACAATTAGCTGAAGTCAGCCCAGAGATTAAGCAAGCTATCAAGACGATTGAATTGGCTCCAACTAGTGTAACTAATGATCTTCTCAAGATTACCATGAATGATACGGATGAAGTTTTGGTTCCTCTATCAGAACTAGGTAAAAAATTGCCTTACTATAGTAAGATTAAACCTCAATTAACAGTACCAAGTGGTATTGATATGGAAGTTGGGATCTATAGTTATAGCTTGGCGGACAAGGCACTTGAGGACGAAAGAATCAAGGCCAAAGAAGAGGAGAAGAAAAAGCTGGAAGAAGAAAAGAAAAAACAAGAGGAACAGGGTAATCAAAACCAAACAACTCAACAATCACAGAGTCGCTAAACTTGAGAACATTCTATCTGCTTGATTGTGAGTCTTGGCTTTAAAGTTCTTCGGATACTAGGTAAGTGGTAAGAGTTTTTAGAAAATCAAATAATTCAATATTTTTAGGAGAACAGAGAAATCTGTTCTCTTTTTTGTTCGCTTAAAATTCTATTTGAAAGGAGTTCAACGATGTTAGGATTAGAGATTGTAATGAATTTAGACACGTTAGAAATCTTTGACGTTATCGATCATGATAAGAATGGAAACAGCGAACAAGCGCCTACAACCATCCAGTTAAGCTTATTTGACTCAATGACGTGCATTTAACAGAAGGAGATATATTAGGATGGACAGAGAAGCGCTATACAATGAATTAATTCAAAGCGAACCATTAGGTTTCATTGATCCCTTTTCTGACCTTGGGGAATTCGATCCTCTTCAGCTGAAATTTAAACAACCCGTGAAGGACTTAGTGAATCGATATTCAGGGCAGCCTTACAGTTTGGCCTGGCAACATAAAATTATGGAAATGCGGAAGTTGTTTATTGATTATCAGATAGCATTAAATGAAGAAGATAAGCAGATTAACTTTCAGCGAAGAACAAGAAGCGAAGAGTCCAAAGAACATGCTACTACTATTGTAACAACATATTTGAAGTTGGGATTTAGTTTTAAAGAAATTGAGAAGCGTGTTTCTTTATCTTACAAACAACTTCGTAGAGGCTGGAGAAGAAGTGACCATGTAATGACAAGTAGTCCTGAATTTTATAGCAAAGGGGACTTATCTGAAGGTTGCTGCTTACCGAGTAAAAAGCTACCTAAAAGCATGAGAATAAACGAGGGATAGAAAATGGAAACTGGAATTTGTAGACGATGTGCTTGCAACTGGGTTACACCTTGTATCGATGAAAAGTATGGTCCTTGCTGGTGGGTAGATAAAAACAGAACGCTGTGTAGTCACTGTTTTTATGGATTTAATGATGAATCTTGTCAGACAAAAGTTTATTACAGACCAGGTTGTTATCAGAAGAATTGTTGAATAAATGAGAATGAACATAGGAGGAAATTATATGATTTTGTTGTTTATTGTATTGTTTATTATAGGAGTGTGCATTTCGTTCAATGGAGTATTTATCATAGCTAAAAATACAGACATTAGACTTGGCTGGAGTGGTGAGAAAGATTTCTTTTTGTCTCTAAGTCCTTGGGAATGGATGTTAAGTATATTTTTAATTTTGGTAGGAGGGGCAATGATTTACTTCTCATATAATGAGTTGGCGCCATATATTATAAGTGTACTTGACTTCAAACTATAACTAGTGAAGGGATATGAGAGTCCTAAAAACCATGAAAAAGATTGATTTATTAAAATGCTTATCCATCATCACAAAAGACGGATTAAGAACACAAAAATTTAAGAATAGTCATCTACAGCTCATCTCTTCAGCTGAAGAAGGAAGAAGAGGCTCTGTATTTGCTTATCGTTCAAAAGCGAATATGGTGAAGGCACGTGGTGTTGTTTTAACCTCTATCGAATCATTGCTGGAGAATCAGGATCAGTTTACACACTGGACCCCTAACGTATATTGCTATGGAAGCTATAGCGATGCTGGTCGACGGATTACACGTGGGCACTCTGAAGATAATCTTAGACAGATTAACACATTCTACATTGACTTCGATATTACCTCTGCAGCTGAAGAAATGACGACAGGAGATATTTTAACCGCTTCTCTGGAGCTAGGTTTTATGCCAACGTTGATTCTAAAATCTGATAAGGGATTTCAAGCCTATTTTGTCCTATCAGGATCAGCCTATGTTACAGCTCATTCCCAATTTCGAGTGGTAAAGGTGGCTAAAGCTATCTCTCAAAATTTGAGAAATTACTTTGCTCAAACTTTACCAGTAGATTTGACTTGTAACCATTTTGGGATTGCTCGTATTCCTCGAACCGATAATGTCGAATTCTTTGAACCTGACTATACCTATTCATTCCAGGAGTGGTTAGATTGGTCAATGAAGCAATCAGAACTTCCTTTCCCAACTAAAAAGCCCAATTTGACGGTTATTTCGGGCTCTGAAGGGGTGAAACAGATTGATGAGCCCTGGTATCAATTGCTGATGAGAGAGGGGAATATCAAAGGTGGAAAAGCCTTGATGGGAAGAAACAACGTTCTTTTCACGCTGGCTTTAGCCAACTTCTCTTCAGGAATCGATCAGGAAGAGTGTGAGGAGGTTCTTTCTAGTTTTAATGCAAATCTAGACGAACCACTCTCTTCAGCTGAATATCATAAGATTATCACAAGCGCCTACTCAGGAAAATATGAAGCTGCTAGTCGTGATTATGTGATGACTTTATGTAAAGCATGGGTCAATCAGGAACTCAAGGCTTCAGATCTCTTTGTGAAGCAACGTTGGTACAAATTTAAGAAGAAACGTGCTGACAGGAAGAATAGTCATCTCTATGAATGGAAAACAGACGTAATGGCTTATTTAGAAGGTTTCTATCAATCCGAGGATCCATTTATCCAGACGACGAAAAAAGAGATACGAGAGAAGTTGAACATTCCTGAGCGCTCATTAGACAAAGTATTGAAGGTTCTCAAAACAGAACAAAAGATCTTCTTCACAGTCAAACACGGCCGTGGAGGAGGCATCAGATTAGCCTCTATCAAAGCAATCTTGCTTTCCCTTATCAAGGTGAAGAAAGAACGTCAGGAGGCTTATATGGCCAATATTGCTGCTTTCTTTGAAGAAAGTATAGAGTTCACTCAGAGAGTGATAGAAAGGGTTAAAGATGGCTTTAAACAAACACAACAACTATCTTTATTTGAGCTTGATATTGGATAATTTTAAAAACCCGCAATCTGCCTTACATTTATATCTACGATTATTGCTCAGATATAAATGTATATAAAATAATCTATGGAGGAATGATATGATTTTGATTTTAGTTGGATTCTTTAGCCTTATATTTGTAGGAGGACTTTTCTTAGTTCTCTCACTTATAGGGATTCGTCAACAAGTTCGTTTTGAAAACGGATATGATTCTGAATTAGAGACAGATCGATTGGCAATGATTGGTCAAAATAGAAAGTGAGAAGAAGAATGAAGTACGTAATTTTCAGTTTTGAATTAGGTGACTATATTTGTAATGGGGAGAATAAAGTTTTAGTTTTTGATACCTTGGGACTAGCTTTTCAGTATCTTCAAAAACATTACCGTAAACCACTTCCTGAACAAAGAAAAAAGAGATTGATTCACTATCCTGACGTGTATCAAGCTCCGTTTAGACTTTTAAAAGTTTGTTAGGAAGGAGAAAGGTCGATGTCAGAGTTATTCAAAATCATTAGAGGATACTACCTAACAGGGGTTGGTCAGGAACCATTGGCTTATTATTTTAAGCTTTCATCGGATAATTTAAAATTTGAGTCTGTTTCTGCAGGGGATGTGGCTTTAACTTTTTATCAAAACGAGGAGAGTATTTCTAGCATTCCAGCGATCATTAGAGTAGATAGTGTTATCTCGAATGATAAAATGATTTCAGATTACCTGCAGGAGGAGTTGAGAGATCATTATCCAATGTTGCCAATTGTCCGTGTATTGGATTCCGAGGAATTTGATCCTTTACTCTTTCAAGAAGTGATGACAACGTTCACTAACTTGAAATTAGAAATAAAAGAATTGGCCAAGATTGATTATGTTCAAGGTTCCATATTTGATTTTATGGATGAGGAGGAGATAGGATGAAAGAGCTTTTTACGCATGTTAAGTTAGCTCTAGGGACTCTTCTTGTCATTTTACTTGTGAGTCTCGCAGTTTTAGGAGGATATAGGCTGTATAAAGATTATTTTATCTTAGATTATGATCCTCACCTTACTCAGAAGGAATACCAGAATACTGTACTTGATCAAAATGTAAATCTAGTATTTTATAAAAAAGATTGTCCTTACTGTCAGGTTGGAAAAAGTGTGGTTGTAGATGCAGCCAATAAAGGTTCCTATCCTACATTTTACATTGACACTCAGACAGAAGAAGGTCAAAAGTTGGTAGAAAAATACCAGGTTGAAAAAGCTGCAACTATCATTAAGATTCGTAAGGGAAAAATAAAGAAATATCTATATGCTTCAAGAGATTCAGAGGAAAAGATTGTAGCAGATGAGAAAAGTATTCAGGAGGCCATAAATGACTAAAAGGGTAAAGCTAAGTAAATGGGCCGAGACAGCCTTTCAAAATGATTGTGAACTATGGCGTACTAGGACAAATGAAGGAATGGTTGTTTTAGGAAAATTATCAGACGGAACGTTTACCCTACATCGTTTTAATGATGAGGGAGGAAGACTAACACATATTTCTCAAGATGAGGCTCTTTGGCTAACATTGGATTTGGCACCTGAAAAGTTAGGTTGTATTTAAGGAGACAGTATGTATCAAATTTTAAATGCTATTGCGCATGGCGTGGTTGGAACTATCTTGATTGCGATCTGGTTTGTACCGCTCTTCAGGATAACTATATGTGATAACTTTGGAAATGAAATTAAAACGAAAAGGCTGCCATTAGCGTTCTTAATGTTACTAAAAAGTGTTTGGCCGAAAAGTAAGGTTTCATTTATTTGGAAAGGATATAAGAAGCATGGGAATCAGAGATAAGCCATTATTATAAAACCATAAATAGATACTATGTAGAATTAGAAAGGTGAAAATAAGAATATGGAACAAAAATATTACGCTGTTCTTATGCAAATCAATGTTGGAAAAAGTGTCTGGTTAGTCCAACAAAAAAATGGTCAATTAGCTTGGTCAGACGAAATCAGCGGTACAAGAGTTTTTAATAGTTTTGAGGAAGCTAGGGAAGCTGTTGAAAATCATTTTCTAGAGAATTTTAGATTTATTGGTTCATACAAAATTATAGAGTTCACTTATCAAGAATTGTTAGATTTTGAAATATTAACTGATGACTAAATAGTCCAAAATATCTTCATAGCTTACGTCGGGATTAATGTATTTCTTAGAACTATGCTTAACAAACTTTCCAAAGTAAAATAGTTTAAGAGGTTGTTTATCTTTTGATGCTTTTTCTAATATTTTCAGCTTTCCTTTAACTCCATGATGGCTAGCGAGGCTTTTGTTAATCGTTATAGTTGGATAATTAGAGTCTTGTTCAATTGTGCATAAACTATGGAATCTAACTAAAAAATAACTTTTTTCAGGGTTCTCTTTGTTGTCAATAGACTTTACTGTTGCAGTATCATAATAGATATGAACATCTTCTAGGTTTATTCCTCTTTGGTTTGCTTCTTTTAGATTGACAAAGTATCTTTCGAGTTGGATTTCTCTTTTATATTTATCATAGAATGTATACTTCTCTCCAGACTGGTATTCTAAAAAATAATTGACTAAGTCTCTGAGTTGTTTCACATGGCTACGGAAAGTCCTCTTGTCCTCATCAGTACGAGAGGAATGAGAGCTCTGACGATGAATTTCATCTTTATTTGACTCAGAAGAAAAATTGGATTCGTCTTTCTGTCTAGGTTTAGTTATAGTAGCCAAGCTCCCTTTAACAAGGTCTAAGTCAATAATCAGTTTATTTTTCTCACGATAAAAAGAGATATGATTTTCAGACGTTACTTCTTGTTCCCTTTGTTGATAATGTTCAATCATACGTTGACAATTATTAGGGTCATGTTTTTGATTTCTTGCCCCAGGAGTAAAATAGGGAGTTTTATTAAAGTCTGGATTATTGAAGTTAGCTAAGGTTAATTTGAAGGAGCATTTTTCTCCACATTGAAATTTTTTGGCATCAGTTAAATGATTAGGAGTTCCGATTAGAGAACAGGAAAAATCAAAGGCTTCTTTTGGAGTTACGTGTTGTTTTAATTCTAAACTATAAGCAGATTGAAAAGACATAAATAATTACCTCACTAATAATTTTTATTTTATTTTATCATTATTTCACATAGAATAGAAAGGATAAATCTATCATGATAGAGACAGCAAAACGATGGATTGAAAAGATAAAATCTAGCCCAATTTTGAAACCATTTATTAAGATTAAAGTTTGGTTTCAAGAGAATATTATTAAGAGAAAACTAGTTATTTTCTCAATGTTGTTTGTGACCTGGTTGACCCTTTTGATGGGAGCAATTTTCTCGCCACAAAGACAAACTTATACTTCAGAACAACTCAAAACAAAGCAGATTTTTGCGAATGGCAGTGGTGAGATGAAACTGGTCAGCCAGGAATATTCACCAGATACTGGAATTATTGTTTTACAATTTGAGACGAAAGATGCTACGACTTCGATAGATCGGGGCATCGATGCCAAACGATTGAAATGGAAACTTTATGCGCAACATAAAGATTCAAAAATAGAAATGGATGTTGTCCCAATCATTGATAATAAAGTATCAGTTATTATTAAAGGAGTTCCGAAAAATTTTGGTGCATTTGCGATCGATGTGACAAATCAGACAGTCGCTTCTAGTTCAATTGATGTGAATATTTCATCGCCATCCAGTGATTCTAAAAAGGTTTCTCAGAAGAAATCTGAAGAAGATGACACTGTACAATTTTTTGTAACTCCTCAAAATACTCAGCTTGAAATTAAAGCTATTGAGGTTGTCTCCAGAGAAGAATTTACTCTTCAGGAAATAGAAAAAGAGATCAATTTCCAGAATGAACAGTCTCAAAAATTGACAACCTCAATTGCTCAATTAAAGGAATCAATTGAAGATGATAATTCACGAAAAGCGAGTCTTCAAGCGGAAGCAAAATATCTAACAGGTGATGATCTCGAAGCCAATCAAAAGAATATTGCTACGCTGGATACAAATATCGAAACGAAGAACAGAACTATTGAAACAGCTTATAAAAACATTGAGAAGTTAAAGGCTAAATTAGAGTCTTTGGATAAGAAAAAACAGGCAGTCAAAGATGGAACATTTGAATTTTCAAATCCTATTGAAACTGTAGAAATGAATTAAAAAAGTGAAACAAAGAGCGCATTTTCGATGATGAGCGAGTTTGTGTTTACCAACAAATAGCAGTCAAAAATCTCCTTAATTTTTGAATTAAGGGGATTTATTTTTTATGATTGTCCCTTTAAAAAATAATTTGAGATTTTCGGTTACAATTGGATTAATTAAATAAAAAGGAGAAGTAATCATGGCTAAAAATGATTTAACAAAAATTGATAATCAACTAGAAGAGGCAAAGAAAAAAGTTGCCCTTTTGGAAAAGGAACGTAAAGAAGCAGAAGAGAATCTTCAAAAACAAATTGGTAAAATCTATGTTCAAATTCAATTGAAGAAAAATAAAAATCAGTCGTATGAATCGATTTTTGAAGAGTTAAAAATGGAACTAGGTCTCATCAAAGAAGAGGAAAAAGAACAACGTTTAGCAGCGAAGAAAAATCGTGAAGAAGGCTCTCTTCCAGCTGAAAATCAGTCTTAATTTTTGAGTTTTGAACTTCTAAATAAAGTCAAAAATGGTGTATGTAAAAGTATGTAAAGAATAAAAACAGTGTAAGTATAACACCTATAAAGTGTGTAAAGGTAAGTATAGCTTGTGTGTGTAAGTAGGTGAAACCGAGAAAATTGATATCATTGGAAACGTTGATACTATCAACATATCACGGAACGTGATATCAGTTTCCCTTATGCTCTTTTCTACCACAACACACCTAAAAAGGACCTTAGTCCCTCTGTGTGTGTTAGTGTGTTGAAAAACCGCAAAAATAGAACCGTATCGGTTCGTGATGTTGCGAGGTTGAAGTTTTCTTTTTTGCTTCTTTTTGCTTTTGCTTCGACAAAAGAAAAAAGAAGTCCTGCTTTTGGGACAATAAATAATAAGATGGAGGATACAGATGGACATTCTCATTAGAGGATTAACACAGGAAGAGGTTAGCTATCTAAAAGCTCTAGCTAAGAAAAATAAAGCCAAGTCATTTAATGATTTTCTGCTCTCAATCTGTCGTGAAAAAATTGAGTATGGAAAATTTAATCGTGCTCAAGATTTGTATGTGGCTCATTTAGAAAATATGAAATTAGCTTCTGACCATGTTCTGAAACAAATGAAAAAACAGACAAGGATACTATCTGAATTTGAAGAAAAAATGGATCGTTATGGCAATCATATTTCACGTTGGTTAGAGTATGAAGGGGAGGTGGAAAGTGATGACTAAAAATTTTTTAATTAGAAATGTTCCTGATGATATGTTTGAACAACTTCAGGCCATTTCAAAAAAATATAACTATCCAAGTTTTAATGAGTTTATGTTATCGCAAGTTCAAAATATCGTAATGAATGACGGATTGAATTTGTATGATAATCAATTTGCGGAAACATTGTCCGATATCAAAAACCAACAAAGTCAGATTTTAGAATTGATGTTGAAGAATGACATTTCTCTTTCAGCTTTAAATGTTAAACAAGATATTGTAAATGAATTAACGACAAATTGGTTACATTTTATGGATGATGCATCTGCACTTGATGCTGAGCGACGGTCAGGTGGTGTTTGAAAATGAAGAAGAATAAATCTCTGTTCATCATTCTCATTTTTCTTGCGATCTTTATCGTACAACCTAACAATTTTAATGCTATCAAATCTGGCTTGACACAAAATGATATCCCGACTCAATTGAACATAGCCGATTCAGCTGAAGAAAAAAATTCCGACTCTAATTTGAATCCTACTCTGAAAAATGATGATTTGAAATCGAAGGAGTATGACGGAAAAAATCAAGTGATTGTCGTCAATGAAAAATCACAATTTACAAAAAGCGAATTGAGTTTAGAAAGTGGTAGCTGGGAAAAATATTCTGATCTAGATTTTTTAAATCGTGTAGGAATTGCTGAAGCGATGTTGGGAAAAGAATTGATGCCAACTGAAGATAGAGAATCTATTTCCTCTATCACACCAACAGGATGGAAAAATAAAAAAATAATTTTCAACGGGAAAGAAGATTATTTATATAATCGTTCTCACTTAATCGGTTTTCAATTAAGTGGAGAGAATGCGAATGCTAAAAATTTATTTACAGGTACACGTGCTTTAAATGCAAATTTTGAAGATGAACAATCATCGATGGTTTACTATGAAAATAAAATTGCTAACTACATAAAAAATACGAACCATCATGTTCGCTATCGAGTAACTCCCATTTTTAGAAATGTGGAATTAGTTGCTAGAGGAGTTCGTATGGAAGCACAGAGTATTGAAGATGATGAGATCTCATTTGATGTATATATCTTTAATATTCAACCAGGATATAAAATCAATTATTTGACAGGAACATCTCAGAAAATTTGAGGAGGGAAAAATGAATCCAAGACTTAGCTTATATTTTAGCGAAGAAACACATGAAAAATTTAAGGAAATAAAATCCTACTTGAAAGAATCGTCTGCTTTGCAGAAACAGTATCGAAATAATTCAGCAACGCTTGTCACTTTGATTGAAGTTTTTTATAAACTTTTTATTGAATTAGGAGAAGGAAAAAATTTCTATGAGCGACTGACTCAGCTGGAAAAAAATTTTGGGGATGCCTTTGATTCTGGAAATGATAACAAGGCAATTCATCGTCAACTTGATCAAATTCTCTATCTAACGCTAACCAACTTTCATGCTATTACGAAAGATGATTTTGATGTTCAAGAATTGGAATCTATTCATTCACGATTGGATCCTACACAGCATGAATTGATGGCAAGAATCAACGATGTCATTCAAGAAGATATTGCACGTGGTCAAACTATCAAACATTCTCATTGAGGTACAGTAAATGGTAGATATTGTTGAAATCTATTTAGAAACAGGAGATTTTCATGAAGCGGTGAAACAGTCAGGGCTGCCTACTCATATAGCTCATTTGAAATTAATAAAGAGTGGCTGTCTTAAAATTCAAGATAAAATTCAGTATGGTTCTAGGACAGCTAAGCTCGGGGGAATGGCCGAGGAGCTTTTTCAAAAATATGTTCCAGATGCAACGGATGCGAATAAGTATTTCAAGAAAAATAATCCAGTATATGATTTTTGGCTAGATGGTCTAACGATTGATGTAAAATACAGCTCATTGTATAAAAGGAAAAACGGGAACTCTCATCACTGGCAATTGAGGACAAAAGGAAATCAAGATTTTATTGTCGCCTTTTTAGAACGAGAAAGTGGTTCAGAGTTAGAAGAACCAAATATCTTATTGATTCCCATGCAATTTATTGAAGAGCAAAAAGAATTACACATTTCTCAATCAGGACGGTGGATCAATGATTTTCAAGTTGAACCTGAAGAATTACAACCGTTATTAAAAGACTATGCTCTTTTAAGAAAAAATGGACTATTTTAATTCAAAGAGAGGAAAATAATGAACGTATCTTCTAGTCCAAGTATTACCTTCATGCTGCAATATACAGAAGCAAATAGTGGGTTTGTAGACTACACCAATAGAGACGAAGCTGTCGAGGTTGATAATGAATTAAATTTAGAAACGCACAGACAAAATATTGAGTCTCTAACTGAAGATGAACTACAAAAAATCCAAGCTGAAGTTCCAGAAACAAAACTTAATTTCCAGGAGTACATCGATTATATGAATCGTTCTTATGCTACTGAAAATCAAAATGAAGAAATGACAGCGATTTTTACAAAAGAAGCCAATTACTTGCAACGTAGCAAAGTAACTGAATTGAAAAGTAAGTTAGAACAGGCTTATCAAAATGGCTCTCTTTTATGGCAGGGTGTTATCTCTTTTGATAATGATTTTTTGGCCAAGGAGGGATTATATGATCTTGAAACTGGAAAAGTCGATCAGCAAGCTATCAAGTCGGTCATACGTGAAGCATTACCAAGATTGATTGAAAAAGAAGGCTTATCCGACTCATCATTTTGGTGGGCTAACATTCACTTGAATACGGATAATATTCATGTGCATTTTGGCTTATCAGAAGTCGAGTCTGCAAGAGAAAAAATTTTCTATCGGCCTCGTGGACGAATGGAGTACAGAGGAAACTTTTCGCAGAAAACTATTGAGCGCTTTAAAAGCGATGTTTTTCATGGCTTGTTGAATGAACAGACTAGAGGAATGATTGTTAGACGAGAACAAATCTTGGCCAATATCAGAAGTGAGTTGATCAATTCTGTATTTAGAGATCAGAAGGTTCGTTCTTCGGCTGAAAAAAATTTTTTGGAACAGGCTTACAACCATTTACCAATGGATAAAAAATGGCGCTATGGCTCAAATGCAAGAGATTTTGCAGTCAGTAAATTCTTCCTTGACCGCTATCTGGATTCCTATTTAGAAAATGATGGGAAAGAGCTCTATCAAGAATTTCTGAAAGAAACGAAGGACTTCCTAGAAACCTATAGAGGAGCTTATTCGGCTGGGAAAAAATCAACCTACGAGAAGATTCGGAAACTTGATGGTCGTGTTGAGAAAACACAACAGGAGGCTGCAGGCTATCATCTGCAGCAATTAATAGCGAATCGAGAGAAGGAGTTGAGAGAACGATTAGCAAATAGAATCTTGCACCTATTTCGTGAGAATGCCCCTGAGATAGCTGATGTTCGGCTGGAAAAAAATTTGGCCAATTTCTCAGTAAAGAATCAACAAATGATTTTAGAACAGGATCCCAATGCAAGTGTTATCAAAACACTAGATGCTTGGAAAAAACTGGGTTATGAATTGAAAGATGGGGCAAAACCTCTTGAAATCACAAAACCAGTCTATGCTGCTTATGATAAACACGGAACAGGTTTGGGACGTCCTGAATATGTTACGGAATTAGTTTATGATGTGAGTCAGCTGAAAGAAGACTTACTGGAGAAGCAACTTACTTTAAGAGACTTGTCGCTATTTTCTTCAGATGATTTGAAAGATCTTGTAGAAGCAGCTAAAAAGAAAAGTGATCGATCATTAAAAGAGCGCCAGGAGTTAGGAACATTTCGCTATGCTTTAAAATTGAGTTTATTGGAGGAAAAACAGAGTAGTTTATTAGTTCGTAAAACTCTTTTTGATCAAATTCAACCACTTGAAACCGATAAGCCATTTGTTGAATTTAAAAAGAAAGAAATTCAACAAAGACTGAAGCTGACTGAATTGCAACTGACTCCAAATTATAAACTAGGTGAAGCAGACCAATCTTTAAAACAATCTCTTGCTAACCAATTTGAAGATAGTGTTTCTTTTTCAGTAGAAAAGGCTGATTCATTAGCAATTCAAGCACCTATTAAACGTCTGAAGGGAGAATTAGCGGCAGTTCAACCTCTTCAAGATGAAGGAGTGCTGACTATTCTAAAGGGCTATCCTGTTACGAAAGATAGCTATATAGAAGAGCTACAGACCCATATCTTAATTTTTCAGCTGAAACATCAGATTTACAGTCGAAACAAGGAAATTTCACAAACGACTGATCAAACGACTATTCAAAAATTAAAACGGGATAATGCGAAAGGATTTTCTGAACTCAAATCACTCTATCAAAAAATATTGCCAGAGGAAGAAAGCAATCAGAAAAGTCAGTTAGCTCAAGCTGTTTCACATAAAATGCAAGAAAGGAAGAACTTGCAAAGAAAAAACGTCCAACAATCCCAAGGCAAAGCAATCATCAATACAGATTTTATGAGAAATTTGACCAATTCTCTTCAAAGGGCCCAACGTGCAAATAAAAAAGCCCTTATGGAACGTGAGAGAAGTGATGAGAGGCAAGAACTTGAGGAAAAAGGACAAAGTATATAAGAGTCATTGTAAAAGCAATGACTTTTTTGTTGAAAATGGAATTATATTGTCCCTTTAACTGTGATTTTTCGATTATTACATAGAATAGAAGGATAAAAAGAGAAAGGAGAAGAAAAATGGAGCTAGTATTTCCAGATGTAGCAGTTGAAGCCTTTGACTTTTCAGCTGAATGGTTAATTACGGCAATGAATGCCGATAATAAGCAAGTGCATTTTGAGGGTCAAGGAAGAAATTCTGATTTAGAAATGGTTCTAGATTTTAAGGAAAATTCTGAGCTATTTGAATCTTTTTCAGTAGGGGAATTGGTTCACTTAGATCCAGAAACGTTTCTGCAAGCAGAGAAAGAGCCGTACAAACCACAGTATGAAGGATTTTAAGGAGATTTTATATGACAGAACAAGAATCAAGAAGTGGGAAAAGTCGTAGAGAACGTGTTGAATTTGCACGTTCTAGAGATATTTTGGATGTTGCAAACGAGCTCCAGATGGAGCTGGTTCGTTCTGGACGAGACTATCGATGGAAAGAACATGATAGCCTAGTTATTTCACCTGATAAGAATTTATGGAAATGGTTTTCTAGAAATACAGGTGGAGATGCGATTTCTTTGGTTGAGACAATAAAGGAAGTAGATTTTAACCAATCGGTAGATTTTTTAAATGATGGAAATTTTAAAGAGTTTCAAATGGTTGAAAGGCCTCAAGAGGATTTTAAATACTATCTTGAGAAATACGAGCAGCCGTTATCAGCTGGACGAGACTACTTACGAAATCAACGTGGGCTATCCGATGAAACGATTGATTATTTTTTGGAACAGGGCGTTTTAGCCCAAGCTAATGCCAAACTTGACTACTTTGCGGAAGGTAATAGCGGAAATTCAACAAATGCGATTGAGCCAGTCATTGTATTCAAGTCCCTTTCTTCTTCAGGTGAAGTTGTTGGTGCCTCTTTACAAGGAATACAGGAAAATTGGGAGAAGTGGCCAAAACATGGATATGCTAAAGTGATTATGAAAAACTCCGATCCTATGACAGGTATTCATGTTGATATTGGCAATCCAAAACGATTGATTTTCACTGAGAGTCCAATTGATTTAATGTCCTACTATGAATTGCACAAGGATAGTCTTCAGAACGTCAGATTGGTTTCTATGGATGGTTTGAAAGAATCGACTATTGGCCGTCATCTATCTCAAATTCAAGCTGAAATTTCAGGACAACCACTAAGATGGACACCTGAACAAATGGCAGACGGACTTCAAGTGGCTATTGATCATCACTTTTTTGAAGATGGGAAAAATGCGGATTTAATCACCTTAGCTTTAGATAATGATAAAGCAGGTAGAACATTCATTCAAGAATTGGAAGCAAAAGGAGCCGTTATCAATTCGGATCTACCAGAACTGAGACCAGGGCAAGATAAAACGGACTGGAATGATGTTCTAAAGAGTCAGCATGAAGAAAAATCTGATAATCGGAAATCAGAATATGAAGAAATAGCTGAAGCAACTTTATCAGAATCAAGTCACTTTCCTGATACCAGCCACCTTTCTCCTGAAGATGCGGAGTGGCTTAAAGAAAATTGGAACAATATTTCTTTCTCTGTTCAGTCAACTAGACCCTCTGAAACAGATCTAGCTGCGGAAGAAAAGCATTCTCCAGGCAATCAAGAGTCTATTAGGAATATAGAGGAGAATGCTGAAAGATTGATGAGCTACGAAGAGGTAAAGCAGGAAAACGAAGCATTAACTAAGAGATTAAATAATCGGATTCAATCTGGAGAATTATCAATCGAATTTGCACCAGATTTCTATCTGTATGATGTCTTTGCGAAGTTAGGAAATAGCCATCCTACTAAATACCTCAACGCTAAACGAATGGAAGTATTGTCTCCTATTCATTCACTTTTAACCTCTATTGATGATCGAACGGTTGATTTATACAAGAAAAAAGGGACTTCTGAGCAGGATTCTTTGTATCAAGCATTGAAACCTCATCAGAGAACTTTGGGAGTAGATATTTCAACCCAGTTTATTGGTGAACTTGCAATAGCAGCCTACAATAGTAACAAGCAGATAGAAAGCCTTTCAAGTGACAGTTTTGGCGTCTATTTTGGTGAAAGAACCCTTGATAATCTATCACAATCGATTGAGCGAATGCTGGAGTATCCATTGATTGAATCGGGTAAAAGAGATTTTACCTATGGTTTTGTGGTAACTCCAAATACATTGTTCCACTATCTGGAAGGGCAAGAGGGAGAAGTGGTTTTAAATCATGAATTGTTGGATAACTTGATGTCACGTCTTGAGACTCATCCTATTAAGATAATGGAGACTTCAGAAGAAAAAGCCCCTGAGAAATCTCAAGAGCTAGATGTGATTTTGGAGCAACAAAAAAATGAGAGGACCAGTGGTAGTCTGGGGTCTTTACAGCCCGAAGCTGAAGGCAGTCCCACACCCGTACCAAAAGTTGGCACCTTTGAACGCTCTGTTACCAGTCGTCCTACGACATCCTCTCATTTACTTTATTTTACCATAAATGAAGAGTTTCAGTCAAGTAATGATGGCTACTATCACTCTATTTCCTTGGATGAATTAACTAAATTAAATCGTCCAATCCGTAGACTAGCTTTGCAAAATGCAGCACAATATTATTTGGATGAGTTGGCAAACTCAAAGATTTATTATGTTACCCCTGATAAGACTGTACAAGTGCATTTTGAAGAAAAGCACTTCATGCACCTAACAGGAATTAAGCCAATTGCATTAGGGCAGACACCTGAGAAAACTTTACATGATTTTGCAGAAGGAAATGGGCATTTTGACAATATTTTATTGGCTAATAATGATGCGGCTTTTGACAAACTAAAGGTCTTATCAGATCTTTCAGTCGCAACAGAAAGTACTTCGTTCTATTTTGATGATTTAACTAATCTTAGGCGATATGGTGGACGTTTTGATAGTCTTATAAAGTCTGATGATAAAGATATTATCTTGCTATTCAAAGAGTTAGAGGAAGAAAACTATATTCCAATATCAGTTTTTAAGTCTCGGACAAAAATTACCAAGGAACTAGATACGGTAGATAAAACACCTATTCTTGGTGTGTTCCGTGAACGTGATGGCCAGATTGAACAGCTATCGATTAATGATGAATATGTTAAAGATGGTGGCGAGGAAATGTTATCTATCTTAAAAAATAAGAAGTATGAGGAGGTTTCTGATGAACCTGAACTACCAGCTCCAGAGAACACACTGAATAAAACCTCACTTGATTCAGCTACCTTTACTCAAGTCTTAGATACTGTCTATAATTTAGGTGTGCCAGGTGACATTTCAAAAACTCCAGAAGAATTTCATCAAGCCTGGAATCAGTATCTTGACTATGCGAAACAGTACAATGATAAATTTGATCAGATTGTTGCTGCAGCTGGGAAAGATCATCTCCTAGATACAAATTCAGATTTTTATAAAGAATGGACACAAGATCATATTTATAAGGAGAACTACCATGTACGCCTTCAATGGTCTGAGGATCGCCCAGGTGGCCCGAAATTGCCATTTAAAGAGACAGAGCTGATATCTTATCAAGATTTTGCTAGGGAGCTATATAAGGCCAATCAGGACTTTTATCCAATTCATCAAGAAGGAATAAAATAAATAACAGCAGGCAATACTGAAGGCTATATCCCTCCTACCAAAATTAAGTTTGATGTTTATGCTCCAGGTGGTGAATTGATTAAGGAGGGAATTCGTTATGATATTGGAGATGAGACTACACCAATTTCACAAATGCTAGGGTTAGGATATCGTCGACTCAACGGTCAATCTGAACTAGCATCGATGGATGAAGAAATTCTTTCTCAGCTGGAAAATAGAGTGGTGAATAAGGAAATTTCCCTGGAAGCGAATGAATCAGCTCGATTGATAGAAGAAGGAGAGGGTCAAACTCCTGATACAAGAAAAACGGTAGCTTTTCAATCTTCTAAGCAAGAAACTAAAACTAATTTGCTTCAGCGTGTAGAGGAGATTCTGAAAGAGGAATCTATTTCGGATTTGGAAACCCCTGAAGTAAACTCAAGTAGTATTGATTATGCTACTTTAACGCCTCATGAATTGAGTGAAGTTGCTTTTCAAAAAGTGAGGGAGTACACAGAAACACCAGAACGGTTAGAAGAGTATCTGAATTTTATGAGTAAGTTTCCAGAACTTTCTCCTAGAAATGTAGCTTTGATTCAGGAACAGTGGCCAGGAGCGAGTGCAGTCGCAACCTATAATCAATGGCAATCGATGGGGGAAGTTCTTGGGATTACTTCAGATCAGGTATTTGAAACTAGAAATACCTATACCAATAAAAAAACAGGTCGAACAAGAGAAGTTGTCCATAACAATCTTTCGGTTAAGACAGGAGAAAAATCACATATTACCTTGTTTAGACCTATGATGGTTGAAATGATTCCTGTATTGGATGAAAATGGGAACCAGGTAAAAAATGGAAAAGGCAATCCAAAATATAAAAGACTTTCTGAAGCGACACCTGAAGAAAAGGTTTTAAAGAAAGAAGGAAAATTGAAATCTCGCTTCTTCCAAGAAAGAGATTCAAATACAGGCTTAGCTAAATTCGCTACGTATAAAGTATTTGAGTTGTCCCAAACAACCTTGAAGCCTGAATTTTATCCCAAAGCGATGCCAAATCGTCACTATAACTTTAATATGGATCATATTCGTACAAAAGAGGTGCTTGAAGGACTTTCAGACTATGCTAAGAATATTGGGGTAACAATCTATCAAGACGATGCAAAAGAGTTGAGGAGTGCGAAAGGAGCTTTTTATCCAGATGAACAAAAGATACTTTTGAATCCAGATAATACTCCTGGAGAAGTCGTTGCAACCACTATTCACGAGTTGGCGCATGCTAGTCTACATAATCCTAAATTTGCTAATTCGTATAAGGAGGATGTCTCAAAAGATCGTAGAGAACTTGAAGCTGAGATGACAAGTTATCTCGTATCTAAGCATTTTGGCTTAGATACCTCTGAGAAAGCCATTCGCTATATGGCAATTTGGACTGATAATTTGACATCTCTTGATGATCAACAACTAGCGCAATCTATGAAACGGATTCATGGAACAGTATCAAAGATTGTAAAAAGTGTTGAACAACATACAAAACCTTACCAGTTAAACAGACAGGTGGTACAGAATCAAAATTTTATCCAAAGCCCAAAGAAGGGGCTTAAAGTCTAGAAAGAGTGCTCTTTTTGAGCCTCTTTTTTGTGTAAAAAGTTATATAACTTTTTGTGTTGTTTTTTGATATGAACTCGTTGTATTCTGTGTCAATGTCCCTTTACAAAATATTTTTTAATTATAGATTACAATGACAGAAAATGAAGTAGAAGGAGAATGATATGGTTATAGTTGTTCTGGCTGAAAAAGAGAAACAGGCAGAAGCTTACGCTACAGCTTTGGGACAATTTAGAAAAAAGAAAGGTGTCTATGTCATTAGGCAGTCACCCTATTTTCCAGTTGAAGTACATGTGGTGGCTGCTGAAGGGCACCTATTTGAATATAGTGAACCAGACAATTGGTCGCTTGATAAATTACCTCTTACAAATGTTTCATTTAAGCAACATCTGAAAGAGGACAAGGATTCGAGAGAAAAATTTAAGAGAATCTATGATGAAGTGGTAGCAGCGGATCAAGTGATTATTGGGACGGATGCTGATAGAGAAGGAGAGCGGATTGCGTACTCTATTTTATCGCATATACCAGGAGGCAAGGAGAAAATTTGGAAACGTCTTTGGGCAAGCTCCATGACAAAGAAAACTCTTCAAAAAGCTTTTCAGGAATTGAAGGAACCTTCAGAAACCTATAATTACTATTTAGAAGCTGAAGCACGTGCACAAAGCGATTGGTTGGTAGGCATGAATTTATCACCTCTTGCAACGATTGATCTTCAAGCAAGAGGGCAACTCCCTCGAACAAAAGGTAGCCATCTATCTGTTGGCCGAGTTCAAACACCAGCGGTCAGACTAGTTTGTGAGAATGATTTAGAGATTCGCAACTTTACTCCAGAAAAATATTGGAAGCTTCAGTTGGAGGATAAGAAAAATGGGGTATTTTTCACCACAAAAGACAAAACTAAGGATAGTGAGGCTATTTTAGCCTCTTCAAGGGGATTATCAACCACCTCTGTTATTTCTTCAGTTGAGGTAGAAAATCATCAGAAATCAGCTCCACAATTATTTACCTTGTCTGCATTACAAAGTTTTGCAGCAAGTGCTTGGAAATTTGACTCAGATAAAACAGAGAGCATTGTTGAGGGACTGTATTTGGAAGGATTTCTATCCTATCCACGACCAGATTCAGAATACATCAATCAATTTGAGTTTAACGATTTAAAAGAAAATCTATCTGCCTATCAAAAAGCTATTAATTGTCATTTTCAGCCAGCGTTTTTGGAGCCTAGAGAAGATTATGTCAATGATGAAAAAGTATCTGGTACAAGCCACTCAGCCTTGATTCCGACTGAAAGAATTCCAAACCTTTCAAATTTAAAAACTGACCAACGACTGATTTATGAAGCAGTTGTGAAGCAGGCAATCTTGATGTTTGCGGATGATTGTTATTATTCAACCAAAACAATTGAAGTAGAAAATAATGGTCTTGTTTTTAAAACAAAGGGTAGAACGCTTCATAAATTAGGATGGGCTGAATGGAGTTCACGAAAGGTACGAGGTCCAGTTGAAGTTCCTGATTATCAAGTGGGAGATAAAATTGATACGCAGGTTCAGATTGTAGGGGGTGAAACGAAACCACCTAAAAGACTAACTGAAAGCCAATTGATTGGCCAAATATTTCCTAAATATGGCTTGGGAACACAAGCCACTAGAGGAGAAATCATTAAAAAAATTCAAAGTAAGGGTTATGTTGTTAAAGATAAAAAAACAGGTCAACTAACTCCCACCAATAAGGCCTATCTACTTATCAATTATCTCTATGACAATGAATTCTCTGATCCAGAGACAACAGGAGGCTGGGAAATGTTTCTATCTCAGATTGGAGAAGGGACAATCAATCCACGAGAATTTGTGGATGCGATAAAAGATAAGCTCACTCTTCAAATCAAGGAAGTAAAAGAAAGAGGTGACTAAGTGTGACTACTGAAGAAAAGAAAAAAACACCCTATTTAGATCGTTATACAGAAAATTTGACAGAAAAAGTTTCAAAAAAAGCGGAAGATTATCAGGTGTACGGACGTGATAAAGAAGTAGAAGCTGTTCAGACCACTCTTCTCAGGCGAACTAAGAATAATCCTATTTTGGTAGGAGAAGCTGGAGTTGGAAAAACAGCTATTGTTGAAGGATTTGCTTTAGCCATTTTAAGAAACCAGGTATCTCCAAAATTAAAAAATTTGACCGTGCGTTCTCTGGAACTATCTAGCTTAATGTCAGATGAGGATGGAGGATTTATTGTTAAGTTTAAAAAAATTATTGAGGAGATGGTAGAAACCAAAGGAGAGAATCTTCTCTTTATTGATGAATTTCATACTATTGTTGGTGCTGGTGGTTCAGATAAGGGCGCTTTAGATGCTGGAAATATTGTAAAGCCAGTTTTGTCACGTGGTGAGATGCAATTGATTGGCGCAACTACTTTAGATGAATTTCATGAGTATGTCGAACAGGATCGAGCGCTAGAGCGAAGGATGCAGCCAATTATAGTTGAGGAGCCAACAACTACTCAAGCGATTGAAATTCTTGAACAAGCTAAAACTATTTATGAAAAATTTCACCAGGTGTCTATTAGTTCCGATGCTGTAAAACAAGCTGTACTTCTATCTGTTCGCTACATACCTGATCAATTTTTACCTGATAAAGCCTTCGACTTAATAGATGAAGCAGCGACAATTTGTTCTACAAATGGGTTAGGCCATGTAGGTAAGCAAGAAATTGCAGAGGTGCTGAAAAATAAAACAGGTATTCCTGTCACGACGATTTTAAAAGGTGACAAGGAAAGGCTAGATGGTTTAAAAGAAAAGCTGTCACGACGTGTTAAAGGCCAAGATGAGGCTGTAGAAGCTGTTGTGAACGCTATAACTGTTGCACAAGCTGGCTTACAGGATCAAAGAAAGCCCTTGTCTTCCTTCATGTTTTTAGGAACTTCAGGAGTTGGGAAAACAGAGCTTGCCCTGGCATTGGCAGAGGGGATGTTTGATGATGAGGATGCAATCATTCGCTTTGATATGTCTGAGTATAAACAAAAGGGAGATATCACAAAGCTGATTGGCGATCGTCAAACTAGAACGAAAGGTCAATTGACTGAGAAGATTAAACAGAAACCTTATAGCGTTATTCTGATCGACGAGGTGGAGAAAGCACACTCGGAAGTTGTAGATTTATTTTTGCAGGTGCTTGATGCAGGACGTTTGACTGATTCAACTGGAAGGCAAGTGAGCTTTAAGAATACGATTGTCATTATTACTACGAATATTGGTTCTCAAAAAATTATTAAGCAGTACGAATTGAAAGGGAATTTTAAAAAGCTAACCGATAGGGATAAAATTCAGTTTGAAAAGAGCATGACGTTGGAATTGGAGACTAAATTCCGACCAGAATTTCTCAATCGAATTGAATATAAATTGATTTTTAACATGTTAGACGAGGAAGTGAATAAGGAAATTATTGTCAAACAGCTATCAGAAATTCAAGAAAGAATGAAGAATAAAAAGTTGACTCTCTCTTACGAAGAAAGTTTGGTTACTTATTTATTGGATGTAGGAACAAATATAAAGGACGGTGCACGACCACTTGAAAGAGTGATTAAGCATAAAGTACTTCCTTTAATTTCTAAAGAGTTTCTGAACTTATCTGATCCCAACCAAGAGTATCATTTCCATCTTTGGGTAGAAGGTGATGCACCAGATGAGTATCACCGTGAAGACAAAAGAAAAATATTATTCGAGGTCGAAGCTGAAAATACGTCATTTGGTGAAGCTTTATTTTCTTAAAACTCACCTTGAAAAAAATGATTGTCCCTTTAAAAAATTTTTTTCAATTATCTATTATACTAACGTTGTCAAAAAAACAAAGGAGGATTTCTATGAAAAATTATTTGACAAGACAAATTCAGCAAGTAAAAACAAAATCACAGATGTTTTTATTGAGCCTTTCCCTATTCCTAACAGGATCTACAGTGTATGCGGACGATCCATTTGTTAAGTCGGATAACTTGGCAAAACAAGGAATTACAAAAGTTCAGCTAGTCAGTGTTGCGCTATTTGGTCTAGCTGCCGTTGTCACCTCGCTCATTTATGCGTTTGGTGGACGTGAGTTAAAAGCCTCAATGAAAAAACATTGGGTATCAATTGCAATTGCAATTATTGGTGTTTCAGCAGGACCAAGTATCATTGAATGGATTTTTGATTTCGTGAAAAGTTAAGGGGTGGTGATTTATGGCTTTTTCACTCTTTAATAAAGGTCGCTGTACGATTACAGATGATCTATTTCTAGAAATTACCTGGGAAGATGGAAGAGGTCCAGAGGATGATAGTGAGTTACTTGCTATCATCGAGGGATTGGATCATCTTTCTGATTTTTCTCAGCCGATTTCAAAAAGTTTGCCCTACCTAACATTTCACCAGGCGGAGTTGTTATTTAGAGAGTTGAAACAGATGTATGGTCAGTTTCAGCTGAAAAAAGTTGCCATCGCCCATCTGGAAGGGAAAAGCGTGGTAACAGAAGGAGAGGTTTATGCTAGTCCGTTCCTTATTACTGAAGACTATGAAAACCTCTTGCTTCCCCTTATTCAAGCGATACTTACTCGCTCTGAATTTGTGAATTATAGCTATCAAGAAAAGAGGGAGTATTTTGAGAATCAGATTTATCCTGTATATAAACAAAGTTTGGGATTATCCGATTCTTCTCTTCCTCTTTTCCCAGCTGAAGGTGAGACGGCGACTCTTTCACAACTAAATCGTCCGTCACATGTTCTAAAAGTAGGAGGTCAAACAGCTGTTGCCCCTCCTATAACTCAAAAGCAGTCAGTTTCTCTGAAGAAATTTTATCTATTCTTAGGTGTTTTGGGAGTGTTATCAGTAATAAATATCATTTGTGTATTTATGGCTTTTACTCAACTATCCAACCAGTCAGAAAAAGTAAATTTCTTATACCAAGAACAAAAAAATACTCAACTTATCATTTCAACAAAGAATGAAGTTGATGTATTTAGCCGTTATTTCTTACCTTCTTATTACTCGGGCAAAAAAGAAAACCTAGTAGATTTTCTTTCTGAAGGTGATGCAAAATTTACCAAACCAAAAGAAGGGATTTTACAGTCCGTTATTTTAGAGAAATTGAATTATGATTCAGAAACTCAAAAATATACGGTTTCCTATATCCTGTCTGTCAAAAGAGGGGATAAATTATCTAGCGTTAGATTAACTTTTGATGTAAAAGCTTCTGATTCTTCAAAATATGGATTTGTTGTAGAAACAGAACCAAAAGAATCAAATTATCTTAAAAATTAGAAAAGGAAAAATCAAAATGAACAAGAAAAATGTATTAGCTGCACTAGCACTTTCAACTATCGCACTTGCACAAGCTGGTTATGTATCAGCAGACGAGCTTGCACCAATTGATTCTTCTGCTCCAGCAACAGAAGTCGTTACGCCAACAACACCTAGTGCTTCAACAGAAACAGAGGCACCAGCAACTCAGCCAACAGAGCCTTCAGTTACTCCAGTTGACCCAACAACACCAAGCGTACAAGACAAAGACAACGCAGGAAGTCTTGACGGGGCACCAACAGATAAACCAGCAACTTCTGAACAGCCACAGGACAAGGATAATGCAGGTAGCCTTGATGGTGTACCAACACCATCAGATAAACCACAAGACAAAGACAACGCAGGAAGTCTTGACGGAGTGACAACAGATAAACCAGCACCTTCAGACAAGCCACAGGACAAGGATAATGCAGGTAGCCTTGATGGTGTACCAGCTGAAAAGCCAAAAACAACTGATCAAGCGAACCAGCAAGGGAAGTCACAAATTGGAACTACTTCAACTTCAACAGGTCAAGTAGTGCATGACGTGACAAAAGAACCAGTTGAAACGAATACAGGAGCTTCAATTGTTAGCACGCAAAACGGAAACGTAGTCCTTTCAAATGGATCTGTAGTAGCTCCTGAAGAGATCGGTGGTACTGTTAACGAAGATAAGACTATCTCTGTTACTGATAAAGAAGGCAAACTTAAAACACTTCCAAACACTGGAACTGCAGAAAGCATTCTAGGTACTATTGGGGCTATGTTGTTGACGGCAGTAGGTTATTTCTACAAGAAGAAACTATTTTAATTAAGTGAAGGAGAAAGAAAAATGACAGAAAAAACACAAGGACACGGATATTTCCGTAAGAAAAAATGGGCTAAAGGCCTAGTATCAGGAATTGCAGTTGCAGGTATTGTAGCCTTCTCTGCAGGTTCAGCATTTGCGGATGAAGCAGTTCAGCCTGAAAGCAAAAACGACAATAACATTTATGCTACACAAGCTGGTAAAGCAACAGGAAGCCAGTCTGTAGCGATTGATAATGGAGCAGTTACAAAGGCTGCTGAAAAAGCAAAAGAAGCAGGGGTGAACGTTTCTGAAACTCAGATTGTTGATAAGGGAACAGATACCACTGCTCCAAAACTTGAACAGTCTAAGTCTGAGATTAAACAAGATCAGGACAAGCAAGTCAAGGAACTTGAAGAAGCGACTACAAAACAAGTTGAAAACAATACAGCCTTCAAGGAAGCGCAAAAAGCTATTCAAGCTAACAATCAATTTGTAGCTGATGAAAAAGCCAAGCATGAAGGGGAAACAACTGTCACAGTGACGAATGACAGTTCGACTGCTACAGATGGTTCAGCAGACAAAAACAAGAAAGCTACTCAAACAGCTAAACAGGTCTTGTCAGATAACCAACAAGCCGTAACAAAATACCAAGATGAAAAATCTAAGTATGATGCTACTGTTGAACAAGCTACTGCTCTAAACAAAGCGGTAGAAAGCGCATCTGAACAGCTGAAGAAAGAAAAGGTTGACGTTAAAGTCGTTACACGTACGGTCTCTTCAGTCGCAGAAGTAGAAGCATTGAAGAAACAAAATGACCAGGCTATTGCGACTGCAAAAGGCAAAGTGGAGCTTAACAAAGCCCTCATGGCTGCCTACACAGAGAAGAAGAATGCTAGTGATCAAGTCAACCAAGATGCTGATCGCAAATCAGCGGATTTGAAAAAATCTGGTGTACTTTTAACTTCTAAAACACAGGAAGTTTCTTCAGCTGATGAAGCTAAGCAAATTGGGAAACAAAACCAAGCAGCTTATGACAAGGCTAAGAAATTACAAGCGGACTGGCAGAAGAAATACAATGAACTTCAATCTAAAACAAGTACGGAAGGGTACACAAAAGAGGTTGTCTTACAGGCTCTCAGTCTTGCTTCGGCCAATCCAAATGCTAACGTAAAATCTAGTGCTTCTGGCGCTAAAGAATTGACTACAAGCTATGTCGCTTCTTCAAGTGGAAATTCTGGATATGGTCGCATTCTTGATTCTACCAAAGTCTTGAAATATCAGGATGTTGGAAATGGTTGGAAAACGGAAATTGACTATACTGGTTTGAAAGGGGTGACCGTTTCAACCGCAGATGGTCAAAAACATGATATTTCTCGTATCCACCGTAAGTTTGAGATCATCAACCAAGGTGAAACTGGTCTAATTGACGTTTATGTCTTGAATGATCCTACTGAAGGATTTGTAGCTGCACGAAACGACGGAATTGGGACAACTTATGACTATATGCGTTTCAGAGTCACAGATACCTACTACTACAAGGTGGATGGGAAAGAAGTGGCCTTTAATGCTTCAGAAAAGACTCCAGCAGCCCTTACTTATTCATCACTGAACTACAACAAGATTGGATGGGAAGGTGCAGGAGCTGTCAATGGTAAAAACGTTGAGATTAACGGTTCAACTGTAACCTACCACAAAAATGATGGTTATAACTATGCTGATGATTACAATACAGTGGAAAATGTTGGCGTAACGTGGGATACTTCTGACTCGCCTTACCAATACAAGGGAGCAGCGCTTGGTGTCTTTAAAGAAGGAACAGCCTTCTCGACTGATTTTACTCAATGGGATGGTTACGCAGAGTCAGGTGGTCAAACTTACTGGTTTGCTTTGAATACGAAGGTTGTAGCGCCAGTTGTTGAAGTTCCAGCCACTGCAACTATCACAAAAACAACCGTGAAGCCAGTTAAGCCGGAACCTGTATCAGCTGAATTGGTAAAAGCGAAGAATCCAGTTAAGCCAACCTTGGCTCTTAAAACTCTTTCTGAAACCAAAAATCAGAAATTATCTGCAAGCTATCACGGCTACAAATTGCAGTATAAGCCAGTTGTCCGCAAATCTGTAGCAGATACAGATAAGACCAATACAAACGGTCAAACCGTAGCTAAAAATGCTACTCAGCTTTATACATTGCATCATGACAATATTTATGCGAACCTTAAAAAAGGGGATAAGATCACCATCATTGATCCGCTTGAAGCTGGAGCAGTTCCTGATGTTGCTGTTACAAAGGCAGCTGCAGAGAAAGCAGGATGGGACGTTGCCTATGATGCAGGAAAGAATACGTATACCTTTACTGCAACCTACGAAGGGAAGCGTCTAGCAGCTCCTGTGATTACCTGGAAGCCAATCTATGATAAGGGCTTCTATGACAACACTTATAAAGTGTTAGTGAATAAATACGAGGTGTACTCAAACACTGTTACCAACAACACACCGAAACCACCAAAACCAGTCAAAGCTGTTCTGGATCGCTCTGGTAAGGATATCAATGGTGCGACAACATTTGACCGCAACGTGACCTTCCGCTTGATGACTGATTATAGCCCATACACCAAAACTCTTGCTTCAGCGCAAGCACTTGGTAAGAAGTTTGGAATCCTGGATGATGTTCAAGATGGTGCATTCTCAGTTTATCAAGGCAATATCAAAATGACTGCAGCAGGTCAAGACGTGAAAAATCTCTTTGATATGTATCACGTGCTTTCAGACAAAGGACGTACCGATGCAATCAATAAAATCCTGAAGGAATTGAACCTGCAACCTAGAGGAGAGTTCTATCTCTGGGTAGCGAAGGATTCTAAGAGTTTTTATCACAATTACGTGAAGCAAAATAAAAACGTGACGATTGATCTTCCAGCTAAACTCCTGGTTAAAGCAGGGGAGAAAGTCAAGAATGACTTTAAACAAATTGACTTTGGTAATAGTTATCAGTCAAATCTTGTAACAGTTGAAGTTCCAAATGTTAAGCCAGAAAAACATGTACTTGATAGAACTGGTAAGAAAGTACTTGATGGCAAAGAAGTTCAGCTAGGTGATTTTGTTCAGTACCTTCTTGATGGAGTAACTGTTCCAGAAAAACATGATACATTGTACCAATATGACGGTTTGGATAAGCTTGATACTAAGCATGACCGATATACTGGTAATTGGAAGGGTATCATCAAGGGTACAGAATACACAGCAGAAAAAGAGCTTGTGTTACCTTATGATGTGACATTGAAAAATGGTAAGGTTATCAAGGCAGGCGATAAGATTGCCAAAGGTAGCTCTTATGCCTTTACCTTTGAGTTCAACCAAGATACCAATTCAGAGTTTATCAAGAAACTTGTGACTGTTAAGTGGGATGCCAAAGGTGGGCAATGGTCTTACGTTATCAATCAAGACTTCCTAAACTCTTTAGGAGTCAAAGGTAGCTTCGATGCGGACTTCTACATCGAAGTAGAGCGTATTGAAACTGGTGATAAGATTGAGAATACTTTCATCAATATTGTCAATAAACAAGAAATGACTGCCAAGGTTATTACACGTACACCAGAGCCACCTAAACCAAAACACCCAGAAAAACATGCGCTTGATAAAACAGGTCAGAAAGTTCTTGATGGCAAAGAAGTCCAGCTAGGTGAATTGATTCAGTACCTTCTTGATGGTGCAACTATTCCAGAAAGACATCATACGTTGTACCAATATGACGGTGTGGACAAGCTTGATACTAAGCATGACCGATATACTGGTAATTGGAAGGGTATCGTTAAGGGAACAGAATATACTGCTGAAAAAGATCTAACGTTGCCTTACGATGTTATCCTTAAGGATGGTAAAGTGATTAAGGCAGGAGATAAGATTTCCAAAGGTAGCTCTTATGCCTTTACATTTGAGTTCAACCAAGATACTAATTCAGAGTTCATCAAGAAACTTGTGACTGTTAAGTGGGATGCCAAAGGTGGTCAATGGTCTTACGTTATCAACCAGGACTTCCTAAACTCTTTAGGAGTCAAAGGTAGCTTCGATGCGGACTTCTACATCGAAGTAGAGCGTATTGCAGCTGGAGAAGTTGAGAATACTTTTGTCAATATTGTCAATGGACAAGAAATGACTGCCAAGGTAACAACCCACACTCCACCAAAACCTGAAGAACCTGGAAAACCAAATCCTCAACCATCACTTCCAAATACAGGATCAGCAGCAAGTATGCTTCCAGTTGTGGGAATGATTTTGGGATTATTGAGTCTTGCAGGCCTTCGTAAGTCGAAAGAAAACTAATTTGACGAACTAAAATGAAAGATGACCACAAGCTGGGATATAACTCTCTTGTGGTCTTTATTGAAAGGAGAAAAAATGCAAGTATTTATTGCTTCTGGACGTGTTGCATTCATCCCAAGCGATGCAGTAGGTCAAACTAAAAATGGTCATGCCAGTTTCAAATTTGAGTTTGTTTGTGATTCAAGTATGAATGATGATACAAATAAACCAATTTCTAGTTTTTTCCATGTACAAGTCTATGGAAAACAAGCAGAATTGATGGCTCAGAGTCTATCAAAAGGCTCTCCGATCCTCTTAAAAGGAGAAATTATCCAACGACCATATAATGATGAACAAGGTCAACATCGGACGTATCAGTTTATTTCCCCAAACCAACAAGGAGGAATCACTTTCCTTGAAAATAAGGAAGCATCTAATCGACGTAAGCAGGAACAACAGGGATTTTCTCAGCCGATACCAAGTTCTATTCCTACATCCTATCCTGAACCAATGGATGCGGATTCCCCATTCTAAAGGGATTGAAAGCATACAAGAACACTTGTATGCTTTTTTATTGTCTATTTATTGCATAAAAAGTTATATAACTTTTTATACAATAATATCTTTTGTCCCTTTAACAAAGAATTTGATATTATCCTTTAGAATAGAGGGGAATTAAGAGATAATAAGAAAGGAGTGCAACAATGGCAAGACAAAAATACAATTATCTGTCTGATGAATTGATTGCAGAATCTCTTCAGGTGACCAATTACTTAGAACAAAGTCGATCCAGTCGATTGAATGTTCTTCAGTTGGATGGAGAGAAATGGTTGGAAAACTATTTTAACCGTTATGAGAAAGCCTCTCCAAGGCTACAGTTTCACATATTTCTCTTTTCGAGCTTCTATACTCGAAAAATGGAATGGTTTTTGGAAGGTGTAAGGGGGTAGTAGTTTGTTTGAGTTATTTGAAGTAGTATTTTATACCCTTATCCAATTGATTCGAGCCAGTTGGATCAATACCTTACTTTTTTTAGGAGTCGCAGGTTATTACCTCTTCAGACTCTTTCAACCTTACTTCTTAAGGCAGTATCAGCGGTTACTAAAAAGCAAGAGTTTTCTTCAGCAGATTTTTAAAAGAAGTTGGAAAGGTCGCAATGCGATTGATTGGGAACAGGTATGGAAGCAATCAGCCAGAGGGCTGTTCAAATGGGTAAAGTTATTGATTCCAAAAATCATTGCGCTTGTCTCCCTCATTCTTTGGAATATTCTCTTTCGAATTCTTTATATGATTCCCTTTGTAAAACGGGAACGGAAACGTTTTGATAAAGAAATGAAACCCATTCTTTATTTTAAAAGTTACCGTAGTTTTGTTTATATGGGATTAGGTTTTAGCTTTATTGCTTTTATCTTAACCAATTACCTGGTTACTGTTTTGAGGGCTACAATCCGCTTTCTCTATTTTAGTATATGGTCGTTTAAAGATGCTAGTAAGGCCGTAAACTTTGACTTAAACAGCCTCTTATTTCAAAGTTTATTGAACGCTAAAGTCTTCTTGATAGCACCGATTTTAGCATTTCCAATCTTTTTACTGGGATTAGTTATCGCCTGGAAATCTGCCTGGGTGAACTTCGAGCAGTTTCGAGACTATAACAACAATGAAGAAGGAGATGACCGTTTTGTGACGATTGATGAAATTCGTCGTCAATACAAAAAGATCCCCAATAAAGATTTAACTTATCCAGGTGAAGGTGGAGCTCCTGTACTTCATGAACTGACTCATGATTTAGCAGGACAAACACTGAGAACTCAAATGTTATGGCAAAATAGAAAAATGAGCCGATACGTGACAAATGCGGAGCGGATTTTAGGCACGTTAGCTTTTCCTTCTGGATATTATTACATTGAAGATAAGCCGACGAATCTGTTAGGAATTGGGATGACTCGTTCAGGTAAGGGTGAAGGTCATATTACTCCAGCAATTGAAATCAACAGTCGTGCTGAATTGCAGCCATCGATGGTACTAGCAGACCCGAAAGGGGAACATTATCAAGCCTCCTACAAACTCATGAGGCAACGTGACTATGATGTCAATGTTCTTTCTTTCCAAAATATGGATTGGTCTATGTCTTTCAATCCGCTAGCTCTAGCCATCGCTGCCGCAAAGAAGGGCTACTATGAGAAGACTCAAACCTATGTCAATGCAGTCGCAGAATCCATTTATCCGAAACAAAAAGGTGGAGAGAAGGGGAATGCTGAATACTTCCGTAAGTCATCTATATCCCTGTTTAATGCTCTTACAATGGCTTTGATGGATCGAGCTAATGAAACCTATCAAAATGGTGAAGACGATGCCTGGGATACCATTACGATCCCTAACGTTGCGAAATTCTTGGCGACAATGGGGTCTGAAGAAGTCTTTGTAGATGGTGCTGGAGAAATCGTCGAGAATCCAAGCAGAGAACAACAAGTGTCGAAAAAGTCAAAAATCACAGTCTATTTTGATAATTTGAGACAAGTCAATCAACAACAATTCTCGAAATTTAGACAAATGGCTGATATCGAATTTCGTGCTTCAGACTTTGGTGGTGATGAGACTAAAGGGAATGTCTACTCTAGCATGATGACAGGAATCAACCTGTTCTTGCAAGACAACGTGGCCAAACTGACTTCTAAAAATTCTATTGATTTAGAGTCTGTTGGCTTCCCACGTCGATTGTCTGTCAAGTTGAGATCAAGCACCAATAGCCAACTTAAAAATGAGTTCAAGCACAAAACTGCTAAAGTAACGATTACAGGATTGAAGAAGTGGGGGAAAGTCGAAAAGAAAGTCGATTATATAAAGCAAGCGACGGCTTTAGTTGACGGGGAAGGCTATCTGACATATGCCATTGAGCCTAAACTTCCAGATCAGTTTACGGTAACGATTGATTTCAATCATAAGAACAATGGGCATTCCCCTGTTCGAGATCAAATCTTTCAATTTTCAGCTGAAAAAGTCTATCGAAGAAACGGAGATAGTCTGGAACTAGATGAGTATAGCAAGAAGCCGATTTTAGATCATATCGATATAACCGTCCTTAAGAATAAAGAAGATACTAAAAATCTTCTTCAGGAGTCGGATATTGAACTGGTCTATTCAGATAAACCGAAAGTCATCTACCTGGTAACACCGCCAAACCGAACAGAGTATAATGGTATTGTTTCGTTATTTTTAGATCAGCTATTCAATGCTAACTATGAGCTTGCTCTCTCAAGTGGTCGTAAATGTATTAATCGGATTCTCCATATCTTAGATGAGTTTACAAATATCCCTGCGATTCCTCACATGGATACAAAAATATCTATTGGATTGGGACAAAACATTCTCTATTACCTATGGATTCAAAATCTGGAGCAATTGGATGATAAATACGGCCAAAATGTTGCTCGAACCATTATGGACAACTGTTCATTGAAGGTTTATGTTAAAACAACATCTTCAGATACCAATAAGAAATTTAGTGCTGACCTGGGTACACGTACCATCACCAGAAGACGGCGCTCCAGCAATATCTTGGACGAAGCCAATCCAAATGTAGCTGTCGAGAATCCAAAACAAGAGTTGTTGACACCAACACAATTGGCCAAGCTCCAGGAAGGAGAAGCGGTTATCTTACGTGGAGTCAAGGGACGGGATAATGCTGGACGTAAGGTGACAACGGATCCAATCTTCGCACATGATAAGAACAGCTTCCCTTACAAGTACATGTTTTTACAAGAGGAGTTTGATACATCGATGACTCTTGCGGATATTCCAGTCGAAAGTGCGCACCGTGAGCTAGAACTTCAGGAGATCGCAGTTGATGCAGGTACAGCCTTCAACAACATCATAGACTGGAGGCAACGTTTGACTATGCCTCTCCTCAGCAACAATGGGGAAACTCCTAAACTATCAGGTCGTCATAGTAAAGGACAAAAGGTACAATCCCAATCATTTACATCTACAGATGAACTATTCCAGGCGGCTGTAGCTAGTGTCATTCACGGTGACTATGATTATTATGATGATGGAGACGACTTCTTTGCGGATGAAGTTATCTAAAAAGATATACAATAAGTTATATAAACACTTGCAAGAAAAAAAGCTGTTTGCTATAATAAAATAAACAATGGTTAGGAGATAAATGATGAAAGCAAAGTACTTTTTAAGAATTGTTTTAGTAGGTTTAGCCTTGATTATACTTGGAGCTTGTGGTCAAAAATCACCTGATTCTATTGCTAAAAATGTGCTAAAAGATAGCTATACAGGCTTTTCACAAGAAGATGGTTATGAGAGTCTTGATTTTAAAGGTGGAGTAGGAACTACCTTAAAATTTGATAAAGAAAAGCGAACTATTTCAAATAACGACGGTGAAAGTATTAACTACAGTGTGCTTTCAGAAGAACAAGTAAAGTCGATTCCAGCCTCTTTCAGGGGAACTATTGTTAGTTTAGAAAGTCAACTGAAAGGAAAAGACACTTTTACAATCGCTGTTGATTATAGGGATATAGGTAAGCCTGAAGAAGCAGAGGCTTATTATCAAGTCGTCTTGACTGAGGGGGGTAAAAAAATCCGAATCATTGAGCTACGTCGTGGCTATAAAGAAGACAATGCTTTCTATGATTTTAATGGAGCCGCAGATTAATTTACAAAAGTCTCAATTACTTGAGGCTTTTTTTGTTGTCAGAATTTCATTGTCCCTTTAAAAATGATTTTGCCATTATCGAATATGATAGGGGTATCTTAGAAAGAAAGAAGGTACCTTTAGTGCACTATCAAACCTTTTCAGATTTGGTGAATGAGGTCAAGAATCTCAATGGTGAAATCACAGGCGAGAATGCAAAAAAGCTGGCGGAATTCTATTCCTATTGGAATAACTATTTAGAACCGACTCCTGCATTTATGGCATTTCTAGCCTATTTGCCAGGAGGGATTGCCAAGGCTCTTTATCAAATCACTTCCAGCCTAGAACATGTTTTTAATAATATGTTCAAGCTCTTTGGGCTTTTCGGTTATCTGGGCGACCAGAAGACGATTATAGGCCAGTTCTTTTACTGGTTTCAGTTATTGGGGACGTCTTTGTTCACCCTGATTTTGGTTGTGTCGGCTGTCGCTGGAGTTTTTACAAAGCCAGTCAAATACAAAGGGGTCATCACGAATTTCCTTTTGGTAACGGCTGTAACTGCCGTATTGCCACTAGCTTTGACCACTATCTCAACAGCGGTGGCACAGGATGCCATGTCTATCCAGACGGTCTCCAGTGAAGCGCCATCTGGTAGCCAACCGATTTCTTCCTTGGCTCTTCAGCCCATGAAAAATAATGTAGTAGACTTAAAAGTCTTGATCTACAAAGATTTTTCTACGGAGCTGTTTCCAATGGATAATTATGGCTATATCAAGCCTGTTCAGGAGGGTTCTACCCCTGTCAATAATATCACGGATAATTCTGACCAACGTGATACGACTGATTTTGCGACCAAGATTGATTTTGGGGCAAACTATGGTACGACAAATCCAAAAATGTTAGATGATATACAGAAAAACGACAAAATAGCAGGGATTAAGGGCTTGTTCCTCCATAAGTTGAATTCTAATAACACTGGAGTTGAAAGCATTACAGAACACCGCCTCATTAATCAATTGAGTGCTTTTGAATCTGTTTATATGCGCTATAAAGTCAACTGGATAGGGATGTTTCTTCAGTACATTATCCTTGTTGTTCTCTTGGTCAGCATGATCATTAAGCTCGTCAAATCAGTTTTTGATATTCTGATTGAAGCAATGATTTCTCCGATTCTTGGTTATAGCTCCCTATCAAACTCAAAGAAATACAAAGAGTTGTTAAGAACGATTGGTGGTGCCTTCGCAGGAATTTTCTTTGAAGTTATCATTATGCGTGTAACACTTGAGATTTTCAGAGATTTGCCAATCCTATCTGTTTCAGCAGTATCTAAGCTTTCTGGCGGATTCTTTGATGGGCTGAACATGTGGGAACAGTGTCTCGCAGCTGCCTTTGTCTATGTGGGGGTATTCTTTGCAGCTATGCAAGGAGTGGCCATGATCGAGCGCTGGCTTGGAGTTTCAACGGGTCATAGTGAAACAGCTCAACAACTGCTCGGAGCTATGATGATGGGCAATGCCTTTGCGGCTGGAGCAGGAGGTGTCTTTAATGGGGGTATGGCGCTTGGTCAATTTGGTATGGATATGGCTAAAAAAGCTCCAGATGCCCTGTCTAAAGGAAGTCAGATTCTGGGGAATAGCCTTGCAAGAACTGGAGGTGGTATTCAAGGTGCTTTGAACTCTGTAAAAGACCAGGGCTTGATGAATGCGGCCAAAGGTGGTGTAAGTAATATGGTTGATTTAGCAGAATGGAAAGCATTTGAAGCCATGCAAAATACGAAAGGTGCAGTTGGCAATGCTTTAAATAACTTGGATGATAAAGCCGCCTCTGCTCAAAATGCGACCTATAACGCTTTGAAAAACGATGCGGTTCCTGGAATTGATCAATTTGGACCAGTTGACATTCCTGAGCCACCAATCGATCCAGGAACAACGGATGCACCTATTGTTGATTCAACTCCTTCAGCTGAAGAAATAGGGTCCCCAATTCAAGATCCACCACTTCAAACTGAAGGAGCGGAGCCACCAATTAAAGAGTCAACTCATCCAACTGGAGGAACGGAGCCACCAACCCAAGATTCATCTCAATCAGTTGTAGAATCGACACAAGCACCGAAACAACCAGACTCTTCTCAACAAAAATTTCAACAGAGTATGAGTCAAATGAATTACATGAACCAACAGATGCAACAAGCAGGACAGCGTATGCAGGGAGGACGTCATATCACAGGTGCTGAAAGTCCTGAAGAGGAGGAATAGGATGAATTATGGATTTAACAGGGAAGAATATTGTTATCACAGGAAGCTTACGTCCTCTAACTCGAGAAGAAGCCATACGATTTTTAGAAAGTAAAGGGGCTGTCGTGCAAAACTATGTGTCTTCTAGGACAGATATATTGGTTGTAGGACACAAGCAGTTGAATCTTTTTGATCCAGATAAAAGTTCTAAGAAGCATGATGCAGCGCTTAGAAGACTATCAGAAGGCCAATTGATTACTTTTCTTTCTGAAGAATCATTCTTTGATTTAGTTAAGAAGTCTCAAGATTGAGACTTCTTTTATTGTACAAAAAGAATATAACTTTTTGTGTAATTACTTCCTGAAAGATAATGGCAAAAATGCTATTGTCCCTTTAAAAGATATTTTCGTTTATTCATTATAATGTGAGTATCAAAACAAATATAAAGGAGAAATTAATGTACGGTGAAAAATACGGTGTACCTAGAGATATCTATGCCAAAATCAAGATTATAGGGCTTCTTATCCTAGATATTGCTTTTGTAGGAATTACTGGAGTAATCGCTTTGAGCGTTGGCTTAAAAATCTTTCCTAAAAGCCAGTGGATACAGATGTTCGCATTCATTTTGTTGACACCAGTTATGAGTTTATATCTTGTATTGCCTGCCAACGGTGGCAAAAAGAATTGGCACAGCATGTTTCTCTTCTTCAGACGAAGAAGAAAACGTTATATTAGCTTGAATTATATCAGAAGGAGAAAACCATAATGGCGATTAAACAAATTCAACCCTCAAAAAACGAGAAACGCCCTCTGGGACGTATTCAAGAAACAAAGAAACAAACGCAGGAATATTTTGATTTACATTCTTGCGTTGAGTTGTTAGATGTAAAATCAATCATTCCGAACAGCCAGGCTTATATCCAGTTAGTTGATTATGGCTACTTGCAGCTGATGGAGATACCAGGTAAAGATTTAGGATCGATGTCTTACAACGAAGTTATGAGAACCATTGAAAATTTTGAAACCTGGTTGACTCGATTTGGACCGAATATCCAAGTGGAGACGACAACTTTGCCAACAAATACAGACACTCAAATTTCAGATTTGCGTCATCATTTGGATTTAGTGCGACAAGATATGTCCAAGTTATCAGTAAATGATAGACGTTTTTTACAACTCAAGGATCGTGAAATTTGGCTTCAAAGCCAAATTAAAGTTGAAGAAAGCATCCGACAAGAAGTTTATAATACAGAGTTTATACTGTGGCTATTTGCACCTACAACAAGCGAATTGGACGAATTGGTTCGTAAGGCAAAAACCTATGGAAATAATGATTTTGTTCCACAAGATATCAGCTACAGGAAGAAAATTCAGATTATAAAGCAATATAACAATATGAATGAGAAAGTGTAGGAGAGATAGCATGCCTGATTTATCAAAACGTAGACAAAGACAACTAAAAAATGAAGGATATGACCTTGCCTTTCTTAGCCAGATTCAACCGCAAGGAAATATTGATTTTCAAAAGGATGACCGCTCCTGGATAAGTGGAGATGGATACCATACGGTCTTACACTATTATGAGTATCCAACTGAAGGAATGGATCGTTTTTGGCTTTCCGAATTGTTATTGATCCCTGGGACACGTTCCTTCCTGTCACTGTACAAGGAGGATAATAGACAGCTTCAAAAAGAGATTGAGGACTCTATTGAAGAGAAGTCAACACGGATTACAAACAATAGCAAACTAACCAATAATCGGAAAGAACTAGATGAAATTGACAATCTTAATAAACTAAGCCGTGAAATTGATAAGCGGAATATAGCTATGTATGGGATGTATATTCGTGTCTTTGTGTTTGCATCAACAAAAGAAGAATTATTTAAGAGGGTTGAAGAGGTCAAAGACAAGACGTCAAAATTCAAATCCACTATTCTATCTGGAGAATTAGATTTTGAATACCATGCCCCATTTATTCCAGCTGAATATCAGATTGATTTACCCAATCATCGAAGAGGAATACCGACTCCAGCTCACTCAATAGCTGGTGGATATTTCTTTAATCATACGAAGCTAGAAGATGAGAAAGGTTTCTATCTGGGATGGACTCCAACAAACGGAGCGGTAAATTTCAATTTTCTAGAACGTGACGGAAAAAGAACAAGATCCTTTATGATCCTATCTGGAAATCCAAAGATGGGACAGCGATCTTTTCTTATGAAACACACAGACGGTCTCTATGCGAAGGGGCATTATATTCGTAACTTTGATGCTACTGGCCAGTTTCTTGATCAGACACGAAAACAACATGGATTGATTCTTGATTTATCAGGTGAGGCTAACCGTATCAATATCTTCCAGGTGATTCCAACAGTAACCAATGAAGCGGGAACTGAAATTGATAAGAAGAAATCTTACAACCTTCATATCGAGAAACTGAAGAGTATCTATAAACTCCTGAATAATGAAGTGACAGGAGACGATTTAATCACATTTGGAACTCTCCTGAATGATTTCTATATTGAGGAAGAGTTGTGGGCTCGAAATCCTGCGTTGAATCCAGAAAAACTGAAAGCGACGGATATTGTAAAGGAAGAGTATCCCATTCTGTCTGATTTTATTTTGTTTGTTGATGCTTACAAACGTCGACTGGAACAAACTAGTGCGGATAAAGCTGAACACAAGGCTGTTAAGCGTATTTACAATACGTTTAACGAACTATTGACAACAAACGCAGAAATTTTCGAGGGAACAACCGAATTTCAAGATATCTCTTCAGAGCAAGTTGTAACATTTGACTTCTCAGGGTTGAAGAACGCCCCTCATTTGTTAAATGTTCAGATATTTTCTGTTCTTTCACTTGTCTCAGCTGATATTGTTAATAACGGAAAGCGTTGTAAGCAACTACTGAAGAAACGATCTGACTTAACGGAGATGGATATGCAACACTATATTGTTAATATTAGTGGGGCACAGACACTTATTAATCCAAAGCATGAAAGTAGTGTTAATCTCCTGGCTGATATGATCGATACAATGGGGGAGAATTTTGCTGGTGTTGTATTGTCTGTTAATTCACTACGAGGTATTCTGTTTGAGACAGGTATCGGTACTCATAAGGATCCGTATGTGACTGCTGTTCAGAGGATTTTTGGTTTGATGCAATATAGAGTTTTTGCTCAGACGGATGAAACCAGTGTGCCTCTACTAGCTAACGCCTTATCTGGATCGATGAATCAGTCTGAACTAGAGACTTTGCCTCGTCTGGCGAAAGGACAGTTATTCATGAACATTGCAGGAGTTGGAAATCTAGTATTTAACCAACAGTTGTTAGCTCCTGAAGTTGAACGCTATGGCGGTATTGAATAAGAAAGGAAGATAAACCAGGATGGCCAAAAATAAACTAGGAATGATTGCAAGGACTAAGCAGAGATTTGATCAATATGTGTTGATTCGTAAATATCGTATGAAACAAGAAAGAGATTATTTTGCTTCAGAGGGAGAATCTGATCCAAAACGCCTGGAAGCACAAAAGGAACGAGATAAGGAGTTTTTGAACGGTCTCAAGAAAATAGGTATAGGGTTTATTGTATTTTTAGTTTTTTATGGAATTTTGCGAACAATATTAGGATTGTGGTAGATAAGCGAGGTATCCATGAAAAAAATATTTAAACTGAAGATCCTCATTCCTCTTGTAGCTCTTCTATTAATTGTCAATGTTGGGATAACCATGTTAGTTGGGATAATGGGAGCTGTAACCAATAATGGAAGAAATGATTGTGGTGCCGTAGAAACAACATCTTCAACTAGCGATTCAACAGTTTCTTCAGCTGATGGTTCCATCGATGACTTTGTAAAAAAGCATAAGGAAGCCTATATCCTCTCTTGGAAGGCAGGAGGTTTCCTACCTTCAGCCTCTATCACTCAAACAATGATAGAGAATGGCTTTAATTTTACGAATCCCAATGGTACTTCCTTCTGGAAAGCTCACAATATGGGAGGTGTTAAAACCTCTAGCAAAAGTAATTTTCCAGTTACTCTGGCGACGTATGGTGAAGACAGTGTTGACCTAACGGGAACAAAGCCTGGAGCAAATGTTGGAGATGGCACAGGAGGAGCTTATACCTGGTTCTCTAGCTATGAGGCTGGGATTGTAGGGAAAGCTGAGTTTATGGCTCACCAGACGCTTTATAAAGGGGCTATAAACAATACAAATGGTATTGCTAGCCTATCTGCTATAGCAGATGGTGGATGGGCCACAGATGGCACTTATAAGAGCAAACTAACTGATATGTATCAAAAACTAGGTACGAAGTATCAGTGGCTTGATAAGGAAGCTATTGCTGCTCATGGTGAGAAGCCATATGAAGGATCCAGTACACAAGATGTCAGTTCTTCAGATAGTGCGGTGTCTTCTTCAGCTGAAAAAAGTGGATGTGGTGAGTCAGGTAGCAGTACCGATGGAACGGGAACTGTCCCTTCAGATGCGACTGCATGGGGGTATAAACCAGAAGACTTACCAGATAGCTTGAAACCATTCATTATTGATCCTAAGAGCTTAGGTATGGATTATGCTAAGTCTACAGGATGGTATAATCCTGGAAGTGACGAGTATGCTGGACAATGTGTGAATCTTACAATTAGTATTGGAAATCACTTATGGGGGCATTCTGGTTCAGTTCAAGGTAATGGGAAAGATCAGGCAGCAGCATGGGCATCAATATTTGGAAATTCAGTTAAGGCTACACCCAAAAGAGGCGCTATTTTTTCTACACAGGTAGGAGGTGGAGGATATGGTCATACTGGAATTGTATGTCATGTTTTCGAGAATAGCTCTATCTTATTTGTAGAACAAAATACACCTCTGAGTGGTTGGGATCAGTTCAAAACTCCATATACATGGAATTATCGTATTTGGACTAAATCACAACAACAAGAACAGGTAATCTCTTTTGCTTATCCAGATGACAGAGAAGCTAAATTAAGTTCAAATTAAAAGGAGGATATAAAATGATTGATTGGATAAAGGAGAATATGGTTGTATCGATTGTAGTAGGTATTCTATTGATTTTGGCAGGAATAGGGATTGTATCGAGTTTCAGGCCATCTCAACAAACTAAAATAGAAGAAGCTGCACAGGTGAGTTCTTCAGGAACCACTCAAAACGAGCCGTCTTCCAAAGAAGAAACAGCAGACGAGAAGAATTATCGGACAGCTAAGTTAAAACTAGAACGCCCCTACGTAGAGGCAAGCTCAGAAGACAAAAAAGAAGTGTTAAAAGCCTTTGAAGAAGCGGTAGCAGATATAAAAAAGACGAATTTTCTGCCAAATGTCAAGGGAACAATCGAGAATCATTTATCTATGACACAGAATGCGATGGTTCAAACCTTTGCGATGGCTCTTCTGACGAATCAGTATGATTTTCAACCTAAACAATTGGAAGTGATGCCAACTGAATCAGATGATGTGATTCAATTTTTGGTTGTTCTAACTAAGAATGGAGAAGAGAACAGCTATTTCGTTGGAAATTTCAATACTACGGTTCAACAAATCCAGCTAAAAGCCTATGTTGGTGGAAATATAGGTGGTACATACGGATAACAAGTTGCACAAAAAGTTATATAACTTTTTGTGCTTTTATATTGACAAGTAAAGTTGTTTTAGGTATAATTAAGTATATAAAAAGTTATATAACAAAATATACAATTATCCAAGGAGGGAATCATGAAGATTCAGACAACAAACTTAGGAAAAGGTGGCGGTGGTAAGACTACAGATACCTTTAATGAAGGGGATTGGTTGGCACGTGTTAAGGGGCTTAGAACACTACTCATTGATGGAGCTTGGGAATGCAATTTGACAAGAACATTTGATGTAAAATGTGAGAAAACCGTCTATGATATATTTACGACTGGAGAGTACGAAATTGTTCCAATATCAAAAAATCTCAGTTTGATTTGTGGTGATGAGCGTTTGACAGATGAGCAGTTAGATCTGGCTAGTCGAAACAACAAATATCTCCAGTTGTTTATGTGGTTTAGCGAACATTACGAGGAGTTAGAAGCACAATTTGATGTCATTCTGATTGATACGCACAATGACGAGAGCCTAGTTACAGCTAATTTTATAGCCGTATCAGATATTGTCTTAGCTGTTTCTGATGCCTCTCTTAATGGTTTTCGTGCCTGGTTATCTTTGAAAAATTTTGTAGATTTCATTAAGAGCGAAGCTATCGAAGTTATTACTAAGAAAAGCTATGTTAAAGCAGAACCTTATCTTATTGGGAATAAGATTAAGTACGTTGGAAACAATGTAACAGACACCTGCAAACAATTTTTAGAAGTTGTTGAAGAAGATCAGGCTTACCTGGGTTCTATCCAGGAGAAAGAGCTCATGGCCAAGAGTCTTGTGATCAGTCAGAGTGTCTTTGAGCAGTATGAAGAGATGACAGCTAACCAAAAAGAGACACATCAAAAGTTTTATGATAATATAAACTACGTATATGAAAATATTTTGAATGTGTTAGAAGGAGAGGTAGCATGACAGAGAATCGATTCGCACAAGTAAAACAAACATTCCAAAGTACACCAAAGAGAGAAAAGACTCTTTCCTCGAGGAAACAAAATCAGGAGGCTAGAAAGTCTCCTGACAGCTATAATAAAAAGCAACGTTTTCCTTTCTCTCTGCATCATAATGTTCGATATGATATGTTAGATGCTTTAGTAGAGTATCACGGTGAAAAATCAGCTTCATCTTATATTGAGAATCTGATTATAAGAGAATGGGAAAAGATGGAGAGAAAGAAAAAATAGCGTTCTATAGGGTATCTTACCAAAAACTATTTAGCCTCCACATATAAGGAGATAATAAATTTTAAAATATTACTGATGAAGTAGGAGGAATCTATGATGATTTTCATTGATATTAAAAGACTTGTTCAGCTGTTCTTTATTTTTATCGGAGCTATAGCAATCTATGTGTTCTATAAAACATTTGGACTTAGTATGGTGTTTATAATTGTTTTAGGGTTGGCCGTTTTAAAATTCGCTCCAGCTTTCCTTCCAGTTGTATTATTACTGTATTTGGGACTTCACTTTACAGGTGGTTTTTCCTTTATTGCAGATGGAATTGTGACGGTTTTATGGAGTATTATTTTGATTCCTATGGGGATAGCTACTATTGAAATGAGCAAATCCTATTTTAGTAAAAAAGAGAAACCCTGGTATGACAAGTAAGAGTTTATCTGAAAAGATAGGCTCTTTTTTTGTCAGAACAAAGGATTATTTGAACATTCAGGTCAAAATTTATTAAAATAAGCGTAATTTTAATAAGGGAGGATTCTGAATGGCTTTCTTTGATGAGAGAGAATTAAAAAATCAATTGCTGTTTCAAAATGCAAAAGAATTTTATAACTTTGTTTCTAGGTATGATGAGGAGATGATTCCAGTCATGAAAGCAAAGGGCTATACCTGTATTCATTCAATGGAGCGAACCGTTGCTTTTACATTTGGTGAGTTTACTTTCAGAAGAAGACGTTGGAAAAAGGGAGATCATTGGGTCATTCCAGTAGATGAAAAGTTAGGGCTTCAGAAGAACGTCCGCTTCTCCTGGGAATTTATGTATCAGGTGGCCAAATTATCTACTTTGATGCCATATGATAAAGTAACTCAGGTGATTCAATTGACTTATCACATCTCTATCACAAAGCCAATTGTAGTAAAAGCTGTAAAAATTTGTGAGAAGTTATTGGAGGAAAGAGAAGGCTATCGATATTATGAAGAGAATAAAGAATTTCGCAAAAGAAAAGCCCAGGTTATTTATATTGAGGGTGATGGTGTGATGGTTAAAGCACGTGATACACAAAAGGATAATAAACATTATGATTTATCCCATTTTGTAGTCCATACGGGAAGCCAGAAAGTTGGCAGCAATCGATTTGAACTCCAGGACAAAAAAGAATTTATTGGCCTTGACAACCGCTTAGTGAGGGAACAGGTGATCGATTATCTATTCAATAATTATGAAGTTACGGATAGGACTTTATTGATTACGAATTCTGATGGAGGTCATGGATATACACCCTATGTTTTCAAAGAGATTGCGAAGGTTTTGCGAATTAAACGCCACGAACATTTCTGGGATGAGTACCATGTAAATAAAGAGTTAAAGAATTATCTAAAATTTTACTCTGAAGATCTATTAGAGAGAGCTTTCCAGGCGATTAAGCAACATGACAAGCAGTTAATGAGAACTGTCCTAGATACAACTGAAAGTTATATCGAGACAGAAGAAGAACAAGAGTCATTTGAGAAGTTCAAGAGTAAAATATTGAGAAATTTCCAATTCACTAAACCAGCTGAACAAAGGGGATTCAGTCATGCAGGAATCGGGATAATGGAGAGTCAGCATCGTAAGGTCACTTATAGAATGAAAAAAAGAGGAATGTACTGGACACTTGCTGGAGCTGAAACGATGAGTCGGATAATTGTTTTGAATTATGAGGATTCCTTGAGAGAATTATTCTTTGGCAACTGGAGAGAAGATTATGAAAAATTTATTTCTTTAGAGGAAATTTCTGCTTATACCATTAAAAAGAGAATGAGTAAAACGGATAAAGAAAATACATCTAGATATCAATGTTACCCTGATAGTAAAAGATTATCCTACTTCCGAAAACAATAGAAGTACATAATAAAGTATATAAAAAGTTATACAACAACAACCTTTGAAAAAAAAAGGTCTTTTTGTGCTACAATCAAACATAAAATGCTTGCACGGTGTGTAAAAATGTGTTATAATCTACTTAAATTAATCGAATAAAAAAAGACGAAAAGTGCGCTAACACTTCTCGCCTTACCGAGTAAGAACTCGTCCTTCTTACTCAGTCTTTAATTAATGATACCTGATAAGTGTATCAATGTCAAGACTGAGCAAGAAATTTGTTCAGTCTTTTTTTAAAACTCGGTGATGTTCTCCTAAAAAATGTATGAATTTAGGCGTTCTAAAAAATTCTACCGCATACGGATACTAGTTTTTACTTGACAAGTCCCGCTTTAAATAATAGAATAGTTAAAAACCTTTAAAGCAGTCCAGAGAGGCAGCTAAGGTTAGACGGTGAAAGGGTGGATTCTACCCATTTTTCGTGGAACCTTGCTGTTGGCAGGTTCCTTTTTTGTAGTCTTTTTGAAGGAAGTTGGGCTGATAAGAAAGATAAGAGGAGAAACACATGCGTGAAAGTCGCCCAGTCATAGCTCTGGATTTTCCAAGTTTTGAAGAAGCCAAGGAGTTTTTAGCCCTATTTCCAGCAGATGAAAAGCTCTATGTCAAAGTAGGAATGGAAATCTACTATGCTGTAGGGCCTGAAGTTGTCCGCTATTTGAAGTCATTAGGACATAGTGTCTTTTTGGATCTCAAACTGCATGATATTCCCAATACAGTCAAATCAACCATGAAAATCTTATCCAACCTAGGAGTTGATATGACCAATGTGCAGGCAGCAGGTGGAGTTGAGATGATGCAGGCAGCGCGTGAAGGATTGGGAGATAAGGGGATTCTCATAGCGGTGACCCAATTAACCTCAACCTCGGAAGAACAAATGCAGGAGTGTCAAAATATCCAAACCAGCCTCCAAGAGTCGGTTATCCACTATGCCCAGAAAACAGCTGAAGCTGGTCTAGATGGAGTCGTTTGCTCGGCTCAAGAAGCCAAGCTTATCAAACAAGCAACTCATGAAGACTTTATCTGTCTGACACCAGGGATTCGCCCAAGAGGGACAGAAGCAGGAGATCAGAAACGGGTAGTAACCCCAGGACAAGCTTACCAGATTGGCAGTGACTACATCGTAGTTGGGCGTCCGATTACGCAAGCAGCTGATCCAGTCGCAGCCTACCATGCCATCAAAGAAGAATGGACACAAGATTGGGTTTAAAAAGAAGATTCATTTAATACTATAAAAAGGAGCACACCATGACACTTGCTAAAGACATCGCTAGCCATCTATTGAAAATTCAGGCCGTTTACCTCAAACCAGAAGAGCCCTTCACATGGGCATCAGGCATTAAGTCACCGATTTATACGGACAACCGTGTAACGCTTGCATACCCAGAAACACGCAACTTGATTGAAAATGGTTTTGTGGAAGCTATCAAAGAAGCCTTTCCTGAAGTAGAAGTGATTGCAGGAACTGCAACAGCAGGGATTCCACACGGAGCCATCATCGCTGATAAGATGAATCTGCCATTTGCTTATATTCGTAGCAAACCAAAAGACCACGGAGCAGGCAACCAAATTGAAGGCCGTGTAGCCCAAGGGCAAAAAATGGTCGTTGTTGAAGATTTGATTTCAACTGGTGGCTCAGTTCTTGAGGCCGTGGCTGCTGCCAAGCGTGAAGGAGCAGATGTTCTAGGTGTTGTAGCTATCTTTAGCTATCAACTAGCAAAAGCAGATAAGAACTTTGCGGATGCTGGTGTCAAACTGGTGACCCTTTCAAACTATAGCGAGCTTATCCACCTAGCCCAAGAAGAAGGCTACATCACACCAGAAGGACTTGACCTTTTAAAACGATTTAAAGAAGACCAGGAAAATTGGCAAGAAGTGTAGAAAAATCAAAGAGTTTTGAGAAAGAGACTTTCATAATATAAGAACGCATCATATCAGGTGTAGAAAAGCTTGATATGATGCGTTTTATTGTGGAAATGTTTTTCGAAGTTTCTAGTCAAATTGAGTTTTTGTTCTGATTATTGGATTTATACTGTGAACAATGTCATAGAAGGTAGATTAAGTAAATGTTCCAATACAAGAATAAATATTAGAACTAGATAAATGTGTTACTAATATTTGAATCGGGAGTTTCTTCGATAAATTCAACGATATCATTTGGAAGACAATCTAAAATGAGACATAGCTTTTCTAGAGTTAGTAAAGTTATGTTTTTGTTTTTCTTTAAGCTGTCAAGAGTTTTGTTATCAACTCCGGATTTTAATAACTTATATTGAGAAATTTCTTTTTTCTTCATTGTAGCCCAGAGTGGGTTAAAACTGATTATCGTCATCAACTCCTTTTATTTAATTATAAGAAAAAAGTATCTGACTTCATATTGTGTATATATCCACAATATGATAAAATAACTAGGAAAGGAGAGTTATAGATGAATAAGAGTGATATTATTTCTCAAGAGGAGAATGAGTTAGATTATTTTTTAGGAATTATTCCGGATGAATATAAGTCAGATTTGTTTGATGAATGGACTATTTGGGAAGCTTATGTAAAAGGGCGGTTACCAAATAAACATTGGTCTGAAGTTTTTGATAATGGGACATACCATTCACTTGATGTCATTACTGCAGAAGGCAAAAAATATGAATATTATCCTATCGCTAATCCGCAATCATACCAGACTGTTTTACAAGAATATCTTTCGACAATAGAAGAGCCTAAACGGAGTAGAAACTTAATAGTTGAAGCTGCTATTTGGTCTAAAAGAGTAGAAGACCTGACTAAGTATTTTTATATAGTAGATGGAAAACATGTTTCTCTTATCAACCTGAAATTAAGTGTTTTGGGATGGATTTTCAGAATTTTAGGTTCATTGTTCTTAGTTGCCTATATGGATAGACTTGGTGAATTTTCTAGTTCTGGTTTAGGAATCTTAAGTAAACCTTTTGAATACTCCCTTTGGGTGGGAGCATGGGTTCTGCTATGGTCTCCAATTTATTTTGCTTATCAACGAGTGAAGCATGAAAAACCAATAGCAAATCAAGTAAAAGAACATAAGGATGAAGTTGCTCAAGCTAGAAACTATTGTATAGAGAAATTGAATAGTATCCCATTTGTTTATGCAAGGCAACAAGCAGGATTAGATATTCATTTTGATGCTTTTGCTTATATGGTTAATGTAATTGATCAAGGTAGAGCCTATGACCTAGGACAAGCGCAAAATATGTATGAAGATTTGATAAGGACAGAGCAATTAAATTATCAGTTTCAAGAATTACAAAGAAAAGTTGATTACAATAACAAAATGACAACAATTAATACATTTACAAATTTAATGAAATAATAGATTAGGAGAAATAAGATGTTTGGAAAACCGAAATATGAAAGTGATATTGATCAAACAGATAGAGATATGTGGTGGGGTTTTGCCATTTTTATAACTGTAATGTACTTTTTAGTCAAAGCAACTTACTATGTCGCATTGCCGTTTTATACTTTATTTACTCAGTTATTTGAAGAAAAAATCCAACAGAAAGAATATTTAAACTGGATGCGATTTTTGCCTTTGACTTGGTTTATGAGTGGAGAGACCAAAGAAATGAGACGAGCTGCTGTGAGCTGTACTATACTGCCGATTTCGCTACCTTTATTTTTAATTTTTAATTATCTATATAGTATTAAAGTAATTGGCGATAGCTTTTCCATTTTTATTCTGATTTTATTTACATGCAGCATAGGAGGTATTATAGGTACTGTTCGAAATTATCGTTTTTCTAAAAAATATATTAGATAGTGTAGGTATGTTAAAGAGAGAATCATTGAAAAGTCAGGAAAATAAAGATGGATAGACAAAATACTAACGAAAAAAAGACTTTGAAAAAAGGTAGAAGAGGTTGGGTAATCTCAGCAGCAATTGTCGCACTTTTAGGAATTTTAGCTGGAACTGTTGTGTTGCAAAATCAATCGAGTCAAAACCAAGGAAAATCTGAAAGTGTTACTGTTTCAGATTCTTCTTCAAAAGAAAAAGAATACTCAACAACTGATACTATTAAAGAAACAGAGAAGAGTTTCCCACCTAAAGTAGATGCCAAAGAGGAATTGTCCAAAGTATTTGTAGCTACTAAAGAAGTTGGTGTTGAAGATTCGATTAAATCTCTCGATAAATCATATGAAAAATTATCAGAAATAACGAAGGTAGAGGAAAAGCTTAAGTCACAGGTAACAAATGAAGGTGAAGAAGCAGTTAAGCAAGTTTCTAGACAAGAGGTAGGTAATAAAGATAATAAAATACTGGAAAAATCTGATAGCTTAACTAAAAAAGTTGAGGTAGAAAAAACGACATTAGAAAAAGGGAAGCTGGTTGTTCGACCAGAACTTCCATCACTTGTAGTTACAGATGACAAAGGTATTTCAGCTGTTCAACAAGAGCTACCAGAATTGGTAGTTAGTGACAAAGGAACACCAGAAGTTCAGCCTAAACTACCTGAGTTGGTAATTAGCGAAAAAGGTACTCCTGAAGTTCAACCTAAATTACCTGAGTTGGTAATTAGTGAAAAAGGCACTCCTGAAGTTCAACCTAAATTACCTGAGTTGGTAATTAGTGACAAAGGAACTCCAGAAGTCCAACCCAAACTACCTGAATTGGTAGTTAGTGAAAAAGGCACTCCTGAAGTCCAGACTAAACTTCCAGAGTTGGTGGTTATCGAAAAAGGAACTCCTGAAGTTCAAGAAAAATTACCTGAAGCTAAGCCGGAAAAAGATAAGGTCTTAGATAAGAAGGAAGAGAAAAAAGAAGTTGAAACTAAAGTTACAACTCCAACTGTTCCAGAAAACAAAGACCAAACAACTGGTACTCCAACTAAAGAAGAAAAAACTTTAGAAGAGAAAAAAGATAAGGTTGAAGGTAATAACCAAGCAACTTTACCAGGAAACAAAGAACAAGTTGAAACTGGTAAAACTAATACTGTAGTTGGTGAAAAAACAACTGAAGAAGTTATTAAACCTGCTACTCCAGCAAAACCAGAAGTGCCTGCTAAACCAGCAGAAGATGGAAAACCAGCTGTAGAAGCTCAGCCAGCCATTCCAGCTCAGCCTGAAGTTAAAAAAGTTGTAACTACTCGAACTGAAGTAGAAACTTCTGTAATTGAACCTGGAGTCCAACATGTCCCAGATGCAAATCTTAATGTTGGTGAAACTCAAGTTGTTCAAGAAGGTGTTGCAGGAAAAACAGAAACAACTTACACAATTACCATTGAAAATGGTGTAGAAGTTAGTCGTGTAGCAACAGGAACTCAAACAATTCCTGCAGTTGATAAAGTTATCCATGTTGGTGCTAAAACTTCTAAAGAAGTAGTTCGTACTACAAAAGAAGAGGTAGTTCGTACTCCTATTCTTCCTGGTACAGAATACGTTCCAGATGAAAACTTAGATGCTGGAGTAGAAAAAGAAGTGAGAGCTGGTCAATCTGGTGAAAAACTTGAAGTCTATACTGTAACACTTGAAGATGGTGTAGAAATTGGTCGTACTCTTGTTTCTTCTACTCAAAAAGATGCAAAAAACAGAGTTGTTCATGTAGGAACAAAAGTTTCTAAGAAAAATCTTGAAACAGTAACTCGAGAAACTCACAAAGTTGAACATAAAGTTACTAGCAGCACAAATCCAGACCTTCCAAAAGGCGAGAAAAAAGTAATTCAAGTTGGCAAGGATGGTTCTTATGAACTTGTAACTATTGTTGTCACTACTCCAGATGGAAAAGAAGTTTCTCGTGATGAAAAACGAGAAAATGAAGTTCCTGCAGTTTATGAAATTGTTGAAATCGGAACCGGTGAAAATGTTGAAACAAGCCGCACTTCTCGAACAGTTGAAGTAAATTACGAAACTGAAGAAGTTAAAGATGAGACACTAAATGAAGGGAAACGTGTAGTAGAAACTAAGGGTCAAAAAGGTTCTTATACAGAAACTACAATTGTTTACGGAAATGGTCGTTCATCTGTAGTGAAAAGTGATGAGGTCAAACCTGTTAAAGAAGTTGTTCGAGTTGGAACACATAAAGTTTTGACAGAAAACAAAACTCGAGTTGAGCGTAAAGCTGGAGAAAACTTCAAGACTGTAGAAGTTAAAAGTGACAAGCTTTTCTCTGATCAACGAGTTGTTAAAACTAAAGGTAAAAACGGTGAGATTATCGAAAACTACAAAGACTACTATGAAGATGGTAAACTTGTTAAGAGTGAACTAGTCAATACTGAAACTGTTCCAGCAGTTGATGAAGTAGTCGAAGTTGGAACCAAAGATCGTTACACTTATGCTAACGAAGACAAAGTTATTACCGCTGTAGGTGAAAAACGAGTAGCAGATTCTAATCTTTTTGAAGGTGATGAAACTGTTGAAGATGCTGTAAATGGTAAAGAAACTTACAAAGTTAAGTACAGTAATGATGAAAATCAAAACCGTACAGAAGTCAGTCGTGAACTAATCAAAACTGTCCCTGCAAAACAAAAAGTTGTTCATTATGGAACTAAGAAATTGATGTCTAAAGTTACTGAAGAAGAAACTGAAACAATTTCTCATGGTTATCGAACAGAAAATGATGCTACCCTTTTCGAAGGTGAATCTCGTACTGAAGATGGAAGTGACGGTTATAAACGTTACCGCAAAGTTATTTCAGTAAACAACAAAACCGGTGAAAGAACTGTTAAAAGTCGTGAGCTAGTTGAAACTAAGGATGCAGTTGATACCATTACCTTTAAGGGAACAAAAGAACGTTATACTTATGTGAATGAAGATAAAGTCATTGTTTCTGTAGGTGAAAAACGAGTAGCAGATTCTAATCTTTTTGAAGGTGATGAAACTGTTGAAGATGCTGTAAATGGTAAAGAAACTTATAAAGTTAAGTATCTAAATGATGAAAATCAAACCCGCACAGAAATCAGTCGTGAACTTATCAACTCTGTTCCAGCAAAACAAAAAGTTGTTCATTATGGAACTAAGAAATTGATGTCTGAAGTTACTGAAGAAGAAACTGAAACAATTTCTCATGGTTCTCGAACTGAAAATGACTCTAACCTTTTTGAGGGTGAAAGTCGTACTGAAAATGGGCGTGACGGCTTCAAACGTTACCGCAAAGTTATTTCAGTAAACAATAAAACTGGTGAACGAACTGTTAAAAGTCGTGAGCTAGTTGAAACTAAGGATGCAGTTGATACCATTACCTTTAATGGTACTAAGAAAAAACGTGTCGCTGATCCAACAGATGTCATTGTTCCAACAAGTGATGACAATTATGATATTGATGGCACATGGAAAGATATTAAGAGTTTAGGTGAAAACGGTTTAGATCCGAACAATGAAGATCACCGCAGTGCTAAGTATCTACACGATAATCTTTCTCAAGCTGATAAAGATCGTGTGGCTGTTGATGAAACAGATGACGGAGATGATCTTCCTCGAGACATGGGACTTGTCTCAGTTTGGAAAGCATCACGCCTTTCTCAAGCAGAACTTGACAAGCTTGAACAGATTATAGATAATCGTAAACTTAATGAACACTTCATGGAACTTCTTAATGAAGAACGCACTCGTAAAGGCTTGACTCCTGCAACAATCGCAGCAGATGATAGCGAATTAACTCGAGTTGCTAATATTCGTGCTAATGAAATGGCAGATCATGGATCTTTACGTTATCAAGGTAAGAAGGAAGGTAAGCATAAACGTCCTGATGGTTCTCGTTGGTCAACTGCTTATGATCCAGAGTTCTACAAACAAACAAATGCAATGACAGAAAACGCAGCAGAAGCAACTGATGTTTGGGATATTGTGAGTCTTACAAATGAAAAGGCATTAGCTCATAATTTCTATACTAGATGGAAACACTCTAAAAGTCACTATGCAGCTATGATGATGGGAGATGGTTATAGCCCAGCAAACAAGAATGTACAATTCCGTGTAGCTCTTGGATTTGCTAATCATTCACTAACCTCTGGTAAAGCAATTAATGTTGTTGCTATGATGGAAATTGCATCTATGATGGACTAGATAAAAACGAACAAGATAAGATTCTGATTACCAGAATTCTAGCCTTGTTCGTTTTTCTTTTTAAAACTTAGTCGACTTTTCCACCTTCAACAACCAGGTCATCTGCTTTAGCAGCGTCACCGTAGGTTGGGTGAAGTGTTTTTTCATAAGCCTTGTGGAAGAAGTTTTCTTTACCTAATTTTTCGATTTCTTGGTTAATGTAGTCAAGTAATTCTTGGTTACCTTTTTGAACTGCTGGTGCAATAGTATCTGGATTACCAAGAGAAGTAATTCCTACTTCATATCCCTTGTTTTCAAGTGCCCAAGCTAGAACTTCAGTATTGTCAGTAGAGAAGGCATCTCCACGTCCATCAAGAAGGGCTTGGTAGGCGTCGCTATATTGATCGTATTTTTGGAGTTTTACTTCTGGGTGATTTTTCTCAAAGTAGGTTTCTGCAGTCGTTCCTTTTGTAACGATCAAGGTTTTGCCTTCAAGTTCTTTAACGTCCTTGATGACTTTATCTTTTGGTGACACAACACCGAGAGAAACTTTCATGTAAGGAAGGGCAAAGTCAACTTGTTTCTTACGTTCGTCAGTCACTGTAAAGTTGGCAAGGGTGATATCAACCTTGTTAGAAATCAAGTATTCAGCACGGTTGGCAGCATCGACAGAAACGTATTTAACCTTGACACCAAGATCTTGTGCTAATTGATTCCCTAGTTCGATATCATAACCTTGGTAAGAACCGTCATTATCAACATAACCAAATGGTTTTTTGTCTCCAAATACCGCGATTCGAAGTTCACCACTTTTCTTAATTTCATCAATAGTACGAGCTTTGGCAGTCGCCTTAGCAGATGAAGCATCAGAGCTTCCGCCTGAACTACAAGCTGTGACGAAGATAAGCGCAAATGCTAGAGCAAAAACAGTTAGAATTGGTTTAAGTAGTTTCATAATAATCTCCTTTATTGATTATAGATATGAGCCAAACTGGCTAAAGTCAAAGACGTTTAAAAATTCTTGTGCTCGTTTGGTTTGTGGATTTGTGAAGAATTCTTGAGCAGTTCCTTCTTCAGCAATTTTTCCTTGGTCTAGAAAGATAATGCGGTCCGCAATGGCTTGGGCAAACTGCATTTCATGGGTTACCAAAATCATGGTACGACCTTCTTGGGCCAAGTCATTGATGAGTTCTAGAACCTCACGCACCATTTCTGGATCCAGTGAAGCAGTTACTTCGTCAAAGAGGATAATTTCTGGATGCATGAGCAGGGCACGGACGATCGCAACCCGTTGCTTTTGTCCACCAGATAATTGACGAGCGAAGCTATGTTTTTTGTCTAGAAGTCCAACTCGTTCCAGTAGTTGTAGAGCTTCTTCAGTAACCTCTTTTTTGTCTCTCCCTTGAGCCTTGATAGGGCCTAGGATGAGGTTTTGAAGGACATCCAAGTGAGGAAAGAGTTCATAACTTTGAAAGACCATACCAATCTTTTGGCGAACCAGGTGAAAATCTTTTTTATTTTCAACGATGGACTGGCCATCCAGCAGGATATCTCCTCCTTGAATACTTTCTAAACCATTGAGACAGCGAAGAAGGGTACTTTTCCCACAGCCAGATGGTCCTAGGATGACGACCACTTCCCCCTTTTTAATATCTAAAGAAAGTCCTTGGAGGATAGGATTGTCTCCGAAGGATTTTTTTAGTTCCTTGATTTCTAAAATAGTTTCAGACATTTAGTTCCTCCAATGTTTTTCTAGATGAGTAGATAGTTTGGAAATAGGGAAGCAAACTGCGAAATATAAGACTAGGATGGTTCCGTAAATCCAAAAGGAAGCGGTTGGGATGGTTAAGCGATTGCTATCAATGATTTGTTGTCCAACCTTGGTAACTTCAACAACCCCAATCAAAACAACCAAGGAAGTTGTTTTAATCATACGAGTGACAAGATTGATGGCTTGCGGTAGAAGCCTTCTCAAAACTTGAGGGATAATGATATGGTAGTAGAGTTGCACTTTAGTTAAGCCAAGCGCCTGCCCACTCTCAAACTGATGTTTGGGAAGGGAAGTGATGGCACCACGAACCAAGTCCCCCATCTCAGCTGTTCCCCAAAGAGTGAAAACGATAATAGCAGAAGCCTCACCAGAGATATTGATATTAAAGTTTCGAGCCAAGCCAAAGTAAACGATGAAAAGGAGCACTAGCTGCGGCATGATACGGATAAATTCTAGATATAAGCGTGTCAAGAAGCGAATCACTCTAGAATGAGAAGTCATGATAATTCCCATCACCGTTCCGAAAATCATGGATAAGAGGACAGACAGGATAGAAATACCAATCGTGACGCCCAATCCCTGTAAGATTCTCAGGAGATTATTTCCCTGAAAGAGTACTTGCATTCCCGAATCCTGCATGACGGAGCCTCCTTTCTATCCAACTAAAGACTAGCGAAATAGGTAGAAGCATGATAAGGTAAGCAACCACCAACATAGCTAACGCAATATCTGTCTCATAGTAGAGTCCTATCAAATCCTTAGCAACATACATAAGGTCAGCAAGGGCAACTGCTGAGAAGACAGATGTTTCCTTTATGAGGAAAATAACATTGGCACTAAAGGATGGTAGAGCAACCGCTGTCGCTTGTGGCAGAACCACGTAGCGAAAAACCTGAAATGGAGTAAGCCCAATGGCTAAACCGATTTCATGCTGGGTTTGACTGACTGCTTCTAGCCCGCTTCGGAAGGATTCTGCCATGTAGGAACCACCTAAAAAGATGAGCCCGACTGTTGCACAGACTTCTGAAGAAAGAACAATCCCTATTCTAGGTAGGCCGAAGTAGAGAAAGAAAAGTTGTATCAAAAGGGGTGTATTTCGTGAAAGTTCGATATAGGCTGTTGCCAACTGGGAAAAAACAGGAAGGCGGTAATGCCGGATGACACTGACGATGAGCCCCAGCAAAAAAGAACCTAGAATTCCCCAAACTGCAATATGCAAGGTCAGAAAGAATGCCTTTTGATAGAGTGGTAGATATTGTTCAACAATGGACCAATCCAAAAGTAGAACCTCCCATCTAGAAAAATGATACAGTTATTGTAGCATTAAAAGAGAGCTTTGGATAATATGTATTTTTTATTGCCGTTATAAGGATTTTTTATCATAGACATAAAATTTCTGAAATTTCCAAACAAAATATTTGAAAAGTTTTGAAAAAAGAGTTAAGATGTTTTTGTAATATACAAAGTAAGCGCTTACTTATTAAGGAGGATATTTTATGTCATATAAAACAAGCAATGCAGAAGGTCATGTAGATTTCATCAATACCTATGATTTAGAGCCCATGGCGCAACAAGTTATTCCTAAAGCAGCATTTGGCTATATCGCTAGTGGAGCAGAAGATACCTTTACTTTACGGGAGAACATCCGTGCCTTTAACCACAAACTCATCGTTCCGCATACGCTTTGTGATGTGGAAAATCCAAGTACAGAGATTGAATTTGCAGGTGAAAAATTGTCTTCACCAATCATTATGGCGCCTGTTGCGGCTCATAAATTGGCAAATGAACAAGGTGAAGTAGCTACTGCGCGTGGTGTACATGAGTTTGGTTCTCTTTATACAACCAGCTCTTACTCTACTGTAGATCTTCCAGAAATTACAGAAGCCCTTCAAGGGACACCTCACTGGTTCCAATTTTACTTTAGTAAAGACGACGGAATCAACCGCCATATCATGGACCGTGTGAAGGCTGAAGGTTATAAAGCGATTGTCTTGACAGCAGATGCTACTGTAGGGGGCAATCGTGAGGTTGATAAGCGTAATGGTTTTGTCTTCCCAGTTGGCATGCCGATTGTTGAAGAATACCTGCCAGAAGGTGCTGGTAAATCAATGGACTTTGTTTACAAATCAGCTAAACAACGCTTGTCTCCACGTGACGTAGAATTTATCGCTGAATACTCAGGACTTCCTGTTTATGTCAAAGGACCACAATGCCGTGAGGACGTTGAACGTTCGCTTGCTGCAGGAGCTTCTGGTATCTGGGTAACCAACCACGGTGGTCGCCAAATCGACGGTGGACCAGCTGCCTTTGACTCACTTCAAGAAGTAGCAGAAGCAGTTGACAAACGCGTACCAATCGTCTTTGACTCAGGTATTCGTCGTGGTCAACACATCTTTAAAGCCTTGGCTTCGGGAGCAGACTTGGTAGCTATTGGTCGCCCTGTTATCTATGGCTTGGCCCTTGGTGGTAGTGTCGGTGTACGCCAAGTCTTTGAACACTTGAATGCGGAATTGAAGACAGTCATGCAGTTGTCTGGAACTCAGACTATTGAAGATGTCAAACACTTCAAACTCCGTCACAACCCATACAACCCAACCTTCCCAGTTGATCCTCGTGATTTGAAATTGTATTGATAAAAAGCTTGCCTCCACTTGATGTGGAGGTTTTTGCATATATTTAATCACTTTTGTCATAAAGATTTTAAAAAAAGAGAAAAATTTGAATTTTATAGTTGACAAATGTAGATTTTAAGAGTATACTGATAATTGTAATTGACAAATGTAGATTTTGGAGGTGTGCTGATGCAGATTTCGGATGCAGAATGGCAGGTCATGAAGATTATCTGGATGCAGGGAGAACAGACTAGTACTGATCTCATAAAAGTATTAGAGAAAAGGTTTAGCTGGTCTAAATCCACGATCCAGACACTCTTAGCCCGTCTGGTAGAGAAAGAATGTTTGACTCGGGAAAAACAGGGCAAGTCCTTTGTCTATTCGTCCCTTTTAACGCTAGATGATAGTAAGGGCTTAATGGTTCAGGATATCAAAGACAAGCTTTGTTCTCGAAGAATAAAGCTCTTGCTAGCTGATTTGATTGAAGAATGTGACTTTACCCTAGCTGACTTGGAAGGCTTGGAAGAAGTAATTTCAAAGAAAAAAGCAAGTGCTGTAACAGAAGTAAGATGTAATTGTATGTAAAGGAGACGCTATGTTAAATCTATTTGTATCTATTATTGTTCTAGGATTGATTGCTTTTATCCTCTTTTGGTTTTTCAAAAAACCTCAAGAAGACGGTAAGAGAGCTCAACAAAAGAATGGCTATCAAGAAATTCGAGTGGAAGTCATGGGGGGATATACTCCAGGAACTATTATTCTAAAAAAATCGCAACCTGCTCGCATTATTTTCGATCGAAAAGATCCTTCACCTTGCTTGGACCAAATCGTTTTTCCAGACTTTGGAGTGCATGCAAATCTGCCTATGGGAGACCAATATGTGGTTGAAATCACTCCTGAAGAAGCAGGTGAGTATGGTTTCTCTTGTGGCATGAATATGATGCACGGTAAGATGATTGTAGAATAGGAGAATGATATGACTGAAATTGTAAAAGCAAGTCTTGAAAATGGTGTTCAAAAAATCCGTATCACGGCAGACAAAGGCTACCATCCAGCCCACATTCAACTGCAAAAAGGGATTCCTGCTGAGATTACCTTTCACCGTGTGACACCATCAAACTGCTATAAGGAGATTCTCTTCGAAGAAGAAGGAATCCTAGAACCAATCGCTCAAGACGAGGAAAAAGTCATTCGCTTTACGCCTCAAGACTTGGGCGAGCATGAATTTTCATGCGGCATGAAGATGCAAAAGGGGACCTACACCGTTGTTGAAAAAACTAAAAAGTCTCTCAGTCTTTTACAGCGTTTTTGGATTACTAGTATCTTTACTGTGCCTCTTGTGATTCTCATGATTGGGATGTCTACAGGAGGAATTAGTCACCAAGTCATGCGTTGGGGCACCTTTTTAGCCACAACACCCATTATGCTGGTAGCTGGAGTTCCATATATCAGAAGCGCCTGGGCTAGTTTTAAAAAGCACAATTCCAACATGGATACCTTGGTTGCTCTGGGAACCCTAGTGGCCTATTTCTATAGCTTAGTTGCCCTCTTCACTGGTCTGCCCGTTTACTTTGAAAGTGCTGCATTTATCCTCTTCTTCATTCTTTTGGGAGCAGTTTTTGAGGAAAAAATGCGAAAAAATACTTCACAGGCAGTCGAAAAATTATTAGACCTACAAGCAAAAACAGCAGAGGTTTTGCGTGATGATGTTTATGTTCAAATCCCTCTAGAACAAGTCAAAGTTGGGGATCTCATTCGCGTTCGACCAGGTGAAAAAATTGCCGTTGATGGGACCGTGTTAGAAGGTGAAACGAGTATTGATGAATCAATGGTGACTGGGGAAAGTATTCCAGTCGATAAATCAGTTGGAGATGCTGTTATTGGGTCAACTATCAATAATAGTGGTACGATCATTTTTAAAGCTGAAAAAGTTGGTTCTGAGACTATGCTGGCTCAGATTGTGGACTTTGTGAAGAAAGCGCAAACGAGTCGTGCTCCTATTCAAGATTTGACAGACAAGATTTCTGGGATTTTTGTACCAGCAGTTGTCATTTTAGGACTTCTTACTTTTTGGATCTGGTTTGTTTTCCTAGGAGAAAGCTTTGTGACGTCACTTCTCTACGGAGTTGCTGTTTTGATAATTGCCTGTCCTTGTGCACTAGGACTCGCGACACCGACAGCACTCATGGTTGGAACAGGACGAAGTGCCAAGATGGGGATTCTTCTCAAAAATGGTACAGTTTTACAGGAAATCCAAAAGGTCCAAACGGTTGTTTTTGATAAGACAGGAACCTTGACCGAAGGGAAGCCAGTAGTGACAGATGTTATTGGTGATGAAAGAGAAGTGCTAAGTTTGGCTGCTTCACTGGAAGATGTATCTCAACACCCGCTAGCTCAAGCTATTGTTAATCGTGCATCTGAACTAGGAATTAGCCTTTACCCAGTGGAAAACTTCCAAGCCTTGCATGGAAAAGGTGTGACTGGGATTATTAATGGTAAACAAGTCTTGCTTGGGAATGCTAAGCTCTTAGCTGACCTTGCTATTCCACATGATTATCAAGAACGATTTGATTTGCTTGAGAAAGAAGCAAAAACAGTTGTCTTCCTATCCGTAGATGGTCAGTTAAAAGGCTTAATTGCCTTGCAGGATGTCCCTAAGGAAAATGCTCGAGAAGCTATTGCTAAATTGAAAAAACGTGGTCTTAGAACGGTTATGCTTACTGGAGATAATGCTGGAGTAGCCCATGCGATTGCAGAGCAAATTGGAATCGAAGAAGTGATCGCAAATGTCTTGCCAGAGGAAAAGGCACATGAAATTCACAAGCTTCAAAAGAATGGCAAATTGGCCTTTGTTGGAGATGGTATCAATGATGCGCCGGCCCTCAGTGTAGCGGATGTCGGAATTGCCATGGGCTCTGGGACAGATATTGCCATTGAATCAGCAGATCTTGTCCTTACAACCAACAATTTACTAGGATTGGCACGTGCTTTTGATATGAGTAAGAAGACCTTTAATCGTATTCTACTCAATCTTTTCTGGGCTTCTATCTATAACCTCATTGGTATTCCGATTGCAGCAGGAGTGTTTTCTGGTCTTGGTTTGGTACTCAATCCAGAACTTGCAGGATTGGCCATGGCCTTTAGTTCAGTATCTGTTTTAATCAGCTCTCTGATGCTTAATTTTACTAAAGTCGATTAATACTCTTCGAAAATCAAATTCAAACCACGTCAGCTTCACCTTGCCGTACTCAAGTACAGCCTGCGGCTAGCTTCCTAGTTTGCTCTTTGATTTTCATTGAGTATAAAAAGGCGGTTTTAACCGCTTTTTTGCTATTCTAAAACAGATTTTCAAAACGTTTTCAATCTGTACTGTAATAGAGAATGAAAGTTTCTGAGCATATACTTAGAAATCTAAAATCAAATGTGATAAATTAGGATTGTAAATTTACTGAATCGTTTTCAAATAACATATAAAAGCGTTTTTTGTAAATATATGAAATTATTTTGAAGGAGAGTTATCATTATGACTCAAGGGAAAATTACTGCATCTGCAGCAATGCTCAACGTATTGAAAACATGGGGCGTAGATACTATCTACGGTATCCCATCAGGAACACTCAGCTCATTGATGGACGCTTTGGCTGAAGACAAAGATATCCGTTTCTTGCAAGTTCGTCACGAAGAAACAGGTGCTCTTGCAGCGGTTATGCAAGCTAAATTCGGCGGCTCAATCGGGGTTGCAGTTGGTTCAGGTGGTCCAGGTGCGACTCACTTGATTAACGGTGTTTACGATGCAGCTATGGATAACACTCCATTCCTAGCGATCCTTGGATCACGTCCAGTTAACGAATTGAACATGGATGCTTTCCAAGAATTGAACCAAAACCCAATGTACAACGGTATCGCTGTATACAACAAACGTGTAGCTTACGCTGAGCAATTGCCAAAAGTAATCGACGAAGCTTGCCGTGCTGCAGTTTCTAAAAAAGGTCCAGCTGTTGTTGAAATCCCAGTAAACTTCGGTTTCCAAGAAATCGACGAAAACTCATACTACGGTTCAGGTTCATACGAACGTTCATTCATCGCTCCTGCTTTGAACGAAGTTGAAATTGATAAAGCTGTTGAAATTTTGAACAACGCTGAACGCCCAGTGATCTACGCTGGTTACGGTGGTGTTAAAGCTGGTGAAGTGATCACTGAATTGTCACGTAAAATCAAAGCACCAATCATCACAACTGGTAAAAACTTTGAAGCTTTCGAATGGAACTACGAAGGTTTGACAGGTTCTGCTTACCGTGTTGGTTGGAAGCCAGCCAACGAAGTGGTCTTTGAAGCAGACACAGTTCTTTTCCTTGGTTCAAACTTCCCATTTGCTGAAGTTTACGAAGCATTCAAAAACACTGAAAAATTCATCCAAGTGGATATCGACCCTTACAAACTTGGTAAACGTCACGCTCTTGACGCTTCTATCCTTGGTGATGCAGGTCAAGCAGCTAAAGCTATCCTTGATAAAGTAAACCCAGTTGAGTCTACTCCATGGTGGCGTGCAAACGTGAAGAACAACCAAAACTGGCGTGATTACATGAACAAACTCGAAGGTAAAACTGAGGGTGAATTGCAATTGTACCAAGTCTACAATGCAATCAACAAACATGCTGATCAAGACGCTATCTACTCAATCGACGTAGGTGACACTACTCAAACATCTACTCGTCACCTTCACATGACACCTAAGAACATGTGGCGCACATCTCCACTCTTTGCGACAATGGGTATTGCCCTTCCTGGTGGTATCGCTGCTAAGAAAGACAATCCAGATCGCCAAGTATGGAACATCATGGGTGACGGTGCATTCAACATGTGCTACCCAGACGTTATCACAAACGTTCAATACGACCTTCCAGTTATCAACGTTGTCTTCTCAAATGGTAAATATGCCTTCATCAAGGACAAATACGAGGACACAAACAAACACTTGTTTGGTTGTGACTTCCCTAATGCTGACTATGCGAAAATCGCTGAAGCGCAAGGTGCTGTAGGATTCACTGTGAACCGTATCGAAGACATCGATGCAGTTGTTGCAGAAGCTGTTAAACTCAACAAAGAAGGTAAGACAGTTGTGATCGATGCTCACATCACTCCACATCGTCCACTTCCAGTAGAAGTACTTGAGTTGGATCCAAAACAACACTCAGAAGAAGCAATCAAAGCCTTCAAGGAAAAATACGAAGCAGAAGAACTCGTACCATTCCGCCTCTTCTTGGAAGAAGAAGGATTGCAATCACGCGCAATTAAATAATTTCTCTCGTCGAAAATCAAATTTTAAATTTGTAGAATTTATTCTTTGATTTTCATAGAGTGAAACTTAAAAAGATCGGAGCAATCCGGTCTTTTTCTGGAGGATAGTTAATGAATTTAAATCAATTAGATATCATCGTTTCAAGTATTCCTCAAGTCTGTGCTGACTTGGAGCGTATTTTGGATAAACAGGCAGATTATGTTGATCAAGGCTTTGCTCAGTTCACGATTGGCAGTCATTGTCTAATGTTGTCCCAAAATCATTTGATTCCTTTGGAAGATTTTCAGTCAGGTATCATTCTTCACATTGAGATTGAGGATCTAGAGCAGAATTACCAACGTTTAAAAGAGAGAGGTGTCGAGATTTTACACGGTCCTTGTGAAACGGATTGGGGAACAGAGTCCTTATTAGTTAAAGGTCCTGCTGGTCTAGTGCTTGATTTTTATCGTATGAAATAAGGGGCTTAGTCATTTGAAGATAACCTTAACTATTCTTAAAACAGAATGTGAGAATATGAACTATTGAAAGATCGGAGCAATCCGGTTTTTTTTCTGTTATGCGATTTTCAGTCCGTCTCGTTCCATTAGGTGCGAGACAAAAAACCACCCGCTGACGGGTGGTTATGATTTCTACACTTATTGTTTGGCTTCCTGTTTTAATTGTTGCACCTGTTCCTTGTACTGGAGAAGCTCCTTGTCTTTTTTATGGATAGTCGTTTCTGCTTCAGCAATGCGGCTTTTCAGCTCTTGAGTCTTGCCATGGTGATAGCTAAAACCAATAGCACTACCAACAATGATCCCGATTACTAGACAAGTAAAAATCACCAAAATCAAGGGAGCAGATAGTTGTGTAAAGACAAGACTGACAGTTACTGTTTGACGATTGAGCAGACCAAAGGAGATCACAATGACTAATAAGATCAAACCGCCAATTAGATAAGCCTTATCTTTCAGTGACAATTCATTAAATTTTTTTAGCATAAGTTCCTTTTCTCCTGACTATGTTGATAGAAAATTACACACCATTTAGGTATTAACAAAATTCATTTTACTAGAAAATTTCGATACTGTCAATAATTTCTAACAGCTTATTTACCATCAATCGATTCATTGAAAAGGAGTATTCATTTTCTAATATTTGATTGACTAAACAGATCGGAGCAATCCAGTCTTTTTTCTGTTCCCTCTTTCTTCTCACAAGATTGTGATAGTTTACATCTTTATAACAAAAGCTTCAAAGTCTTGATTGTTTTGAAAGAAGATTATAAAATAAGATTCAGTAAAAATGAAATAGGTTTTGAAAATAACTGAAAAACAAATGAAAATGTTAGGTTGGGTAGCGACCTTTATGTCTGTTATGATGTATATGTCTTACTTCCCACAAATCATGGACAATCTGGCTGGTCAAAAAGGAAATTTCATTGAGCCCTTGGTTGCAGCGATCAACTGTAGTCTATGGGTCTACTACGGTCTTTTCAAAAAAGAAAGAGATATCCCCCTTGCAGCAGCGAATGCACCAGGTATTATTTTTGGCCTAGTAACCGCTATCACAGCTTTGATTTAAAAGGAACAGAGGAGACTAGTTTTCAGTCTTCTTTTTTTGTTTCCGGGGAGGCTATTTGCTTTTTCGAGAGGATAATTTTTTAAAAAACAATCTGATCAACTTAAATAGTAGAATAGTATCAGTATGTCACAGTATTTTATAAGAAAAGGTTTCAGAATGAGCTATAATATAAGTAAATGAACAAGCAAATAAGAAAGTTGAGTAGACTTATGACCGAAAAACTGACTTTTCCGGATGGTTTCGGCTGGAACAGGCGAAATGAACAAGCGCTATGGCTTTATCTATGTGGATCGAGATAACGCAGGAAATGGGACTCTCAAACGTAGCAAGAAGAAATCCTTCTACTGGTACAAGGATGTCATTGCCAGCAATGGTGCAAGCATTGAGTAGAGCACATTTGTTCACTATTTTTATAAAATCTTCTCCCTAATTTATAAGATGTGAAAAAGAGTTCAATTCGAACTCTTTTTTTGCTATAATGAGGGGAGAAAAATCAGACAGGAGATTGACATGTCAGAACCATTATTTTTACAATCAGTTATGCAAGAAAAAATTTGGGGAGGTACCAAGCTACGTGATGAGTTTGGTTACGACATCCCAAGTGAAAAAATCGGAGAATACTGGGCCATCTCAGCTCATCCAAATGGCGTTTCAAAGGTTGCAAATGGACGCTACGAGGGAACAGACCTAGCTACTTTGTATGCGGAACACCGTGAATTGTTTGGCAACCGTCCAGAACCTGTATTTCCACTTTTGACCAAAATACTCGATGCTAACGACTGGCTTAGCGTCCAAGTTCACCCAGACGATGCTTATGGACTAGAGCATGAAGGCGAACTTGGAAAAACAGAATGTTGGTACATCATCTCTGCGGATGAAGGTTCAGAGATTATCTACGGGCATAATGCCAAGTCAAAAGAAGAACTCCGTCAGCAAATCGAAGATAAGAACTGGGATGACCTGTTGACAAAAGTACCAGTTAAGGCTGGAGATTTCTTCTATGTACCAAGTGGCACCATGCATGCTATTGGTGCAGGCATCTTGATTCTTGAAACCCAACAGTCTAGTGATACCACCTATCGCGTCTACGACTTTGACCGCAAGGACGATAATGGAAACTTGCGTGAACTACACCTTGAAAAATCTATCGATGTCTTGAATATTGGTGAGCCTGCAAATAGCCGTCCTGTGACTGTCAAAGCTGATGATTTACGCTCAACTTTACTTGTCTCTAATGATTTCTTCGCAGTCTACAAGTGGGAAATCACAGGAAAAGTTGAATTTGAGAAGACGGCTGATTACAGCTTGTTGAGTGTCTTGGCTGGTCAAGGGAAACTGACTGTAGACGGAAAAGATTATCCAATCCAAAAAGGTAGTCACTTTATCTTGCCGAGTGATGTTGAAGCTTGGACTCTGGAAGGGCAAGATTTGGAATTAATTGTTAGCCATCCATAAAAAAGAAAGGGCCTGAGTTCACTACTCAAGTCCTTTTTGATTACATAAATTGGGCGATAAAGACCACGATGATGATGATTGGAATGACGAAACGAAGAAGGAAGAGCCAGACTTGGAAAAGTCCTTGTTTCCATGCTGTTTCATCAAGATGCAATTCCTCCATAGCGAGTGCTTTTTTAAAGATAAAGCCTGTAAAAAGGGACAAGCAGAGAGCACCGAAAGGCATAAGGAGGTTGGAAACCAAGAAATCCATAGCATCAAAGAAAGTTTTTCCAAAGATTTGGACGTCTGCCATGACACCGTAGGATAGGGCTGAAGGGATACCAAATACAAAAGTCAAAACCCCTAAAATCATACTCCACTTAGCACGTTTGCGATTGTCTTGGTTGGTGATGTTGCCTACATTGATTTCCAGCATCACGACAGAAGAAGTGACCGTCGCAAAGAGGAAGAGCAAGAGAAAGAGAATATAGAAAATACTTCCAAAAGGCATCTTGTCAAAGAGTTGTGGCAAGACGATAAAGAGAAGACTTGGACCACCTTCAGACTGGATGTTAAAGGCTGACATAGCTGGGAAAATGGCTAATCCTGCCATGATGGATACAGAGATGTTCATGGCAACGATGGACATACCTGATTGGACCAGATTGGTTTTCTTATCTAAGTAAGAAGCATAGGTCAACATAGCAGTAACACCGAGCGATAATGCAAAGAAAGATTGCCCCAGAGCATAGAGGAGTCCGGCGCTTGTCAGTTTTGAAAAGTCAGGTTTGAGGAAGTAAACCACACCTTCCATGGCATTAGGCAAGCTGAGAGAGCGCCCGATGATAATGACAAAGATGATAAAGAGCAGGGGCATCATAACTTTCGATGCTCTTTCAATTCCTTTTTGAACTCCCTTAGATACGATAAAGATGTTGAGGAAGATAAAGAGGGCTTGGGAACCAAGGGCAATCCATGGATTTGAAATAATGTCTGTGAAGAGCTGGGCATAATCACTGCTAATCCCAACTTGGAAGGCTTTAGCAATAGCGATACCTAGATAGACTAAAACCCATCCCCCAATAACACTGTAAAAGGATAAGAGGATGAAAAGGGCAAAGGCACCGATCCAACCGATAAAATTGTAGTTCTTGTTATTGCCCAATTTTCCAAAGGTTTTGATTGCTGACACGCCAGCGCTCCGACCAAGGGCGAATTCAGCAAGCAAAAGTGGGAAACCAATCAATAGTGTCGAGATGAGAAAGACCAGTAAAAATCCTCCTCCACCATTAGCAGCGGTCATATAAGGGAATTTCCAAACGGCCCCAAGACCAATAGCAGAACCAGCAGATGCAAGGATAAAGCCCAGTTTTGAGCCCCATTGCGATTTTTCAGACATCGTTAAACTCCGATCTATTGTTTAAAATAAGAAAAGGCTACTTGAGTTGTCAAATAGCCTTCTCTCAATTGCTCTTTTGAGCTTATTCTTTGATTGATAGACTTGATTATCCTATCATGATTTTTCAAGTCTGTCAAGAAAGCGATTTTCATGTTTTTATAAAAAATATGATAAAATACTTGACTCTCCTCAAAGGGGAGGGTATATACTATTTATGTGAGGAGGAAATCATGTACCATATCAAAGAAGCTGCGCAACTTTCAGGTGTCTCCGTCAAGACCCTCTACCATTATGACAAGATTGGACTTTTGGTTCCATTAAAGTCAGAAAATGGCTATCGAACCTATAGTCAAGAGGATTTAGAACGACTACAGATTATCCTCTATTACAAGTATCTAGGTTTTTCTTTAGAAAAAATAGCAGAGCTATTGAAGGAAGAAAAGACGGACTTGTTACCACATTTAACTAGACAGTTGGACTATTTAACCCATGAGAGGCAACATCTGGATACCTTGATTTCAACCTTACAAAAAACCATTCAAGAACAAAAAGGAGAAATAAAAATGACTATTGAGGAAAAATTCACTGGATTTAGCTATCAAGACCATAAAAAATACCACCAAGAGGCTTTAGATAAGTATGGTCAAGAAGTCATGGACCAAGCTCTCGAGCGTCAAAAAGGACGAGAGGATGAAGCTACAACAGCCTTTAATCAAGTCTTTCAAGCCTTGGCTCAAAATCTACAATCTGATCTGCCGATAACAGCATCTGAAAACCAAGAGGAAGCAGCCAAGCTCTTGCAAGCCATTCGTACCTATGGATTTGACTGCTCCGTTGAAGTCTTCGGTCATATTGGTAAAGGCTACGTCTATAACTCAGAGTTTAAGGAAAACATTGACAAATTTGGAATTGGAACAGCCCAGTACACATCAGATGTGATTGCCCACTATGTAAGCACACAAACTCGATAAAACTCGATAAAACTCAAAGCCTAAGGTAGTAACAGACTTTTAATTGGAGGACACAGACCTAGCTTGAAGATTAGACAAGATAAAAATCGGCGGAGTGACCTCTGCCGATTTACTGTTATTTGAGTTGGTAAGACCAGTCCTCCCCATCCTTGTAGTAAAAGAATTCACTGAGGTCCTCTTCTAGAAAAACACGAAGCATGTCAGACATATCCTCAGTAGCTAATTTTAGATGAGGTAGATTTTCAAAATCCTCCCACCAGACATTTCCTTCGTCTGAAGATTGGAGCTCACCAGTAAAGTGTTCTGTTTTGTAAAAGTGGACAACATAACGATAGTCCTCGTCATCATACCAATCTTTGATACCACAGAGTTGAGGCTTAGAAATGGTCAGACCAGTTTCTTCCTTCACTTCGCGAATGACAGCATCGACAAAGGATTCGCCACGTTCAACATGGCCACCAGGAAAAGTAATGCCAGGCCAGTTAGGACTAACTCGGTCTTGAACTAGGACCTTGTCCCCATTTTTAATCAAGCACATGTTGACAAATTCGACTGATTCTCTTCTGCTCATATTATTTTTCCTATTTTGTTAGTAATTTTTCTACCACGTTTAACTTTCGCATGGTCAGATCAACGCCGAACAGCTTTTCAAGATAGTTGGTATTAAGTTTTTTTCGTTTTGCAGTTCTAGGGAGATAGAGGTAAAGACAATGGTTGCCGATACAAATCTCTTCTTCACCATAGTCACTATCCAATTTTTCTAATGGTAGACTTTGGATATCATTTTGAAAAAGGATCACATGTATTCGGTCAAAAAGATAGTGTTTTCCAAATGGGTTTTCTTGGACAATTTTTGCAAAATCATTTTTGTTCTTGATTACCATTTTTAAATCAGCACCAATTTTTTCCTTTATTAGAGTGTGAACCTGTTCTCGTATTTCTTCCAGAGATAAGTTACTTTCAAGAATGATATTCCCACTTTGAATATAGGTTCGAACTTGTTGAAAATCAGCCTCTATCAAGATATCTACTAGATAAGACATTTTAGGGATAGCATTTTTTCCATTAGGAGTAACTCCCCTTAGTAAGATAATATGTTCCAAAGTAGTTCCTTTCTTATCTAACATCCTTAGATACTAAATCATTTATAGATTAAGTTTGAGCCTGCCACCCAGCCAGTGCAGAGGGCAGAAGTGATGTTAAAGCCACCCGTATGGGCGTTGATATCTAGGACCTCTCCTGCAAAGTGAAGGCCAGGAACCAGTTTGCTTTCCAGCGTTTTAGGATTGATTTCCTTGAGACTAACACCTCCTTTGGTAACAAAGGATTTAGCCAAGGACATTTTTCCTGTCACAGGGATTTTGAGTGCCTTGATAGACTGGAGAAGTTGATCGCGTTCTCTTTCAGTTAGTTGTTTGACTTTTTCAGGATATCCTTGGACAAAAAATTCTGCCAAGCGTTCAGGGAGTAAAGCTTTTAAGGCATTTTTCAAGGATTTTTCACGGTTCTCTTCTAAAAAGTCAACTAAGTCACCTTCTGAAAGTTGTGGCAAGACATCTAGAGAGAGAATTTCCCCACCCTTGACAAAGCTAGACATGCGTAGCGCAGCAGGACCTGATAAACCAAAGTGGGTAAAGAGCAGGTCATGAGTGATGACATGCTTGCCATAGCTTAGGGTCACATCGTCTAGGGAAATTCCCTGCAAGGCCTTATGCGGGAAATCAGTCAACAATGGACTTTCAGCAGCCTCAAGCTCGGTAATGGTGTGTTTGAAATGGCGAGCAATCTCATGACCAAAACCAGTAGAGCCAGTAGAAGGATAGGATTTTCCACCAGTTGTGACGATGAGTTTATCACAAGTAAAGGTCTGGTCTGGTGATTTCAGGATAAACTGGTCGTCTATCTTTTTAACTGAAACAATTTCTGTTTGAGTAGCAATTTGCCCACCAAGTTCAATAATTTTCTTTTCCAAAGCTTCAATTATGGTCCGAGATTTGTCACTGGCTGGAAAGACGCGGCCATGGTCTTCGACCTTGAGTTTTACGCCATTTTCAGTAAAAAAGTTGATGATATCATGGTTGTCAAACTGGGAAAAGACACTGTATAGAAAGCGGCCATTTCCAGGGATGCCAGCTAATAGGTCATCTAGAGATCCATTGTTGGTCACGTTGCAGCGCCCACCACCAGTACCAGCTAATTTTTTTCCGAGTTTTCGATTTTTTTCGATGAGAAGGGTTTTCTGCCCATAAAAGCTACTTGAAATCGTAGCCATCATACCAGCCGGGCCTCCCCCGATTACAATAGTATCAAAATGTTTCATAAGAGTATTGTACCATAAAAAAGACGGAGGGACAGAAATCGGTAGATCAAGTTTTGCATGATAGTACCTAGTCCCGTGAATCTTTATCAAACCGGTGGCTTCTTCAAACTTATGTATTGACAAGATGAAATTGTCAGTACAAAAGTCTACTCAGCTACAGTAGAAAAGATAATTGCTGATAAAAATTGAGGTCGGGACATTGAATCCCGACCTCTGTCTTATATAAATTAGTCAATTTCATATCCCATGAGGAGTCCACCCTCTTCTGCATAAAAACTGCAGAGTCCAGAGGTTGGGATAATCTTGATTTCAGCTTGTGGAAATTTTTCACGTAAGAGCTCTGAGAGCTGTTGGCAGAATTTATCATTACTGCGGTGAGCCATGACGATACGTCCACCAGCATAGCCAGCTTTGATTAACTCTTCATAGGCAGCTTGAAGAGATTTTTTAGCACCACGAGCCTTTTGGAGGAGTTCCAAGGTTCCAGTTTCACTTGCTTCCCCAACCATACGAATATTGAGGAGCCCAACAACTGTACCGATCAGTTTACTCAAGCGACCATTCTTAACCAGATTATCAACCTTAGCGAGAACGAACAATAACTTAGTTTTTTCTTGGTAAGCAGTAATAGCATTAACCACTTCTTCAAAAGAAAGTCCTTGGTCAATCAAATAATTGATTTTCTCAACGATTAGATCAACTTCCCCACCAGCAGACAAGCTGTCAATAACATGAATCTGAGTATCAGGATGTTCTTCGAGATAGAGATTCTTAGCTAATTGAGCGCTGTTTTGACTACCAGAAAGAGTTCCGGTAATGGTCACTACAAAAATATGTTTTGCCCCTTCAAATGCTCGCAAGTAATCATCAGGGCTAGGACAAGCTGATTTTGAAGCTTCAGAAGTTGCATACATGTTTTCCATCATTTTGTCAATATCAAGACTAGCATCGTCAATAAAGACTTGATCAGCCACTTGAATGGTTAAAGGAACACTTACAAATTCAGTGTCAATCGCAGGAGTAGGTAATTGACGATAATCACAACCAGAATCTGCCACAATCTTCCAAGTCATAGAAATTCTCCATCTTTGTCACTTATACATTGACAAAGGTTCTGTCTTTTTCTACAATTATATCATGAAAGTGCTTAAAACAAAAGTCTCGTCACTCTGTTGTCACAAGTAGAAAGGAAGTGTTATGGCCGAACGAAGAATTTCCGAAAATTCACTTGAAAATCTCAGAAAATCCAATCAAGAATCCAATTTACTGACCAGAGAAGCTATCGAAACAGCTCTCTTGCAACTTTTGGAGAAAAAGGAATTGACAAAGATTAGCATTTCTGAGTTGGTCAAACGTGCTGGTGTTTCCCGTGCAGCCTTTTATCGAAACTATGACTCCAAAGAAGAGATTTTAGAAAGTGTCTTTAAACGAAGCGTCCATAACATTATGGAGCAATTGAGCCATTACGATGTTAAAACGGACCTCTATCTGGTTTGGGTTCGCCTCTTTAGAGAAGCCAAGAAAGAGGCTAAGGTTATTCAGCTTGCCTTGGACTACCACTTGGAAAAAATCTTTGTGCAAGCCATGCAAGAGTTTTTAGAAAAATACTATGGAAAATCAAAAGGAGTCAGCTCTTACCTGCATTCTTTTTGGAGTTCTGCCATCGTATCAGTTTTGCTTAAATGGATTAAGGATGGAATGAAGGTTCCTGCTGAAAAAATTGCAGATTTACGCTTACCATTTTTCAAAAAATAAACCAAGAGGAGAGAAGATATGACAGAAAAAAGACTGGCTTGGGATGAGTATTTTGCTGCTCAAGCCCTATTGATTGCCAATCGTTCAACCTGTAAACGCGCCAAGGTAGGAGCTGTTTTAGTCAAGGATAATAAGGTTATTTCAACAGGTTATAATGGCTCTGTATCAGGAACAGAGCATTGTATTGACCATGACTGTTTGGTGATTGAAGGTCACTGTGTCCGTACCCTTCATGCTGAGGTTAATGCTATTTTACAAGGAGCCGAACGTGGCGTTCCAAAAGGATTTACAGCTTACGTTACTCATTTTCCTTGTCTCAACTGCACCAAGCAATTACTTCAGGTAGGATGTGAGCGTGTCGTTTATATTAACCAGTACCGTATGGACGACTACGCCCAGTATCTCTATCATGAAAAAGGGACCGAGTTGACCCATTTACCACTTGAGACAGTACAAGCAGCTCTTCAAGAAGCTAACTTGATTTAAAAATTAAAAAAAAAGATGGTTTAGAAGGATTTTTAGACCATTTTTTGATATAATAAGAAGAATAAATTGAAAGAAGGAATTCAGAAAATGGGAAAACTTGAAGTCATTAATCATCCACTCATTCAACACAAATTGTCAATCTTGCGTCGTACAGACACTTCTACAAAAGCTTTTCGTGAGTTAGTAGATGAAATTGCTATGTTGATGGGATATGAAGTACTTCGTGATCTTCCGCTTGAAGACGTTGAAATCGAAACACCTATCACAAAAACAGTTCAAAAACAATTGGCTGGTAAAAAATTGGCAATTGTTCCAATCTTGCGTGCAGGCATCGGGATGGTCGATGGGCTATTGAGCTTGGTTCCAGCAGCCAAAGTTGGACATATTGGTATGTACCGTGACGAAGAAACTCTTCAACCAGTAGAATACTTGGTTAAATTACCTGAAGATATCGACCAACGTCAAATTTTTGTGGTTGACCCTATGCTTGCAACAGGTGGTTCTGCAATCTTGGCTGTTGATTCCCTCAAAAAACGTGGAGCATCAAACATCAAATTTGTCTGCCTTGTATCTGCTCCAGAAGGTGTAAAAGCTCTTCAAGAAGCTCACCCAGATGTAGAAATCTTTACAGCAGCTTTGGATGAACGCTTGAACGAACATGGCTATATCGTTCCAGGTCTTGGTGACGCTGGAGACCGTTTGTTCGGTACTAAATAAGAATCCAATCTAGGATTTGATCAAATTAAAAAATTGACCTTTTTTGACCAATGGGGTATAATAGCTTCATTATCAGTAGTGATCTACTCATTAAAAAGATCAAAAGGAGAAATCAATGATTCCTGTAGTAATTGAACAAACAAGTCGTGGGGAACGTTCCTACGATATCTACTCTCGTCTTTTGAAAGACCGCATCATCATGCTGACAGGTCCAGTTGAAGACAATATGGCAAACTCAGTTATTGCTCAGTTGCTCTTCTTGGATGCTCAAGACAGCACTAAAGATATCTACCTCTATGTTAATACACCAGGTGGATCAGTTTCAGCTGGTTTGGCAATTGTAGATACTATGAATTTCATCAAAGCAGACGTACAAACGATTGTTATGGGTATGGCTGCCTCAATGGGAACTATTATCGCATCAAGTGGTGCTAAGGGCAAACGCTTCATGCTTCCAAATGCAGAGTACATGATTCACCAACCGATGGGTGGTACTGGTGGTGGTACGCAACAGACAGATATGGCTATTGCGGCTGAGCACTTGCTTAAAACTCGTAAGACTTTGGAGCAAATTCTTGCAGATAATTCTGGTAAATCAGTTGAGCAAATCCATGCAGATGCTGAACGTGATTACTGGATGAGCGCTCAAGAAACACTTGAATATGGTTTCATTGATGAAATCATGGCTAATAATTCTTTGAATTAATCTTTTGAAGCAAACTCGACTGAGTTTGCTTTTTTTGATATAATAGTAAGAAGATTGTTAGAAGGAAGTTGTAATATGTTTCAAAAAGAGAATCGGTCTGGTCTGATTATCTACCTATACTATAATCGTGATGCAAAAAAACTCGATAATTATGGTGATATTTGTTACCACTCTAAAAAACACCGTTATCTGCAACTTTATGTTCCAACAGAAGAAGTGGAAGAACTGGTTAGCCGTTTAGGAAAAGAGAAATTTGTCAAAAAAGTGAGACAATGTCATATCCAAGAATTGGAAACTCCCTTTGTTGGTAGTCTCTACAGAAATAACGAAAACGTTATCATGTAAAATTTTAGATAAATGTGTTGACAATTTTCTGATAATTCGGTATATTCTTAACATGCTATTTATTTAAGAAATAAGGAGACAAAAAGATGAAGAAAAAATTTGCCCTATCGTTTGTGGCGCTTGCAAGTGTAGCACTTCTTGCAGCCTGCGGAGAAGTGAAGTCTGGAGCGTCAAACGCTGCTGGTAACGAAATCGACAAAGAACTAAAAATCGGTTTTAATTTTGAAAAAACTGGTGAAGTAGCAGCCTACGGTAGCGCTGAACAAAAAGGTGCTCAATTGGCCGTTGATGAAATCAACGCAGCTGGTGGTATCGATGGAAAACAAATCGAAGTTGTAGACAAAGATAACAAATCTGAGACAGCTGAAGCGGCTACCGTTACAACAAACCTTGTTACCCAATCAAAAGTGAACGCTCTTGTAGGACCTGCAACTTCAGGTGCCACTGCCGCAGCGGTTGCCAATGCTGGTAAAGCAGGTGTACCATTGGTAACCCCATCAGCAACTCAAGATGATTTGACAAAAGGTCAAGATTACCTTTTCCGTGCAACCTTCATCGATAGCTTCCAAGGACAAATCATTGCTAAATACACAACTGATAACTTGAAAGCGAAGAAAGTCGTTCTATACTACGATAACTCATCTGACTATGCTAAAGGGATTGCTGAAGCCTTCAAGAAATCTTATAAAGGTGAAATTGTAGCGACAGAAACGTTCCAATCTAAGGATACAGATTTCCAAGCCGCACTTACAAAAATCAAAGATAAAGACTTCGATGCCATTGTCCTTCCAGGGTACTACACTGAAACTGGTAAAATTGTAAACCAAGCACGTGGTATGGGAATCAAACAACCAATCATCGGTGGTGATGGATTTAGTGATGCTAAATTCGTTGAACAAGCAACACCTGCTGCAGCTACAGACATCTACTACGTAACTGGATTCTCTACTGAAGGTGAAATGACTGATAAAGCCAAGAAATTCGTAGAAGCTTATAAAGCGAAATACAACGAAGAACCTTCAATGTTTGCAGCCTTGGCATATGATTCAGTTTACATGATTTCGGAAGCATCTAAAGGTGCTAAGAACTCTGTCGAATTGAAAGACAACCTTGCGAAGTTGAAAGACTTGGAAGGTGTTACTGGTACAATGTCTATTGACAAAGACCATAATCCGGTTAAATCTGCACTTATGATTGGCTTAAAAGATGGTAAAGTTGAGTCAGTTGAGTCGGTTAAACCTTAATCTAGTAGATATCGTAAATGGGGAATGAGCTTCTACTCACTCCCTGTTTCGGTGTTTATGAAAGGATTATTTTTTTATAAAATTCTAAAAATATAAATTAGAAAGAGTGAACCATATGCTTCAACAACTTGTAAATGGTTTAATCTTGGGTAGTGTCTATGCGCTGCTAGCCCTAGGTTATACTATGGTTTATGGAATTATCAAGCTGATTAACTTTGCCCACGGTGATATCTATATGATAGGTGCTTTCATGGGTTATTTTTTGATTAATTCCTTGCAATTAAATTTCTTTGTTGCCTTGATTTTATCAATGGCAGGCACAGCAATTCTTGGTGTTATCATTGAGTTTCTAGCTTACCGCCCATTACGTCATTCAACTCGTATCTCCGTATTGATTACAGCGATTGGGGTTTCCTTCTTACTTGAGTATGGGATGGTTTATCTAGTCGGAGCCAACACACGTGCCTTTCCTCAAGCAATCCAAACAGTGCGTTATGACTTAGGTCCAATCAGTCTGACCAATATTCAATTGTTGATTTTGACTGTCTCACTTGTTTTGATGGTTCTTCTACAACTTATTGTACAAAAAACAAAAATGGGGAAAGCCATGCGTGCTGTATCTGTAGATAGTGATGCTGCTCAGTTGATGGGAATCAATGTAAACCGTACTATCAGCTTTACATTCGCTTTGGGTTCAGCCCTAGCTGGTGCAGCGGGTGTCTTGATTGCACTTTACTATAACTCTCTTGAACCATTGATGGGGATGACTCCAGGTATTAAATCATTCGTGGCTGCCGTTCTAGGTGGTATCGGAATCATCCCTGGTGCGGCTCTGGGTGGCTTTGTTATTGGTCTTTTAGAAACATTTGCTACCGCCTTCGGAATGTCAGATTTCCGTGATGCTATCGTGTATGGAATCTTGCTCTTAATCTTGATTGTACGTCCAGCTGGTATCCTCGGTAAGAATGTGAAAGAGAAGGTGTAAACAATGAAAGAAAATTTAAAAGTTAATATTTTATGGTTGCTCCTTTTATTAGCAGGCTATGGCTTAATCAGCGTACTTGTTTCAGCTGGAGTGCTCAATCTCTTTTATATTCAAATTTTAGAGCAAATTGGGATTAACATCATACTTGCAGTTGGTCTTAACCTTATCGTAGGTTTTTCTGGACAATTTTCTCTAGGGCACGCAGGATTTATGGCTATTGGTGCCTATGCGGCTGCAATTATTGGTTCTAAATCTCCAACCTATGGAGCCTTCTTTGGAGCTATGCTTCTTGGAGCACTTATCTCAGGATTAGTGGCTTTAGTCGTTGGGATTCCAACTCTTCGTTTGAAAGGGGACTATCTTGCAGTAGCAACCCTCGGTGTTGCTGAAATTATTCGTATCTTTATTGTCAACGGTGGAGATATTACTAATGGTGCAGCAGGTATTCTAGGTATTCCGAGCTTTACTAACTGGCAAATGGTATACTTCTTTGCCGTGATTACAACGATTGCTACTCTCAATTTCCTTCGTAGTCCTATCGGGCGATTAACTTTATCTGTTCGTGAAGATGAGATTGCTGCTGAGTCAGTAGGGGTAAATACTACAAAAATTAAAATCATCGCTTTTGTTTTTGGTGCTGTTACTGCAAGTATCGCTGGTACTCTTCAGTCAGGATTTATCGGATCAGTCGTACCAAAAGATTATACGTTTATCAACTCTATCAATGTCTTGATTATCGTTGTATTTGGTGGTTTAGGTTCCATTACAGGGGCAATTGTTGCTGCCATCGTGCTTGGAATCTTGAACATGCTCCTTCAAGACGTGGCTAGCGTTCGTATGATTATCTATGCTTTGGCCTTAGTACTCGTTATGATCTTCAGACCAGGTGGTCTTCTTGGGACATGGGAATTGAGCCTATCACGTCTCTTTAAAAAAGGTAAGAAGGAGGGACAAAACTAATGGCATTACTTGAAGTAAAAAATTTAACCAAACATTTTGGTGGTCTGACAGCTGTTGGGGACGTCACTCTCGAATTGAACGAAGGTGAACTTGTTGGTTTGATTGGACCGAATGGTGCTGGGAAAACAACTCTCTTCAACTTGTTGACAGGTGTTTATGAACCAAGCGAAGGGACAGTAACCTTGGATGGTCACTTGTTAAATGGCAAGCAACCCTATAAAATCGCATCTCTTGGTTTAGGGCGTACTTTCCAAAATATCCGCCTTTTTAAAGACTTGACAGTTTTGGATAACGTTCTGATTGCATTTAGCAATCATCATAAACAACATGTTTTTGCAAGTTTCTTGCGCTTACCAGCTTTTTATAAGAATGAAAAAGAATTGAAAGCTAAAGCCTTAGAATTACTAAAAATCTTTGATTTGGATGGAGATGCTGAAACTCTCGCTAAAAATTTAGCCTATGGTCAACAACGTCGCTTAGAGATTGTGCGTGCCCTTGCTACAGAACCTAAAATCCTTTTCTTGGATGAGCCTGCAGCGGGTATGAATCCACAAGAAACTGCAGAATTGACTGAGTTGATTCGTCGCATCAAGGATGAATTCAAGATTACTATTATGCTGATTGAACATGATATGAACTTGGTTATGGAAGTTACGGAGCGTATCTATGTTCTTGAGTACGGTCGTTTGATTGCTCACGGGACACCAGATGAAATCAAGAGTAATAAACGTGTTATCGAAGCTTATCTTGGAGGTGAAGCCTAATGTCTATGTTAAAAGTTGAAAACCTCTCAGTACACTATGGTATGATTCAAGCTGTACGTGATGTGAGCTTTGAAGTAAATGAAGGAGAAGTTGTTTCCCTTATCGGTGCAAACGGTGCTGGTAAAACAACCATCCTTCGTACCTTATCAGGCCTTGTTCGTCCAAGTTCTGGTAAAATTGAATTTTTGGGACAAGAAATCCAAAAGATGCCTGCACAAAAAATTGTGGCATCAGGACTCTCTCAAGTACCAGAAGGACGTCACGTCTTCCCTGGTTTGACAGTTATGGAAAACTTGGAGATGGGAGCCTTTCTTAAGAAAAATCGTGAAGAGAATCAAGCAAATTTGAAGAAAGTCTTTTCACGTTTCCCTCGTCTGGAAGAACGTAAAAACCAAGATGCAGCTACCCTTTCGGGAGGAGAACAGCAGATGCTTGCTATGGGACGCGCGCTTATGTCAACGCCTAAACTTCTTTTGTTAGATGAACCTTCAATGGGGCTTGCACCAATTTTCATCCAAGAAATTTTTGATATCATTCAAGATATTCAAAAACAAGGTACAACTGTTCTTTTGATCGAGCAAAATGCCAATAAAGCACTAGCCATCGCAGATCGAGGCTATGTTCTTGAAACAGGAAAGATTGTCCTATCAGGAACAGGAAAAGAACTCGCAGCGTCAGACGAAGTCAGAAAAGCATATCTAGGTGGCTAAAACAATCCAGTGGATTGTTTTAGTCGGCAGATAAAAATTGCGGCAGCAATTCACATCTAGTCTGGGAGACTAGTTTAGGTTGCGAATAAAGATTGTCTTAGTCTGCGGAAAGATTGCCAAACAAATTATATAATCGTAAGATTGAGGGCCCTAATATAGGGCTCTTTTTATAGTATTTCAGAGTTTTCAGAATCTTGAAAAAGAGATGAAAGCGTTTGATTGATTTTCGTAAAAAGTGTATAATAAAGCTATAAACATAAAGGAGAGTTCCTATGGCAGTTAAAGATTTTATGACACGAAAGGTCGTATATATTAGCCCAGATACGACTGTAGCACATGCAGCAGACTTGATGCGCGAACAAGGTTTGCATCGTCTTCCTGTTATTGAAAATGATAAATTAGTTGGTCTAGTAACAGAAGGAACAATTGCTGAAGCCAGTCCATCAAAAGCAACGAGTCTTTCAATCTTTGAAATGAATTACTTGCTCAATAAAACAAAAGTAAAAGACGTCATGATTCGTAATGTTGTAACTGTCTCCGGTTATGCAAGTTTGGAAGATGCAACCTATCTTATGCTGAAAAATAAGATTGGAATCTTGCCAGTTATTGATAATGAACAAGTTTATGGTGTCATTACTGACCGTGATGTATTCAGAGCATTTCTTGAAATTTCTGGTTATGGCGAAGAGGGAATCCGTGTTCGTTTTATCACAGAAAATGAAGTTGGGGTACTTGGAAAGATTGTTTCTTTGATCGTTGAGGAAAATCTTAATATCTCTCACACTGTTAATATTCCACGTAAAGATGGTAAGATTGTTATCGAAGTTCAAATTGAGGGAACGGTTGATCTAGCTACCTTTAAACAGAAATTTGAATCTGAGAATATTCAGGTTGAAGAAATTACACAAACTTCTGCAAAAAAACTGTAAAAAATAAAATAGAAGCAGTTTTTACTTGCGAAAAAATTTTTTTTCTAGTATAATAATTTATTGTGAGCGAACCTCACTTACCCCTTGCAAAGTCTTGGGGTCATTAGACCAAAAGGAGGAACATATCAATGGCTAAATACGAAATTCTTTATATCATTCGTCCAAACATTGAAGAAGAAGCGAAAAACGCTTTGGTAGCACGATTTGACTCTATCTTGACTGACAACGGTGCAACTGTTGTTGAATCAAAATCTTGGGAAAAACGCCGTCTTGCATACGAAATCAAAGATTTCCGTGAAGGACTTTACCACATCGTTAACGTTGAAGCAAACGACGATGCAGCTCTTAAAGAGTTTGACCGTCTTTCAAAAATCAACGCTGACATTCTTCGTCACATGATCGTCAAAACTGACGCGTAAGAAGGTAGATTATGATTAACAATGTTGTACTTGTAGGGCGTATGACTCGTGACGCTGAGTTGCGTTATACCCCATCAAATGTAGCAGTTGCGACTTTTACTCTTGCAGTAAACCGTACATTTAAGAGTCAAAATGGCGAACGTGAGGCTGATTTTATCAATGTCGTTATGTGGCGCCAACAGGCTGAAAATCTTGCTAATTGGGCTAAAAAAGGCTCACTTATCGGGGTGACAGGCCGTATTCAGACTCGTAGTTACGATAACCAGCAAGGACAACGTGTCTACGTGACGGAAGTCGTGGCTGAGAATTTCCAAATGTTGGAAAGCCGTAGTGTGCGTGAAGGACATACTGGTGGAGCTTATTCAGCACCAAGTTCAAACTATTCAGCACCTACTCAATCAGTACCTGACTTTTCACGTGATGAAAATCCATTCGGAACAACAAATCCTTTGGATATTTCAGATGATGATTTACCATTCTAATGGACAATTAATACTATAAAGGAGAAAAAAACATGGCTCAACAACGTCGTGGCGGATTCAAACGCCGTAAAAAAGTTGATTACATCGCAGCAAACAAAATTGAATATGTTGATTACAAAGATACTGAGCTTCTTAGCCGTTTCGTTTCAGAACGTGGGAAAATCCTTCCTCGTCGTGTAACTGGAACTTCAGCGAAGAACCAACGTAAAGTAACAACAGCTATCAAACGCGCTCGCGTAATGGCTTTGATGCCTTTCGTAAACGAAGATTAAAAAAAAGACCCGGTTGGGTCTTTTTTTCACGAGCCTTGAAATGAGAGAGCGAGTTTGGGTCCAGTGGACCTCTTTTTCATGAGCTTGAAAACAAGAAAGCGAATTAAGACCCGGTTGGGTCTTTTTTTCACGAGCATGGAAATGGGATAGCGAGTTGAGTTCCGAGTGGACCTATTTTTCAGACCCAGGTGGGTCTTTTTTCACGAGATAGTTTTTTCTGACTTTGGCGTGCTATAATGGTAATAGAAAGAGCAAAGGTGGGTAAGTCAAAGATGAATTGTACGATTAGAAATATGATTAAGTCTGATATTGAATCCTTATCTCATGGATTTATGAATCAAGGTTGGCCTGATAGAGAGGAAATTTTGGCTAGATATTTTCTGGAACAGGAAAGTGGGGAGAGAGAAGTCTTAGTTGCAGAGATTGATGGTGCTGTAGCGGGCTACGTTACCATTTTGCCCTCTGCTAAACATGGTCCTTTTGCAGAAGTCTATCCAGAATTATCAGATTTTAATGTGTTTGAGCCTTTTCGAAATCAAGGGATTGGGAATCAACTGCTAGAAGAAGCAGAAAAACGAGTCAAGTTTGTTTCGAGTAAGGTCACTCTTGGTGTAGGTTTGCACTTAGGCTATGGCCCTGCCCAGAGATTGTATATCAGACGGGGCTACATTCCAGATGGGACAGGTGTCTGGTATCGAAATCAACCCTTGGAAATGAATGCGACTAGCCAAAATAATGATGATTTGGTTTTGTATCTAGTAAAGGAATTCGGATAAGAGACAAGGATTTTATTGGGGATGTGGGATTCCTCTACTTTATGGTATAATGGAAAGAGTGAATTGAAGGAGGTAATGAGATGGATGCGAAATTAAGATATAAGGCAAAGAAGATCAAGATTGTCTTTTTTGATATTGATGATACATTGCGGAATTCAAAGACAGGTTTTATTCCGGCTTCAATCCCAACGGTTTTTAAGCAATTACGTGAGAAAGGAATTTTGACAGGTATTGCTTCTGGACGGGGGATTTTTGGTGTCGTTCCAGAGATTCGTGAGCTCAAGCCTGACTTTTTTGTAACCTTAAATGGTGCCTATATTGAGGATAAAAAAGGCAATGTGATTGATAGTAACAAAATCTCTAAAGATAAGGTTGAAAGCTATATTGCTTGGACTAAGGAAGTGGGGATTGACTATGGTTTAGTTGGTAGTCATACTGCTAAACTCTCCACTAGAACTGAGTTGATTAGTGAGGCCATTGATCCAATTTATCCCGACTTAGATGTAGATCCAGATTTTTATGAAAAAGAAGACATCTATCAGATGTGGACTTTTGAAGATAAGGGAGATGACCTGACTTTGCCTGAAAGTTTAGCATCGACTTTGCGTATGGTACGCTGGCATGAACATTCGTCAGATGTTGTACCAATTTCAGGTTCAAAAGCAGCTGGTGTAGCAAAAGTTGTAGAACATTTAGGTCTTAAACCTGAGAACGTCATGGTTTTTGGGGACGGACTCAACGATTTAGAGCTCTTTGATTATGCAGGTATTAGTGTTGCTATGGGAATTTCTCATGACGAAATCAAAGAAAAAGCAGATTATATTACAAAAACATTAGAAGAAGATGGCATTTTTGATGCCTTAGAAGGATTTGGTATGGTAGAAAAAGAATTACATTTGCCACAAGTAGATATTGAAACAGCGGAAGGTCCGATTGCGACTATTAAAACAAATCATGGAGATATGCGTATTAAGCTTTTCCCTGAACATGCACCAAAAACAGTAGCCAACTTTATCGCTCTGTCAAAAGATGGTTACTATGACGGGGTCATTTTCCACCGTATTATTAAAGACTTTATGATTCAAGGTGGAGATCCAACTGGAACTGGTATGGGTGGCGAATCAATCTATGGTGAGTCATTTGAAGACGAATTTTCAGAGAAACTTTACAATATCCGCGGAGCCCTTTCTATGGCTAATGCTGGACCAAATACAAACGGTAGCCAGTTCTTTATCGTGCAAAATCAACACTTGCCATACTCTAAGAAAGAAATTGCTCGTGGTGGTTGGCCAGAACCAATTGCGGAAATTTATGCGGAACAAGGTGGAACTCCTCACCTTGATCGTCGTCACACAGTTTTTGGACAGCTTGCAGATGAAGCTTCTTATGAAGTTCTGGATGCAATTGCAGGTGTAGAAACAGGTGCAATGGACAAGCCAGTTGAAGATGTCGTTATCGAAACGATTGAAATCGAGGACTAAGATGAAAATAGGTGATAAGCTAACAGGGCGAATTACAGGGATTCAGTCTTATGGAGCCTTTGTGGAGCTAGAGACTGGTATCACAGGTTTGATTCATATTTCTGAAATTCGCACAGGATTTATTGAGAATATCTATGATGTACTGAAAATCGGTGAAGAAGTTCAAGTTCAGGTTGTCGATTTGGACGAATATACAGGGAAAGCAAGTCTTTCTATTCGGACTTTGGAAGAAGAGAAACATCAGTTACCGAGACGGAGACGTTTTTCAAGTGACCGTGTCAAATACGGCTTTGCTCCTTTGGCTCGCATGATGCCTATCTGGACCAAGGAAGCTATCTCTAATTTAAATAAGAAAAATTCCTAATTGATCCTTCTTTTTTGAAATGTTAATATAGTTTGATATAATAGAATTATGGTAGAAGAATTATTAAAATCAGGAGAGAGAATCAATCAACTCTTCTCTACAGATATCAAGATTATTCAAAATAGAGAGGTTTTCAGCTATTCGGTGGATAGTGTACTTTTGTCACGTTTTCCTCGCTTTCCTAAAAATGGCTTGATAGTGGATTTTTGTGCAGGTAATGGAGCTGTTGGACTTTTTGCCAGTAGTCGTACCAAGGCTAAAATTCTATCTGTAGAAATTCAGGAACGTCTCGCTGATATGGCTGAACGGTCAGTTCGTTTAAATAGCTTGGAAGAGCAGATGCAGGTCATTTGCGATGATTTGAAGAACATGCCTAGCTACATTCAGGGGAGCAAGGTTGATTTGATTTTGTGTAATCCGCCTTATTTTAAGGTAGATCCAAATTCTAATCTGAACGAGAGTGAGCACTACTTGTTGGCTCGGCATGAAATTACGACCAATCTTAAGGAAATCTGCCGTAGTGCCCAAAGTATTCTCAAATCCAATGGGCGTTTAGCCATGGTTCACCGTCCTGATCGTTTGTTAGATATTTTAGAAACGCTTCAACAACACAATTTGGCTCCAAAACGTCTGCAATTTGTCTACCCTAAACGGGAGAAGGAAGCCAATATGCTTTTGATCGAGGCTATTAAGGACGGCTCCACTAGTGGTTTTAAGGTTCTGCCACCACTCATTGTTCATAATGATGATGGTTCCTATACTCCAGAAATTCAAGAAATCTATTATGGATCATAAAGCTTATATGTATGTAGTTGAGTGTCGGGATGGTTCCTACTATACTGGTTATACAACGGATGTCAAAAAAAGAATAGCTGTTCACAATAGTGGTAAGGGAGCCAAATATACACGAGCTCGCTTGCCGGTAAAACTTATCTATGCTCAAGGTTTCGAAAGTAAAGAAGAAGCCATGTCAGCCGAAGCTCTTTTTAAACGCAAGACACGTCCGCAGAAAATAAACTATCTAAAGGACAATCAAGATAAGAATTTAGCCAATATTTTCGAGATTTAGTGAGAGTGGGACAGAAATCGTTAATTCGTTAGAATTCGATTTCGTCGTCCCACCTCCGCACAATTGAGTAGGGCTGTAAAAGATGATGATACTCTTCGAAAATCAAATTCAAACCACGTCAGCTTCGACTTGCCGTACTCAAGTACAGTCTGTGGCTCGCTTCCTAGTCTGCTCTTTGATTTTCATTGAGTATGAAATCAGCGTAGTAGAGCCCACTCAATCACTGCGTCTTGCTCGACAATCCAAAGACAATTGAGAGGCTAGGACTTTTGTCCCAGCCTCTTACTTTTGTCAAAAATTGAAAAAAATGCTACAATAGAGTGAATAAAGAAACGAGGTATAATCATGTCTAAGATTCTAGTATTTGGTCACCAAAATCCAGATTCAGATGCCATCGGGTCATCTGTAGCCTTTGCTTATCTTGCAAAAGAAGCTTATGGCTTGGATACAGAAGCAGTAGCTCTTGGGACTCCAAATGAAGAAACAGCCTATGTATTGAACTATTTTGGTGTAGAAGCACCACGTGTTATCACATCTGCTAAAGCAGAAGGGGCAGTGCAAGTTATCTTGACGGACCACAATGAATTCCAACAGTCAGTTTCAGATATTGCTGAAGTAGAAGTTTACGGTGTGGTAGATCACCACCGTGTGGCTAACTTTGAAACTGCAAGCCCACTTTACATGCGTTTGGAACCAGTTGGATCAGCATCTTCTATTGTTTACCGTATGTTCAAAGAGCATGGTGTAGCTGTGCCAAAAGAAATTGCAGGTTTGATGCTTTCAGGTTTGATTTCAGATACCCTTCTTTTGAAATCTCCAACAACTCACCCATCTGATAAAGTGATTGCGCCTGAATTGGCTGAATTGGCTGGCGTGAACTTGGAAGAATACGGTCTTGCTATGCTCAAAGCTGGTACCAACTTGGCAAGCAAATCTGCAGAAGAATTGATCGACATCGATGCTAAGACTTTTGAACTCAACGGAAACAATGTCCGTGTGGCTCAAGTGAATACAGTTGATATTGCTGAAGTATTGGAACGCCAAGCTGAAATCGAAGCTGCCATCCAAGCCGCAAATGCAGCTAACGGCTACTCTGACTTTGTCTTGATGATTACAGACATCGTCAACTCAAACTCAGAAATTTTGGCTCTTGGTTCTAATATGGACAAGGTAGAAGCAGCCTTCAACTTCAAACTTGAAAACAACCACGCTTTCCTTCCAGGTGCTGTTTCACGTAAGAAACAAGTGGTACCACAATTGACTGAAAGCTTTAATGGGTAATATTTAAGAAATATTTGGAACTGTTAATTTGACTATTTATAGAAGGTGATAGCATGATGAGATTGATTGAAGGGCTACGCTTTTTGGTTGAGGTTGTGGCAATCCTTGGTCTTTTCTCCGTATCTGTAATACAAATTTCTTGGCTGGAAAAATTCCTATTTTTTCTTCTAGCAGTTCTATTAATCTTATTTTGGGCGCGATATATGGCTCCAAAATCTCCACATGCTTTTAAAAAATGGCGTCGCCTCGTTGCTGAGACATCGATTTTTATTTTAGTTAGTGGTAGTTTTTGGTATTTGTATGGATTGCAAATAGGAATCCTCTACTTAGCTCTGTCTTTTGTAAGTTTAGTGCTACTTTATTATTTTCAGCTAGAGTGATTCTTGGAATATAGTTAATGAATTATTTAAATGGTAATTTTTTAACTAGAGATTGACACGAGAAAACTATGTTTTCTATATAGCTAAAGGAGTTTCGGCTCCTTTTTTGCTAGGAGAGAAGTATGTTAGAAAATGGCGATTTGATTTTTGTGAGAGATGATTCGGATATAGGACAGGCCATCCAGGAATCTACTGGTCACTATAGCCATGTGGCCATCTTTTTGGACGGACAGGTTTATCATGCAACGGTTGAAGGAGGTGTCATTGCACAATTACCTGAAGATTTCTTTGAACACGGGAAAGTATATGACCTCTATAGCTATCCGAAAATCGATAGCAAAGAAGTCAAGAAGCTGGCAGAGAGCCTTTTTGGAGACCCCTACAATGCTTCCTTTTATCCAGATAGGGATGGTTTCTATTGTTCCCAGTATATAGCAGAAATTCTCCCTATTTTTGAGACCATTCCCATGAAGTTTGGGGATAATACACAGGAAATCAGTGATTTCTGGAGAGAATATTATCGAGATTTGGGGCTTCCTGTACCTCTGAATCAGCCTGGCACCAATCCCAGTCAATTAGCAACATCTCATCTTTTAGTTTGTAAAGAAAGGAATCTTCATGATTCAGATTTTTAATCCATCACGTTTGACACGACAAGCATTTTTTAAAGACTTGGTTGACTATCTTGACCAGCATGATGAAGTTATCCTCCGCGAAATCAAGGCTCAGTTTCCAGAGGTTCCAGTTGACAAGTATTTGGAGGAATATATTAAAGCGGGTTTGATTTTGAGAGAAAATAAACGCTATTATCTCAATCTCCCATTTCTAGAATCTACAGAATCTCTTGAACTAGACCAAGAAATCTTTGTGAGAGATGATAGTCCAATCTATCAAGAAATCCTGGAGAAAGATTTTCAGACCGAATTGCGCAATCAAACCAATGCAGCTATCTTAGAAGAGCATACAGATTTTGCAAGAGAAAAGATGACCTTGTCTAATTACTTTTATAAGGTCAAACACCAGTATCCACTGACGGAAGAACAGCAGGCGCTCTACGGAATTTTAGGGGATGTCAATCCTGAGTATGCCCTCAAGTACATGACTACCTTTTTACTCAAGTTCCTCAAAAAAGATCAACTCATGCAGAAACGACGTGATATCTTTGTTGATAGTTTAGTCTTATTAGGTTACATCCTTCAAAATGAAGATGGGAAATACGAGTTAGCTGTAGAATTTGACAAAGAAAGACTCATATTTATAAAAAAATAAAGGCTAGGAAATTTCCTAGCCTTCTTTTAATTTATTATAGATAACGTTCAGCGATGGCTGCATCTCCAGGGTAGTCTTCCTTCTTGCCTTGGACGATTTGGTAGCAGTCTGCTCCTTTACCAGCGATAATCACAGCGTCCAGTTCTTGACTTGTAACAGACATAGCAGCCTTGATAGCTTGCTCGCGATCGACAATCTTTTCTACAGGATGGTTGATATAACTACTGATTTCATCTGCAATATCCAGTGGATCTTCATAGTTTGGATCATCAGCTGTTAGAAAGACTTGAATTTCAGGATGTTGATCGAGGAGAAGTCCGAAGTCCTTACGACGGCTTTCTCCCTTGTTTCCAGTTGAACCAAGTACTAAAGCAATCTTTCCAGTTTGATGAGTTTCAACGACAGAAATAAGTTTTTTAAGACTGTCACCATTGTGGGCGTAGTCGATGAAAACTTTTGCACCATTTTTCTGAGTGAGAACTTCCATACGACCAGGTACGCGAGTAGTCGCAATCCCTTTTTTGATGTCTTCAAGACTAGCACCTAGACGAAGACAAGCAAGTCCTGCAGCAACAGCATTCTCTTGGTTGAAATGTCCAATTAGTTGGATGTCATAATCTCCTGCTAATTTACCAGTAGCTGAGAAGTTAAAGGCTTTGGAGTTTTCAATCTGGTTATTTGACTGGCTACCGTAGAAGTCATGCTCTTGGTTCACAACTTGTTCTTTCAGAATAGAGAAGTGGTCCATATCGCTATTAATGACAACTGCTCGGCTATTTTTCATTAAGAGGCGTTTATGATAGAAGTAATCTTCAAAAGTCGGATGTTCAATAGGACCAATATGGTCTGGTGTGATGTTGAGAAAAACTCCCACGTCGAAAGTTAAACCATACACTCGATTTACCAGATATGCTTGGCTGGAAACTTCCATTACCAGATGAGTTCTACCATTTTTAACCGCTTGAGCCATCATATCAAAGAGATCAATATTTTCAGGTGTTGAGAAGGAAGATTTGAAGAAAGTTTTGCCGTCTAAAGTTGTATTCATTGTCGATAAGAGGGCTGTTGGGTAGCGTTGGGACAAGATATGATAGGCAAAGTAAGCCGCTGTTGTTTTTCCTTTAGTGCCAGTGAAAGCAAGGATTTTCAGTTTCTCCTGAGGGTTGCCATAAAATTCCATGGCAATCAAACTCATGGCCTTTTTGATATTGTTAACAACAATAACAGGAATACCAACTTCATAATCCTGTTCAGCCACGTACCAATTAAGCCCTTGTGCGATAGCTGAAAATAGATATTCTTTTTTAAAGGCAGCTCCTTTTGCAAAAAATAGAGTATTTTCTTTGGTTGTTCGGCTATCGTAACTGATGCTGTCAAAAATAACATCGTTGTAGTTGTAGTGGTAATGTCCTTGGTCGATAATCTCACGGAAGAGACCATCTTTCTTTAAAATATCTAATATAGTTTCAATCTTTATCATACTTTCTATTGTAAACCGAAAGTCTGAATTTTACAAGTAACAAGGAAAAGTTTATAATGGAATATAAGGAACATTTCCTAGTTATTAAAATTGAATGAGGAAGTTATGTCTAACGAAAATAATCATCAGCAGGCCCAGATGTTACGCGGAACTGCCTGGCTAACGGCTAGTAACTTTATCAGTCGCCTGCTTGGGGCCATTTACATCATCCCTTGGTATATCTGGATGGGGACTTATGCTGCTAAGGCTAATGGTCTCTTTACTATGGGTTACAATATCTATGCTTGGTTCTTGTTGATTTCGACAGCAGGTATCCCTGTGGCAGTCGCAAAGCAAGTTGCCAAGTATAATACCATGCATGAGGAAGAACATAGTTTTGCCCTGATTCGGAGTTTCCTAGGCTTTATGACAGGACTTGGTGTGATCTTTGCTTTAATCTTGTATCTCTTTGCCCCTTGGTTAGCAGACCTTTCGGGTGTTGGTAAGGAGCTCATCCCCATTATGCAAAGTCTAGCTTGGGCGGTCTTGATTTTCCCATCCATGAGTGTGATTCGTGGATTTTTCCAAGGGATGAATAATCTTAAGCCTTATGCCATGAGCCAAATCGCTGAACAGGTCATTCGTGTTATCTGGATGCTCTTAGCAACCTTTATCATCATGAAGCTGGGTTCAAAAGATTATATATCAGCAGTTACCCAGTCTACCTTTGCGGCCTTTGTGGGAATGGTAGCTAGTTTTGCAGTCTTGATCTATTTCCTATACAAAGAAGGAATGCTTCAAAAAGTTTTTGAAACTCGAGATAAGATTGATAGTAAAGGTCTCTTGATTGATACCATTAAGGAAGCTATTCCTTTTATCTTGACTGGTTCGGCTATTCAGCTTTTCCAAATCTTGGACCAAAATACCTTTATCAATAGCATGAAGTGGTTTACCAACTATAGTAATGAAGACTTAATTGTCATGTTTTCTTATTTCTCTGCCAATCCTAATAAAATTACTATGATTTTGATTTCGGTTGGAGTTTCGATCGGTAGTGTAGGATTACCACTTTTAACTGAGAACTATGTTAAGGGTGATTTGCAGGCAGCTGCTCGGTTGGTGCAAGATAGTATCACCATGCTCTTCTTATTCTTACTTCCAGCAACTGTTGGAGTAGTCATGGTTGGAGAACCTCTCTATACAGTCTTTTACGGTAAGCCAGATAGTTTGGCTATGGGCTTGTTTGTCTTTGCAGTTTTACAGTCAACCATTCTTGGTTTGTACATGGTCTTGTCCCCTATGCTTCAAGCTATGTTCCGTAACCGTAAAGCAGTCTTGTATTTTGTTTATGGCTCAATTGCTAAGATTGTTTTACAATTACCATCGATAGCGATTTTCCATAGTTATGGTCCTTTAATTTCAACGACAATTGGTCTCATCATTCCAAATGTCTTGATGTACCGAGATATCTGTGAGGTGACAGGTGCACGTCGAAAGATTATTCTGAAGCGAACAATCTTAGTTACTATTTTGACTTTAGTCATGTTTATTCTGGTAGGCTTCTTACAATGGATGATTGGCTTTGTCTTCCAACCATCAGGTCGTTTCTGGAGTTTCCTTTACGTTCTTCTAATCGGAACAATCGGTGGTGGTCTCTACGGAGTCATGTGTCTCTATACTCGTCTCTTGGATAAGGTTATTGGACAGGCAAAAGCGGACCAGTTGCGAGAACGCTTGAAAATATCATAATAGTTTATAAATAAAATGAACAATTTGAACTTTCAACTCTAAAAAAGTTTAAATTGTTCATTTTTTATTTAAAAAATAGTATAAAATATAAAATTAGTAGAAAAAAATCTATAATTTAGTAAAAAATAGATAAAATTGCTTGACTAAAAAAAACAATAGCTGTATAATGATACAAATATTTAAATTTGGAGGTTCTGGAAATGAAAAAGTCTAAGGCAAAATATCTGACGCTGGCAGGCCTTGCCCTAAGTGCCGGTCTACTATTGGCGGCTTGTAGCAACTCAGCTAGTTCAACTAAAACATACAACTATGTCTATTCTAGCGATCCGTCTAGTTTGAACTATCTTGCAGAAAACCGTGCAACAACCAATGACATCGTTACCAATTTGGTAGATGGGTTGATGGAAAATGACCAATACGGTAACTACGTTCCATCCTTAGCAGAGGATTGGAGTGTTTCTCAGGACGGTTTGACATACACTTATAAACTTCGTAAAGATGCTAAGTGGTATACCTCTGAAGGTGAAGAATATGCTCCAGTAACTGCCCAAGATTTTGTAACTGGTTTGAAATATGCTGCTGATAAAAAATCCGAAGCTTTGTACCTGGTTCAAGATTCTGTAGCAGGTTTGGATGACTATATCAACGGTAAAACAACTGACTTTTCAACTGTCGGTGTTAAGGCGATTGACGATCAAACAGTTCAGTACACTTTGACACGACCAGAATCTTATTGGAATTCTAAAACAACATCAACCATTCTCTTCCCTGTCAATGCAGACTTCCTGAAATCAAAAGGGGATGATTTTGGTAAGGTGGATCCTTCTAGTATTTTGTACAATGGACCTTTCTTGATGAAATCCTTTGTTTCAAAATCTGTCATCGAATTCAAGAAAAATCCCAACTACTGGGATGAAAAAAATGTCTTTGTGGATGATGTGAAATTGGCCTATTATGATGGTAGTGACCAAGATGCACTAGCTCGTAACTTTGTAGAAGGAGTCTACAGCTACGCACGTCTCTATCCAAATAGCTCAAGCTTTGAAGGAATTAAAGAGAAGAACAAAGATAACATCATTTATAGTATGCAAACCGCAACTTCTTATTACTTGAACTTCAACTTGGACAGAAAATCTTATAACTTCACGTCTAAATCCTCAGATATCGAAAAGAAATCAACTCAAGAAGCAGTTCTGAATAAAAACTTCCGTCAAGCCTTCAACTATGCATACAACCGTACAGCCTATGGAGCTCAATCTCAAGGGGAAGACGGAGCAACGAAGATTATTCGTAACCTGGTTGTACCTCCTACATTTGTAACCATCAACGGGAAAGACTTTGGAGATGTTGTTTCAGAAAAGATGGTCAACTATGGCCAAGAATGGCAAGGAATCAACTTTGCAGATGCACAAGACCCATACTACAATCCTGATAAAGCTAAGGCTAAATTTGCGGAAGCCAAGAAAGAATTGGAAGCTAAGGGTGTGCAGTTCCCAATCCACTTGGATGTATCAGTTGACCAATCAGCTAAAAAAGGTGTACTTGAAGCAAGTTCTTTGAAACAATCCATCGAATCTGTTCTAGGGGCTGAGAATGTGGTTATCGATATTCAACAATTATCAACAGACGACTTCGATAACTCTAGCTACCTCGCTCAAACCGCAGCTCAAAAGGATTTTGATATTTATAATGGTGGTTGGAGTGCGGACTACTTGGATCCATCAAGCTATCTAGATATCCTAAATGTTAATAATGGGGGGATGTTGCAAAACATTGGTCTAGAACCAGGTGAGGTCAATGACAAGGCTAAGGCAGTTGGACTGGATACTTACACTCAAATGTTAGAAGAAGCGAACAAGGAGCAAGACCCAGCGAAACGTTATGAAAAATATGCTGAAGTTCAAGCTTGGCTCGTCGATAGCGCCCTTGCAATTCCAAACGTTTCCCTTGGTGGAACACCTACCTTGAGAAAAACAGTTCCATTCTCATCGCCATTCTCACAAGCTGGAAATAAGGGTGTCGAATCATACAAGTATCTCAAGTTGCAAGATAAGACGGTGACAACTGCTGAGTACGAAAAAGCTAAAGAAAAATGGCTAAAAGAAAAAGAAGAATCTAACAAAAAAGCCCAAGAAGAATTAGCTAAACACGTTAAATAATCAGTCAGTGCAACAGGAAAAACGATAGTTTCTCAGGAAGCTATCGTTTTTGTATAGTTTGAAACTATAACTAGCTCTTGAAAACAAGAAAACGAAGGATACAAAATAAGTGGTACAATAGTTACTATAGATTTGGAGGTATTGTATGAGTAAATCATTTCACATCAACACAATTTTAGCACAAGCAGGGATCAAGTCTGATGAAGCAACAGGTGCTTTGGTTACACCAATTCACTTTTCAACGACTTATCAGCACCCAGAATTTGGTCAATCAACTGGATTTGACTATACCCGCACCAAAAACCCAACTCGTAGCAAGGCAGAGGAAGTCTTAGCAGCTATTGAATCAGCCCGCTATGCTCTAGCAACTAGTTCAGGTATGTCTGCGATTGTGTTGGCCTTTAGTATCTTTCCAGTAGGAAGTAAAGTCTTAGCTGTTCGTGACCTTTACGGTGGTTCTTTCCGCTGGTTCAATCAAGTGGAACTGGAAGGTCGTTTCCACTTTACCTATGCCAACACAGAAGAAGAGTTGATTGCTGAGCTAGAAAAGGATGTGGATGTACTCTATATCGAAACGCCAACCAACCCTTTGATGTTGGAATTTGATATTGAAAAATTGTCAACATTAGCTCATGCTAAGGGTGCTAAAGTTGTCGTCGACAATACCTTCTATAGCCCGATTTACCAACGTCCAATTGAAGATGGAGCAGATATTGTCCTGCATTCAGCGACAAAATACCTTGCAGGTCATAATGATGTTCTAGCTGGTGTAGTTGTGACAGATAATGCTGATTTGTACGAAAAACTCTTTTACAATCTCAACACGACAGGGGCTGTTTTGTCACCATTTGATAGTTATCAATTGATTCGTGGTCTTAAAACCTTGTCACTTCGCATGGAGCGCTCAACAGCTAATGCTCAAGAGATTGTATCCTTTTTGGAACAATCACCTGCTGTCAAAGAAGTCTTGTATACAGGTCGTGGGGGAATGATTTCCTTTAAAGTGGCAGATGAAAAACGAATCCCTCATATCTTGAATACTTTGAAAGTATTCTCTTTTGCTGAAAGTTTGGGTGGTGTAGAAAGTCTAATTACATATCCAACCACTCAAACCCATGCTGACATTCCTGCAGAGGTTCGTCATTCTTATGGTCTAACAGACGATCTCTTGCGCTTGTCTATTGGTATTGAGGATGCAAGAGACTTGATTGAAGATTTAAGACAGGCCTTGGAAGGATAAAACTATGGGAAAATATGATTTTACGACCTTGCCCAATCGTTTTGGACATCATACCTATAAGTGGAAAGAAGCAGAGACTGACCGTCAAGTATTGCCTGCCTGGATTGCTGATATGGACTTTGAGGTGTTACCTGAGATTCGTCAGACAGTCCATGACTATGCAGAGCAATTAGTCTATGGCTATACCTATGCTAGTGATGGTTTGATTGAAGCCGTTCAAGACTGGGAAGAAAAACACCATGGCTATCGCTTTGATAAGGATGCTCTAGTCTTTATCGAAGGGGTAGTACCAGCTATTTCAACAGCCATTCAAGCCTTTACCAAGGAAGGCCAAGCAGTGCTCATTAACACACCAGTATATCCTCCTTTTGCTCGCAGTATTAAGCTCAATAATCGTAGACTAATCACCAACTCTCTAGTAGAAAAAGACGGACTTTTTGAGATTGACTTTGATCAATTAGAGAAAGACTTTGTTGAAGAGGATGTGAAACTTTACGTTCTCTGCAACCCTCATAATCCTGGTGGACGTGTTTGGGAGAAGGAAGTCTTAGAGAAGATTGGACAACTTTGTCAAAAACATGGAGTTTTGTTGGTGTCTGATGAGATTCACCAAGATTTGGCCTTGTTTGGGAACAAGCACCAGTCATTCAATACGGTAAATGAAGATTTTAAAGAATTTTCACTGATTTTAAGCAGCGCTACCAAGACCTTCAACATTGCTGGAACAAAGAATTCCTATGCTATCATCGAGAATCCTAAGTTAAGACTTGCTTTCCAAAAGCGCCAGCTGGCTAATAATCAACATGAAATCTCAGGGTTGGGATATTTGGCAACAGAAGCAGCCTATCGCTCTGGTGAAGATTGGTTAACAGAACTCAAAGAACTGATTGAGAAACACATCAATTATGTAGTTGATTTGTTTGGGAAAGAAACTAAAATTAAGGTCATGAAACCTCAAGGGACCTATCTCATTTGGCTTGATTTTTCAGCCTACGATATTAGTGATGAAGAATTAAGAAGCCTTTTAAGAGACGAAGCCAAGGTTATCCTGAACAGAGGCTTGGACTTTGGTGAAGAAGGAGCCCTCCACGCTCGCTTAAATGTAGCTATGCCGACATCTGTCTTGGAAGAAGTTTGCCAACGAATCATTGCTACTTTCGCTAAATTTTAACAAGCTAGCCTTTTAGGAGAAAAGTACTCCTAGAAGGCTATTTTCGTAAGAAGAAATGTGGTATAATTAAGAGATAAAGTAAAGGGGAAAATATGGCTAAATTGATTCCAGGGAAGCTTCGAATGGAGGGAGCTCAACTCTACGAAACTAGTCAGATTGAAATTATCAAAGAGAAAGATCATCGCCTCTATGCGCGTGTAGCAGATGAAGAAATTCGCTATAGCTTAGATGATGATTTGGTTTTTTGTGCTTGTGATTTTTTCCAAAAAAGAGGGTTCTGTGTGCATTTGGCAGCACTAGAGCATTACCTGAAAAATAATCACATTGGTCAGGAACTCTTGGGAAATCTGGAAAATGTGCACGAACAGAAAGAAGAAGTTGAAACTCAGGTTACTTTTGGAGGAAAGTTTTTAGAATCCATTCAAATTCCTAGTCTTTCTGAAATCTATCAGTTGTCTGCTCAAGGGCAGATTGAAGCAGGGACTAATCGCATTATTTGGACTTTGAGAGTCGGTCTTATCCAGACACAGAAATTTTATGTAATCCGAGATATTCCCCTTTTTCTGAAGGTTTTAGAAACTAGTAAACCCTATATGATTGGAAAGTTATATGAAACTTCCTTGAATATTCGTCAGTTTGATGAAAGTAGCCAATTTGTTCTGAATTTCCTTCAGGGAATTGTAGAAGATGAGGTTGAAAATGCCCTCTTTTTCCAAAATCAAGGTCGTCATCTCTATTTCCCGCTGTCTTTTTTTGAGCAGGGTGTTAGTCTGCTGATGGGCTTAGATGAATTCCAATTTGACCATCAGATTTCAAGCTATCCTTATCTTGTATTTCAAGATTTTGATGGTCAAGCAGGCTTATTTACCTTTCAAATTGAAGAAAAATCCAACTATTATGAGATGGAAATTTTTCAACAGGTAGGGCTTAATTCGTTTTATAAGGGACAAGTCTTGTTTACTAAAGGTACATTTTATCTTCTGTCTAAAGAACAAGCTAGACTTATAGAAAAATTAAAAAAAGTATCTATCGATAAAAGTGGTAGAAAGATTTTACAATTTGATACCAGTGATCGAGATCTTTTAGCTTCGACCTTGTCGCAGTTTAAAGACATAGGAGAGGTAAAAGTCCCTGATGCGCTCCAAATTCAGTCTTTCCGTCCTTCTTTCTACATGGAAGGAGAAGAGGACGGTTCTATTCGCTTGGATATGCAGTTTCAGTATGAAACTTGCTTAGTAAGGAATCGTAATGAACTAGAGAGTCTTCCTTTTGCTAGTGATATTCAACTGGAGAAGCAAATCTTTCAATTGGCTCTATCTGCTGGATTTGAAGCAGATTTTCGTTCTTGGCGTCAAAGTTTGAAAGCTGATGCAGTCCATGCCTTTTTCCAGGAAGTTTTGCCAGCCTTTGCAGTACTTGGAGAATTAAAGATTTCTGAAAACTTGCAAGACCTTTATCAGGTTCAGAAGCCTCAAGTTCACATCTCATCCAAGGGAAGCCTATTAGAAATTCAATTTGATTTTCAAAATATAGATCAAGAAGAAATCGATCGAGCGATGAAAGCGCTAGTTGAGAAGCAGGATTATTACATCAGCTCTTCGAATCAGGTTTACTATTTCGATGATCATACCAAGCGTATCCGTCAGGATTTAGAAGAATTAGGGATAGAGGACCTACAAGATGGAGCTTTTCGAGCTCGTAAATCCCTAGCTTATACCCTATCTCATCTATTTAAGGACCAGGATCAAATTTCTTTCACCGAAGAATTTCGTAATCTGGCCCATGATTTGACGCATCCAGAAGATTTTCCGATGAAAGAGCTGAATATCCAAGCAGATCTTAGAGACTATCAGAAAAAGGGAATTCAGTGGCTTCAAATGCTCCACCATTATGGCTTTGGTGGGATTTTAGCAGATGATATGGGGCTTGGGAAGACTTTGCAAACCATCGCCTTTTTAAGTAGTCAGGTTCAAGCAGATACTAGTGTCCTAATCCTTGCTCCATCTGGCTTAATCTATAACTGGGCTGATGAATTTCAAAAGTTTGCTCCAGATTTGGATGTCGTGGTCGTGCATGGCTTAAAATCTCATCGAGAGTCAATTTTGGCAGAAAATCATCAGATTTATGTGACAAGCTATGCTACTTTCCGTCAAGATAGTGAAATTTATCGAGACCTATCTTTTGATTTTCTTTTTCTAGATGAAGCTCAAGTGATGAAAAATGCACAAACGAAGATTGCTCAAAGTTTACGACGATTTGTGGTTCCATCTGTCTTTGCACTATCAGGAACACCGATTGAAAACCATCTGGGAGAACTCTGGTCGATTTTTCAGATTGTCTTACCAGGCCTCTTACCTGCTAAGAAGGAGTTTATGAAACTATCAACCGAGAGAGTGGCTCAATTTATCAAACCCTTTGTCATGAGACGTAAGAAAGAAGAGGTTTTGACAGAGTTGCCTGACTTGATTGAAGTTGTTTATAAGAATGAACTGGAGGATCAACAAAAAGCTATCTATCTTGCTCAACTGCAACAGATACAGGAACGTTTGGGACAGGTAAGCGATTCGGAATTTCAACGAAATCGCGTCGAAATTTTGACTGGACTCATGCGTCTGCGTCAGATTTGTGATACGCCTTCGCTCTTTATGGAGGACTACCAAGGAGAGAGCGGGAAGCTGGATAGTTTACGAGATTTGCTGGTTCAGATTGCTGAAGGTGGACACCGTGTACTTATCTTCTCACAATTTAGAGGTATGTTGGATCGGATTGAGCAAGAGCTGCCTGACTTAGGCTTGAATTCCTTTAAAATTACAGGTTCAACACCTTCACAAGAACGTCAAGAGATGACCAAAGCCTTTAATCAAGGTGAGCGCGATGTATTTTTAATTTCCCTAAAGGCTGGCGGGGTCGGTCTCAATCTCACTGGTGCGGATACAGTCATTTTAGTAGACTTATGGTGGAATCCTGCAGTTGAATCACAGGCTATCGGTCGCGCCCATCGTATGGGGCAAGAACAAGCTGTTGAAGTTTATCGCCTTGTGACTCGAGGTACAATTGAAGAAAAGATTCAAGAATTACAAGAGAAAAAGAAAAATCTTGTTTCTGAAATCTTGGATGGAACAGAGTCTCGAGGAAGTTTGAGTCTAGCTGAAATACGAGAAATTTTAGGGATTTCATGAGCCTATACTTGAAAAATCAAGACATTACGCTATAATGGAGTATTGAAAGGAAATAAATATGACACAAAAACGATTTCCAATAGTGGCAGATGATGAAGTCATGTTGACGGAAATGCCAGTTATGAATCTTTACGATGAGTCTGATTTCATCAGTAATATCAAAGGTGATTATCAAGATAAAAACTACTTAGAATGGTCTCCAATCACTGAAGAAAAAAAGCAAGAGAAAGCCAAGCCTCTTGTAAAACCGATTGAGAAAAAAGAAAAATCCTATGCTGAATTAGCGCGTGAAGAAGCGCGCGCGGATTTGAAAAAGAAGCGCTCGGCTCGATATTTGACTCAGGATGTAAGTCATACGAGACGTCAAACGAAACCAAGCCAGGTGCGTCCAGCAAATCAACCGACAGCACCTTTTCAAAAAGAAAATCCAGGAGAATTTGCGAAATATAGTCAGAAGTTAGGTCAATCTCACTATATTTTGGCAGAAACAGTTTCTCAAGTGGAACCTCCAATTTCAGACGGTGAAACAAGTCGTTCCAAGAAAAACAATTATGACTTTTTAAAGAAAAGCCAAATTTATAACAAAAAAAGTAAACAAAAAGAACAAGAACGTCAAGTTGCCCAAGAGCTTAACTTGACTAGAATGAGCGAATAAAGGGGAAGAAAATGGCAAAAACCTATCATTTTATCGGAATCAAAGGATCAGGTATGAGTGCCTTGGCTTTGATGTTGCATCAAATGGGGCACAAGGTGCAAGGTTCTGATGTTGAAAAGTACTACTTTACCCAACGTGGACTAGAGCAAGCAGGGATTACAATCTTACCTTTTGATGAGAAGAACTTACAAGGGGATATGGAGATTATCGCTGGGAATGCCTTCCGTCCAGATAATAACGTTGAAATTGCCTATGCAGATCAACAGGGCTTGAGCTATAAACGTTATCATGAGTTTCTCGGTAGCTTTATGCGTGATTTTATCAGCATGGGAGTTGCTGGAGCCCACGGTAAGACTTCAACAACTGGGATGCTTTCTCACGTCTTGTCACACATCACTGATACAAGTTACTTGATTGGAGATGGTACAGGTCGTGGATCTGAAAATGCCAAGTATTTTGTCTTTGAATCAGACGAGTATGAGCGTCATTTCATGCCATATCACCCAGAATATTCTATTATTACGAACATTGACTTTGACCACCCAGACTACTTCACAAGCTTGGAAGACGTCTTCAACGCCTTCAATGATTATGCCAAACAAATTACCAAAGGTTTATTTGTCTACGGTGAAGATGCTGAGTTGCGTAAGATTACGGCTAATGCTCCAATTTATTATTACGGTTTTGAAGCAGAAGGTAATGACTTTGTAGCCAGCGATTTACTTCGTTCTACAACAGGTTCAACCTTTACCGTTCACTTCCGAGGTCAAGAGTTGGGCCAATTCCACATTCCAACTTTCGGCCGTCACAATATCATGAATGCCACTGCAGTAATTGGTTTGCTTTATACTGCTGGCTTTGACTTGAATTTGGTGCGTGAACATTTGAAGACTTTTGGTGGAGTGAAACGTCGCTTTACAGAAAAGATTGTCAATGATACGGTTATCATCGATGATTTTGCTCACCATCCAACTGAAATCGTAGCGACTCTTGATGCTGCACGTCAAAAATACCCAAGCAAGGAAATCGTGGCTATCTTCCAACCGCATACTTTTACTCGTACAATCGCCTTGTTGGATGATTTTGCCCAAGCCTTGAATCAGGCTGATGCGGTTTACCTAGCACAAATCTACGGTTCAGCTCGTGAGGTGGACCATGGTGATGTCAAAGTAGAAGACCTTGCAAGTAAGATTAATAAGAAAAATCAAGTAATCACAGTTGAAAATGTTTCTCCACTTCTAGACCATGACAATGCTGTCTATGTCTTTATGGGAGCTGGTGACATCCAAACTTATGAATACTCATTTGAGCGTCTCTTGTCAAACTTGACTAGCAATGTTCAATAAGGAATATCATGGAATTTTCAATCACTATTCGGGAGGTTCAGCCATCAGATTTAGAGTCAATCTGGCTGATAGGAGAAAGCAACTCTGACTCCCAAGATGAAATTAGTATAGAAATGATAAAAGAGCGTATCCGCAACCATGCGGGTACGTTTCTGCTAGCCAGCCTTAATGAAGAAATCATTGGTTATATCATTGGTGACGAACTCACTAAGTTCACTCAAAGTGATTCTAGGAAGCAGCTTGAAGCAGCAATTCCTGACACGAATGATTTTATCACTATTTTAGATCTCGCCGTCCATCCTGATTATCAAGGACAAGGATTTGGGACCTTATTGTTGGGAGCTATGAAGGAGTATACTTTTCAGAAAAATAGCCAAGGTCTCTATTTGCTGTCTAGGGATGAATTGCTGGCTTACTTTGAGATGAATGGATTTCTTGACCGAGGTTTAGCTGATGTGCCAACTAGTAGTGAAACTTATTTTCATATGTTTTGGGCAAATCCCTATTTTCAGGAGGAAAGATGATTATTAGACAAGCAAGGCTTACAGACCTTGATCGTATCCTAGAGATTGAGTTGGAAAATTTCTCTGCTGAGGAAGCTATTCCAAGATCTGTCTTTGAAGCTCATCTGAAGGAAATTAAGACCAGTTTCTTAGTGGCTGAAAAGGAGGGACGAATCCTTGGTTACGTTGAAGGACCAGTAATCCCTCATCGATATTTACAAGACCAGTCCTTTACAGAAGACATTAAAGATTATAGCCATCAAAAAGGTGGCTATATCTCTGTGACTTGTCTATCCATTGCTAAGAAAGCTCAAGCTTTAGGTGTCGGACGAAAATTATTGACCGCCTTAAAAGAGCTCGCTCTTGAGCATGAGCGTGAGGGAATCAATCTAACCTGCCATGACTATCTCATTGGATATTATGAAAAACATGGTTTTGTAAATGAAGGAAAATCCAAGTCGACTTTTGCTGGTGAAGAATGGTATGATATGGTCTGGGAAAACACGAATTAGGCATTAGAAAGGCATCTATGGTTGCTTTTCTTTAGTTTTTAAGATATAATATTATGGATTATCAAGAAGGAGGTAATACCTTTGAGCGAAAATTCAAGAGAAGAAGAAAAGTTAAGTTTTAAAGAACAAATTTTAAGAGACTTAGAAAGATTGAAAAGAGAAGAAGAGCTTAGCGCTACCGAGAGTGGTAAGGATGTGCTTTTCTCTGATTTTAGTACTCTTTCAAAGACAGATGAACTAGTGAAAGAGCCGTCTGTAGAAGACTTGATGGAAGATTCAGTTTCACTAGTGGATGAACTATTTGCTAATGCTCCAACAGTTCCACCACGTCCATCTTTATTATCAGAAAAACCTGTTGAACCAGCTGTAGTTCCAGAAAAAGTTACGCCTGCAGAACCAGCTGTGGCTCCAGAAAAAGTTACACCTGCAGAACCAGCAGAAGTTACACCTACAGAATCCGCAGTAGCTACAGAACCAGTAGTACCTACTGTAGATCGAGTTGAATCTCATGTACCTGCTCAGCCGGTTCAAGAAGAGAAAGAGTTCAATGCTAATTCGACAAGGATTCCAGTTTCTTATCGTACGAATCAGGCCAAACCAAGTCCTGCTCGAAAGAATATTAAACCTCAACCGAAACCAACAGTTCTTGCAAAAGAAACTCCAAGTCAAGAACCAGTTGCTCCAGTTGAAACTAGACCTGAACTTCCTAGAAGAAGTCGTAAAGAATCAGTGAAACCAATCAAGAAAAAGAAAAAATCACGCTTGAAAGGATTTTTCGTAACAGTATTTGTTTTATTGATTTTACTAGGTGCGGGTGGATTCTTCGGTTACCGTTATGTCGAATCTGCACTTCAACCAGTTGATGCAAATTCAAAACAGTATGTCACTGTTCAGATTCCAGATGGGGCCAATCTTCAGCAAATTGGTGACACCTTAGAAAAATCTGAATTGGTAAAACACGGTTTTATCTTTAGCCTTTATGCTAAGTATAAAGACTACAATGATTTGAAATCTGGTTACTATAATTTGCAGAAGAGCATGAGTACAGATGATATCATCAAAGAATTGCAAAAGGGTGGAACTCCTCAACCTCAAGAGGTTGCACTTGCAAATCTTACAATCCCTGAGGGTTATACTATTGATCAAATCGCACAAACAGTTGGTCAGCTTCAAGGAGAGTTTAAAGAACCTTTGACTGCTGATGCCTTCTTGGCAAAAGTTCAAGATGAAACCTTCATCTCTCAATTAGTTGCTAAGTATCCAACCCTTCTCGGAAGTCTACCAACTAAAGAAAGTGGTGTTCGTTACCGTTTAGAAGGTTATCTTTTCCCAGCAACTTATGCTATCAAAGAAAGCACAACTATTGAAAGCTTGATTGATGAAATGGTGGCAACTATGGACAAAAACTTGTCAGCACATTACACTGCAATCAAAGAAAAGAACTTGACAGTGAATGAACTCCTCACCATCGCATCACTTGTGGAAAAAGAAGGATTGAAAACTGACGATCGCAAACTGATCGCTGGAGTCTTCTATAATCGTTTGAACCTTGGTATGCCACTTCAAAGTAACATTGCTATTCTCTATGCAGAAGGTAAGCTAGGACAAAATATTAGCTTGGCAGATGATGCAGCAATTGATACAACAATCAATTCACCGTATAATGATTATATGAACCTTGGCTTAATGCCTGGCCCAGTAGACAGTCCAAGTCTGGATGCAATTGAAGCAAGTATCAATCAAACTAAGAGCGACTATCTCTACTTTGTAGCCAACGTACAAGATGGTAAGGTTTACTTTGCAACGACACGAGAAGAACATGATCGAAACGTTGCAGAGCATGTCAACAGTAAACTGACACAATCAAGCAGTTCAAACTAACTCTTAGAACAAGATTTGCGATTAAATCCGTGAATGTAGAAGAGAAACTATCTTTTTACGGGAATAGCAAGTCACACCAGTCTTTCCGCTATGATTAGAAACGCCTGAAATTCACAAGTTTTAGGCGTTCGGAAATTACGAAAGTAAAAACCTACCTCTTATTTGAACCTGAGTCTAGCAGTGATAGAATCATTCGGTTTAGGCACAGATTTTAAAAGGTCGATACTGACTAAAATCATTTAAGGAAAGCTTTAAAAAGACTTTGTCTTCATTGTAAAATTATGTGGTTTACCACATAATTTTGCTTTACTACCTAAAGAAATATAAATTTAATCAAAAGAAAGTTGAGAAAAATGGCAGAAAAAACATATCCGATGACCCTTGAAGAAAAGGAAAAACTCGAAAAAGAATTAGAAGAGTTGAAACTAGTTCGTCGTCCAGAAGTTGTAGAACGCATCAAGATTGCGCGTTCATACGGTGACTTGTCAGAAAATAGTGAGTATGAAGCAGCTAAGGACGAGCAAGCCTTCGTTGAAGGACAAATCTCTAGCTTGGAAACAAAAATCCGTTATGCTGAGATTGTCAATAGCGATGCAGTTGCTCAAGATGAAGTTGCTATCGGGAAAACAGTCACTATCCAAGAAATTGGTGAAGACGACGAAGAAGTATATATCATCGTGGGATCAGCGGGTGCAGATGCCTTTGCAGGTAAAGTATCAAATGAAAGCCCAATTGGGCAAGCCTTGATTGGTAAGAAAACAGGTGATACTGTTACGATTGAAACACCTGTAGGAAGCTATGATGTTAAAATCTTAAAAGTAGAAAAAACAGTTTAATAGGAATGAAAAGAAGGAGTAGATATGGGGAAAGCGCTTCCTATCACTCCTTTTCTTCATTCTAAAAACTAGAGGAGACTATATGAATTCAGAAAATAAGCACAAAAAGAAAAATAAAATGGAACGTGGGTTAACCAATCGCCATGTTCAGGTTATGGCGATTGCAGGAACAATTGGAACAGGACTTTTTCTAGGAGCTGGACGTTCAATTAGTTTGACAGGTCCGTCAATCGTCTTGGTCTATATGATTACAGGTGGCTTTATGTATCTTATGATGCGTGCTATCGGGGAAATGTTGTACCAAGATCCGGAGCAACATACCTTTATCAACTTTATCACCCGTTATCTAGGTCAGGGTTGGGGTTACTTCTCAGTCTGGTCTTACTGGCTCTCAGTAGTCTTTATCGGTATGGCTGAGATTACAGCTATTGCTCACTATGTTCAGTTTTGGTTTCCATCCTGGTCATCTTGGTTGATTCAGGTTGTATTTCTGACAATACTCGGCTTGGTGAACTTGATTGCCGTTAAAATCTTTGGTGAAGTAGAATTTTGGTTTGCTATGATCAAAATCGTGGCCATTCTCGCTATGATTGCAACAGGGGTCTTTCTTGTTTTGACTGGCTTTGAAACTCCATATGGTTCAGCAAGTCTCGCTAATATTAGTGAGCAGTTCTCACTTTTCCCAAATGGTGCTATGAACTTTGTCATGGCCTTCCAGATGGTTTTCTTTGCATACTTAATGATTGAATTTATCGGTGTTACCACATCTGAAACCAAGGATCCAAGAAAAGTCTTGCCTAAGGCTGTTAAGGAAATTCCCTTGCGAATTATCTTTTTCTACGGTGGAGCTCTCTTAGCAATCATGTCTATTATTCCTTGGCGTGAGCTTTCTGCAGCGGATTCACCATTTGTAACGGTATTTGAACTTGTTGGTCTTAAGTGGGCGGCAGCTTTAATTAACTTTGTAGTTTTGACTTCAGCTGCATCAGCCTTGAATTCAACCCTTTACTCAACAGGTCGTCATTTGTACCAAATTGCCCATGATTCACCAAATCGTTTCTTGAAAGCTATTAAGGCAGATACACTCTCACGTCACAACGTTCCTCAGAATGCTATCATTGCTTCTGCAGTATTGATTGGTTTTGCAGCCTTCATCAATGTTCTTCCAGGCGTATCAGATGCCTTTGCTTTGATTACAGCTTCTTCATCAGGTGTTTACATCGCCATCTACATCTTGATCATGGTAGCCCATCTCAAATATCGTAAGTCTAAAGACTTTATGTCAGATGGCTATCTCATGCCTCGATATCGCTTGCTAAATCCTCTAACTATGCTATTCTTTATCTTTGTATTTGGAACTCTCTTCTTACAAGAATCGACTGTAATGGGAGCTAGGGGTTCAGCGATCTGGATTGTCGCTTTTGGTATTTATAGCCAATGGAAATTTAGAAAATAAGGGCTCTTTGTCAACTGTAGTGGGTTGAATAAAAGCTAACATCTGGAGAGGACAATCGTTGTCCTCTCCATTTTTATATTCAGAGCGATGAAAATTCGTTTCTTAAAGTTGTCAAAGTTCCTAAA